>CAVVRJ010000012.1:0-364064 GCA_963750205.1 uncultured Planctomycetota bacterium
GAGCGGGCCGCCTTCTTAGCCACCCAGCCGCCGGTCGATATCTCGTTCGATTTTCAGGCGATGGCCCGCCAGGCTCCAGGAGATGCTCAAGAAGAGCCTGGATTCCCTGGTGAACCTCAGCGCCGAGCAGGCCCGCGCGGTCCTGGCCAGCGACGACGAGATCGATGCGATGAACCGCCAGATGTACCGGATCGTGCAGGAGGCGATTCACGCCCACCCGGACCAGACGGGGTCGCTGATTCACATGCTTTCCGCCTCCCGCCATCTCGAACGGATCGCCGACCACGCCACGAATATCGCCGAGGACGTCATCTACATGATCGAAGGGGTCATCGTCCGTCACAAGGCCGAGGACTACAAGCCGCAGACCCTCGATAGCACGGATGCGAGATGCGACCGAAGTGGACTCCGTCATCCGGAGACGAAGTCGAAGGATCTGGGTGCCGAATAGAACGTTGCTCTTCTTGCAGGCCAGATCCTTCGCTGCGCTCAGGATGACAAACGGATGACGGATTAAACCGATTCGTATGACACATTCCGGCCGATCATCGCTTGGCTACGCCACGTTGGCGAGGAAGCGGCCCACGAGGAGATAGGCGACCGCCGAGATGATCGCGGCGGCCGGAATCGTCAGAATCCAGGCCCATACGATGTTGCGGGCCACGCCCCAGCGGACCGCACTGAGCCGGCGGATCGACCCCACGCCCATGATGGCCCCGGTGATCGTGTGCGTTGTGCTGACGGGAATGCCGAAGCCGGAAGAGATCGCCAGGGTCATCGCCGCACTGGATTCGGCGGCAAAACCGTCCACGGGCTTGAGCTTGGCCACCTTCTGGCCCATCGTCTTGACGATCCGCCAGCCGCCGAACATCGTGCCCAAGGCAATGGCGCCCTGGCAGAGGAGCACCACGTAGATCGGCACTGTGAAATTCCCCCGTCAAAAGGCCGGCGCTGAAAAGAAGGCTGGCAATGATGCCCATCGTCTTCTGGGCGTCGTTGGCGCCGTGGCCGATGCTGTACAGGGCGGCCGAGACAAGCTGGCCTTTGCGAAAGAGGTGATCCACCTTGCGCGGGCGTGGCGTTGCGGCACGCCCAGTAGACGGCCGTGCCCAAGATCGTGCCCAGGACAAGGCCGAGAATCGGAGAGACGAAGATGAAGATCACCGTCTTCGTGATGCCGCGACCAGACCAGGGCGCGTCGAGCCAACCTTCACCAGGGCCGCACCGATCATCCCGCCGATCAGGGCGTGGGAGGAGCTGGTCGGCAGGCCCAGATACCAGGTAATCACGTCCCAGGCGCAGGCGCCGATCAAGGTGGCGAAAATCACGCCTTATCCACAATCGCGATATCGATAATGCCTTTGCCGATCGTGTTGGCGACGTGCAGGCCAAAGAACAAGAAAGCGATGAAATTGAAGAACGCGGCCCAAATGACGGCCCGGCTGGGCGTGAGGACCCGCGTGGAAACGACCGTGGCAATGGAGTTCGCCGAATCGTGAAAACCGTTGAGGAAGTCGAAGACCAGCGACAGGGCAATCAGGGACAAGATGCTCAGCGTCATGGTTAAGCCTGCTTGACCATAATGGAATCGACCACGTGGGCTACGTCCTCGCAGACGTCCAAGACCGTCTCGGCATCCTGGTAGATATCCTTCCATTTGATCACCGCGATCGGGTCTCGGGCCGTGGCGAAAAGCTCCGACAGGGCGCGGTCCCGCATGGCGTCGCCGACGTTCTCCAACCGGTTGATCTCCACGCAGGCTTCGAAGACGACCTGGCCGTTCTTGAGGTTCCGCAGCCCGCCGATCGCCCGCGCCACGGCCCGCACGGACTGCTCGATCACAACGGAAAACTCCACCAGGTTCTTGTCCACGCCCGCGATATTGTAGACCCGCAGCCGGCTCAGGATGTTATTGACCATGTCGGTGATGTCGTCCAACTGCTTCGCCAGCGTGTGGATGTCTTCCCGATCGAAGGGGGTGATGAAGGTCTTGTTCAACTGGTCGATGATCTTGTGCTCGACGTCGTCGCCCTGGTGCTCGATGGAGGCCATCCGACTCATGGCGTCTTCCGTGAGGCGGCCGCCGGCCACGATATCTTTGAACAGGCACGCGGCGTCCACCGCATGGCTCACCTGTTTTTCGAACAGGTCAAAGAAGTTGAAGGCCCTGGGAAAGAACCTGAAGACCATGCACTTCTCCTTTTTCTCAGCCGCCCAGGCCGCCGGCGTCAGGCAGACCTCAACGCGCGTCGCGCAATCCAACCTGCTGACGACTTGGGGGCCCGAACGCCTTTCGTCGCGTTGGGGAACCCTGACCATCCTTGGGCGGCCGTATCTTAACATAATATTAACCAAGAGCTAACACTTTCCTAATGGAGGCATGATAAACATGAAGCCCGGACATGATTCACGCCGGACCCGGCAGGGCGTAAGTATATGCCTATGGGCCATTTAGGGTTGTGATTGCCAGGAGCGATCCTACAATAACTGCTTATGGGGCTGAGAGGGTATTATATCCTCCTGTTGGTGGCGGGGACGGCCGCCGCGCTGGGCGGCTGCGGGGAAAGAATCGACCCCAATGAGCCCCAGGGTTTCATCCAGACCAAGGGCTCCGACACCATGGTCAACGCCGTGCAGATGGTGGCGGAGGAGTTCATGAAGGAGTATCCGCACATCTTCGTCGCCATTACCGGCGGCGGCAGCGGTGTCGGCATCGCCTCGCTCATCAATCAGACCTGCGACGTGGCCACGGCCTCGCGGGAAATGAAGCCCAAGGAAGTCGAGATGGCCCTCCAGCGGGGCGTCAATCCCAAGGAACTCGTGGTCGCCTACGATGGCGTCGCCGTCATCGTCAACAAGAGCAACCCCGTGGACAAGCTGACGCTTGAGGATTTGCACAAGATCTTCACCGGCAAGGCCACGAATTGGAGAGAACTCGGCGGCAAGGACCTTCCCATCGTCACCCTTTCCCGCGAGGTCAGCTCCGGTACCCATATGTACTTCAAGGAGGAGGTGATCCAACTCGGCAAGAAGGACAGCAAAGAGGAGTTCTCCAAAGAGACGCTGCTGTTGACGTCGTCCCAAGCGATTGTGGAGGAGGTGGCCGGCAACGAGGGCGCCATCGGCTACTTGGGCATGGGCTACCTCTCCGCTCGGACCAAGGCGTTGCGGATCGGTAAAGACAAGCAGTTCTATCCGCCGGACGTGGAGAACGTCCTCAAGAAGACCTATCCGCTCTCCCGACCGCTGTTCCTGTACACCAATGGCGAGCCGCAAGGAGTCATCAAGCTGCTTACCGATTTCACGCTCAGCCCCACCGGACAGAGGCAGTTCATGGAAACCGGGTTCGTGCCGGTAGGAGTAACCGTTGGCCCCAAACAGCAATGAACCCATCGTGTCGCGAGTCAGATTGCGTGCCTCCGGGATCGGCCCTCTTCCGTCTCTGACGCGGTTGCGACGCACGATTGGCGAGCCGATTATCGAGATCTGCGTTAAACTGAGCGGTTTTGCGGTCGTCATTTTCGTTTTCCTGATCTTCCTATTCCTCCTCAAGGACTCCTTGTCGTTGTTTCGGCAGTACCCCATTGCCAAATTCCTTTTCGGTACGGAGTGGCTGCCCATCTCCGATCCGCCCCAGTTTGGCGTCGTTCCCCTGCTGCTGGGCTCGATTTACGTAACCGGGTGGGCGATCCTGATCTGCGTGCCACTGGGCGTGGGCTCGGCGATGTTCATCGCGGAGGTCGCGCCGAAGCACTTGCGCAATGTCCTCAAGTCTCTGGTCGAGATCCTCGCCTCCATTCCCAGCGTGGTGTTAGGCTTTCTCGGCATCATCTGGCTGGCGCCGGTCCTGCGGAACACGTTTCACCTCTCGACGGGCATGTGCGGCTTGACGGGGAGTCTGCTGCTGGCCTTCATGGCCCTGCCGACCATCATCAGCATCTCCGAGGATGCCCTGACCGGCGTGCCCCGGACGTATCGCGAAGCCGCTTTCGGTCTGGGCGCCACCCGCTGGCAGACCCTCTGGCGGATCGTCCTGCCTTCGGCCGCCTCCGGCATTCTGGCCGCCGTCATGCTCGGGATCGGTCGCGTCGTCGGCGAGACGATGGTCGTCCTGATGGTCACGGGCAACGCCCCGGTGATGCCCCGCTCGATCCTGCAACCGTTGCGGACGCTGACGGCCACGATCGCCGGGGAAATGGGCGAGACCGTCGGCGGCTCCGACCACTACTACGCGCTGTTCGCCGTCGGGCTCGTCCTGTTCGCCATCACGTTCGCCATCAATTTCGTCGCCGATCTGTTCTCTGCGAAGGGCCAGGAAATGAACGGGGCCAAGATTCGCCAGCAGATCGCTTTTGCCGTTCTCGGCGGGATCACGCTGCTGATCGTGGTGCCGATCATGCTGGTGATTCTCTACATCGTCATCAACGGCGCCGGCGCGATCTCCTGGCAGTTTCTCACGGAGGCGCCGCGCAACGGCATGAAGGCCGGCGGCATCTTCCCCGCGATCGTCGGCACCATCCTGCTGGTGTTCGGCACCATGCTGTTCTCGCTGCCGCTGGGCGTGCTCTCGGCCATTTACCTGGTCGAATACGCACGCGACGATTGGTTCACGCGGATGATCAAGCTCTCCGTGGTGAACCTCTCCGGCATTCCCTCCATCGTCTACGGCCTCTTCGGTTTCACGGCGTTCGTCCTGCTCCTGCACTTCGGCACCTCGATCCTCGCGGGCTCGCTCACGCTGGCCATCATGAGTCTGCCGGTTATCATCACGGCCTCCAAAGAGGCGCTGGAATCCGTGCCTTTCACCTATCGCGAGATCAGCCTCTCGCTGGGTGCGACGAAATGGCAGACGATTCGCTACTGCGTGCTGCCCTATGCCATTCCGGGCATCCTCACCGGCACGGTTCTGAGCCTCAGCCGGGCCGCCGGCGAGACCGCTCCGATTCTGTTCACCGTGGCGGCCTTCTATCTGCCGCGCTTGCCCCGCTCGGCGTTCGATCAGGTGATGGCCCTCCCCTACCACCTGTACGTCATCGCGACGCAAGTCCCGAATATCCCGCTGGGGATCAGCTTCGCGACGGCCTTGGTGCTGATCGGCTTGGTGTTTCTGATGAATCTCGTCAGCATCATCCTGCGGGCCCATTATCGCAAAAAGAGGCTATGGTGAGCGAACCGGTCATCCAAGCCGTCAATCTGGACTGCTTCTTCGGGACGCAGCGGGTCTTGCAGAGCATCAACCTCGCAATTGGGCCCCACGAGATTCTGGGGATCATCGGCCCGGCCAACAGCGGCAAAACCACGTTTCTGCGGGCTCTGAACCGGCTCAACTACCTCCAGCGCACCTATTCCGAGAGCGGCGAGATCCTTCTGGACGGCCAGGATACCCGCACGATCAGCGACAGTCTTCTGCGCAAGACGATCGGGATCATCTTCGCTCTGCCGCAGGTGTTGCCGGTCAGCATTTTCGACAATGTCGCCTACGGCCCCAAGGTCCACGGCATGACGAATCGCCAGACCGTCCGCAGGATGGTGGAGGAGGCCCTGAAGAAGGCGTATCTGTGGGAGGAAGTCAAGGACCGCCTGTCCGAGCCGGCCGTGCGCCTCTCCGGCGGCCAGCAGCAGCGGCTCTGCATCGCCCGCACCTTGGCCGTCCAGCCGCAGGTCATCCTCTACGACGAGCCCTGCTCCGGCCTCGATCCCATCTCGACGGCCAAAGTCGAGGACGCGATGCAGCAGTTGAAAGCGGATTACACGCAGATTCTGGTGACGAACAACACGAAGCAGGCCTCCCGCGTGAGCGAGCGGTGCGCGTTCTTTCTGATGGGCGAGTTGGTCGAGGTCGGGCCTACGCGGGACCTGTTCACCAATCCCCAGGACAAGCGGACGGATGACTACATCACCGGCAGGTTCGGATAGTATGGAACCGGAGTCGAAGATCGAGACCTGTGACCTGAATCTGTACTACGGCACGTTCCGGGCCCTGACGGACGTGAACATCCGGATTCCCGCCCGGAACGTCACGGCGATTATCGGCCCGTCCGGCTGCGGCAAGTCCACCCTACTGCGTTGCTTCAACCGGATGAACGATCTGGTCGAGCACACGCAGGTGCAGGGCCGGATCGCCATCGATGGCCAGAACATCCTCGCGCCGACCGCAGACTTGATTGCCCTGCGCCGCAAAGTGGGTATGGTTTTCCAGCGGCCCAACGTCTTCACCCTATCGATCTATCAGAACCTGAAGTTCGGCTTGCGCATCCACAATATGCTCCGCCGCAGAGACGAGATTCGGCAGACCATCCGACGGGGCCTGGAGCAGGTCGGACTGTGGGACGACCTCAAGGACAAGCTCCACGTCAACGCTCACACCCTGACGCTCGAACAGCAGCAAAGGCTGTGTATTGCCCGCGTGCTGATCCTCAGGCCCGATATTATCCTGCTGGACGAGCCTTGTTCGGCCCTCGACCCGATTGCGACCCTTCGCATCGAGGAGCTGCTCCGCGTGTTGCGGCAGGACTACACGCTGGTCATCGTGACGCACAACATGCAGCAGGCGGCCCGTGTCTCGGACTGCACCGGCTTCATGTACCTCGGCCGCCTGATCGAATTCGCCGAGACACCGAGGATTTTTACGAACCCCGCCGAACACCTGACCGAAGACTATATACGGGGATCGTTTGGATAATTGATGATCGATCGTCAACGGAGCTCTCTATGCCGCGAGAAGGCTTTCATAATCGCATCAAGGAATTGGAACAGGACGTGCTGGACATGGGCGCCATGGTCATCGACGCCATCCAGCAGGCGGTCGCCGCTCTGAAGGACCTGAATGCCGGCCAGGCCAGGCAGGTCATTGCCAACGATAGCCAGGTCGATAAGAAGCGCTGGGAGTTGGAGGACCGGTGCGTCGATCTGATCGCCCGGGAGCAGCCCGTCGCCTCCGACCTGCGGCAGATCATCGCCACCTTAAGTATTGTCCGCGACCTCGAGCGGATCGGCGACTACGCCGAAGGCATCGGCAAGATCGTCCTCCTGCACGGGGACGAGCCGCTCGCCAAGCCCTTGACATACCTTCCGGCGATGGCCGGCAAAGCCGTCGGCATGCTCCAGAGAAGTCTCGCGGCCTTTGTCAACCGCGACGCGAAAGCGGCCCGCGCGATCTGCGATGAGGATGACGCCGTCGATCAGCTCTACGATCGGTCCTATCATGACCTGCTCCAGCGCATGATCCAAGACCCGTCCCTGATCACGCGGGCCACCTACCTGATCTGGGCCTCCCACAACGTCGAGCGGATCGCCGACCGGGCCACGAACATCGCCGAAAGCGTCGTCTACTTGGTGACCGGCACGACCATGGAATTGAACGTCTCCAAGTACTGAGCGGGATTGCCCTTGACATCCGGTCCGGGAGATGGTCTCCTGCTGTCGTTTTTGTCGCTGGCAGTCCAATCAGGAGGATTTATGAAAGTCGTGGGCATCGTGTCGCTGGCGTTTTTGCTGTCTCTCGCTCTGACGGGCGGCTGTGCTTCGGTCGGCTTGCACGCCGAACCGAAGACCAACCACAACTCTGTGCGCAACCAGACGGGTTTGGTGCGACATCCGTATGACCTGCCTAAAGGGGCCAAGCAGCTATCCCTGTCCCTGACCCTGCATGCCACCGAGGGGGCCTTCACGTACACTCTGACGGATCCGCAGGGCACGGTGGCGTGGCAAGGCCGCGTCGGCGCGGGCGAGAGCCTCACCGAGACCCGCGTCTTCAAGACGGTCGTCGGCAAATGGGTCCTCACCCTGGGCATGGAGAATGCCACGGGCAATTATGAGATGACCTGGAAGCCCGAATAGCCTCCGACCTGCGCCTGCCGCCCGTGTCTACCGTCAAAAGGACCGTTGTGCGTCCATCGGTTGCGCGGCTCGTTTCCGCTCGTTCGGAGTTCCGCGTTTACGCGGGTCCGAGTCCTCTTGGCCGCCTCAAGACCAGAGAAGCGGATAGGAAGATTTTTACCCGCCTGAAGGCGGAACTCCGAACAAACGGGCTGCGCCGCCGTAGCCGCTCGACGATCAGCGTCGTACGCCGGCCCGCTTCAGCACCTCACGCACGTGGTCATCCATCTCCTTTTGATCGCTGATGAACGTGTTCAGGCCGGCGAGGTTCATCAGGCTGTCGAGCCCGATGACCCGGTTGGCTAAGGCATCGGCCCAGTTGCTGAGCCTGGGGATCTTCCCCTCCCGGCGCTCGTCGCCTTCTCGGCGTCGCTCCAGCGCACGAGAAAGTCGCTGCACCGGCGCTCTTCGAAGAAATCGACCAGCGTCTCGGGGTCGAAGGAGTCGAGGTCCTCGTCGCCCAGGGCATCGGCGCAACGGACCACCTCGTCGTTGATATACCAAAGCGTGTCCAGCCCGATCTCTTCCGGGTCGACATCGTCGTTGATGCCGGGGCGCGGTTCTGGCCGAGCTGGTTCTCCAGCGGAGGCAACTCGCCCTTCCGGGCCCGAAATTCCCGCGCCACCTTCGGCGGCGCCGTGATGACGTCGATCCCGGCCAGATTCACGTACTGCTCCCAGGAGCGGAAACTGGCGCCGATCTGACGCGTCTCGAACCCGCGGCCCTCCCGCAGGGGCGCACAGCCTGCTGCGAAGCGAGGGTGGCCCGTTCGCCCACGTAGTCCCCCGTGCCCAGATCGTTCTCGGCGATGAAGCTGTTGAGACGGCCGAGGAAGACGTTTACGAAGTTCGGGGCGGACAGACGCGTGATGACGTAGTTTTGGCGGGCGGAGAATCCCAGGGTGTGATTGACGGGGATATTCTCCTGCCGGGCCCGGCGCGTCGCGAGCAGTCCGGCCGGCGTGAACGGGATCTTCACGTAGAACCGCTCGGGGCAGATCGCGTAGTACCGCCGCGCGTACTCGACCGCCCGTTCGACGTCATTCGCCAAGTCGGTGTGTTCCTCCACGGAAACGAAGGCGTCGAACTGCTCGACCAGCCGCAGGCCGTGGGTGGCGTTCAGGATGAAAGCGATCTCCAGCATGAACTCCCGCTCGGTGAGATCTTCGAAGCCGGCGAGCAGGTCGGCCGCCTCGGAGATCAGGTCGTCGTAGGTCCCGGTCTGCACCTCCTGGTTCAGGAGCGTGTTGTTCGTCGTCAGGGCGGTGAATTCGCGCGTCCACACCGACCGGACCTCCTCGAAATTGCCGGAATCGAGCCAGAGCTCTGTTCCCAGGTCGAGGAGTTGCCGCCACAAGTCGTCGGACGCGAACTCCGTCTTACGGCCGTAATGCGGCGTGAAATCGCGGCGGACAAATTCATGGACCTGCTCGCTCAGCTTCGAGCCTGCTCGGATTGTTGCGGTTGTCATGATGGACCCCCTTGGATTGACGATCGATCATTGAGGACTCGGAACGGGGCTCTGCCCTTCTCTCTTGTAAGGATCACCGGACTCTGACCAGTTTCTGAAATGCTCTCTCGTTGATCGTCTTGACGTTCTTCTTCTTCGCCTCGTCGAGCTTGCGTCCCGGATCGCGTCCGACCACGACATAGTCAACGTTGTCGCTCACCGTTGTGGTCGTGACGCCGCCGAGTTGCTCCACCCGCTGTGCGGCCTCGTCGCGCGTGTACTGTTGGAGCTCGCCGGTGAAGACGAACCGCTTGCCGGCGAGCGGCCCTTTTGGCTGGCGCGACGGCATCGGCTCGACCTCCACGCCGACTTCGTACAACTGATGCAGCGCCGCGCAGGTTTGATCCTGTTGAAAGAAACTATGAAGGCTCTGCGCCACGACGGTGCCGATGCCTTCGACTGCTTCGATGTCCGGCAAGCTGGCCCTTTCGAGTGTCTCCATGCTCCCGAAGTGCCGGGCCACGGCTTGGGCAGCGTGTTGCCCGACACGGTGAATACCCAGCGCGTAGAGGAAGCGATCCATCCGGACCTGCTTGGCCCGCTGGATAGCATCATGCAGTTGCCTTGCCGATTTCTCCGCGAACCCTTCGACCTGCTTGAAGTCATCGACAGACAGGGGATAGAGGTCCGCGACGGATTTGACCATCCCCCGGCCGACCAACTCCTCCACAGTCTTGCGGCCCAGCCCCTCGATATCCAGCGCATCCCGCCCGGCGTAGTGGATGATTCGGCCGACCAATTGGCCCCGGCAGGACAACGAATTCGGACAGTAAGCGATAGGCGCCCTCCTGCTCCACCTGTGTCCCGCAGGCGGGGCAGTGCTTCGGCATCGAGAACGGCCGGCCGCGTTTCTGGCTCGGCTGGTCGATACGCTCGACAACCTCCGGGATAACGTCGCCGGCCCGTTCGATCCGGACCGTGTCGCCGATCCGGATGTCCTTACGCCGAATCTCGCCCTCATTGTGCAGCGTGGCACGGCTGACGGTCACGCCCCCGACGTTGACCGGCTCCAGCAACGCCACCGGCGTCAGGACTCCCGTCCGGCCCACCTGCACCACGATGTCCTTGACAGTCGTGACGTCATGCTTCGGCTCGAACTTCCAGGCCAAGGCCCAGCGGGGACTCCGCTGCCGCATGCCCAGCTTCTCCTGGAGGGCATAGTCATTGACCTTGATTACAACGCCGTCGATCTCATAGTCCAGCTTGTCCCGTTCCAGGGCCATGTCGGTGTGGTACTTCTCGATTTGTTCCAGGTTCACGCACTTCTTATTGTGAGGGTCGGTGCACAGGCCCCACTCGCGGAAGCTGCTGCAACATTTCCCAGTGCGAGGCGAAACGAGCGGTCGCGGATGGCGAGGATGTCATAGAAGACCATGGTGAGGGCCGCACTGACCACCTTGCTCGGGTCCAGTTGCCGCACCATACCGGCGGCCGCGTTGCGCGGATTGGCAAACGGCTCCTCGCCCTTCTCGACCCGGGTCTTGTTGAGCCGTCTGAAACGCGTCCTTGAGCATGAAGACCTCACCGCGAACGGCCAGAGACGATGGGATGCTCTGCTTGCCATTCCTCAGATGCAGCGGGACGGCACGGATTCTCTTGAGGTTGTGGGAGATGTCTTCGCCGATCTCGCCATCGCCCCGCGTCGCGCCGCGGACGAACACTCCCTTCTCATAGACGACCTCGACGGAAAGCCCATCGAACTTCGGCTCGGCGACGTATTCAACGCGCTCGGCCCGACTTCCCGCCGGACCATGCGATCGAAATCCGCGGCTTCCTTCTCCCGGTAGACCGCATTCAGGCTCAGCATGGGGGCCGTGTGGCGGACCTTCTCCAGCTTCGCCGCGGGCTTGCCGCCTACCCGTTGCGTCGGAGAGTTCGGGGATGCGAACTCCGGAAAAGCCTCTTCGAGCTCCTGTAGCCGCCGGAAGAGCTTGTCATAGGTCTCATCCGAGATCGCCGGCTGGTCTTTCACATAATACAGGTAGTCATGGTACTCGATGGCCTCGCGCAGCGCCTCGATCTCACGCCTGGCCTGCTCTTTGTTGAGCTTCCCGACAGGCTTGAAGTCCGTCTTCGGGTTTTTCTTGAAATCCATCATCCGATGATCGCCCAAAGTCCGTCAGAGGCGTAGGGTGCGTACCACGCACCATCTCTCCGCGATTCAAAGCGGTGTGTGGTACGCACCCTACGGCGGTTGAAGTCTATCCTCTTCTCCAAAGCCTCCTGAGTTCCTTCACACTCCGGGTGTTGATGACGTCATCCGGCTCCAGCCAGCCCCGGCGGGCTTGCCCGACGCCGAACCGCATGTAATCGAGGTCGCCCGAGCCGATGCGTGTCGGTGGATAGGACGAGTTTGACGCCCATATCTTTGGCCATCTTGCAGTGAACGTCGTTGAGATCGAGGCGCTCCGGATGGGCATTGACTTCGAGAACACAGCCGTTACGCTGCGCCGCCTTCATAACTTCCTCCATGTCCACTTGATAGGGCTCGCGCTGGCCGAGGAGCCGCCCGGTCGGATGCGCCAGGATCTTGAAGTGCGGGTTCTCCATCGCCTTGACGATCCGCTCTGTCTGCTGCTTCAAAGAGAGATTGAATTTGTAGTGTACGGAGCAGACGGTCAGATCGAGCTCTTCCAGAATCTCATCCGGCAGGTCCAGAGAACCGTCCTCCAAGATATCCACCTCCGTCGCCTTCAGAACGGTGAAGCCCCGCAATTTATCGTTGATTTTATCGATCTCCCGCACCTGTTCGCGCACCTGCTCAGGCTTCAGACCATGGGCTACAGTCACGTGCTTCGAGTGATCGGTGATCGCGATGTACTCGTACCCATGTTTCTTCGCGGCCTCGATCAATTCCTCAATGGTATCGTGCCCATCCGTGCGTTTGGTGTGGACGTGCAGGTCGCCACGGATATCTTGCAGTTTGAGCAGCTTGGGCAGTTTGCCTTTCCGGGCGGCCTCGATCTCGCCGCGATCCTCGCGCAGCTCCGGCTCAATGAAAGGCAGACCGATCTTGGCATACATCTCGTCCTCGGTCCGGCCGGCTATGCGTTTCTCCCCGCGGAACGCCCCATACTCATTGATCTTCAGCTTCTTGGCCAAACCGATCTTGCGGATGGCGATGTTGTGCTCCTTGGAGCCGGTGAAGTACAGCAAGGCCGCCCCGTAACTGACCTGCGGCACCACCCGCAGATCCACCTGGACGCCCGAGCGCAGAACGACCGTGGAGCGCGTCCCGCCTTGGGAGACAATCTGCCGGACGTCCTCGTATTTCACGAATCGATCCATGACCTTGCTGTTCTTTGCGCATGTGGCCAGGATATCGAGATCGGCAACGGTTTCTTTCTGCCGCCGGTAGCTGCCGGCGACGATCACGTCGTTAGCCCCCGGCGTCTCTTTGAGATACTCGACCAAAGGCCCGGCAATCTGCTCCGCCACCACCAAACTGATGCGTTTCGACTGTCTCTGCTGCAACTTGGCCGCTTCTTCGCGGATGCGCTGCTCCGTCTTCTCGCCGAATCCCTCGAGCGTCTGAATGCGTCCCTGCTCGGCGGCCTGCAGGAGGTCATCTAACGTCGTTACGCCCAGTTCCTTATAGAGTGCGGCGACCCGTTTGGGCCCGAGACCCGGGACTCGCATGAGATCGGTCAAACCGGCGGGCATCTCGCCTTGAAGCTGCGTCAGAAGTGGGAGTGTGCCGGTATTGACGATCTCCTCGATTTTGCCGGCCAAGTCCTTGCCCACGCCGGGCAATTCGGACAGATCCTGTCCCTGGCGGACCATCTCGGCCACGCTTTGGGACATCCCCTGGACCGTACGGGCCGCATTGTGGTACGCGCGGACGCGAAACGGATTCTCCCCCTTGATCTCCAAGAGGTTGGCGACCGTGTTCAGGATTTCCTCGATGTCACTGTTGTGAACGGGCATACGATCTTACTCGTTTCCCGTCAAGGGGTTGCGAGGCTCGTTTCGTTCTGCGGCTATCGGTTGGCGAAGCGACGCTCCACGTCCTGCGACCGACGCGCAACCGCAGCCGTTCTACGATTCTGCTTCACGCCCAGTATTTCGGACGGCCATAATAGTCATACATGCGTACCTCGTACTCCCGATTGACGGGTGCGGAAGGATCGTACGGCGGGCTCTCCTCGATGGTCTTTTTCGGGTACATCCACCCGAACCTCCCGCTCGTCCCAGCCGATCTCCTGGACCCAATCCGGGCGAAATCAGAACGCTCTGTCCGAGCAGCCAATGCCGCGTGTCCACCGACCAGATAGCGAATGACCCAGTCCTCATCGCTCATAATGAAGTCTTCCACGTGGCCGATCTGACCGTCCGTGGCATGGATGTGGTAGCCTTTGACCTGCCGCGTGCTGCGGAGACTCGATTCCTCCCGCGTCTCGACGAGGATGGCCGTCCCCTGCTCTGTTTGTGCTGGGGCTGGTGCTCCGGAGCGACGGCGAGCCCGTGGACCGGTCCCCAATAAGGCACCCAGCCATAGTGCTCGTGAAGCTCGATTTCTCGCTGCCGCGATACCGGTGCCTCCGCGTCGATCTGGGGAGAGTCGCGGACCTGCTCCTTGGTCAGATCGACACGAAAGACGCGATCTTGCCAGTCCGGCTGATCCAGCACCTTCGTGGGAATCAACACCTTTCGTCCCGGCAGCCATCGGCCGGTGTCCACCACGAGGTAGTGAATCGCCCAGTCGCCGTAATCGAACAGGAACGAATGCACCCGGCCGATCTCGCCGTCGCTGGCCCCGAGCGAGAAACCGATCAGATTGTCGACGCTGCGAAGCATAACCCCATCATTTACTATTCATGATCTATGATTTATTATTTGCTGTGTGCGTGCGTCGGAACCGGTATTGCTCAATAGTAAATCGTAAATCATAAATCATGAATCCGGGGCTTTCTCCTGATTCGCGGCTCAGAATTGCTCAGGCGGCCTGGGCGACCGCGTTGGTCGCGACAAAATAGGCAGATTCCCCATAGGCCGGACGGGGGTAAGACGGTAATTCTTGGTGTGTCGGCAGGCCATTCCAGGGGAACAGGCGAAAACCAAGAACAGGGAGGTGAGGCATGACAGTGCGAGGAGACCAGGAGCAGCCACGCACAAAAAGGCTCCCCGGTTCACGATGTCGCGGCCGGGGTTCGCAAAATCAGCTCCAGCGCCATGCTCTGCGAAGCCGCCGAGCGCATGAAGAGACTCGGCGTCAGCGACTTGCCCGTGATGGAGAACAATGAAATCGTCGGCTGGATTGCCGACATCGACATTGTCCGAGCCGTCGCGGCGGGCCGGGACCCGACGACCACGCCCGTGCAGCAGGCGATGACCCGGGGCCAGGCGCCCGGCTCCGGGGAGCCGGTCTTCGGCGCGGCGGCCGAAACGAGGGAAGAGCATCCATCCAAGGAGATTCCTATGAAAGCACGTGTGACGGAAGACTGCATTTCCTGTGGCCGTTGCGTCGAGATCTGCCCGGAGGTCTTCGAGCTGGGCGAGGACAAGGCCTTCGTCAAGACGGATCCGATCCCGGAGGCGTATCAGGATGCCGCGCAGGAAGCGGCGGACGAATGCCCCACCTCCGCCATCATCATCGAACGATGACGGGCATTCCAGGAGTCAACCCATGGCAGAGCGAACAGCACAAGCGATCTGGCGCGGGAATCTGAAGGACGGCGCCGGCACGGTGCGACTGGGCAGCGGCAGCTTCGAGGGCCCGTATTCCTTCCAATCGCGCTTCGGGTCCGGTTCCGGTACGAATCCGGAGGAATTGATCGGAGCCGCACACGCCGCGTGTTTTTCGATGGCCTTGTCGGGCAACCTCGAGCAGGCGGGGTACTCCCCCGAGAGCATCGAGACCACCGCCAAGGTCACCATCGAGAAATCGCGCGACGGCTTCACCCTCACCCATATCGACCTGGACACGCAGGCTACGGTGCCGGAGATCGACGAGGACACGTTCCTGGCGCAGGCCGAGATCGCCAAGAGGACCTGCCCCGTCTCCAAGGCGTTGGCGGCCACGGAGATCGGTCTCACGGCCCGATTGACCGCGCCGCAAACCCTCTGACGTCCACGTATCAATGCACATGATGTGTCAGTTCACGCAAGGGGCCTTTGACACGATCAGGCGTGGAAGCCAGCGTCAGTTGGCCTACATCCCGTCCGAGGTGCCGCAACGCCGCTTGGCGAAGGTCCAGCGGCCGTAGGTAGCCCTTGTCGCCGGCTCGAACCGGTGCGTCCCGGGGCAATAAAGCGAAGGCGTGCGTCTCTTCCAGGCCCGGTCCGGCGTGCGACCCGCTCTCAATCGAGAACACGCAGGAAGCTCCCGTTCGACTCCACCCCCAGAGCACAAAATCCCCGGCATCGGGGTGTCGGCACAGGAGCATGAAGTCACGGACGATCTCCTCGAGAAACGGATGATCCGGAGCAAATACCCGGGCGGCATCCTCGGGCAGCAGGAATTGTCCCTCTCGCTGCCAGACGCGCACGTGGTCCCGGCCCTCGACGACGGCGACCATGGGAATCCGCGCCCGTTCGACGAGGGACTCGGCGATGCGACTGCGTTCGCGATGAGTCAGGGCCCGCTCCAAGTAGATGTGCCCGATCGGTCCCATGGCCGCCACGATGGGCTCGTGTGACGCGGCGCTGGATCTCGAGGCGGGTCGGTTCGGCGGCATCGCGGCGCTCCCGTCGGGGTGTCACGCGCGGCCGGATGCTCGATCGGCCCGCCAGGGGCGAGTGCGTCGAGGGCGGGGCCCCGGTGGCGTCGTGCTCTCCGACGGACATTCGCACGGCCCCGCCCAGAATCTCTCGGATCGATTCCTGCAGAGTCCGTCCGGTCCGGCGCAGGCAAGAGACCATCTCCTCACTGCCGTGATCGGAGAAGACCCACACGTCATAGTTCCGTTGCGACGACCGCCGGGCCGCCGTCCAAATGCGGGCAATCGCTCCATCGATGCCTTTGAGCGACCAATGGGCGAATCTCGAGTTGGGCCCCCGACGATGCGCCTGCTCGTCGTAGCCGACCAGATCGAGATAAATCACCGGCAGGCCCCGGGTGACGTCAATTTTCGCGCCGATCGTCGCCAGCTCGCGCATCAGAATCGAAACCCCCACGCGGGACGGCACGAATTTCAGCTCCTTCCACAGGTCCTGCCCGGCGATCAGGCCCCGGCCGAAGTCGAACACCGCCAGGAGGAACTCGATCCCGAGAAGAACGCCCACGCGCACCAGGCTGTAGACGCTGAACAACAGGATGACGAGCAGCCGCAGCGGATACCGGCGCCGGAAGAGATCGTCGAGCGCCATGGTGCAGGCACAGAAGTGGGTCTCGGCCGCCCCGCCCGTGTAGATGCACGCATACGCACTGCCCCCGGCCAGCAGGGGCGGACCCTGGGCCAGCAAGCGCTGTTCGATGCTGCCGGGCCGACCGGGCATCGAACATGCGAAAGATGGTCCCGGTCGACCGGCTGTAGAAGCTGAAAGACGGGACCGCGCACTTCACCCCGTACAAAAGCTCCGCCGTCATCGCCGGCGTGCTGGAAGGCAGTCCGCTGTAAAGCGAATGCAGCTCATACCCTTGCTCCTGCAGCAGCCGAGCCAGGAAAGGAAGGTGCCCTTGGGCCAGCGCCCGTTCGAGCTGATGGCGGCGCCAGTCCGTCAATCTGGATGAGCACGAGCCCGGGCTCCGCGCGGCCCCCCTGGGCCTTGGTCAAACGCAGGAGCCAGACCAGCCACTCGCTACGACTGAACCAACGGCGGGGAAGAAGACTCCGAAATTCCAAGTACCGAAATCCCAAACAAATCCAAAACCAGAAGCACCAATGACCCAAACGGGATGTCGCCGCTGGTCCCGTTTGGAATTTGTAATTTGGTTCATTTGTGCTTGTTTGGGACTTGGTGCTTGGGGCTTATCTCTTCATGGCTTGGCCGACCGCTTCCGCCATGTTCTTGAGCAATTCCCATTCCGCCTTGATTTCCTCCATGGCGTGATGCCAGACGCTCTCATCCTTCGGTCCGCGCGGCTGCTGCCGCAAAAGACGATCAGTAGATGGTCAGGAGCCCGCGTCCACAACGGTCCATGGAGAATCGTTCCGCCGTCGCGCGAGCGGCCTGTTCGAGCTCTTTCCGCTGCGCCGCCGGAGCCGAACCGATCTCGTCGAGGGCCGCCGCAAAATCCTCGGTGCGCTCCGACGCCAGCAGGCGGCCGTTGCGGCCCATCGGCCACGACCTCCCGGACCCCGGCGCATCCAGTGCCACCACCGGTTTTCCCGCCGCCATCGCTTCCGTCAGCACCATGCCCTGGGTCTCGCTGTGCGAGGCGAAGACGAACACATCCATCGCGTGGTAAGCATCGACCAGATCCTGCGCCGTCCAGCGATCCCAGCAAGTGCAGGCGTCTCCGGCGGCCGTCTCGCAGGAATATCGCCCGGATCTCCTGCGCGGAGGGCCCCGAGCCCACCACCAGAAAGTGCCCGCAGCGCGTCTGGCCGATGTATGTACTCACCGCCTCCGCCAGAAAGGCGAGATTCTTCTCCGGGGCCAAACGCCCCACGTAGCCGGCGACCAGGGCCTTCTGGGGGATTCGGTGGGAGCGGCGGAACGCCGGGCCATTGCCCGCGGCAAAGCGGTCGACGTCCACCCCGGTGGGAAGGATCTCGATCGGCGTTTGCACGCCCCGCTCGCGCAGAATCCGCGCGACGCTCGGACTGGGTGCGATGACGCAATCGCACAGGTTGCAGTACCCGGTCACCAAAGCGATGACGAACTCGCGGAGCCGGCTCGCTCCCGTCGGCACGTAATGGAGGTAGTGCTCGTACATCGTATGGTGAGTGAAGACCAGAGGGCGACCGAGCCGGCACGCAATCCGGACCGCGGTATTGCCCAGCAGATGCGGATGGTGAGAGTGCACGATATCCGGCCGGCATTCCTCGAGTGGCGCGGAGAGAATCCCCGGGACCGGCAGGGCCAGAGAGAAATCGCTCCCATTGAAATCCTGGAGCGCCGGGATGCGAATCACGTCCTGTTCTTCCGGCGGCATGCCGTCGAACACCGGGGCCACGATCACGACGCGATGGCCCGCCTTGCGGCACTCCCCGGCAAACGCCACCACGGATCGCGCCACCCCTCCCACGAACGGCGTGAACGTGTTGGTCATCATCCAGATATTCATGTACATAAGAAAGATGCGTGGTTATTCGCCACGCATCTCTCTGTTAAGAAGTGCCGCGCCATTTGTCTGATCTTGCCTGGCGCAGGCAAGAATCTGGTCCGTACCGTGCGCTTCGATCGCAATGCTTCTGCATGCTACGCCGACAGCCTACATCATGCAATTAAGGAATATGCTGAATTGTGATGCCTTGCTTCCCGATGGCGTCATGCGGCGTCGATCCGAATCGGCGGTAGGCAGAGACGCACGCCAGAACGTCGCCGTAGTAATAGTGGTCACGCAGGATTTTCCTGATTGAGGCGGGACAGTGACGGACGTAGTGTCTCTGGAAAAGGTCCAATCGCAACGGCGGGCGAGGTCACGTTGGGACGCCCCAAAGAAAGGGAGTGGCATGAATGTGTCAGAGCGACCGGAATCGCAGAATCCAAATCCATCGGCGGCATGGTGTGATGGAACGGCGGGGCTTGTGTCTCCGTCATCATGAGATCCACGCCATTTTCGACGAGCTGATCCATCGACCCTGGGGTGCCGTGCGGTGGAATCCGGCCGTCGATATCCGCGAAGACAACGACGTCTTCATTATCGAGGTGGACCTGCCCGGCGTCAGCGCCGACGGAGGTTCAGATCCTGGTGGAAGGAGAAATCCTCGCCATCGAAGGCCAGCGCCAGTTGGGCCAATGCGATACGAGTCACGACCCACCTGTGCGAGAGACCGGACGGGCGGTTCTCCCGCACGTTCGAATTTGAAGGCGATCTCGAAGACCGGAACATTGAGAGCCGCTGGGAAAATGGCGTGCTGACCGTCACCGTACCCAAGAGCAAGAAGGAATAGGATCACGATCATGGATCATGTCGAACGCGAGGAAATGCAAGGCACGGCAACCATCGAGGCGGGATATCCGTCGCTGCAGGCGGCGCCGCCGGCCGAGGAGTTGCCCGCCCGCGAGACCGATTCCGCCGTAGACTGGAATGCCTTGCAGTTCAAGACCACGGCGGAGCTGGAGCCCCTCAACGAGATCATCGGTCAAAGCCGGGCGCTCGCGGCGCTCGAGGTGGGCTTGGGGGTCCAGCAGCCGGGCTACAATATCTACGCCGCCGGCTTGACCGGGACCAGCAAAATCGCGACGATCAAGGACACCCTCCAACGACGCCTCGCCGGATCCCCCCCGCCGGATGATTGGGTCTATGTCCACAACTTCGATGACCCCGATCAGCCGTGGGCGATTCGCCTGAAGCCGGGGCAGGGCAAGCAACTGGAGCGGGACATGGACCTGCTCATCTCCCGGCTCAAGGAAGCCTTGCCCAAGGCGTTTCGGCAGCAGGATTTCCGGGAGGAAAAAGACCAGCTCAGCCGCAAGTATGAAAAGAAGCTCGAAGACTACACGAACCGGCTGACCGAGATGGCCAAGAAACGCGGGTTCGAAGTGGTGTTCACGCCCAACGGGCAAATCTCCTTTTTGCCCTATATCGCCGGCAAACTCGCCGAGAGCCCCGAGCAACTGGAAACCTTGTCGGCCGAAGAGAGAGATCGCATCGGCGAGGGCGAGAAGGACCTCGCCCGCGAAGTCGGCCGCATGATGCAGGATCAACGCGAGATGATGCAGAGCCTTGGGGAAGAGGTGCGGGGGGTCGAGCGGCAATTCGCCAGCTACGTCGTCACGCCCCTGGTCGAGGCCATCAAGCAGGCCTATCTCGAAAACGAGCGTGTGCTCAAGTATCTCGACCGCGTCCGCGATTACATTCTCGATAACCTCGGCGATTTTCGGGAGGGCGGCACAGCCCAGGCGGTTCCGCCGCAGTTGCAGGGCATGCTCGGCGGGGATACGGATTATCCGTTCCTCGAATACAAGGTCAACGTGATCGTGGACAACAGTCAGACCAAAATGGCGCCCGTTCTCGTGGAGGAGGCACCGACCTACCGCAACCTCTTCGGCAGCATCGATCGCACGGCGGACCGGAAGGGCCGGCTGGTTACCAACTTCACCCAGATCAAGGCGGGCAGCCTGCTGCGCCAATGGCGGATATGTCGTTTTCAATATCGAAGACGCGCTGACCGAGCCTTTTGTCTACAAGAGTCTCAAGCGTGCGCTCAAGAGCGGCTGCATGGAGATCGAGAGCTTCAACCCGTGGCTTCCTTTCAGCATCGGCGACCTGCGTCCCGAGCCGATCCCGATCAATACCAAGGTGGTCGTCGTGGGCAACCCTATGCTCTACTACATGCTGCGGTTCTATGACGAGGAGTTTCCGCTGGTGTTCAAGATCAAGGCCGACTTCGGCACCGAGATGCCCCGCGGCATCGAAGAGCAGAAGCAGTACGCGCGTTTCGTCGCCGCGACGGTGCGGGACGAGCACCTCAAGGCCTTCACCCGGGAAGCCGTCGGCGAGATTATCCGCTTTGGTTCCCGGGAGGCGGGCGACAAGTCCAAGCTGCTCACCCATTTCTCCGAGACGGCGGACCTCATCCGCGAGGCCGATTACTTCGCGCAACGCCAACAACGAATTTGTCGAGGCGTTCCACGTGGAGCAGGCCTTGAAGAACCGCGTCTATCGGTCGGATCGCATCGCCGAGAAGATCCGCGAGTTGATTGAAGAAGGCACCCTCCTGGTGAACGTGCAAGGGAGCAAGATCGGGCAGGTCAACGGGTTGGCCGTGATCGACTTGGGCGACTATGCGTTTGGTCGGCCCACGCGCGTGACGGCATCAGTGGGATTGGGAACGGAGGGCCTGATCAACATCGAACGGGAGGCCAAGCTCTCGGGCCGGACGCACGATAAAGCCGTGCTCATCATTGGAGGCTACATTCGCAACGTCTATGGGCGGAACAAACCCCTCACGCTCTCCGCCAGCATCTGTTTCGAGCAGACCTACAGCGGCGTGGAGGGCGATAGCGCCAGTGCGGCCGAGCTGTATGTTCTGATCTCGACCCTCGCCCAGATCCCTATTCGCCAGGATATCGCCGTCACAGGCTCGGTCAATCAGTGGGGCCAGATTCAGGCCATCGGCGGCGTCAACGAAAAGACGGAAGGCTTCTTCGATGTCTGCCGCGAGGTGGGTCTGACCGGGCATCAGGGAGTCTGTATCCCCCATAGCAATGTCCGCAACCTGATTCTCCGCAAGGACGTGCAGCAGGCGATCGCGGATGGGGTTTTCCACATCTACCCGATCCACACGATCGACGAAGGGCTCGAGCTGCTCATGGGCTTCAAGGCCGGCACCCCCGACAAGGAAGACACGATCCACTGGCTCGTGGACCAGCGTCTGAACCGGATGACCGAGCAATTGAAGGGCTTTGAAGGATTCCACGAGACCCGGGTGATTACCACGGGTCCCAGTACGCCGGAGCCGCCGGCGCCACCCAAGCTGCCCGACGACCAGCCGGAGACATAGAGTCCCTCGTTCGCCGTATGCCAAGCCTGGCGCCTTCCGGAGGGCTCGCATTCTCCGTTGTGGCGGAGCAGATTGATAAAGGCGTTGCTGTCGTGCTCGGCGAAGACAGCGCCGCTGCGGACCCGTCGTTCAGCGGTCAATCGTGGACATCATGGTCGGATTGTAGCGCGGCCCGGCGATCTTGTCGGGCGCCAGCGCCTTGTCGAGTGCGCTCCTCTGGGCCGCATCGAGCGAGAGCGAAGCGGCGGCGACGTTCTCCTCCAGGTGCTTGACGTGTTTCGTGCCCGGAATCGGCACGATATCCGACCCCTTCTGGAGCAGCCACGCGAGCGCGACCTGCGCCGGCGTGACCCCCAGCCCTCGGGCCACTTCGCGCACCACCTCCGCCGCCCGCATGTTGGCGTCGAAGTTCTCGCCCTGGTAGCGCGGGTCGCCGCGACGGAAGTCGCCCTCCGGGTATTCCTCCGCCCGCTTGACTTGGCCCGTCAGGAAGCCGCGGCCCAGCGGCGCGAACGGCACCAGGCCGATGCCGAGTTCCCGCAGCGCAGGAAGAACGTCCGCCTCCAGGTTCCGCTCCCACAGCGAGTACTCGCTCTGGAGCGCGGAGACCGGGTGGACGGCGTGGGCCCGCCGGATATTGGCGACGCCCGCCTCCGAGAGGCCGAAGAAGCGCACCTTGCCCGCGGCGACCAACTCGCCCACCGTGCCCGCCACCTCCTCCATCGGCACCGCCGGATCGACACGGTGCTGGTAGAGCAGGTCGATCCGGTCGGTCCGGAGACGCCGCAGGGAGTCCTCCACCACCTGGCGGATGTGCTCCGGCCGGCTGTCGCAGGCCGGTGCCCATCCGTTTGCCCTTGTCGATGCGGAAGCCGAACTTCGTGGCGATGGTCACCTCGTCGCGCCGCCCCTGGAGCGCCCGGCCCAGCAACTCCTCGTTGGCGTAGGGGCCATAGACCTCCGCCGTGTCGAGGAAGGTGCATCCGAGCTCGATGGCGCGGTGGATGGTGGCGATGGACTCCGTCTCGTCCGCGGGGCCGTACGACTGGCTCATGCCCATGCAGCCCAAGGCCGATTTCCGGGACTTCCAAGCCCTGCCGGCCAAGTTTTCGTTTTTCCAGACTCATATATCTCCTCCTGTGAAGCCGCCTTATCGCGGCACGGGCTCGGGCCCTGGGACCGCCAATCTCCTGATTGGCTTTTTTTCTTATGCCGCTCGGGAGAGCGGCGTTCCCAGGGCTGCCTGTGCCACTTCTCAGATACTCTCTGGGTGTTTCCCAGGGCCCGGAACTACTTGATGTTGTAGCAAAACAGCACGTCCTGGTCGCGCAGGTACAGTTTGCCGTTGGCAATGACCGGGTGCGGCCAGGCCGGCAGCTTGCTGCGGTCGGGCTGCTCGAAGCGGCCCCGTTCGACGTATTCCTTCGCGTTCGGCTCGATCAGGAGCATGGTGCCGTTCTCCGTGCGGTAGTAGAGTCGGCCGTCCGCCAGGGCCAACGAGCCTTTCGGAGCCCTGCTGCCGCTGTCGCGCTGGTCCCACAGGACCTTGCCGGTCTGGAAGTCGAGACAGACGAGGAAGCCTCCCTCGTTGCCACCGTTGGCGCCATACAGGCAGCCGTCGACGACAATCATGCCGCCGTGGTGGTTTTGCATCTTCTTGGCGAAGTAGACTTCCTCAGCCTTGACCCCACCGCTTGCATCCTTGCTCAGCTTCACGAGCCCACCGCCCTTGCCATACGCCGAGGCAGCGAACACTTTGCCGTCGTGGTAGAGCGGCGGGGAACAGTTGATCCCCATGCCGTTGGCGGGCTGGTCATATTTCCAGAGGAACTTGCCATCGGACGCCGCAACGCCGACGACCGTCTTGGCGGTGAACTGCACGTACTGACGCTGCCCTTCGGAGTCGATGGCGATGGCCGAGACGTAGGCCGCTCCCGGACCGCCAGGCACCTGGCTCTTCCAGATCGTCTTGCCGGTCAGCTTGTCGAGGGCCACCAGCGTCGCGTCTGAGCCGCCGGGGGTGAAGATGACCTTATCCCCATCAATGAGGGGCGATTCGCGGTAACTCCACCGTGGTACGGTTCCGCCAAAATCGCCGGTCAGGCTGTGTTGCCAAACGATCTTGCCGTCTTTGGCCTGCAGGCAAGCCACGGCACCGCCCAAGCCCTCGACGTAGAGCACCTCGCCATCGACCGTCGGCGTGCAGGCCGGCCCCTCTTTTCCCTGCGGCGCTACCTGATGGAAAGCCGGCCCCAGAGGCACGGCCCAAAGCTCCTTGCCATCCGTCTCGGACAGGGCCCAAACGACTTCGTTGTCGCCGCGATTGCTCATGCCAAAGATCCGGCCCGCGGCAATGGAGGGCTCGCTGTAGCCCCCGCCGAGCCCCTTGATCTTCCAAGCGAGCGCCGGGCCCTCCTTCGGCCATTCCTTGAGCAGGCCCGTATCCGCGGACTTGCCGTCCCGGTTCGCCCCGCGAAATTGCGGCCAGTCCGCCGCCGAAGCGATTGTAGTGAACAGACAGCAGCCGGCGATGGCCAACGCCGGCCAGCGACAAGCTCGATGCGACGATGTTCTCATGAGACTCCTCTGTATTCTTGTTTCTGGCTCACAGGGGCAGGTCTACCGGCCTGCCTTTTCCCCGGGAGTATGGAGCAAGGCGGCCCTCAGGTCAATGCCCCGACCTGCGAATTTCTTGCCTAATCCCACAGGGTGACAGCACTCCCGGCCAACCTCTGTGGCTCAAGCGTGGCTGATCCAACCACACCGCGGGTCATCCTTATATAAGGGAAACCGAAGTGGCTGAGCGGGGATTCTCTCGATGGAGTGGGCCGATCTTGTTCAGCGGGCGATCCAGCCTTGTTCCTGGAATACCTTCTTAAGCTCGGCGGAGATTTCCTTGGCGGTGGCCCGCGCTCGACCCGCCACCGTGCTCTGGCCGCTCGCTTTCGCGTACACCCTCATCCCGCCGCTGACGAGCACCTCGCGCTCGGTGATTCTGGTGGAGGCGCAGCCCGTCGGCCAAAGAATTATGAGCGGACAAACGAATAGCGCCACGAGGGTCCGGCGCAGGGCGCCGCGGAGCGTTTTACCTTCCGCTGGACGATCATGGTCTTGCTGGTTCACCGGGCGGCCTGCCCTCGATGTCGCAGCGACGGTCGATTGCTGCGGTTTCCCATTTCGACATCTACGGTAGGGAAGCGTCTTCCGGCGCTAAGGAAAACCGCGCTCGGTCCGAAGGAATTCTCTGCAACGGTGGCAAGCGAAATAACGGGCGGTGAGGGAGGTGACCCCACCACCGCTCACCGCCCGTGGGCCTAACCGCGGACTACTTCTCCTTCTCTTCTTCCACGATCTGGCCCGTGTTGGTGAGTTTCAGCGCCATCGTGGTCTTGCCCTTCTTGCCTTCCACCTCGTAAAACGTCTTGTCGTCCTCCATTTCCACCGCGCCCTTCAGGCCCGCGGCGGAGCCGAAGTACTTCTCGGCGGCGTTGCGCACCACCAGCGGCAACGAGGCGTACGGCACGCCCTGCTCGCTCGTCAGCACGGTGCCGTCGGCGGCGATGTCGTACTCCACGTCCCGGCCCTGCACCGTCGCCTCGACGTCATAGATCGCCTTGCCATCCTTCTCTTCCTTCTCGATGCTCTTGATCTTTCCCCCGGCGGTCTGTTTCTCAATGGCGCTACGGACCGGCGCGGGGACCTGCGCCAAGCTCACCTTCTGCTCCGCTGCCTCTTTCTCTTCGCCCTTCTCCCCTTTCTTCACCGAAGAGCCGCACCCCGTAACCCCCACGAGCACGACACCCACCAGAACCGCGCGAAACATCCAGTACTTCATTGTCATAGCTCCTTGTCTCCTTTGTCCTGCTGCTGCCAACTCTGTGTTCCCATGCCGCCCTCTGGGCGCACGCACATGGCACTGAGTCTGCTTCCCGAGACATGAGAGTACTGTGAGAAACCTCAGAACGCCATTGGAAATGTCCTGGTACGGCGTACCACGGGCGAAAGTCTCTGCCTGGTAAGATACGCCCAGCGTGTTGATGTCAGCGGCAAGCGTAGTCCTCGAAGCTTGCCGCTGGCTTCCTCGCCTGCGTAGAACCATCGGCAAAGCAAGTTTGCCGCTGCCACCCGGAAGCCGCCTCGGGACGTGAAAGACTTAGTCGGAATCGGTCCGAGGAGCCTGAGGGGCCGATCTGCATCAAGATAGGCTTGCGAATCGCTCAAATCAGCCGGGTCCTGGATCATCTGCGTCGGAACGCTGTCAGAATCAGAGCTTTCATGGGTAGTCTCCTTACGTGAGATGGGCATTGACCATCGTGATTTCCTGCTGATTGAACGCCTCTTCGTAATCCGCCAGCGCGGCCGAGACTACGGTCAGTGCTTCCTGGGCCCCGTGCAGACCGAGGATCTCGACGCGATTCCGCTGGCCCGGGACCATCTTGTACGTGGCGAAGTAATGCCGCAGACGAAACGTGACGATTTCCGGCATCTGCGTCACGTCCTTGGTGTCGCCCCAGAACGGATCGTTGTCCAGGACGGCGAGGACCTTGTCATCGGCCCGGCCGCCGTCGAGCGTTTTGAGAACGCCGATGACTTTCGCCGAGATCAGGACCTCGGCCCGATTGATCGGCCGCTCGGTGATGACGCAGATGTCCAGCGCGTCGCCGTCGCCCTCGGCGGTCGGCGGGCAGAGCCGAGCGACCCGCGCGGCGCAGTACGTGCGCGGGATGAAACCGTACAGGGTCGGGGGCAAGGAGGAGCTTGTTTGGGGTCGATCCATGCGTAGATATCCGGAGTTCTTGTCGATCTCGTATTTCATCGCGTCGAGGGGCGTGATCTCGATGTAGGCGTTCACAATCCGGGGTGGGTCCCGGCCGGCGCTGAGGCCATGCCACGGGTGAGGTCGCCACTGCGAGTAGTGTTCTGCCTGGTTCATACATCCCCGCGTCTATTCTCCCGTGGGATTCAGCACCACGTACAGACTGACCCGGCCGTCGGTAATGAGCAGCAGGATCCGATGCCCCTCGCTCAACGCCTGGGAAACCACGTCCTTGAACTGCTGTTCGCTGCGGACCTCCCGTCGATTGACTTCCTTGATCACATATCCCTCGCGCAGCCCCTTCTGGGCCGCTTCGGAACCCGGCGCCACCTTCGTGACGACCACGCCGGTTGCCTCCTGGGCCGGCAAACGCTCGGCCACCTCCGGCGTCATATCTCCCACGGTCAGTCCGAGGGGACGTTGGGGTTCCTCCGGCGGCCGTTTCGGCGTCTCGCGCCGCCGGCCGCTCAGGTCGTCCGCCGGCGGGCGTTTGTCCAGCGTTACGTCGATGGTCTGACGCCGGCCCTCCCGCAAAACGACGACGGCCACGTGGTCCCCCGGTTTGCGACTGGCGACCAGATTACGGAATTGCGAGGCCGAATCGATGGCCACGCCGTCGAACTGGGGAACCACGTCGCCATGCCGCAGGCCAGCCCGGGCCGCCGCCGCATTCTCGGTAACCTGGGCGATGACAGCGCCTTTGGTGCCCGCCAGTCCGAACGCTTCCGCCAGCTCCGTCGTCAGATCTTGCGGGACGACTCCCAGATAGCCCCGCGCGACGGCGCCGGTCTTCACAAGCTGGTCGGCCACGTCGCGGGCGGCGTTGATCGGAATGGCAAAGCCGATCCCAATGTTGCCTCCGGAGGGCCCCAAAATGAAGGCGTTCATCCCGACGGCCTCGCCTTTGAGGTTGACCAGCGGCCCGCCGGAGTTGCCCATATTGACCGCCGCGTCCGTCTGGATGAAGTTCTCGTACGTGGCGACGTTGAAGCCGCTACGGCCCTTGGCACTGACGATGCCGGCGGTCACCGTGTGGCTCAGGCCCAACGGATTACCGACGGCCAGCACCCACTCGCCCACCGCCAGGGTGTCGGAATTTCCCAGAGCCACGGGCGTCAGCTTGTCCGCCCGGATGCGGATGACCGCTACGTCCGACTCCGGATCGGTGCCCACGAGTTCTGCGTCCACGGTGCGGCCGTCGATAAGATCGACCATGATCTTGTCGGCATTCTCGACGACGTGATTGTTTGTGAGGATGTGCCCCTCCTTGGAAATGAGGAAGCCCGAGCCCTGTGCCTGGCGGACATATTGGCGGGGCGGGGCATCCTCCTGGGGCGTCCGCCGACGAAAGAAATAGCCCAGGAAGTCATCGCTGAAGGGATCGAGCGACTTCCGTGGAGGGTTTGTCCGGCGTGGGGCGGGAGATTCTCCGCTCGATGCGGACCCCCACCACTCCCGGAGATACCTTCTCCATCACGGAAACAAAGGCAGTGCTCATGCGTTGGAGGATCGTGATGTTTTCGTTATCCTGGCCGCCCCACAGCGGCGCCGGAATGCAGAAAAGCACAAGGCCCAGACACCGGAGGACGCAGCCCCATCCGGCTCGAAGCGGTTTCGCGTTCTGGCTCGACATTTTCACTCTCCTAAAGCGGACCCTCCCGCACGAAGGTTGTACGTAGACGTATCACACCGCGCGTCGGCACTGTATCCGGGTGTTGACTAATCGCCGGGACGTAAATGCCGAGGGCCGCCGCGTCGCTCAGAAGGATCGCTCTCCCGGATCTTCCTCCCGATCCGGGGCAGAAAAGGAAACTGTGGACCGAAGGTGCAGAAAATCCGCCGGTAAATCATCAGGAAGGATTGACACCCGTTCTCAGACGATTTAGTATGAAGTCCTCGGTATTTGAGAATTGACCGACAGTCGCTCCGGGGGCGTTGGTCCACGGGAAGGACGGGGAAACCGAAACGCGGAAGTTCACGTGCGGACCCCACGCATGAGAAGAGGGACGATGTTATGAGTATTCGTATTGTGCTGGCCGACGATCATGCGATCGTCCGGCATGGCCTGAGCCGGGCCATTCAGCAGGAGGACGACATGGAAGTCGTCGGCCAAGCCAGCGACGGGCACTCCACGGTGGAGCTGGCCCGCGAGCTGCAGCCGGATATCGTGGTGATGGATATCAGCATGCCGGACTTGAACGGCATCGAAGCCACCCGCGAGATCCAACGGGAAGCCCCCGGGGTGAGAGTAATCGCGCTGTCCATGCACTCGGCGAAACGCTACGTAACGGAGATGTTCCGGGCGGGAGCCTCCGGATACCTGCTCAAGGATTGCGACTTCGACGAATTGGCCCGGGCCGTGCGCACCGTGGCCGAAGGGAAAACCTATGTGAGCCCTTCGATCAGCAACGTCGTCGTGGAAGACCTCGTCCACACGGAGGAGAAAATCGAGCAGACGGCCTTCTCCCTGCTCACCCAACGGGAGCGGGAGGTGCTGCAATTGCTTTCTGAAGGTCGAACCACCAAGCAGATCGCCCTGCGGCTGCACATCAGCCCCAAGACCGTCGAAGCCCACCGCCTGCGCGTCATGAACAAGCTGGAGATCGACAACGTCGCGCAGCTCACCAAATACGCCATCCAGGAAGGCTTGACTTCGTCCGAGCCGTAAAGAACCGGAGATCGGAGGACGGAGAAAGCTCGGTTCCGTCGTCCGCTTTCTATCATCTGTCCTCGGGCCTTTCACCCTCGGAACGGAGCCTCCACCGGCGTACGAGGCTTATCCATGATCTGAACCGAGGTCGCTTGCAGGCCTTTCTCTCCCTCCTCGGCCGTATACCGCACGCCCGTGCCGATGGCCAGTTGGTCGAACTCGTCATGCAGCACGCTGTTCCGGTGGAAGTAGATTTCGTCCTGGGTATCGACCGTTCGCAAAAAGCCGTAACCTTCCTGCGGAAAGAGCTTGTGCACGACGGCGGTCACCTGCTGATCGGGGTGGGTCTTCACTGCGCCCCGTTGCTGTTCCACGAGCTTGCGGAGTTGCCGGCTTGCCGAGGCGAAGGCGTGCTTGAGCACGATATCCAGGGGGTCATGCATATCCCCTCCGCTGGGCTCCCGTCGAACCACCAACTCGTGGCCGGGAGGGACCGTCATATCGATCCGCACGCGGTACGGGTTGCCGACTTTCCTGATGCTGCTGCCGCCGCTCGACGGCGACCCGGCAGCTGAATCATGTAGTGGCAGACCCGTTCCAGCTTGTCCGCCTCCTCCTGAATCAGGGCCTCGATCTCATCCGTATGCTCGATTCCTTTGAATGCAATTTCGAGAGGGACTTTCATCGGAGCCACCCTCCATGATTACTAAGGCCAGAGATCCCGGATCGGCGCCGGCAGGATGCTCTTGACATCTTCAATCTCACCGCCGGGCATCCGGTGTTCGAGCACGGCAAACACCACGCGGCAGGCCTCTTCCGGATCGTGCTCGCGCATCAGGCCCTCGGCCACGCGATCCAGGAAATCCTGCCGGCTACGAATCCTCAGCGGCTTGCCGGCCGGAGTCCATCCATGATAGTAGACTCCTTGCAGCAACATCGGCAATTGGGCCGCAAATTGCGCCGCTTCTTCCACCGTCAGCCGGTCCCGAAGCGTTTGCAGAACGGCACGCAGGACCCGAAACGCCCGCTGCTCGTCATCCAGCCCCATCAAATCCTGAACTTCCTGGAGCCATTCGCGCGTGGTCCCCAGGGATTGATCAAAGGTGCGAATACCTGTTGTTGTTGTCATTTTGCGTCTCCTTGTATTCCTGCCCACAGCCTGGTCAAATCGTCGGCCATCCGCTTCCTCCAATAGGCGTCTACCGCGCCTCGCAGGGTCACCCAACCGTCGACCACCGACACCTCGATATCCTCTCGTTCCAGATTCGGCACCGCATGGATCACATACAGCACGTTCTCCCGCACAGAGGCGTCATCCACCTGGATGTGTTCGCGCGCACACGCTCTCACTGCCCTGGTTGATGTCCTTCATCATTGGTTTCACCTATCGCTTCTGGGGCGATCCTACTCTCTCTACTGCGGGCACCGGCGGGCCGGAATTAAGCATTCCCCTGATTCCCCCGCCGCGAATCACCAACCATTAGCGGGAGTACTGCTCGTAGTAGCCCTTCAAACGCTGCTCAAATTTGGGTGTGATAGGCTCGGTGGCGGAGGCGATGATCGGGCTGTGGACAATGGCATCCCGGCGGATATCGGCGGAAACCGTGTGCGTGTGCGTGTGCGGCTCGCCCGGACCTAAGTAGGCCGAGAGGAGCAGGGCCTCGCGCCCGAGATCCTCCATGTCCACCACTACATACCGTACGATCCATTCGTCTTCGCGAGAACAAAGGTCTTCGATGCGTCCGACCTCGCCGTCGCGGCCCTTCATGTAGTAGTTTCTCAGTTCTGTCAGGCTCACCAGCATCGGTGGGGTTCCTTGCGTCAAGTTCAAGACCCAAGCCGCTTAGAGCTCGGCCTCCGAGGGCGGGCTTCCTCCAATAGGCAAGTTCCTCGTAAATACCCCTGCCGGACCCAGGGCAATCGCATCTAAATTGGGATCGGGCCTCTTGGCCCCGAAAACGGCGGTTAGATTCGCGCTGGTCGGACGGCACGGCTGTCCAGCTCTCTGCCTAAACTGCGTTTCTGAACGAAGAATAGCGGCTGGCCAATTTAGATGCGATTGCCCTGCTGCCGGACCCCTTCCTCTTGACGCGGAAAGCAAAACACGGTAAGCAAAGCCCCTTGCGGATGCTATGGGCATCCGGCTTGATGCAAGCTTTCAAGGATAAAATGGGCTTATGACTGATCAGAGACTCGCGATACCCGCGTGCCGACCATCCATTGCCTACTTCTCCATGGAGATCGGCCTCCGGTCCGATATGCCGACCTACAGTGGCGGATTAGGCATTCTGGCGGGCGATACGATTCAAACCGCGGCCGATATGGAAGTGCCGATGGTGGCCGTAACGATGCTGGCCCGCAAAGGCTATTTCCATCAGGAGCTGGACGCCTCCGGCCGTCAGATCGAGAAGCCGGACCTGTGGAACGTGGCCGAGCATTTGAAGGAGCTCGATGCCCGCGTCACGGTGGTCATGGAGAAGCGGGAGGTCCAGGTGCGTGCCTGGCAATATGACGTCGTGGGGATGACCGGTTTCACGGTGCCGGTCCTTTTCCTGGATACCGACCTGCCCGTCAACGATGCCCGGGACCGGGAATTGAGCAGCTACCTCTATGGCGGCGACAAACGCTACCGGCTCTGCCAGGAGTATGTGCTGGGCGTGGGCGGCGTCCGCATGCTGCGCACGTTAGGCTACGACCAACTGGCGCGCTTTCACATGAACGAAGGCCACGCCGCGTTCCTGATCGTTCAGTTGCTCGATGAGGAGCTGAGCCGGACGGGCGGCAGCCGGATCAAGCCCGCGTACATCGAGAGCGTACGCAGGAAGTGCGTCTTTACGACGCACACGCCGGTCGCCGCCGGCCACGACAAGTTCCCGATGGACCTGGTGCGAAAGGTGATCGGACGCCACAAGGTTTGGGAGATCCAGAGTGAATTGGCCGGTAACGGACAGGAGCTGAACATGACCTATCTGGCCCTGAATTTCAGCCATTACGTCAACGGCGTCTCCAAACAGCACGGCCGCGTATCGCAGGCGATGTTCAGCGCGTACCGCATCGAGGCGATCACCAACGGCGTCCACGCCGCCACGTGGACGGCGCCGCAGGTCCGCAAGCTGCTGGATCGCTACATTCCCGACTGGCGGGCGGACAACTTCAGCCTCCGGTACGCCCTGAGCGTGCCGCCGGAGGAACTTTGGGAAGCCCACACCCAGTGCAAAGCCAAGCTGATCCGCACGATCGCCAAGGAGCACAAAGTGAAGCTCGATCCGGAGGTCTTTACGATCGGCTTCGGCCGACGCGCGACCGCCTATAAACGCGCCGATTTGATCTTCCGCGATGTGGCCCGGCTGCGCACGATTGCCGCCAAAGCCGGCCCCTTCCAGATCATCTTCGGCGGCAAGGCCCATCCCCACGATGAGCCGGGCAAGGAGTTGATCCGGCAGATCTTTCAGGCGAAGAAACAGTTGGAGCCGCAAGGTCCGCATCGTCTATCTGCCCAATTACGATATCGACGTGGCCAAGATCATGATCCCCGGGGTTGATTTGTGGCTGAACACGCCCCGGCCGCCGCACGAGGCGTCGGGGACCAGCGGCATGAAAGCCGCCCTCAACGGCGTCCCCTCCCTGAGCATTCTGGACGGCTGGTGGATCGAAGGCTGGGTCGAGAACCTCACCGGCTGGGCCATCAACGAAAAGAACCGGGGTAGAAAGAGCAAGGCCGACACCTCCGCCAAGGATGCCCAGGCGCTCTACGACAAATTGCAGAACGTCGTCCTCCCCATGTTCTATCATGACCGCCCGCAGTACCTCCGGATCATGCTCTTTGCTCTGGCCCTGAACGGATCGTTCTTCAACACGCAACGAATGCTCCAGGAGTATCTGCTGAAAGCCTATATGCAGTAGGGTGGGGTCTTACCCCACGCGGAATGTACGCGGCGGATGCGGAAACGCGTGGGTTGAGAACCCACCCTACCAGCTCTCTTTACGGTTTTACCATGGACATCTTTTCGGCGGCCTTGCTGCTGTTTCTGGTGATTGACCCGGTCGGGAATATTCCCGCATTCCTGTTTATTCTGCAAGGGGTGCCGGAGGAACGGCACAAGCGGATCATCTTCCGGGAACTGTTCATCGCCTTGATCGCCCTGGTGCTTTTTCTCTTCTTGGGTCAGTACATCCTGGCGGCCTTGCAGGTGTCGCAAGGCTCCCTCGGCGCCGCCGGCGGCATTATCCTGTTCCTGATCGCCGTGCGCATGATCTTCCCCGTTCCCAAGGGGGTCTTTGGAGAAGAGGCCGAGGTGGGCGAGCCGTTTGTCGTGCCTCTGGCCATTCCCCTGATCGCCGGTCCGGCGGCCATGGCCACGCTGATGCTGCTGATGGCCCGCGATCCGGCGGACTGGCCCCAGTGGCTCATCGCCCTGCTGATCGCCTGGTCCATCTCCGGCATCATCTTGCTGTCCGCCGACCACCTGGCCCGGTTGCTGGGCCGCCGAACGCTTACGGCCATCGAGCGGTTAATGGGATTGGTCCTGACCGCCGTGGCCGTGCAGATGTTCATCGACGGCGCCGGCCAAGCCTATCGCGCGGTCGTCCAGGCACAGTAGTATCCGGCTGCCACCCGATATCCACAGAATCAGCATAGGCGCGGGAGTAGTGCCTGCTGCGCCGAGAGTCGGGGCTATGCCTTCACCGTTGCGTGCTCCACGCCGTAGTACTCTCGACATTCCCGTTCCCGGCCGCGGATGACTCGTTTGCCGGCCAGTTTCCCGCGTTCCGCGGTTACGATCGTGCCCTGCTGTTGTTCGCCCGCCCGCTCGTAGTAGATCACGATCCAATCGTGCGTCTTGCCCAAACGGTGGGCCGTCGCGGTGTTGGAATAGAGGGCCGTGAAGCTCCAGCCTTCCCGTTTCGTTCGCAGGACAGGCAGCCTCCTCCAACTCCAGCAAGTTGGCCACGTGGTCCAGCGTATCGGCAATCTCTTCGTTGCTCAGCGCACGTTTCTTCACACTCAGAATACTCTCCATGAATCCTCTCCTTTCCGGGCCCCCTCGGCTCCGTGCTGCATCATACGACCGCCTCCACGCGGATGGGCCATAGGGGAATTCCTGAGCAGGCTCGGGCACCGTCTTGGCGGTAGAATCGTCCCTGATGACCAAACGAGAGCGACAAAGGAGAATGAGCGAACTGGAGGAGGGGATTCGGGTCTGTGTGAAATGCCCGCTGCACCGGAGCCGGACCCACGCGGTGCCGGGCGAAGGTCCGGTCGGAGCCGAGGTTCTCTTCATCGGCGAGGCGCCGGGGGCCAAGGAAGATCAACTGGGCCGGCCGTTCGTCGGGCCTTCGGGGCGGCTCCTGAACGAGCTGCTGGAAAGCGCCGGCCTGAGCCGCCCGGAGGTCTACATCACCTCTTGCGTCAAGTGTCGGCCGCCGAACAATCGGACGCCCCATACGAATGAGCTGAACATCTGCCAGGCGACGTGGCTGAACGAGCAAATCCATCTCGTGGCCCCCCCGATCATCGTGCTTCTCGGAAAAGTCGCGGCTCAGCAAGTTCTGCAAGACCAGCGCAGTCTGCGCCAGGTTCACGGCGCGGTCGTCGCGCGTGACGGACGTCTCTATTTCCTGGCCTATCACCCTGCCGTAGCTTTTCGCGTCCCCGAGACCCGGGAGAGCATGGAAGAGGACATGGCCGTGCTCAAAGGCCTCCTCGCGAAAACTGCGGCGAAATAATACTGCTTGCGCGAGAATGAAGACAGAGGGTGAGTCGGCTACAAACGCAGGGGCTGGGCGATTACATTCGGACGGGCTCCGGTCTCGCTAACAGGCAAGCCGCGCGCGAGTACATTGTACCGCACTCATCCGGCTGAACTGTCCGCCGCCATCAGGGCCCGCTCAGCCACCTCCGGCAACTCAATCGGGGCGAACATGGAAGCAGGGTAAAGATAGCCATCAGGCTCGGACTTGTCCTCATCGACAACCCGCAGCATGTTGTGCGCTTCCGCTGCCGCGTCTGGCAATATACGGTAGACTTTGCCCAGGATCAAGCTTGCCGGATTGCTTTCGTTGTTGATGCAGATGGCAAAACGACTGACGGGCCTCTCATTTCTTTAGGAACAGGTAATAGAGCCGGCCTTCCTGGTAGGTTTGGCCGGCCAGACGGCCCGCTGGATCGCCTTCGCCCATGTAGAGGTCGCAGCGGCCGGCGGCCCGGATGCCCCCACCGGTGTCCTGGTCGAGAGCGAAACCGCCGTAAGGCTGCTTGACGATCGCGCCACCCGCCATCTGCGGCAGTGTCGTCGAGAGATAGGCCAGGCAGCCCCTTGGGAAGATGGACTTGTCCGTGGCAATCGTCCGCCACGGCATGACCGGCTCATTCAGGCTGCCGTGCGGGGCGCCCTCGCCGATCTGGAAAAAGACGAAACGAGGGTTCCGCCGGACGTATTTGTCCACGTCGTTGGGGTGCGCGTTGAAATAGTCGATCATTGCCCCCAGGCTCATGCGATCGCTGGGAATCTTGCCGTCGTCGATCAGCATTTTGGCCACGCTCTGGTAGTCGTGGCCGTTGTTGCCGGCGTATCCCACCGTGATGAGCTTCAGCCCCTGCAGCCGGACCTTGGCGGAGCCTTGGACGTGGGCGATATACACCTTGAAGGGATCGTCCAGCCACACCAACTCCTGCCCTTTGAGCATGCCCGAGTCCTCGATCACGGCCCGCGTCGGCCACGGCGTGACTTCGCCGCTGGTCCCCCGCCGGCCGAGCGTCTGGCCGTCCGGCCCTTTGACCAGGCTCTCCGGAGCTTTATACAGAGGGTACCGGAAGCGAGACGTTTGGGTCAGGGAGCCCTCGAAGATCGGTGTGTAGTACCCCGTGAACAGGACCGTCCCTTTGTCGTCGCAGCCGACCGACTCGTACACGTCGAACATGGAGCGGATCAGGCCGTTGATCTCGTCGCTCCGCGTCCCGGAATCCGCGAGTTTGAGAAAGGCCTCCAGACTCTTGACCGCCTCCTCCCGGTGGATCTCCCCGTAGGGGAAGTACTGGGCCGTCGAGGGCTTATTCAGATAGTCCAAACTGTTGCGGGTAGCCGTCTTGAGGCTGTCCAGGTCCCGCCAGCCGGGGGCGAAGTCCGGAATCCGGGCGGGGTCCGTGATCTTGCGCAGGGCCAACTGTCCCGGCGGCAACGGCCGGTCGTATTCCTTCGGTTTCACCTGCGGCGGTTTCGCCTGACAGCCGACCAACAGGGCCACCGCCGCTAACACCGATCCCAGGAATACCGCTCGCGCTGCCGTGGCTTTCGCGTTTCGCGTTTCGAGCTTCGCACCTTCGGACCTCACTGCCTGCTTCATAGTTGGCCTTCCTACCCTTCCTTGGCGTGCGCCGTATTTCGTCGCACGGTTCGCAGGCTCGTTTCGGTTGCGTCCAGCGTGCCACATCGTGGCCCCGACTGCCGCAACCGCGGGACGATACGAGCGTCGCAACCGCAACCGTGGGACGATCACGGCAGCAGTAGCACCTAACATGCCTATGACACGGTCTCCATACATTGTCCCTTATTAAGCAGATCATCTTGCCAAAAGTAAAGAGGCGATTTAGGCTGGGCCCCCGATTTGCCGATGCTGTGATACGCACGCTTTTCGGAGAACGATATGCAGAAAGAGAAGCTCTTTGCCAAGATCGGGGAGTTGACCATGCTCTTCGCCACGCTGGAGCACGAGTTACAGTCCTTGCTGGAGCAGTTGATCGCGGGCAACAGCCGGGTGATTGGGCCGTTCCTCATCCACGAGCTGAACCTCGCCGTGCTGCTGCGCAAGATCAAACACATCGCCCAATACAAGCTACAGGGCGACACAGCCGTGCTGGAGCAACTGGAAGAGACGCTCAAGCGGATCGAGGCCACCCGGGACATGCGCAACCTGCTGGTCCATGGCAAGTGGGAAATCGACGAGAACTCCGCCACGTGCCCTGTCCTCGTGCGGGACTTCAAAATGCGGTATGAGGACGGCCAGTGGCAGGAGTTGGCCGAGACCTCGTTCAACGAAAAGAAGCTCACGCACCTGACCCGCCGGCTCCAAGCCATGAGCCATGACGTGCAGCACTTGAGGTACTTGCTGCGTCAAACATGAAGGGACAAATCGCTATGGACGCCAGGGAGGATCGGTTCCTGGTGGAGGCGTTCGACTGCCGGCCGGATGGGTTCATCAAGCCCAATGCGCTGATGCAGTATCTGCAGGAGGCCGCCGCCCGGCATGCGGAGCAGCTTGGCGTGGGCTTTGCCGATCTGGACCGGCAAGATTGCTTCTGGGTGCTGGCGAATTTCCGCCTGGAGTTGACCGCCCCGCCGCGTTGGCGGGACGCGGTCACGGTCCGGACCTGGCCCAGCGGTTTCACGCGTCTGATCGCCTCGCGTGAATTCCTCGGCCAGAACGCGGACGGCCGGGATCTCTTTCGCGCCTCCAGCGACTGGATGATCCTCGACAAGCACAGCAGCCGCCCGAAGAACCTGGAGCGGCTCGACCTCCATCTACCTCCAACCGGTCCCAAGGTCCTGAGCACCGTTCTCAGCCGGCTGCGGCCTGCGGAAGCCTACACGCCCGCCGGCGCCCTTTCCGTGCCTTTCAGCTCGCTGGATTTCAATGGGCACGTGAACAACACCGAGTACGTCCGCTGGGCCCTGGATGGCGTGTACCGCCGGCTCGGCCGCCGCCCGCCGCTACGCACGCTGCAAGTGACCTACACTGCCGAGGCCTTTGAAGGCGACGAGATCGAGGTCCTCGTGGCGGTCCACAACGATACGTCCCTCCATATTCTCGCACGCAAAGCCGGCCTCACTGACGCGAATGTCTTCCTCATGGAGATCGAGGTCTAATACCGATCCCAACTGAGTCCTTCCCGAGACAAGTCAGGCTCCGGGTGGCAGCCTTATGAGTTTTGAGGGACAACTTCGGCAAGCGCGGGGTGCGGGTCCCCCAACGAGATCCATTGCGTTTGGGAGCGCCGGTGCCATGCCTACGGCTTTGCGTAGGCATGTCTGGCCCGTGAAGCTAAGCATGTCTACGAGGCGTAGACATGGCACCCCGCAGCCAGTGAGTCTCCGTTACCGATCTTGCTCGTCCAAACTCATAAGACGGAGGGCTTTGCGGATGGTTGAATTCTGGTTTCAGGCAGGTCCCCATTCCCTGGGCAGGCCATCGTTGTGTTACACGCTCTTAGTGTTCAGACCGCGGATCGCGACGAGCAATTCCTCGGTTTGGGCCTGCAACTCCTCTTGCTGCGCCCGTAATTCCTCGTTGGCAGCGTGCAGTTCCTCGGACTGCGACTGCAACTCTTCATTGGCTACACGCGTCTCCTCGGCTTGCAGTTGGAGCTGCTCGTTCGCCTCCTGGTGCGCCAGCTCGGCCTTCTTGCATCGGCCAACTCCTGTTGGAGTTCGGCAAAAAGCCGGGCGTTGCGGAGCGCAGCGACAGAGCCGACGCCAGATGATCGGCAAAGTCGGTATGGCATTCCTGGAATGGCACGCCGGGCTTGTGCTGATTGAAGAAGAGAACGCCGATCACCTCGTCCTCCGTTACCATGGGCACGACGAGGACGGAGTGGACGCCCCATTTCTTCATGTGCTCGCAATTGACCCGCCCGTCAGTAAAAGCGTCGTTGATGACCACGGGTTTTTTCGTCTTGATAGCAAGCACCGCGTGCGGCTCCTGCCGGTCGTCCATCGGCGCCCCGATCACGTCCGGGGGAAAGCCGTGGACATAGCTGATCACCCAGCGGTCGCCCTGGCGCAGGGAAATGGCAGCGGTATCGCTGCCGACGGCCTGCGCCGCCTCGGTGATCACCTGCTGCATGATCGCGCGAAAATCGAGTGTGGAATGAATCAGCTTGCCAATGCGGTTCATTGACTGACTGAGAGTCTCTTGTCTAAGCATCCTTGAATCTCTACGCGAAACCACCTTCCAACCCTTTCGCCGTACCCGGCCGATAAACAGCGGCCCCACAAAAAGTGTACGAGGAGGATATGAGGAATTTCCTTAAGGAAATTCCTCATTGTCATGCGGTTCGATGGGGGGAGCAATGGGACGGGAAGGGAGGCAAAAGGAAGGGCTGTGAGAATGAGGCTCACAGCCCGGGAAAGGGCTCCCCAAATGCGGAGCCCGCGCTTGGGGAGCCCAACCAGGTGGTCGCTAAGCCGGGGTCGGAGGCCCCCAACGCGACGGGTCGCGTTGCGGGACTCTTGACCCGATGGATCGAGTGGTTATGGATCGCAGATCTTTCCGCAGATCTCGCCCTTGGGACATTTGTTGGTGAAGAGGACAACGGTCGCCTTGCTGCCTTCAATGTCCTTGACGATATCCGTGAACTTCTTGTTCTTCCAGGTGCCGTAGCAATCCTTCACGACGAAGCAGCCGCACGCGAGCAAGCCCTCGCAATCACCATCTTTGCCCTTCGTTGCCGGCGGAACAGGGAAGAGGGTCGCCACGTCCACCCCGTTGATCTGGATTGTGGCCTTGGTCACATCCTTGATGTTCTTGACGGTCAGGACGAAGCAGATCTCCTGCTCCTGCTGTTCGACCGTAACGAAGAGTTTACCCGTGGCCGGCGTGTTGACGTCCTTGTTGCTGGTATCCTTGCACGGTGTCAGGAAGGCCACGAAGCTCTCGGTCTCTTCGCACGGCTGCGCCAGCTTCACGCGCTTGAGCTTGGTCTCGAAGCACTGGCAGATCACCGGCTGACACTTGTCGGGGAAGCCGTCGCGATCCGTGTCCTGCTCGGCGTCGAAGAAGGACGCGTAGATCGTCACGTCGAGCTCGTCCGGAAAGCTCGTCGCCGCGTTGTTCGGGTCGCTCGCGGCGCATGGCTGGCATCCTTGGGGCACGGTCACTCGTCCTGTGAGCACCTCGATAAACACGACCTTGTCGACCGTGTCACACCGCTGGACCCCATAGCCGATGACCGTGAACTGCAGGTCATTCCAGGTCGCCGTGCACGCGGTGCCGACAAAATCCGTCACGTCGGTGGCATCCGGCCAGAATTTGGCCACTCTGGCAAAACGCGTGCTGGCCTGCGCGTTGACCGCAAAGGTGCTGCACTCCTGGTTAATCGGCACAAATTTGAAGGTCTGGATGACCGTCTCGATCGGCGACGAGAGTTTGGCCACCCAGGCCCCTGCGATCGGCGAGCACGCCGAGGGGCAGGAGGTTGTGCACGGGCACGGCGTATCTCCCGTCGCGGTGACCGTCGGGGCGGTCGCCGCGGCCAGCGCCATGGAGGTCATGCTCATCACCAGTAGCAGAAACCACGTCGTTCGCATTCGTTCCATAAAAAGTCCTCCCAGGTAGGTCCGCCCGCACGGGCAGACAACTCAAGAATTTCGGTACTACGCTGCGGCCGCACGCTCACTCCGCATGGCCGGCCGCACTTTTCCTCATCTCCATAACCCTTGCCAACAACTTAGTTACCACCTGCCTGGTTCCGCAACGGCGACGCCGGCCCCGGCGGAAACGGGGCAAGGTCCGGGGTCCGGGCCCCCACGGTGCAACGTCTTGCACGCGGGGACCTGGACCCGACCGCTGTTGCAGGTATCCCTGCATAGTCCGGTGGAAGGTTCGGCGCAACAAGGAGGCAAAACCCTCCTTTTCGAGGTGTGATTTGCCCTGCCGGCGTGAGAACTCCAACGATGGAATGGTGCAAGAACGGAATGATGGAGCGTTGGAGTATTGGAATGTTGGAATAATGAAATACTGGAGTATTGGGGATGGGGCCACCCCCGGCCACCCATCATTCCAACATTTCATCATTCCATTATTCCAAAGAAAAAGGGCCGCAAGCCTCCCTGCTCACGACCCCAATACGAATCTTATCGCGACTGCACCGTGCGTGCGCTCCGATCCGCAATGCACGGCCCCCCGAGTCGCCGAACGACCCGTTCGCGATACGGCGCAGACCCGCACGCCGGAACCTGCCGCCGGATGCTGTAAATGGCCTCGGCGAGGACTCCCCTCCGTTCACCGTCATCCGGCCGCAGGCTCTTGCCATGCCGATCAGGCCATGAGGCACATATTCTCCCCGGGGTAACGGGCACCCGCAAGTAAGGGAATTCCTTATTCTGTGGGGGAGAAACCCTACATTTCCGGACTCTCTGGCGCACGGGACCAAGGGGAGCCGGTCGGGCGGCGCGGCACGGGGGTGGCGAGTGCCGGACCCGTGGTGGCCGCGCGGGGGCTTTCTGCGTGACTGCGCGGCCGGCTGGGATCGCTGCCGGTCGCCCCCGGGGGCCGTCTGGCTGGTTCTGCCCCGAGTCTCGTCCGGTTGTTGACGGGCCTCGCCCGGCCCTATATGCTGTGAGGGGACGACGCTGAATCCCGGTACGACTGAGGTAGATTCCATGAACAAGACCTGCTCGGATGAGTCGACGAATTGCTCCCGCCGGAACTTCCTTGCGGCGGCAACCACCGCCGCGGCGGCTGTCGGCGCCTCCCGTCTGTTCTTCGGCAGTGCGGCCCAGGCCCAAGAACGCGCGCGGGCGGTGGTTTCGACATCAGTGTGTTTTCGAAATGCCTGCAATGGCTTGACTATCCCGGCCTGGCCGCCGTCGCGGCCGAGACGAGATTCGACGGCGTGGATCTCACGGTCCGAGCGGGCGGACACGTCGTACCCGAGCGTGTCGAGGAGGACCTGCCCAAGGCGGTCGAAGCCGCCACGAAGGCCGGAGTCCATATCCGGATGATCGTGACTGACATCACCGATCCGCGGGACGCGCGGACGGCGCGGGTCCTCCGGACCGCCGGACAGCTCGGCGTCCGTCACTATCGTCTCGGCTGGTACCGCTACCACGACTCCGGCCCCATCATGGCGCAGCTCGATGAGATCAAGCCGCGGCTGCGCGACTTGGCCGACCTGAGCAAGCAGCACGGCGTGGCGGCCACGTATCAGAACCACTCCGGTGCGGGCTACGTCGGCGCCCCCCTGTGGGACCTGCACTACCTTCTGCGCGATCTCGACCCACGCTGGCTGGGCGTGCAGTTCGACATTCACCATGCGGTGGTGGAAGGCGGCCTGACCTGGCCGATCAACCTGCGGCTGCTGGCCGGCTTCATCAACACGCTCGTCGTGAAGGATTTTCGCTGGACGCGACGCGACGCCGGCTGGGTGACGGAGGACTGTCCCCTCGGCCAAGGAATAGTCGATCTGCCGGCGTATGTGCAGATGTTGAGGAAGTGCGCCGTCTCGGCCCCCATCTCTCGTCCACTTTGAGTACGCGCTCGGGTGGCGCCGAGAACGGCGCCCGCCAACTCACCGTGCCCCGAAAGACGGTCGAGGACGCCCTGCGCACCGATCTGGAGCGTCTGCGGAAAGTCCTCGGGTCCTCGCGCGTCTGAGTCTGCTGCGGTTTTGGCTGCGGGCAATTCCGCGAACAGCATACCTATTTCGGCCTGGGGTTGCGGGTGCTGTCCCCAGATAAGGTCGGGTGGATCACCAGGTCGATGATCTCCTGGGAGATCCTGGGCCGCCGCAGCTACTTGATCGGGTGGCCGTAGCCGATGTCATCGAAGTACATCAGGCCCGCGCCGCTCGCCTTCGGGCTATTCTTGTCGCCCAGGCCCAGCGTCAACTGCTTGACGCCGGTCAGGTTGACACCCGTCAGGCTGCTTAGCGGGATCCGCCATTGGGTCCAGCTCGTGACGTTGCTGGCCGCCGCAGTGGCGTTGACCACCGTCGCGCTCTTGCCGGCTTTGTCGGTGACCGTCAGGTACAACGGGGCCGGATCGTTCGTCGGCATGGTCATGCCGATGGCCGCCACCTGCCACGAGCCGCTGATCGTGCCCGTCATCGACATGTTCGAGAACTGGGCCGCCGTCGTCAGCGTTGCATCGTGGCTGCACAGAGCGAACCCGATCAGGACCGGGTTGGTCATGTTGATCGTCTGGGCCGTGCCCAACTGTGTCCAGGTGTTGCCATCCGGCGAGATAGAGCCGGAGAAGCTGCTGCCTTTGCGCTCGATCTTGACCCAGTACGGCGGTGCAATGGCAGGCGCAGGCTTGTCGTCGTTGGTCGAGGCCCCGCTGGCCGTCAACCGCCGCTGGAAGCTGGCGCCGTTGCCGGCACCGGAGCCGCCCGGCGTGATCGGCATGAACGCATGGGTCGAGCCGGCATCGATGCTCTGGCGAATCATCACACCGGCTTTGGCCCAAGCGTTGGTGTTGGCGACGCTGTCCACGCGGGCCACCATCGAGCCATCCCCGGTGAGGGTCTTATAGGCAAAGCGGAACTGGTCGCCGTTGTTCCAGATATCCGTGCCACTGCTGCTCATCATGTAGGTGCCGTCGCCGTTGTCCGCGAAGGCCGCGCCCGGCCGCGGAACCACAGCGACAGGGTGTCAGCCCCGTTGGTCGTCCAGTCCTGCGTCGCGGCGAAGATCCGGGTGGCCTCGGAGAAGTAGGGCGTCTTGACGTTGTTGTACTCCATCGGCATGGACTGCTTGCCGCCATGCACGATCGTCTGCTCGGCAAACGGGGCCTGCATGTAGCCGACGATCGAGCCGCTCTTGCCGTCGGTATAGCCGTCGATCCAGGTGTCGAAAATGCAGTTCTTGTCGTCGTTGTAGCTCTCGAAGTCGTCCACCACGGCCAATTCCTGCGTGGTGAAGCTCCAGACGTCGCCGGGATAGGTGACGGTGTTGACCTCATCGACCCTCCAATAGTAGGTTGTGCCGAAGCTCAGGCTGCCGGGCGTGTATCCGTGATCGGCTACCGTCTTGCCGCGCCGTCCCCGCGGCCACCGCGGCCGGGTCGGTGCTCAGGAACACTTGGTGCGACCCGACCTCGCGGCCCACCCGCCAATCGAGGTTGGTATCGAGAGCGACGCCCGTGGCGCCGTTGGCCGGCTGCGGTGCGCGGGCCTGCACCGGCACGTAGGAGAAGCGCACTTCGCTCAGGCTGACCACGGAGTTCATGCCGCCCCAGTTGCTGTTGATCGTCAGCTTGACGTACCGGGCCATCACGCCCCCGAAGCTCACGGTCGTGTTGGCGGCATAGCCCAGCGCCCCGGCGCCCGGGCGAACTGCGGCACATTAGCCAGCGTGGTCCACGTCGCACCGTCGGTCGAGTATTCGATCTTGACATCTTTGGCGCCCCAGCCAACGAAGGCCTCCATCGTCTGGTTGGAGTTCCAGACCTTCAGGTCATAGAGTTTGTAGATCTTGTCGAACTGGTACTGAATCCAGTTAGGCTGCACGCCGGTGCTGAGCCACATGGTCGTCCCGTCGACGCCGTGCAGGTCGCCCGTGAGACCGGAGCCGTCGATCGTCTTCTCCGGACCCGAGCCGTTCTGGGCGCTGGAGGCCGTGGCGGTCAGGCTCGTGATCGGATAGGCGTACGGCTCGGTGGTGAAACTCCAGAGGTCGCCCTGGTAGACGGTGTTGTCCGGTGCCGCGTTGACTTCATCCACCCGCCAGTAGTAGGTCGTGCCGAAGCTCAACCGCCCGGCGCTCAGTTGGCTGACGTCCCGGGCCAGACCCTTGCCAACCCAGACCGTGGGGGCTTCGCCGCGACATCCGTCGAGGCCGGACCGAAGTAGACGTTGTGCGTGGCCGCGTACTTGCCGGGCGTCCACGCCAGACCGGTCGTGACGAGCACGTCGCTGGCCCCGTTGCTCGGGACCGGATTCACGGCCCCGCCGGCATTCAGCAATTTGGCCTTGCCCACCGTCATGACCTGGGCAATGTCGCTTGGGGTCAGGGCGATGTTCCAGACGCCGATCTCGTCGAGCGTGCCGTCCCAGGCAAACCCGCGGCTCGCATCCAGTTCGCCCACCCAAACCGGTGCCGTGCTGACGTTGACGGCGGTGGAGGTATGGGTGGCGCTGGACTCCATGACGCCGTTGACGTACAGCTTGATCTTCTCGTTCGTGGCGCCCTTGCCATCGAAGACCAGGGCCAGATGGTACCAGGTGTTGTCCGCGATGACCGTCTTGGACAGGCCGATATTGGTGGTATTGTTGTTGACCCGCCCGTTCACCAGGTGGCCCGTATAAACGAACAGGTTGTAGACGTCGGCATTCGCGTTGGCGATGCGCTTGGAGAGCATGGACATGCCTTCGTGACTGGCGACGTTGCGCGGATAGATCCAGCCTTCGACCGTCAGGGCCGTCATCCCCGACAGTTTGGGGGCATCCGCGACCTCCAGCAGGTTGGCGTTGTTGCCATTGTATTGCAGGCCCTTGCCGAACTTGCCGTCGACCAGGTTGAGGGTGCCGTGCACCGTGATGGTCGTGGGGTTGGCGGACGCGTCGATGGGCTTCTGGGCGTCCTCCATGGGCAGGTAGAGCACCAGCCCTTTGGGGTCCGGCCCCGCCGCCCGGAGAGTGACGTTGCCCAGCACCAGGAGAACGCAGCCCCACAGGGCCATTCTCGACCGGGTCGTCGGCACGTGTGATGATAGGTACATGGCAATCCTCCTTCCTGAGTTGTTGGACCGGCAGGCCGATAAGCAGGGCCGACCATACGATTCCTATAGTAGTCTTCCGACCCGCCGTTGTCAAGTGTCCCCGCCGCAACTCGATCAGCGTGAAGGCTCGATGTCGGTTCATCACGACACTCCCTCTCGGAACACAAGGGCTCGAAATCCTCCCTCCTCGTAGACATGTCCTGGCGCACGAAGCAATGTCATTCCCGCGGAGGAATGTCACCCCTGAAACGCCTTTGTCGGGGGCCGGAGGCGGGAGACGCGAGGCCGTAGGCGGGAGGCTGGAGTCCGGACCGGCCGCCCCTCTCGTCCTCCTTTTACCTTTTCACCTTTTTACTTTGGCCTTCTTGCTCTGGCCCCTTCCTTGTCCCGAGCCCCTTCCTCCCGCCTCCGGCCTGCGGCCTACAGCCCCTCTTACTTCTGCCTTGTCACTTCTCACCTGTCACTTGTCGCTTGTCACTAATTGCCTTTCGCTTGTCCCAGCCCCCTGCCCCCGCGGGACCGCCGATCTCCCGATCGGCTGTACGTTTCCGTACAGTCGCTACGGCCGGCACCGGACCTGTTCCCAGCGCAGGCGAGGATAGTCTTTGCTCTCGCAGATGCTCCAGACATCCTCGAAATCCCAGCCAACAAAACTCCCCTGTTTCTTCATCTGTTCGTCGGTCAGAGGCAGTCCCCCCTGAGTATCGGGTGCGGCGTCGGGTGGCTGGAGGAAGTAGCAGTTGCCGATCGTGCCTGCGACCAGGCTGGGACCGCGCTCGCGGGCCACGGTCTGATTTCGTCCGACGAAACGCCCGCAATCGAGGCTGTTCGGACCGCCGGAGATGTTGCCGGCCGCATAGCAGTTGATGATGCTGCCCAGGAACGAGTTGCAGCCGGCAAACCCGCCGAGACAGCAACTGCCCTTTCCTCCCGAGACATCGCTGCGCGAATAGCAGTCCGCAATGTAGCCGAAATAGTCATTGAGTCCGACCAGCCCGCCGACGTCCTGCACCCCGTCCCCGCTCCAGACACGCCCTGTCGCGAAACAACCGGTGATCGTGCCGCTGTTGGTGCCTGCGAGCCCGCCGACATTCCCAAGGCCCTGGATGAGGGCGTCCCTTACGCCAAGATTCCAGACTCGCCCGCCCGCGCCGATGGTACCGAACAAGCCCACGCTGCAGGCTGCGGCGGTCTCGATCACCAGATTCTTCACCACATGACCGTTGCCGTCGAGACTGCCCACGAAGTAAGAAGGCCCGAGAGAGATATTCGTGCCCTGCTGGCCGAGAACGTCGGCGGCGATCACGGCCTGTGCGAACACGCGCCCGCCGGGAAGATTCGGATCGAGATCAATGTCGGCGAGGAGCATGAAGTGCTTGTCGAGGAGATTCGGGTCCGAGCCGATGGAAGCAAGCTGCTCCGCCGTGGCGATTTGGTACGGGTCATTCGGTTCGCCGGTGCCGCCGGCAAATCCAGCCGCCCACAAGAAGGGAGCAATACTCACAACAACAGCGGCAACCGCACCCGCCAAATGTGTGACCCGAAACGTCGCCATATCCGAGCCCTCCAGCATCACCACAGGGATATGATAGCAGGTGACTCCGAAGAAGGCAAGCGGAAAGGGCTTGCGAGAGGTATCCGGTCCGCTTCCCCAAGCCAAGGGCTTGAGGCTGCCACCCGTCGGGCGAGCTATATTCGGGATACACGTGAAACTGCGTCAACGGCGCGTTAGCGGTTCGCGCCGCGGAAGGAATCCACCGGCCAAAAGACCTGATCGCCTCCTTTCTCGCCCTTGCCCCAGTTGCTGGGCACACCGCCATCATCGCGAAAGTCGAGTCCGCAACTGTATAGAGTGAAATCTCCGTCTTGGACACGGTACACCAGCGGTCCATCGCCAAAGGGGTCCAGCGGCACCGCGTCTAGATAACCGGCGGACACAAGTTCGTTCAAAGCGGCAGGCAGACGGCCGATGTCCGCACGGTATCGGAAGATCGCCAATGTCGCAAGCAATGCCGTGGTGTGCGTACGCAGCCGCCAAGCGAGACTCACGGATTCCGACATAGGAGACACGAACTCCCCTGGTGACGGGTTGTTCCGTCGTTCCAATGTGTCCATGGTGCTCTGTCCCTGTAGGTGGCACTGCCAGGGTGTCATCCGAGCCTCCACATCGAGGGAGGCAATCAACTCCTCGAGAAGGCTCACGGTGTCGGCTCGGTCAATTCGTATCCAGCCCCAATGTAGGTGCCAGGATCGCCGACGGGAAATACAGCCGCCGCCGGCGTCGTCGCTGAAGGTCCGCTGAATCCAGTCAAGGACTATCAGCCGCCCCGCGCGGCCGTCGAAGCCGCGATCCCATCGGGTGGACAGATCGCGCAGACGGTCTTGGAACTTCCCCATCAGAGCCGGATCGAACTGGATCTTTGCCAGCATCTCAAAGCCTGCTTTCGCGCTGAGATTGCAGATCGCCATGCCAATGAGCTGCTCCAAAGTGGTCCTTGGTCCGGTCAATTGGGTTCCCATGGCGTAGCCGGCGAGGATTTCCTCAACAGCCGACCCCATCTTCCCGTCGCAGGCGTCAAGCTTGGCATGCAGCAGAAGATAGGTGACGCGAATCGCTATGTCGTGGGCCTCGGGCGCGCTGATATCCATCAGGTATCCGCGTGGCGCATTGCGACTCAATCCAATAGTGCGCTTTGCGGCTGGCCGCCAGCCACTCCCCCAACACGCCTGGGTCCGACATGACCCACGCGCGGACGACGCGACGTCCTGTCTCGTCCATGTCGCCCGGCCAAAGATCCCTCACCCGATTCACTTCCTCGGGCATCGCCCCGATGCGACCCCCCAAGCGCCCATAGTCGAGCGCCGCATTCTCATTCATGTCGTATGGTGCGGGACGTGTAAGCTCGTTTAGTTCCGACAGGTAATTGTGCGTGACCCGAATCCGCGGCGCGAACACCGGGACATTTTTGATGAGGGAAAGGAAACCTGCGACGAGAAGAGCGACAAATAGAACCCGAAGGCTGAAGGTATCAGGCGGCAGCTTCGGCGAATAGCCGTAACGAAGAAAGAAATAGAGTAGAACCACCTGCCCCCCGAAAACAACGACAGCCGCCACCAATTGTACTGAGCCAAAGGGTTTGTCGACGGGCAAACCGCCTGCATAAGCCCAGTCCCCTACGGAGACCAGAACATAGAACAAAGGCACTATTCTAGCCACCCAGCGCCAGCGCTTTGGTCGGCAGGCCAGGCCGTAAAATAGGACACACGCCGCCTCCGCAATCACGACCATGCCTACCGCCGTAACCACTAAAGGATGCTTCCGTATGCACCTAACGCCGATATGCGCACCGCTGGCCAGCAAGAACACGAAGAAGAAGAGAATGAAGACCTGCCTTGCACTCTTTCCTAAGAAGCTCATCATGGCCGCACCTCTGATTCAGGGTCGTCGCAACGCAATCAGTAGGCTGATTGTAGCAGCCCAGACGTGCAGGGGCAATGATCAACGCTCACCGAACCCGACAGAAGCCCTTCGACCTCTATGATCTGCTGACTGCTTCCCCTCTGGCGGTCATGGCAAGCAGACGCTCCGCGATCTGTGCAGCAGCGCCAGGACGGGCGACTTTTTGGCAGGCGGCGGACATTTCGCGGCGTTTTTCGTCGCGGGTCATCAGGTCTTCCAGTTCTTCCCAAAGCCACTCGCTGCGGTCCCGGAGGTCCGGGACGTCGTCCACGATCACGGCGGCCCCTACGTCGACCAGCTTGCCGGCGTTGAGGTACTGGTGCTTGTCCTTGTGGTGCGGGTAGGGCATGCAGATGCTCGGCACCCCCGCTACGGCGTACTCGGCCACGCTCACCGCCCCGCTGCGGCCGATCGACGAGGTCCGTCGCCGCAAAGAGGTCCGCCATGTTGTCGTAGTAATCGAGCACTTTGTGGGCGATCTTGGCCCCGTTATACCGGTTCTGGACCATCTCATAGTTATCGAGGCCGGTCAGGTGGACGATCTGCCAACGGTCGGCGAACTGCTCCAATTGTGGCAGCAGTTGGCAGATCGCTTCGTTGATTCGGGTCGAGCCGCTCGACGCTCCCGTGATCAGCAGGACGTTCTTGCTCCGATCCAGGCCAAGCTCCGCTCTGAGCCTTGTCAGGGTCGGGATGCTCGAAGCTGCTCCGCAGGGGACAGCCGACGGGGTTGATGACCGCGCGGCTGTGCTTGAAGCACTTCTTGCTTTCTTCGAACTGGACGAAGATCTCATTCGCCCAGCGGGCACTGAGCTTGTTGGCCCGGCCGGGCAGCACGTCCACATTGATCAGGGCGACCGGCACGCCCAGCTTGCTGCCGGCGCGGCAGACCGGGGCGGCCACGAATCCGCCGGCTCCGATGACAACGGGACGGGGGCTGGCGGCCATCAGGCTCATGGCTTGGCGGCAGCTTTGGCGAAAGGTCGAGATGAAACGCAGCAACTTCCAGGGATGAAAAGACAAGCCCGTCGCGGGCAGGGGCGTGCGCTGGTAGGGGATCTTCTCGAAGACCCGCTGATCGACGCTCCGCGTGCTGTGAAAGAAATGAATCCCGGCGTCCGGCTGGCGGGCCAGGATCTGCTCGGCGATGGACAAGAGCGGGTAGATGTGCCCGCCCGTGCCCCCGCCGGCGAAGAAAAAGGTCGTGTGGCTCACTGATGACTTCCTTGTCCTATCCTTGGGTCCCGTGTGGCGGCCGGTCCTTATCCCGGCGCCATCACGGTTATCTTAACCACGCGGGACCCCGTTTGTACACGGCCATGTCCGTCCTTGGGCCCAACAATTCTCACGGAACGACACGCTGGGTGACAAACGAATAGCTCTGTCCATTGTTATCGTCCACCGCCTCGTTGCCGGCCTGGTCCGTGAGAGCCACAACGAACCAATACTGGGTCGGCGCGTTCAGTCCACTCAATTGGATGCTATGCTGCTCGCTGAAGCCGAGGTCCTGCTGCACCGAACCATAGGGCCCGCCCTGGGTCTTGCCGTACCGGATCTCGGCCCGGGTCGCCTCGCTCGTTTGGAGATCGATGGTGGCCGCCGCACTTTGCAGCGTGATGTTCAGACTCACCATCGTGGGCGGCTTGTAGTCGGCGACGGCACTGGCGTACCGCCATTGACCGGCCTGGTCCGCATATCCCCCACATTGAGGTAACGGGCTTGGATGCCCTCGCCATCATGCACCTGGAGAATACCGTCGCCCACGACCACAGCCGCGTTCTGGCTGGTGATCGTGCCCCGCAAGACCCCGAGCGACACGTTGGTCTCCCGTAGCGTCACCGTCTCCTGGTCGCCGCCCGGAGGTCTCGATCAATACGTCACAATGGCCGCTACCCCGCAGGTTCCAGTCGGCCACAAGGAGCCCGATATCCGCCCCGGCGGGATAGTACGCCCGGTCCATGCGAATCGTCCCTTCGGGCGGAATGACGGCACGCAGGGCGTTGTACACGTTCAGCCGGCCGTTGGAAGAACAGATGCCGGACGCGATGGGATCGCCCGTGGTCGTGAGGATCTGCGGCAATTCGTCGCAGCGCAGCAGCGGATTGGCCGCCAGGAGCAGGGCACAGGTCCCCGACACGTGCGGGGCCGCCATGGATGTCCCGGACATGATGCTGCTGGTCCCGCTGACGGCAGTCTTGCCCGGCAGCGTGGCGAGCAGAGACACAATGCTCTGGCCCGGAGCGGCGAGATCGACCCAATCGCCATAGTTCGACGCATACCAGCGATGGTCGGCCGAGTCGGTCGCGGCAACCGAAATGACACCCGGATAGGCCGCCGGATAGAAAGGCGTGTCGGAGTCGGCGTTGCCGGCCGCCGCCACCACGACGACACCCTGGTCGTGAGCGTAGGCGATGGCGTCCCGCAAGGCGTTGGAGGTCTCCGTGCCGCCCCAACTGCCGGAGATGATGTCGGCGCCATTGGCCACCGCGTAGTAGATGGCAGGCACGGCGTCGGCCGCATTGCCCTCGCCCGCCGAGTCGAGAATCTTCACCGGCATGATGCGAGCGGTCCAGCACACACCGGCGATACCAATGCCGTTGTTCCCCACGGCGGCAATGAGCCCCGCGCAATGAGTGCCGTGGCCGTGATCGTCGATGGGATCGTTGTTGGCATAAGCGAAGTTCCAGCCGCGAATGTCGTCAACATAACCGTTGCCGTCATCGTCGACGCCGGGCAGTCCCTTCAGCTCCGCCTCGTTGGTCCACAGATTGCCGCGCAGATCCGGGTGGTTGTAGTCCACGCCTGTGTCAAGGACCGCCACGATGACCTCGCTGCTGCCCCGGCACGTGTCCCACGCCTCAGCCGCGTGAATCTTGGCTGAGCGCCCACTGGTTCGCATACAACGGATCGTTGGGCGTGGCACAGACGGAAATGACCGGGTTCAGTTCGGCGTACTCGACATCCGGCCGGCTGCGATAGGCTGCCAGTACGCCATCCAGGCTCGCGCCGGGTTCAAGATCCAAACGGACGCGGTAGATGTTGCCCAGGCCGGGATGCCCCGCGGATGCCAGGGCACGATTCTGACGCTGGAGCAGTTGCTTCTGCTTCGGCGTCAGTTGGGACGACGCGCAAGTTGCGAAGCAGCCGCATGGCTGCTTGGTGACGCTCGAAGTCCTTGAGGACCGGCCTTATCTCCCGCACCCGGAATCCGCCGCCCAGCGTTCGTAAGTCCTGCTGAGACTGGTTTTACCGATGATGGCATTCTTCAGCGGCCTCATTGGGATCGGGCACCGCCGTGCGGAACTTCACGATGATCTCATCCGGCACGAAGCGGCTTGGCGTGGACGGACTGGAAGCCGGCCATGCAACGGTCGCTAGAAGCGACCACTACAATAGCGGCCCAGAACCAGGATCTAATCGCATCACCCTTTCGCAGAGCCACGTTGCAGCCCCCATGCCCATTGCGTGCCTATGAGTCCAAGCCGGACCCACACGTAGAGTATTTTAACAAAAAGAGGCGGGAAAATCACGCACAAAACCGTCCGGAAGTGCGGTCGGATCGCGTTAAGTCTCGCGTTAGTCAAGGTTTACATCGAGGCGGTCAGACCTCGTGCGTGCGGCGATATTCATCAGGACGCCCACGGCGGCGGACGACAACAACATGCTGGTCCCGCCGGAGCTGACGAACGGAAGCGGTATCCCCTTGGTGGGCAGCACGACGGTAACCACGCCGATGTTCAGGGCGGCTTGCACTCCGACGGTCAGGACGATACCCGCCGCAAGGAGCCGGCCGAAGGGATCGCGACATCGGATCACCACCACCAACCCAAGGACAACGAAGAAGCATGAAGAGCGCGATGACCCCGAGTGTCCCGACCACGCCCAACTCTTCGCCCACGATGGCGAAGATGAAGTCGGTCGTGTCTTCCGGCAGATGGCCATATTTCGAGATGCCTTGCACCGAGCCCTTTGCCCCACAGCCCGCCCGAGCCAATCGCGATCAACGATTGATTCGCCTGATAGGCCACGGATTCCCCAAACCACTCCGGGTGCAGGAACGCCGCCAATCGCTGGACCCGATACGGCGACTGAATCAAAGCCGCTATGAGTCCAATAGCACCGACAGGGACCAAGGTCAGAACGTGCCACCACTTGACCCCGGCAATCAGCAGCATGGTGAAGCTAATCAGGGCGATGAACGCGGCCGTGCCTAAGTCCTCCACGACAATCGGTCCGCAGATCAATCCGATCAGGATGCACAGCGGCAGAAACCGCCTCCAATATAACTTCATGTCCGGCCCGGCTTTAGAACAAATGCCCGCCATGAAGAAGACCATCGTCCACTTGGCCAGTTCCGACGGCTGGAAGCTGATGCTGGCCGGTCCCAGCGGAATCCGCAGCCACCGCCGGGCCTGATTGACCGTCGTGCCTATCGACGGGACCAGGACAACGATAAGCAACGAAAAGGCAACAACTAACAGCCATACCGTCGGACACGCATACCAGCGTGAGCGAATCCGCCAAATCCGGTAATCCGGCACGGAGGCGAGGAACAAGACGACCACCGCAACGGGGAAGAACATGATCTGGCGCAGGCCCGGGAAGTCGTAGAAGTGCCGCAGGTCAAAGTCGTGGCCCAGATCGGCGCCGGCGGAGAAGACCATCACCGCTCCGGTCGCCATCAGGAACAGAATTACCATGCCGATCGTGTCGGCCAGGCGACTCCGCGTTTCATTCATAACATCAGCAGCAGCAAGCATTTATTACAAAACCACCCCTCCGCAGGGTCCGGAAACATCACGTTGCATTATTTTTTCGGCATACCATCGCACGGGGCTGCACAAATTTCTGCGAATACGAGCGGTCGCACTGCTCCAACGTTTGTCGCCGTTATTGGCGGATGAAACGTTGACAACGGCCCGGGCGACGACCATAATCGAGCCCCGTTGCCTGTGAGATGCGGAGAAGGTCGGGTAGGTGTTTTCGGTTGGGCGCGCCGGATTTGCGCTTGACAGACAGGAACCTGCGAAGATATGAAAGAAGGTTCGCATCGGTAGCGAGAGGATGACGGTGTGGATTGTTGCAGAAGGATTGGAGTAAGTAGATCATGTTACCAGCAAGAAGAACGAGTAGAAGCCGCTCACGAACCCGGCGGTCGCACGAAGCGATCAAGCCGGTGAACTATGCGCTGTGTCCGAAGTGCAGTCAGGCGAAATTGCCGCATGCGGCGTGCAGCAACTGTGGCTATGTGAATCCGAGCATGACGCTGAAGCTCGGCAAGGAGGAAACAGCATAAGCATGCGTATCGCAGTGGATGCCATGGGAGGCGACTACGCTCCGGATGAAGTCATTGCCGGAGTGTTGGAGGTGTTGCCTCAGCTTGAGAAGGACGACATGGTCCTCCTGGTGGGGCCGCAGCAGACGCTGGAGGCGAAACTGGCGAGCCGCGACCTATGACAAAGAGCGTCTGAGCATCGTCGATGCCCCCGACGTGATCGGCATGGATGAGAAGCCGATCGACAGCCTGCGCAAGAAGCCGCGCAGCTCGATTGGCGTTCTGGCGAAGCTGGCGAAGCTGGACCGGGCCGATGCGGTGATCTCGGCGGGCAATACGGGGGCGTGCGTCGCGGCATTTCAGATGCGGATGCGCAACCTGCCAGGGGTGAACCGGCCGGGAATTGCCGTGGTCTTTCCCGAGCCTGACCGGGCCGGTGACCATCTGCGACGTGGGCGCCAATATCGCCTGCAAGCCGATCAACCTGTACCAGTATGGCCTGATGGCGAGCATTTACTCGCAGCATTTCCTGGGCGTGCAGAACCCGCGGGTCGGGCTGATGAGCATCGGGGAGGAAGAGGCCAAAGGCAATGAGATCGTCAAGAAGACGCGGGATCTGCTGCGTGCCGATCCGCGTTTGAACTTTCATCGGGAATATCGAAGGAAGGGACATCTTCCGAGGGGTCTGCGACGTCGTCGTGTGCGAAGGCTTCGTCGGCAACGTGATCCTGAAGCTGACCGAAGGGACGGTCGAAGGGCTGTTCCGGGCGATCAAGCAGGAGCTGATGCAGGAGAAGCCGGAGCTGGCGCTGATGTTCAAGCCGATCATCATGCGCGTGTACCAAAAGCACGACTACAACGAGTACGGTGGCGCCCCCCTGCTGGGCATCAACGGCACGGCCCTGATCAGTCACGGCGCCAGCAAGGCCCGGACGATCCGCAACGCCGTGCTCACCGCCAAGAAGTGCTACCGGCAGAGGATCAACGACAAGATCATGGAGTGTCTCTCGGAGAATCGCGTAAGGACGACGGATGGAGAAGAAGACTGAGGATCGCTCCCCCGCGAACCGCGCCGTCATTACCGGGTGCGGCTCCTTTGTCCCCTCGAAGGTACTGACCAACGACGATCTCGCCCGGATGGTGGACACGTCGGACGAGTGGATCAATTCGCGGACCGGGATCAAAACCAGGCACATTACCAGCGACGGTGAGTCGACAGCCTACTTGGCCACCGAGGCGGCCAAGCGGGCGCTCCAGTACGCGGGGCTCAGCGGCGAAGACCTTAATTTGATCACCGTGGCCACCATCACGCCGGAGATGGTCTTTCCGTCCACCGCGTGTTTCGTTCAGCAGGCGCTGGGGGCGAAGAAGGCCTGGGCGTTCGACCTAGGGGCCGCGTGCAGCGGTTTTGTCTACTCGCTGCACCTCGTCCATCAGCTCATTGAGAACGGGCAGATCGACAACGCGCTGGTCATCGGGGCCGAGACACTCACGAAAATCACGAACTGGAAGGACCGGACCAGTTGCATTCTCTTCGGCGACGGAGCCGGGGCGGTGGTGCTGCAGCGCAAACAGGACGCCGGACGAGGCATCCTGTATAGCACGCTGGGTGCGGACGGGACGTTCTGGCAGGCCCTCAACTGCCAGGCCTACGGGTCGCGAAACCCGGTCTCCCGGCCGTTGGACGACCCAGACAAGGCCCTCATGCAGATCAAGGGCAGGGAAGTCTACCAGCAGGCGGTCCGGCGGATCGTCGATGCCGTCACGGACTGCCTGGAGCACTGCCATCTGACCCTGGACGATGTGGCCATGGTCATCTCGCACCAGATGAACGCCCGGATCATCGAATCGGCGGCCAAGCGGCTGAATCTGCCCGACGAGAAGGTCTTCATCAATATTCAGAACTACGGCAACACGTCGGCCGCCTCGGTGCCCATCGCCTTCGATGAGTGCGTCCGCCAGGGCAGGCTCAAAAAAGGGGACATTGTGATTTTCGTGGCGTTCGGCGCCGGCGTCACCTGGGGGGCGAACGTCATCGAGTTTTGAGCGCGTCTGCCCGAAGGGATGGAGGCATGAACATGGCAAAAGATCAAGGATGCGACCGATGAAGACCGCTTTTCTGTTCCCGGGACAAGGCGCCCAGGCGGTGGGCATGGGGGCAGACGTCGTGCAGGCGTTCCCCGCGGCCGCCGAGCTGTTCCAAAAAGCCAACGACATCGTCGGATTCGACCTGCGCAAGGTCTGTTTCGAGGGCCCGGCCGAGCGGCTCAACAGCACGACGATGTCCCAGCCGGCCATCTTCGTCACGTCCGCCGCCCTTCTGGAGGTGCTGCGGACGAGTCCCGCCACGGCGGGCCTCAAGCCGGACGTCACGGCGGGGCTGAGCATGGGCGAGTACACCGCCCTCTACGCGGCCGGAGTCATGAGCTTCGAAGACGGGCTGAGGCTGGTCAAGAAACGCGGCGAGGCGATGCAGGCGGCGGCCAATTCCGTCAAAGGCTCGATGGTCAGCCTCATCGGTTTGGAGGAGGACAAGGTCCGGCAGTTGTGCGACGAGGCCTCCGAAGGGGAGCTGCTCGATCCGGTCAATTTCAACTGTCCCGGGCAGATCGTCGTCAGCGGCACGATCGGGGCCTGCGAACGGGTCGAACGGCTGGCGGAGAAGTACGGGGCGGTGAAAGCGATCCGGCTGGAAGTGGCCGGGGCCTTTCACACGCCGCTGATGTTCCGTGCTGCCGAGGCCTTGCAGGAGGCGTTGTGGCAGTGCCAGGATTGCGCCGCCGGGCTCCGTCAAGACGGTGGTCAATATCACCGCAGAGTACTATGTCAGTGCGGAGGGCATCATCGACGGGCTGACCCGCCAGCTTGTCAGCCCCATCCTGTGGCAAAAGTGCATGGAGCGGCTGCTGGCCGACGGGGTCGAGCAATTCTACGAGATCGGCCCGGGACGGGTCCTGACCGGGCTGATGAAACGCATCAACCGCAAGACGAAGGTGACCAACGTCAGCGACCTGAGCTCCCTGAAAGCCTTGCTCGAAGGGGCGTCGGGCGCGGCGTGATCTGGAGGTAACGGATGACGGAGAAACGACTTGCCGTGGTCACCGGCGCCGCCCGCGGGATCGGCCGAGCCATCGTGTTCGAGCTGCTCAAGCAGGGCCGGATCGTCGCCGGGCTGGATATGATGGAGGACCAGCTCAAGGACTTGGAGCGGGTTGTCAAAGAGGCCGGCTTTGAAGTCGTGACGCGATGCGTCGATATCACGCAGACGGAGAAGTTCACGGAGGTCCTGGAGTCGTTGGCCTCGGAGTACGGCGGCATCGGCATTCTGGTCAACAACGCCGGAATCACCAAGGACAACCTGCTGATGCGGATGACCGACGAGGAGTTCGACAAGGTGATCGCCGTCAATCTGAGGGCCGCCTTCGTAGCGATCCGGGCGGCATATAAGTCCATGCTGCGCAACAAGTTCGGACGCATCATCAACATCAGCTCCGTCTCCGGCGTGATGGGCAACGCCGGCCAGGCCAACTACTCCGCCAGCAAAGCCGGGCTCATCGGCTCTGGCCAAGACGACGGCCCGCGAACTGGCCAAGAAGAATGTGACGGCCAACTGCGTCGCCCCCGGCTTCATCGACACGCAGATGGCCCGCAAGCTGCTCCAGCCCGTGATCGACGCGGCTGTCGAGCTCATCCCCATGAAACGCATGGGCACCGTCGAGGATGTGGCCAAGGCGGTCGCTTTCTTTGCCAGTGACGACGCCGGGTACATCACCGGGCAAGTCTTGTGCGTCGATGGCGGGATGGCCATGTGAAAAAACTAAAAAAATGGTTGTACAACCGTCCCCGGAGCCGGTAAGATACCGGCCGAACATAGGGAGGGTGGTACTGGCACATATATATCCAGGGAACCGCAGTTGTCACCCTACAAGAGAAGTCCGAGTCTGTTAAGGAGGATACGCAAGTGAGTATCGACGAGATAGATGTCCAGGCGATCGAAAACAAGGTGATCGAGATCATCAGCGAGCAGATGGGCGTTGATAAATCGGAGATTACCCGTGACACCTCCTTCATTAACGACCTGAACGCCGACTCTCTGGATACCGTTGAGCTCGTGATGGAGTTCGAGGACGAATTCGACATGAGCATCCCCGATGAGGAGGCCGAGAAGATTCAGACGGTCGGCGCCGCCATCGAGTACATCGTCAACATCGCCCAGTCCAAGAAAAAGGAAAGCGCGTAGGCCCCATGGATAGACGCCGAGTGGTCATAACCGGCTTGGGGTGCATCACCGCGCTGTCCGAGTCCGTGGAGGAGTTGTTTCATGCCCTGTGCGAGGGCCGGAGCGGGGTCTCGACGATCGAGTCGTTCGACGCCAGCCAGTTCCCGGTCCATTTTGGGGGAGAGATCAAGAACTTCGATGTGACCAAGTACATCGATAAGCGTGACGTCCAACCGGATGGACCGGTTTTCGCAGTTCGCTGTCGCAGGAGCGATCCAGGCGATGAAGGACAGCGGCCTCGATTTCTCCCGGGAAGACCCCTATCGCAGTTGGCGCCATTGTCGGTACGGGGATCGGCGGAATCAAGGAGATCGAAGACCAGCATGTCCGGCTGATCGAGCGAGGGCCGGCCAAGGTCTCGCCCTTCTGTGTGCCACGGCTCATGGCCAATGCGGGCAGCGGCAATATCGCCATCCAGTTTGGTCTACGAGGCCCAAGCTTCACGGTGTCCAGTGCGTGCGCATCGAGCAACCATACGATCGGTGAGGCCTTCTGGAACATCGCCAGCGGACGAAGCGATGCCGTAGTTACCGGCGGCTCCGAGGCAGCTCTGACACCGATCGGCTTGGGCTCGTTCTGTGCGGCCCGGTCGCTGAGCACCCGCAACGACAATCCGACGGCGGCCTCGCGGCCGTTCGACCGGGACCGGGATGGTTTCGTCCTCACCGAAGGCGCCGGCATTCTGATCCTCGAAGATTACGACCACGCCCGCAAACGCGGGGCGAGAATCTACGCGGAGCTCTTGGGCTACGCGGCGACGGATGACGGGTATCACATCACGGCCCCCCTGCCGGACGGAGCGGGAGCCGCCATGGCGATGAAGCTGGCCCTGGCGGATGCGAAGATCAATCCCGAGGACGTTGACTATATCAATGCGCATGGCACCAGCACGGAGTTGAACGACATTGCCGAGAGCATAGCAATCCGGAGCATCTTCGGCGAGTACGCCTATAAGGTCCCCATCAGCTCGACCAAGAGCTGCCTGGGACACATGCTCGGCGCCACCGCGGCCGTGGAGTTGATCGCCGCCATTAAAGTCATCAACAACTCGATCATTCCGCCGACCATCAACTTGGACAACCAGGACGAGCGCTGCGATCTGAAGATGGATTATGTCCCCTGGAAGGCTCGCGAGGCGAAGGTGGACATCGCCCTGAGCAACTCGTTTGGCTTCGGCGGCCACAACGCCTGCTTGGTCGTGGGACGAATCTGACACAGATTCGGAGGAATCTGTGCCCCGTGTGAGGGTTGTCATCCAGCGGCGAAGCCGAAGGATCTCTGGCCAACTCGCAGCCCAGACCCGTCACTCCGCTCCGCTCCGTTCCGAATGGCAAACACGGCGCGAGCATCACGGATGCAGGAACATCGCGTCGGCGAAGATATCGCTGAAGTCCTTCTCGTGCGCGATCTCGATGTACTGAATCCTGCGGGCCAGCTTGGCGGCTCTCTCCCTGCACTCCGCGCTGATGAGCAGAATCTCAGCCCCCGTGGCGGCGGCGTTGCCGACGGACTGGATGCGGTCCAACGACACCTCGGGCAACAGACCGATGCGGATGGCACTGCTCGGCCGAATGTAATTGCCGAACGCCCCGGCCAGAAGGACCCGATCGATGTCCCGGTCGGTGATGCCCAGCTTGTTCATGAGAATGCGGATCCCGGCCCGGATGGCGGCCTTGGCCAGTTGCACTTCGCGGATGTCCCTCTGCGTCAGAAGAATCTCCGGTTGCGCGGTCCGCTCGTTCCAAGCCAGGCAAAAGGCGGGCTGCCCCTCGTGTTCCAGAATCCGGGAAACGATAGCCTTGGGCAGAGCGTCAATGCCGCCCCGCCGCTCTGCGAAGCGGCCCGTCGCGTCAACGATGCCGAGGTCCACGAGCACAGCCACCGCATCGATCAAGCCGCTGCCACAGATCGAGCGCGGCGGGCTCTTGCCGATGACGTCCAGAGAGATATCTTCGTTACAAACAACGGCTTCAATGGCACCGTGGGCCGCCCGGCTGCCATGCCGGATGCGTGCCCCTTCGAGGGCAGGTCCCGCCGCACAACTGGCCGCGTACAGTTCCTCGCGGGTGCCTAATACGATCTCGCCGTTGGTCCCGATGTCCACCACGAGGACTCGATCCTCCACGGAATCCATGTCCACGGCCAAGCCACGGCGGTCGTGTCCGCGCCGACGAAACCCGCGATGTTCTCGGCACAGTGGATGTTGCCGGCGGGATTCATCCTGACTGCCATCTGTTCGGGCGAGACGTCGTGCGCATCCACCGACCAAGCCCGGTAGGGCGCCCGACCGAGTTGCTCGACCGGAAACCGCAGGAAGATGTGGTTCATCGTCGTGTTGCCGACGATAGACGCTTCGTAAATGCTCGAAGCGCCGACACCCACGTGCCGGCAGAGGCGATCGATCAACGCGTTGATGCACTCGATGATGACATCGTGCAGCTCGGTCAGACGGTCTTCGGATTGGGCATAGTTGATGCGGCTGACCACATCGTCGCCGAAGCGAGTTTGCGGATTGAGCACGGCTTTCGTGGCCAGACACCGGCCGGTGACCATGTCGAGCAGCTTGGCCACGACCGTCGTGGTCCCGATATCGACGGCCACGCCCAGGATCGCACCGGTGCCCGCGAGTCCCTCATACTTGTGGTAGACTGTCGGCTGAATTTGGGCGCCGGCCGCGATCCCGTGCTCGAGGATTTTGTGCTCGTAGAAGCGAGACTCCGGCGGGACCAGCACCGCCAAGTCGCCTTGGACTTGGTGTTGGCAGGCGAGAACCTGCTCTCCGGAGGGATGCAGCAGCAAGGCGCACTTCCCACAGGTGCCCTTACCGCCACAGGGTGTGGTTAGAACGATGCCCGCTTGTCCGGCCGCCTCAAGGAGCGTCGCGCCCTGGTGGATCGAGATCTCCCTGCTCTCCGGCTGGAAGACTACACGGAAGTGTTTCATCGCCATCTTACGCGCAGCGAGCGCCGCGAGCCCCTTGTCCGGCCTTGCATCTATTCACAAAGCCTGAGGTTCGACCCCAGGCGGATCGTTAGCCGCTGATCTTATGCCTGATCTTCCAGCGTGTACGTCTTTTCTTGCTGCCGATCTTCCTTCTACGTCGCGGCTTGGCCATGTCTGCTCCAACAAAAGGTTAAAATCTTTGCTACGGAAACGTCCAGACGCGTATAATAGAGTTTAGCACAGGCGGAATCTTTCTGTAAAGGACAAAATATGATCCAGTGCGAACAGTGCGAGCTCTGTGGGAAAGGGCCGGACGGCCGCAAGATGTTCAAGTGCGACCCGTTCTCGAACATCAAGGAGGCCGAATGTCTCGCGAAATGGCAACTCCTCCGCCTCGACATGCTCCTCGGCAGCTACCAGAACATGCTCAAGTGGTACAGCAAGCTGGGCCCGCTGCAGGATAAGATTTTCAAGTACGTCCAGCGGGAGATCAACGAGATGGAAGAGACGGAGGGCTGGAAATTCGACCAGGAAACGGAAGAGGAGGAAGGCCCCGAGGAATCCTGGCCGACATGAGGGCCTGTGCCGTCCCGGGGGTGTCATACGGAGCGCAGCAAGAATTGGTGGAGTGACGCTGGGCATGATCGGAATGGGGGTCCGGGCCGCACGGGAAGGTCCGATAGGCGGTCGCCGGCTTTGTGGTTTCCTGCAATAAGCCTTGGCGCGTAAACGTCTTTGATAATGAACGCAACGAATGGGTAGAAGCGTCGAGTTAGCCCGAATCATAGACGGCTGTAAATCGGGGGACGCTGACAGCTTTGCGCAGGTGGTTGATATGTACGCCGGTCGCTGTTACGGTTATTTCTACCGGCTGACCGGTGACCGGGACCTGAGCGACGAGCTTCTTGAGCGAGTTGTTCATCCGGCTCGTCGAGAAGATCGGGTCGTACAAGGGCGGCGCCTTTGAAAGCTGGCTCTTCAAAATCGCCTCGAATATTTTCCACGATCACCTGCGGGGCAAGCAGCGGCGCCGCAAGCTGTTGGATGCCCGCCGGAGCCAATTGGAGTTGGAGCCGGACCTGAATGAGGCCCGCTTCTCGGACGAGGGCGAAGAGAGGCTCGACAAGCTTCAGGTTCACTTGAACCGTCTGGATGCCGATACCAGGGATTTGATCCTGTTGCGTTTTTATTCGGAACTGAGTTTCAAAGAAATTGCCGAGCTCCGGTCGGAACCCATCGGTACGGCGTTGTCCAAGCTGCACCGAGGACTCAAGAAACTGAGAGAGCTCATGGAGGGGTAGAGGGTGGATGCCATGAGAGATCGAGCACACGACAACCTGATCGAGCTGCTCCGGCGGTTTATGGATGAACCGGCGGTCAAGGCCGCACACGAAGACATCCAGGCCGGCGAGCGGTGGCTGGAGGCTTGTCCGGCCCCCCTGCCGGACGCCCGGGTCCTTGCCGCGCTCAAGAGGCAGATGGCCGCCACGGCACTCCGCCGCCACAGAATCATACAACTGGTCCGGGCCTCCGTGGCGGCCGCGGCGGCCGTGATCGTGCTGGCGCTGATCGGACTACTCGGCCCCCGATCGGCGAGCCAGTCCACTCTTTCCATCGCCACCCTCTTGCCCGCCACGATATGGGACAGCGACGACATCACGGCGGACGATCGCGACTTGGCCTACTTCTCGTCGGAGATCGGGCAGATCGAGGCTCAGATGGAGGCGCTCAACGGCGATGAGAACGAACTCGGCGTCGGGGCCCCCGATGAGTTGGAGCAGGAGCTCATGGCAATTCAGGCCGAGTATTTGAAAGGATAGTGTCGATGCGATGGTTTCGAAGTGGCCGCGTTTGTCGCGGCGGTGGCGCTGGCGGGAGGGTTTGCGGCCGCGCTCCTGGTGGCCGGCGAACCCCAGCAGACCAAGAGCGACATCTGGCTGGATGAGCCCAAAGAGATGCAGACGGGACCCTGGTGGCAGAGACCCCTCCCCAACGATGTGGTCGACAGGATCATGCAGGGCCTCCAGAAGCGGGACCCCGCCAAGGCCAAGCAGTTGAGCGAGCTGCGGCAGAAAGACCCGGAGAAATTCGAAGGTCAGTTGCGCGCTCAGGGCCAGCCGGAGCTGGACCAGATCATCCGCGAGCGGTTGGACGCCCGCCGGCAGGAGCGGAACACCAAGTTCGTGGAATGGCTCAAGGCCAACTATCCCAGCGAAGAGCAGGCCCTCACCAAGCTCAAGGGAGGCGACCCGCAGCTTTACATCGGCACGTTCGACCGTTTGATACAAGGAGTATGGGTACATCTTCGAGGCCGACGGCTCCTGCCCGGAGCTGGGGACAGTTTTGAAGGCGGATTTCGAGCTCAAGAAGAGGGCCAACGATCTGCTCAAGCAAATCCGCAACGAGAAGTCGGATGCGAAGAAGCAGACGTTGGGGATGGAGTTGCAGGACATCGTTGCCAAGCGGTACGACCTGATCGTACGGCGCAAAGAGATCGCCTACGAGCAGCTCCTCAAGAAGCTCGACGAGCTGCAGAAGCAGGTCCGCGGAGAGCAAGGACGAGATCGCCAAGTGGCGGGACCAGAAGGTCAAGCAGGAGAACATCCGGCAGCGAGTCCAGTCCCTGACCGAGAACAAAGTCCGGTTCAAGTGGGACTGAGCTACAGTTGATGGCGGCGGATTTCTTCCTGCGTGGCGCGTTTGAGGGTGGCCTTCTCGCGGCGGGTCAGACTGTGCAGGCCGGAGCGGTGCACCTTCGCCAGGATGCGATCTACCTCGATTTGCAGCCGGCGGCCTTCTTCGATTCTCTTTTCCCAGGAGCCGGACCGCATCTTCAAGAAGAACCGGTCCCACATCGGCTGCACCAGCACGTAAGCGGCGCCGGTGGCCATCCCCGCCAAATGAGCCACCTCGCCTCCGGCGTTGCCGCCGCGCGTGACGACCCGCACCAGGAAAATGACGGCGAAAGCAATCGCTCCGAGGCGAATCGGTACGGGGACAATGAAGAGAAAGATGACGGAATTCGGAAACAGGATCGCACACGCCGCCAGCACCCCCAGGATCGACCCCGAGGCGCCCAACAGCGGGGCCGGCGGCAGGAACTGGACGGCCGTCAGCAGAGTATAGAGAATCCCGCCGGCTGCGCCGCAGAGCAGATAGAACGGGATGAACCGGCGGCTGCCCAGGTACCTCTCCAGCGGCGGGCCGAAGAAGCACAGAGACAAGCATGTTAAGGAGGATGTGCTCCAGCGCCCGTCATGTCGTGGAGGAACTGGTACGTGACGATCCGCCACGGCTCCAGGATGGTCAGCAGGGAGCCTGGGTCCAGCGCGAACCACGTGACCAGGAATCCGGCCACATGCCGATTGAGAATGCCCAGCAAGAAAATCGCAACGTTGGCAACCAGAAGCCAAGTGACGACCGGCGTCATCCGCGGCCAATTGAATCGCAACCTGCGACAGACGCTGTAATACTGTCGCCGCGACTCCGGCTGCGTGTAATCTCTATCGTATAACCCCATAGGCTCTTATTTTAACAAAACCCAGGTTCGCATGCAAGACGTATGCGTCATATTCTCGGCAACTTGGCGAAATGTTCGGCGGCAAGTTCACGCCGGCCGCGAAAATGGGCACATTTTCGCGGTCGGCAACCGCCCCGCCGCAGCGGCCTACTGTTTCGCCGCCTGCTCCAACTGCCGGCAGTATTCCACTTCCTTCTGGAAACGGGCCGCCATCGCCGCGTCACCCTCGGCCTGGGCCAGCGTCAGGGCGCGTTCTGCATGGCCCAGCGCCTCGTGGAACTGGCGTTTTTGCAGGAGCCCCTTCTCCAACATTTGGTGCAGCCCCGGGGAATCATCCACTTTCGGATTGAGCTTCATCGCCTTGGCGTAGGACAGCAGGGCCGCGTCTATCTCGTTCAAACCGGCCAACGCCTGGGACAGCCAGTAGTGCCCGTACGCGTTCATCGGGTCAAGTTGCACGACCCGCGCGAGGTGCACCTTCGCCTCCGGCAACCGGTACGCCAGCAGCAATGCTTCCCCGAAGCTCAGATGCACGCGGAGGGGCGTGTATTGACCGTCCAACCCATCGGCCGGCATGTAAGCAAGGGCCTCCGCAAGGTGCCCGCCCGCCTCATCGATCTTGCGTTGATGGAGCAGCGCCATGCCCAGGTCGTAATGGGCACGCGGGTTGTGAGGGTCCAGTGCGAGAGTCTTGCGCAGGTGGGCCATGCCTTCCTGAGGCTGGTCCTTCACGTGATAGAGCAGGAATCCCAGCTTCTGGTGGGCTTCGACGCTGTCCGGGTTCAGCTCCAGGGCTTTGTTGTACTGGGCGATGGCATTGTCCGCGTCGCCGTGGCGGTAGAACTCGTTGCCGGCACGGACGAAGGAATAGTCATTGAGGAACTGCTCGCCGATGTGGGCGATCGCGTCGGGACGCGCATTGACGAACTCGGGGATGTTGGCGGCCCAGCCGGCAGTGGTCAGGTTCGCGAGCAGAACAGGCGGGCTGCTTTCGCCGTTGTCGTCAATATGGGTCAGGCAAAGCTGCGTGTAGTCCGACCAAGCCTTCGAAGAGAAGACCAGCCATTTGCCGTTCGGCGACCAGCTATGCCAGGAGTTCATCCGGCCGGCGTTGCCGCGGAGCCGCCGGGCTTCGCCGCCCGCGGCGGGGATGATATATAGCTCGCTGTCCCGTTGCAGCAGCATGTAGCTCTTGGCCTTGCAGAAGACGATCCAGCGGCCGTCCGGCGAGTAGCGGGCGAAGAAATTGCTCATGCCGTTGTTTGAGGCCCCGGGGATGGGCTCCGCGATGCCGCCCTTGCCGTCATTGAACGGGAATGCGGCACAGGTCGAACAGGAAGGGCTTGCCGTCTTCGACGAATTCCTTGCATTCTTCCCGGGTCAGCAGGATCTTGCCTTTGCCTTTGGTGTTCTGGAGATCGTACGCTCTGGCGCGGGCAAAGACGACGTACTTGCCGTCGGGGCTCCAGCTCGGATTGCTCTGCACGTAGACGGGATCGTCCGCACCGGGCAAGGCACTGAAGACCTTGGTCTGCCGGTCATAGACGCACAGAATCCCCTTGATCGGGAAGAACAACTGCGAGAACGCCAACTCCGGCATCGGCACGAATACGGATTTATCCTTGACCGTGCTGAGCACGTACCGGCCGTCCGGGGAGATTTGGGAGAGCAGGCCGAAAGTCTGTTCCCCGTCTTCCCTTTTGTAGTCATCCCACGTAATGATGTCGCTCGTAGCCAGCGTCATTTGGGGCTTGATCCCCGTGATGACGTACGCCCCCTTGCTGTTGGCGTAATCGACGTCCATGGCCAGCGTCCCGCCGTCTCGTGGGAAAGAGTGACAATTCCCGCAGACCGGCAGGCCCGTGAGAATGACCGGCGCGGGTTGCGGCGTGGAGATCGATCCGAAGCGCCAACGGATCTTCGAGGGGTCCGTCACGGCGTCGATGAAAGGCAGATTCACCTCCCGATAGAACAACGGGGCCCCTACCGCGTCCGTGGAGGTCCGTATGACGATGGAGGCAGTCGAGACGATCTTGACCGGCCGGCCGGCTTTGACGCCGACCACCGTAACCCGAGCCTCCTTCTCCGTCGAACCCTTCTTGATAAGCTCCCAATCCTCCGCCATCGGCATCCACTGGCGTTCGCGGCTCAGACAAGCAATCGGCGCCGACCCGCCCGCGAATTCCACTCGGACGAGCCACAGCGAGGCGTCAGCATTGCCATCCTCCCACCGGAACACCGCCGGCGCCATATCGGGTGGAAACAGGGTGGCATCGAGGGGATACACGATTTTGATGGCCGTGCCGGCCGGCTGCTTCGCAGAGGCCGCCAACACCTCGTCCACGCTCAGGGGCCGGCCATACCTCCAGATGAGAGCACCAGCGGTAATGGCGACCACCACCCCCGCCAGCACGTAGGCAACTGTTCTGCGCATGCGTTGTCCTCGTCACGCGACTTGGGCGGCGCCGTACCCACTCACGCGTTCGGCCTCCCGGCGCCACGCCCTTGCAGACGTTTAACATTATATCATCAGCGTAGGCCTCCATCTACCTTTTGGAAAGAGGGATTCACCGGGGAGGGTTTCTGACCATGCGGCACGCGCGGCCGGCCGGGCTACTCGCGTTTCGCCGCCGGCTTTCCTGGGCCGGCCTTCCCGGCCGCTATGTTGGCGAACTCGCCGACAAAGTAGGTGCCGCCTTCTGCGACGGCATGGATCGCCGCGACCAATTCGTCAAAATCGCAATCCTTCAGCAGGTAGCCCCGGGCGCCCGCCTTGTACATCTCCTGGACGTAGCGTTTGGCCGCGTGCATGGAAAGACCGATAATCTTGATGTCCGGCTTCTCGCTGTGGATCAGCCGCGTGGCTTCAATGCCGCTCAGACCCGGCATGCTGATATCCATAATGACGATGTCCGGCGTAAGCTCCCGCGCCAACTCCACCGTGGTCGGGCCATCCTTCGCCTGCCCCACCACCTCCATGTCTTCCTGCTCCCGCAGGAATCGGCTCAACCCCTGAAGAACAATCGTGTGGTCGTCCGCCAACAAGATGCGAATACCCATGGTGTTCGGCCCCTAATCTGGCGGCGTTCCCATGCCGCCAACCGCTTAAATCCCATCGCTGCCGATCGGAGGCACAGTCATGATTACTGTTGATTCCTTGGCCCACTTGCGACTCTGCCGCACGATGCCCCTCTCCCCGTAGATATTCGTTCCCGCGTCGCCAAGAAGGCAGGGATCAAGACCCTTTCCTTACTCTTATACGGCGATCTTTCGGCACTGTTCATCGCACAATAGGTGATACCGACGTTCCCTACCCCATCCGTTCTCCCGGCCACCGAGGCCGCGGGAACGAGGCTGCTTCTACGACTGCTGATTCTCCCCGACGTTTTCCTGAATGTCAATCGGCAATTTGTGACGCCTGGAGCAATTCCTGGGGCATTTCATGCGCTCGATATCGTGAAGAAGGTGGGCACGGCCCACGCTACAACGACAGTTTGAGCCATTTCACTTCGCCTTGGCGGCGGGGAGCTTTTCCGGCTGGCTCCGATGGAAGTAGAGGATCAGGAGAATACCGAGGAGCGCCAGACCGAAGCTCAGAAGCTGGGAAATGGTCAGGCCTGCCATCTCGAAGGGGTTGTCGTCGCGGATCATCTCGATGGAGAAACGCATGACGGCGTACAAGATGAACATGACGCTGAAGACCGAGCCGGGCTTGGTGAGGAAGGAATACCGTCCGAGCGCTTCGGCCCGCTGGGCGCGCCGCAGAAAACCGTAGAGGATCAGGCCGAGCAGGGCCGCCCCGGCGGAGGAATACAACTGCGTCGGATGGACCGGCCGGGCGAGATACGGCCCCTGGGTAACACGCTCCAATTGCTCCGGCGTGAGATATTTCGCGGGCTTGAGGTCGCCGACGTACTGGCCGTCTTCTGTGTAGCCGAAATACTCTGGAGGTAGCGTGAAATAGGGTTTCATCCGGTGCCGGGCGGGGTCGGGCTTGACTTGGCTGCCGTAGGAAAACGAGCCGTAAGGGAAACGCACGCCCCAGGGCAGGTCGGTGGGCCGGCCGTAGCAGCAGCCGTTCAGAAAACACCCGATCCGCCCGAACATGAGAGCCGTCACCAAGCCGATCGCAAGCACGTCCATGTAGTGGCGGATCGGCACCTTGTGGTATCGCCCATACAAGACGATCACCAAGAGCGCCCCGACGACACCGCCGATGAGCTCCAGGCCCCCATTCCAGATCGCAAAGACGCTCAGCAGATCGCTCCGGAACGAGCGATCGAAGTAATGAATGACGTAGAAGAGCTGCGCCCCGATGACGCCCGCGATCAGAGAGTACAGGGCCGCGTTGGTGATGAGCTGGGGATCGCGGGTGAAATGCCGGCTCAGATAGCGAATGACCGTTACCGCCGCCAGGAACCCGACGACCATCATAAATCCATAGCTCTTGATCGTCAGGTGAACGAATGGGATCTCAAAGAACTCAGGGTGCATTAGGCTCCACGATTCGGTTGTTCTCGTCCAGGATCACGACTTTCGGCATCAGCTCGGCGGCTTCTTCCGGCGTGCAGTACGCAAAGCTGAAAATGATCACGGTATCCTTCGCCTTGACCAACTGGGCCGCCGCCCCGAGGATCACGATCTGCCCGGAGCCGGGCTCGCCCGGGACCGCATAGGTTTCCAGCCGATTACCATTGTTGAGGTCCGCCACCGTGACGGCCTCATACGGCACGATGCCGGCCGCCCACATCAGGTTCTCGTCAATTCTCTATGCTGCCGGGATAATGCAGCTTCGCCTCGGTGACCCGGGCCCGGTGCAGCTTGCTCTTAAGCACTTTTATCCACATATCATCACATCGCTCACGTTAGGGATCGCCTCCAACTCCATCGGGATTATACCCTATTTCGCGGCCGCGTCCACCACGATGTTGTCGATCAACCGGGTCAAGCCGAGCCGCGCCGCCACCGCCACCAGCACCCTGCCCTTGACCTGCTGGAGGTCCTCCAGACTCACCGCATCCACGAGACTCGCGTATTCGACTCTCAGGACCGGCACCTGCCGCAGGACGCGGCGCATCTCGTCCGCGATCCTGGCCGCGTCTACTTCGCCGGCGCGAATCAATTCGGCGGACCTTTGCAGCGAGCGGTAGATCACTGTGGCCTCTTTCCGTTCCTGCGGGCTGAGGTACTGATTCCTACTACTCATAGCCAGTCCGTCAGGTTCGCGCACCGTTGGGCAAACGACGATCTCCAGCGGCAGATTGAGGTCGGCCACCATCCGTTGGATCACCGCCACCTGTTGGGCGTCCTTCTGGCCGAAGAAAGCGAGATCGGCGCCAACAATGTTGAAGAGCTTCGCGCAGACCGTAGCGACCCCGCGGAAATGGCCCGGCCGAAACCGGCCGCACAATGGCTCCGATACCTTCTCCACGGTCACCCACGTCAGGTTGTCCCGGGGGTACATCTCCGTGCGGCTGGGGGCAAAGGCCGCGTCCGCACCGTGCTGCTCACACATCGCCAAGTCCTGGTCGAGCGGCCGGGGATACTTCTCGAAGTCTTCACCCGGGCCGAACTGTGTCGGATTGACGAAGATACTGACTACGACATAGTCGCACCGTTTTGCGGCCGTCTCGATCAACGAGGTATGCCCGGCGTGGAGCGCCCCCATCGTCGGCACAAAACCAATCGTTTTCCCCGCCGCCCGGGCTTCTCGTACCCAGGCCCGGATCTCAGCTATTGTCGTTGCTACTTGCATGAGCGCCACAGACGCAATCTCGCGCTGCCTCCACGGGTTCGGTTTTAGCGGCGACATACGCCCTCACTTGGAGAACCAAGTGCTCGACCACGGCCTCGGCGTAACCGGTCAGCCGCGCGGTCGGCACGCGAATCACAGGACTCGCCTTCCAGTTGGCAAACATCTGCTGGTAATCGCCCTCCAGAGCTTCGAGAAACTCCACGCCGACTTGCTGCTCGTAAGACCGTCCGCGTTGGTGAATTCTCTGCAGGCAATCTCGCGGGCCAATCGTGCAGGTAGATCACGACCGTGGGAGGGGTCACCCTCGGAGCAAACGGCCGGTAGATTTTCTCATAGAGAGCCAATTGCGTCGGGTTCAGCAGTCGCCGGGCATAGATCATCTCTTGATCGAAGACGTAATCCGTCACGGTGATCTGTCCGGGCCGCAAGACACCCCGACCGATTTGTTCTGTTCGATGCACCAGGAAGTACAGTTGGGAGTCCAAGGCCAGTTCGGACTTGCCCGCATAGACCTCCCGCAGAAATGGGTTGGTATCATATGGCTCGAACAGGACCGGGGCCCGCAGGACTTCGCCCAGCTTTTTGGCCAGCGTGGTCTTGCCGACGCCGATAATGCCGGCGACGCTGATAAGCTGCGGCGCCTCGGGATCGGGGACGAAATTGCCGCCGCGCAGACGCTGCGACAATTCGCTCACCGGCTCGCCCAGCAGTGGGTGAATCAGATCGGGCCGGAGTTGGCACAGGCCGTCGAGAACGAACGAGCGGAGATGAATATCCGGGTGAGGCACGATGAGCCCGTTCTCACGGATGACCCGGTCGCCGTAGAGCAGCAGATCGAGATCGATGGTCCGTGCGGCCCATTTAGCATGAGGCGCCCGCCCGAGAGCAGCCTCCGTCGCCTTGAACCGCCGGAGCAGTTCTTGCGGCCCGAGCTTCGTCCGGATCTCGGCCACGCCGTTGAGATAGTTCGGCTGATCCATCTGCCCGAGAGGTGCCGTCTCCTGGAGATCGCTGATGCGGGTCACCTCGATGCTTCCGTCATTTCCCAGCATCTGGAGCGCCGCACGGATCGTGCGCTCGCGGTCCCCCAAATTGCTTCCCAACCCGATGTAGGCGGTCACCCATTCGGATATTTGATTTGTGATTTTTGATTTATGATTTTTCGAATCAACCATCAACCATAACAGACTTCCAACTTCCCCAATCGGTCCAGTGCTTCCTTGACGTTTTGCGGCAGGCCGAAGGCGGTCAGACGCACGTAGCCTTCGCCGGAAGGCCCGAAACCTGCCCCGGGCGTGCAGACGAGATTGGCCTGGTTCAGGAGCAGGTCGAAGAACTCCCACGAGCCCAGGCCCTTCGGCGTCCGGACCCAGATGTAAGGGGCGTTGAGGCCCCCGTAGACGGTATAGCCCAGCTTCGTGAGCGCATCGCGAATCAGGGCGGCATTGCCCATGTACAGGTTGATCGTCTGCTGCACCTGCTTCTTGCCTTGCGTGCCATAGATCGCCTCAGCGCCCCTCTGGGTGATGTAGGACACGCCGTTGAATTTGGTCGTGTGCCGACGGCGCCAGATCGGATTGACTTCGACGGCTTGGCCATCTTCGGTGTACGCCTTGAGCTGTTTGGGCACCACGCAGTAGGCACAGCGCACGCCCGTGAACCCGGCCGTCTTGGAGCAGCTTCGAAACTCGATGGCGACGTCTCCGGCCCCTTCGATCTCGTAGATCGAGTGCGGAATCGTCGGGTCCTTGATATAGGCCTCGTAGGCGGCGTCGAAGAAGATCACCGCCTTGTTCGCGTGGGCATATTCCACCCACCGGGCGAGAGCGTCGTGCGTCGCCACGGCGCCGGTGGGGTTGTTCGGAAAGCACAAGTAGATCATGTCCACCGGCCGGTCCGGCGGCCGGGGGACGAAGCCGTTCTCCGCGGTGGCCGGCATGTAGACGATCCCGGCGAACTGGCCTTCGGCGCCGGCCGGACCCGTCCGCCCCGCCATCACATTCGTATCGACGTAGACCGGGTAGACCGGATCGGCCACCGCCACGACGTTCTTGAGGCCGAAGATCTCCTGCATGTTGCCGGTGTCGGACTTGGTGCCGTCGCTAACGAAGACTTCGTCCAAGTCGATATGGACGCCGCGGGCGCCGAAGTCGTTGTCGATAATGGCCTTGCGCAGGAATTCGTAGCCGACGCCGCTGTCGTCATAGCCCCGGAAGGTCTCCAGCCGGCCCATCTCGTCCACGGCCTTGTGCAGGGCCTCGATCACCGCCGGCGGCAACGGTTGCGTGACGTCGCCGATCCCCATGCTGATGACTTTGGCGCCCGGATGCTCCTGCTTGAAGGTCCGGACCCGCCGGCCGATCTCCGGAAACAGATACCCGGCCCGGAGCTTCAGAAAGTTCTCATTGATTCCGATCATGGTTTTGCAGCCCTTGCCAAACACAGTAGGCGGTAGCCGGTAGGGGCAACCCCCTGTGGTTGCCCTGTGGGCAGGCACAGGGGCCCCCCTACGGGCTCGGCGAGCGACCACCGAATTCGGGTTCGCATTCTATGGACCGCCGGCAGGTGCGTCAAGGCACATGTTGCAGCTACCGAAAACGGGCCGTGGCTCCGGCGCATCCACGCCGAAGCCACGGCCGATAGTGCAATTCCCGATGAACCACTTGTCGCCGACGCGATCACGTCCTTGGGGATACGCCGGCTCGGGGTCCCGTCCCAGCCTTAGAACGGCTTGGCAATCGGCGTTGTCTGACCCATAAGATACACGATCTCTCCTTGTGTCAGCGCTCGGTTGTAAATGTGCACCTCATCGATCAAGCCGTTGAACAGCTTGTACAGACTGCCGTCCGCGTTGTTGGTCATCGCCCCGATGTAGGCATCGTGTTGCGAAGTGCCCGAGAGATTATACGTCGCCGGAATCGTCGTGTTGCCTTCCAGATTCCCGTCGACGTAAATCTGCAGGGTCGTGCCCGCTCTCTGGCCAACCACGAAGTGCCACTGGCCATCGTTGGTCACGCTCTTGGAATCCGTCACGTATTTGGTCACGTCATCGTCCGTGACCAGAGTAACGACGCCCGAGGTGGTCTCACTAGTGATCAGCCCATAACGCTTGCCACCGGTATTATCGCCACCCTTGCTGACGATGGTCCCCTTGTTGGCGTCGGCGTTGCCGGTCATCTTGTCCTGGTACCAAGCCGTCAGGGCCCAGTCACCCGTCGCGAAGTCCAGGATCGGCGGATTGCCGAGGCCCACGTAGCCGACCGCACTGAGCTGCAGAGCGGACCCGCCGCCGGTCCGGCCGGAGGCGACGAAGGTGCTCTGCTTGACGGTGCCGTTCAAGTTGTGGCCGGAACTGTCATTGGCGTTGCCTTCGAAGGAGTACTGTGCCAGCAGGTTCGTCTTGCCCGGATCGACCGGCGTGATGTACTGGGGCGTCAGCGGGTAGAGCCGGATGTCATCGATGTACACGATGCCTTTGCTGCCCGAGCCCTCAACGCCGATCGTCAGCGAGCTCACCTTGCTGACGCTGGTGCCCACGGTGGACAGATCGATGTTCCAAGGAATCCACGCGGGCTTGGCGATATCGGTCGCAGCGCCGCTGTAGGACACCTTGGTGCCATTGATCTTCACATACAGTTGCCCGGTATTCTTGGCCGCCCCCTGGAACCACAGTGACAGGCTCTTGACACCATTGGCGGTCCAGCTCTGCACCGGAGCGAACGTCCGCGTGGCCTCGCTAAAGGAGAACTTCGCTGTGTTGTCGTACTGCAGCGGCATCGACTGTTTGCCGCCATGAATGATCGTCAGCTCGGCGAACGGGGCGTTATTGTAGCCTACCTGCGAGCCGCTCTTACCGTCGCCCACGCCGTCCATCCACGTATCGTAGATGCGCTTGTTGTCGTCGTTGTAGCTCTCGAAGTCATCCACGACGCCGTACGCCGTGGTCGTGAAGCTCCAGACGTCGCCCGGATAGGTGACGGTGTTGACTTCATCGACTCTCCAGTAGTAGGTCGTGCCATACAGGAGCCCGGACGGACTGAAGCTGTGGTCCTGGACCGTCTGGGCCGTCGCGGTGCCCTTGGCTACAGCGTTCGGGTCCGAGCCGAAGTAGACTTTGTGCGAGGCCGTTAAACGTCCCGGCTCCCAACTCAGGGTGGCGTCCAGACCCACGCCCGTCGCCCCCGTCGCCGGCTGCGGCGCTGCGGCTTGGACGGGGATATAGAAGAACCGCACTTCGCTCAAACCGGTCGTGGGCAGTCCGCCCCATGAGCTACTGATGGTGAGCTTGACGTACTGGGCAGAGACGCCGCCAAAATTGACTGTCGTGTTGTGCGTGTATGTGTCGGCGCCGGTGGCCCGGGCGAAGTCCGGCACGCCTGCCAGCGCCGTCCACGTGCTGCCCTCCAGCGAGTACTCCACTTTAACTGTCTTGGCGCCGAAGCCAATGATGCCCTCAACCATCTGGTTGGAGTTCCACACCCACAGCTCGCTGAGCGGATACACCTTGTCGAAGGCAAACTGAATCCACGTCGGCAGCGTGCCGGCGCTGAGCCACATGGTCGAGGCCGTAGTCGAGTGCTGGTCCTGGGCATTGAGCCCCGAGCCGTTGACCGTATTCTCCGGCCCCATGCCGGCCTGGGCGCTGGAGGCCGTGGCCGTGACTTTCGTAATGGGAAACGCATACGGCTCCACGGTGAACGACCAGACGTCGCCCTTGTAGAGGGTGGGACTGGCCGCCGCGTTGACCTCATCGACCCGCCAGTAATAGGTTTGTCCGTATTGAAGCACAGTGGCCGGCTGGTAGGCAGCGTCGGTCTGGCCCTGGCTGGCCAGCACATTCAGCGGCTTGGCCGTGGTGGCGTTGTTGACATCGGCCAGGGTGGTGCCAAAGTACACGTCGTGCTTCTGGGCGAAAGCCCCGGCCGTCCAACCGAGCGCCACGTCGCGTGCCACATTCGTCGCCTGATCCGCCGGCGCGGGGTTGCCGGCCTTGCCGCCGGGGCCCGCCGCGGCGGCCGCCACGCAGTACATGTTCCGGCCGCTGCCATCGTTCTGTTCTTTCAGCGTGATCTTCCCGGCCGGAACATCCAAGGCATAGACGTTGAAGTAATTCGCTTGACCGTCACTCATGCCGATCTGTATGTCCAGACGTTTGAAACCCATGTCCAACACCCACTTCATCACCGTGGGTCCCAGCGTGGGAGGATTGGCATTGCTCTCGTCCCCCATCCGTGGGTCGATGAACAGGTACAACGTCGCGCGGACGGCCAGCGTCACGTCCATCTCGTAGTTGGCCACCGTCTTGTCGGCCATGGCCATCTCGATGTAATCGAGCCCCACCAAGATGTCCGGCACGTTCTGGTAAACGTAGGCACGATCGACGAAGCAGACGGAATTGTTCGCCAGCGGCCCCGCGATCACGAGGGCCCCGTTCGTGCTGTTGCGTCGAGCCACAGCGCTGATGACCTGGCCCGCCTGCACCTGCGCCGCCGCCATCCCGATCACCAGGATCAATAAAGCCACCGACTTTCTACTCATGTCCATTCTCCTTTGCCACCATAAAAAAGCCTTCCCCCCCCGGGTTTGGCAGCGATACCAATCGCTACCCTTTCTTCTCCCGTAATCGCCATTCCTCCCCTGGCAATGCCGTGGCCCCGGCGTATCAACGCCGGGGCCACGGCTGGTGCTGCAATGCTGATGACCGACGCCTTACCGGCGTGATCATCCCCTTGCTACTTGCCAATCACGATGATGGTGTAGAAGTCGTCGCCCGAGTCCTGGTCGGCAAAGACATAGGTCCCCGCGGGCAGGTCTGCGGCAAACACACTCATCGGCCGGTCCGTGGTGTCATTCTCATGAATGTAGACCTTCAGGTTGGTGGGCTTGAATTGTCCGGCCTTGGCAAACGCCGCCACCACGTGATCCACCGAGGCCTGCTGGTTCGTGATGCGATCGTCGCAGGTGACGTAGACGGTCGCGGCCTGGCTTAACGTCACGGTGTACTTGACGTCCGTCTCGCCGGCGGTCTTATCCTGGTTGAAGGTCAGGACGTACTCGGCGCCAATCAGCGCCGCCGGCGTCAGAGACCACGGATAGGGGCGATCCGAGTAGCAGAAGTTCCCATCCCGCAGACCGTCGAACGGCGGGAACACCGGCGCCGTGCTGCCCGTAAACGTCAGCAGGGGCGAGGCGTCGGTTCGGGTGCCCGACTGCCCATTGGTCCGCACGACATTCGTGATGATCAATGCCTTGGGGGCAACAGCCGGCGTCGGATAGAGCCGGATGTCATCAATGTAAACGATGCCCTTGGCCCCGGAACCCTCGATGCCGATTGTCAGCGACGTCACCTTGCTCACTCCAGCTACGGTGGACAGATCGATGCTCCATGGAATCCAGGTAGCCCTCGTGATATCGGTCGCCCCGCCATTGTACGACACCTTGGTACCATTGATCTTCACATAGAGTTGTCCGCCGTTGTTGGCCGCACCCTGGAACCACAGGGACAGGCTTTTGACGCCATTGGCGGTCCAGTTCTGGGCCGGAGCGAACGTCTGCGTGGCCTCGCTGAAGGTGAACTTGCCGGTGTTGCTGTACTGCAGCGGCATCGACTGCTTGCCACCGTGGACAATCGTCAGCTCGGCAAACGGAGCATTGTTGTAGCCCACCTGCGAGCCGCTCTTACCGTCGCCCACGCCATCCATCCACGTGTCGTAGATGCGATTGTTATCGTCGTTGTAGCTCTCGAAGTCGTCCACGAGGCCATAGCCGATCGTCGTGAAGCTCCAGACATCGCCGGGATAGGTGACGGTGTTGACTTCATCGACTCGCCAGTAGTACGTCGTGCCGTACAGGAGCCCGGAGGGGCTGAAGCTGTGGTCCTTGACCGTCTGAGCTGCTACGGTCCCATTGGTCACCGCGGTCTGGTCCGTCCCGAGGAACACCTTGTGCGAGGCCGCCGCGCGGCCCGGCCGCCAGCTCAAGGTGGCGTCCAGCCCCACGCCCGTCGCCCCGGTCGCCGGCTGCGGCGCGCGCGCCTGGACGGGGACATAGTAGAATCGGACTTCGCTCAAACTGGCCGGGCCCGCCACCCCATAGGTGCTCAGGACCGTGAGCTTGACGTACTGGGCCGAAACCCCGCCGAAATTGACCGTCGTATTATGAGCATAGCCGGTCGCGCCCGTGCCTTGGGCGAACTGCGGCACGTTCTGCAGTTGCGTCCATGTCGTGCCGTCGGTCGAATACTCGATCTTGACGCTCTTGACGCCAAAGCCGATGAAGGGCTCGATCGTCTCGTTGGAGTTCCATACCCACAGTTCGGACAGCGTATAGGCCTTGTCGAACTGGTACTGGATCCAGGGCGTCTGCCCGGGGGTGCTCATCCACATCGTCGTCCCGTCATTGCCGTGCAGGTCTCCCGTCATACCCGAGCCGTTGACGGTGTTCTCCGGTCCCATGCCGGGCGTCGCGCTGGAAGCCGTGGCGGTGATCTTCGTGATCGGATAGGCATAGGTCTCGACCGTGAAGGACCAAATGTCGCCCTTGGTCACGGTGCCCGTGGCGCTGGTCTCATCGACGCGCCAATAGTAGGTCGTGCCGTACTGCAGCGCGTTGGCCGGCGTGAACGTCACATCCGTCTGGCCGGCGCTGACCAGCACATTCAACGGTTTGGCCACGGTGGCGCTGTTGACGTCCGTGAAGGTGGTGCCCAGGTACACGGTGTGCTTCTGGGCGCTGGCCGCCGCGGTCCAACCAAGAGCCGTGTCACGCGGAATATCCGTTGCCTTGTCGGCCGGACTAGGGGCCGAAGCCGCGTCCGCCGAGGTGAATGACAACAGATCGGCGACCTGAGATGCCGTCAAGGCAGTGGTGTAGACGCGCACGTCATCGATGTACCCATTCCAATTGGTGGGGGCGGCGTTATTCTTGCCGCTTTGGCCGATGACAAACGAGGCATTGCCGCTGATGGTTCCGGTGTTCACCGCTTGCACGTTCGTGGGGGTATCCAGCTTACCGTTGATGTAGAACTTGATGCCCACGCCGCCCTGCCAGGTCATGCACACGTGCGTCCAGTTCGTGTTTTCCGTGTTGTTGGCCGCCTCATACTGCTGCAGGCCCGAGGTCGACGTGACGCCGATCTTGAAAACCTGCACGCCCCCGCCATTGGCGCCCGCGGCATCGAACCGCATGTCGCATTGGTTGTCGTTGCCACTGGGCGTTGTTTCGCAGTTGAGGAAGCCGCTATCGGTGTTCACCGCGGCCTGCGCGGCTTTGATCCACATGGAGAAGGTGACGGCGCTCTTGCCGTTGAGGCCCGTTCCGGCCGCGACATTGGTCACCGTGCCAGTGGTGCCGGTGAAGTTCAGGCAGGTCCCCAGACCACCGGCCCCGGGAACAATCCACGTGGCCCCGGCGATGGTGCCGTCCAAGCCGCTGCCCGAGCTGTCCTTGGCGACGGCGCCCGAGCCCTCATCGAACTTCCACCACAGATAATCCGGCTTCGGCGCCACCGCCCCGGCTACCGCCGACAGGAACAGTGCCACCAAGCACATACCACATACGATCCCGACCCACCTGTTGTTAGGCATAGTTGCCTCCTTTCTACAAGATGACAGACACGGGGTCACACGAGAATTCGATGGCCATTGGCATCGACCTTTACTCGAGATGTTGAGCAACTCAACTGACAAAGACTTCAAGCCTTGAATCTCCCCTTCCAGCACCCGGCGGCGCTGCGAGGATGAGGGTAATAGACGTTCGTGAAACAATCCTCGGCCCAAGGAGCGGGCCTGGACCCAATGACACGCTCCTCCATATCGGACGGCCGTGAGTGTTACTGAAGGCAAAACCGGCACCTCAGCGGCGGTCGCCCCAGGATTGCCAATGCCAAGGGACCGCCAACGCTACCCATCACGTTTGGGGTCCCACCAGGGATCCTACTGTCCCTATATCTACCATATCCGCCCGGGGAGTTCAAGAGAATTATCGGTCCTTTGACGCAAGTGCGCAAGAAAAGGGGCCTGCGCCTTGTCGGCGCAGGCCCCGGTTTCCACTACGCCGGATTCTGTCGATCGGCCGCGTGGCTCGTTTCATCCCCCGCGGGACATCTTACCTAACGAGCGTTGCGCCGCCCCTCGACGCTTCACGGCCTACTTGGTCGGATGGCCGAATCCGATGTCATCGATATATAGCAACCCGGCCCCATCCGCCGTCGGGCTGGTCCGGTTGCCCACGCCGATCGCGAGTTCCTTGACACTGGTCACCTTGACGCCCGCCGAGGTGAACTGACTCAGCGGAATCCGCCACTCTTGCCAGGTCCCCGTCGTGGGCGCCGTCAGGTCGGGATAGTTCACGACCTTGTTCTTGCCGGCGCTGTCCTGGACCATCACGTACAATTGGCCCGGATCGTTGCTGGACTGGGTCAGCCCGATCGACTGTGCCTGCAACGTTCCCGTCACGTTGCCCGTGGTGCTCACGTTGGAGAAGTCGGCGGTGGTCGTCTCCGTGGCCGCGTGGCCGGTCACAGCCAGGCCGATGTAGACCGTGGTGGCCGTCATATTGAGGGTCTGCGGGTTCCAGGACATTGCGGTCCACTTCACCCCGTCGAGGGAGTAGTAGCCGTTGAAGGTGCTGCCAATCCGCTCGACCTTGACCCAAACGGGGGCCTTGAGACCAGTCTGCTCGGTGGTGATGACGGCCGTGTCGCTGACGGCGGCCACATCCGTCGTGAGGCGGGCCTGATAGCGCACGCCGCTGCCGGTCGTGGCGTAGACCGCTGCAAACCTCGACCCGACCGCCAAGCTCTCCCGAATCATCACGCCCGCTTTGCCCCAGACATCCGCCGCCGAATTCGTCACGTCCAGGACCTTGGCCACGATGGTGCCGTTGCCGGTCAGACTCTGATAGGCAAAGCGGAACTGGTCCGCCGTGTTCCAGATATCGGTGCCCCCGCTGCCCATGATATAGGTCCCACCCGCTCCCACGATGAAGCCCGGCGCGCGACCTTGAACGTAAAGCACGAGCGTATCCGCCCCGCCGCCGGTCCAGTCCTGCACGGGCGCGAACGTCCGTTGGGCCTCGGAGTAGTAGGGCGCCTTGACGTTGTTGTACTCCATCGGCATCGACTGCTTGCCGCCGTGGATGATCGTCTGCTCCGCGAACGGGGCCTGCAGGTAACCAACGACCGACCCGCTGCCGTTGCCCCCCAGACCGTCGATCCACGTGTCGTAGATGCGATTGTTATCGTCGTTGTAGCTCTCGAAATCATCGACGGCCATGTACTGTTGGGTGGTGAAGCTCCAGACGTCGCCCGGATAGGTGACGGTGTTGACTTCATCGACTCTCCAGTAGTACGTCGTGCCGTACAGGAGCCCGGAGGGACTGAAGCTGTGGTCCTTGACCGTCTGAGCTGCTACGGTCCCATTGGTCACCGCGGTCTGGTCCGTCCCGAAGAACACCTTGTGCGAGGCCGCCTCGCGTCCCGGCCGCCAGCTCAAGGTGGCGTCCAGCCCCACGCCCGTCGCCCCGGTCGCCGGCTGCGGAGACGCGCCTGGACGGGGACATAGTAGAATCGGACTTCGCTCAAACTGGCCGGGCCCGCCACCCCATAGGTGCTCAGGACCGTGAGCTTGACGTACTGGGCCGAAACCCCGCCGAAATTGACCGTCGTATTATGAGCATAGCCGGTCGCGCCCGTGCCTTGGGCGAACTGCGGCACGTTCTGCAGTTGCGTCCATGTCGTGCCGTCGGTCGAATACTCGATCTTGACGCTCTTGACGCCAAAGCCGATGAAGGGCTCGATCGTCTCGTTGGAGTTCCACACCCACAGTTCGGACAGCGTATAGGCTCTATCGAACTGGTACTGGATCCAGGGCGTCTGCCCGGGGGTGCTCATCCACATCGTCGTCCCGTCATTGCCGTGCAGGTCTCCCGTCATACCCGAGCCGTTGACGGTGTTCTCCGGTCCCATGCCGGGCGTCGCGCTGGAAGCCGTGGCCGTGACTTTCGTGATCGGATAGGCATAGGTCTCGACCGTGAAGGACCAAATGTCGCCCTTGGTCACGGTGCCCGTGGCGCTGGTCTCATCGACACGCCAATAGTAGGTCGTGCCGTACTGCAGCGCGTTGGCCGGCGTGAACGTCGCATCCGTCTGGCCGTGCTGACCAGCACATTCAAGGGTTTGGCCGCGGTGGCGCTGTTGACATCAGCGAAGCTGGTGCCCAGATAGACCGTGTGCTTCTGGGCGCTGGCCGCCGCCGTCCAACCAGGAGCCGTGTCACGCGGAACATCCGTTGCCCCGGTAGCCGGACTGGGAGCCGAAGCCGCATCCGCCGAGGTGAACAGTATCAGATCGGCGACCTGAGATGCCGTCAAGTCATAGCTATAGACCCGCACGTCGTCGATGTACCCGTTCCAGCCCTGGCCCGGGTCGCCGGCATAATCTTTGGAGCCCCGCCCGACAATGAAGGTGGTGCAACCAGTGATGGTTCCCGTGTTCACGGCGTCTTTTCCCGTAGGCGTATTCAGTTTGCCGTTGGTGTAGAAAGTGATGCCCACGCCGCCCTTCCAGGTCATGCACACGTGCAGCCAGTCGGTGGTTTGTGTGCCGTTGGCCGCCTCCAACTGCTGCAGGCCCGAGGTCGACGTGACGCCCATCTTCATGACGTTCGTTCCGCCGTAGGTGGAGCCGGCCGCGTCGAACCGCATGGTGCACCAACTGTCGTCGTTCTCGGGCGCGACGCCGTTGACAAACCCGTTGTCCACGTTGGTCACGCGGGACTTGATCCACATCGAGATCGTGACCGCCCCGAGGCCGTTGAGCTTGGCAGCCACATTAGCGTTTTCCACCTGTGGCGTGACCGTGCCGGGAAAATCCAGGCAGGTTCCCAGGCCCCCAGCACCGGGGCATGCCACGTGACGGCCCCGGTGATGGTGCCGTCCAGGCCGTTGCCGGAGCTGTCCTTGGCAACGGTTCCCGAGGCGTCATCCAACTTCCACCACAAGATATCCGGTTTCGGCGCTACTGCCCCGGCCACTGCCGACAGCACCAGCGTCACAAGAGAAACACTGCAAACGATCCAGACCCACCTGTTCTTAGGCATAGTTGTCTCCTTTCTACGAGATGACAAACACGGGGTCACACAAGAAGAATTCGATGGCCATTGACATCGACCTTTACTCGAAATGCTCAGCAACTCGACGGACAAAGACTTCAAGCCTTGAATCTCCCCTCCCAGCACCCGGCGGCGCTGCGAGGATGAGGGTAATAAACGTTCGTGAAACAATCCTCAGCCCAAGGAGCGGGCCTGGACCCAATGACATGCTCCTCCATATCGGACGGCTGTAGATGTCACTAAAGGCGAAACCGCTACGCAGTACCGGTCGACCCCTGGTTGCCAATTGAAAGGGACCACCCCAAACGCACCGCATTACGTTTGAGGGCCCAACGTGGGATACCACTATTCCTATATCTACCACATCCGCCCCGGCGAGTTCAACAGAATTATCGGTCCTGAAGCGTGAAGCGTTCATTTTTCTCCGGCCGGCGTGTCGCTCGACCCGGAGGCGCCGGACGGGGGCGTCTCCGGTTGGGCGGCGTCCGCCGGCGGCGGATTGAAGCGTTTCTTGCGTTCCTTCAGCGGGGCCAGGACTTTCTGGCTGTATTCCTCCTGTCCCTTCTTCAATCCTCCGAGCGAGGAGTAGCGCGTGGCGATCTTGTCCTGGAGGTAGGCGATGCGGCTCTCCGGGTTGGGGTGGGTCGAGAAGAACTCGACCGGGCGCGTCGTCTCGAGCTTTTCCAGGATCTGCATGGTCTCGATCATGCCGTTGGGATCATAGCCGGCCTGCGTCATGTAGGACAGGCCCGACAAGTCGGCCTCCGTCTCGTCCTCGCGGCTGTACTGGAGCGTCAGCAGGGAGTTGACGAAGCCGGTCGCCGCCGGCACATCGCCGCGGACGGCCCCCGTGGCGCCGCCGGCAATGGCCACTCCCAAGAGCGCGGTCATGCCGATCTGGCGGCTCATGGCCGCTACCGTGTGACGGGCCACCACGTGCGTGACCTCGTGCCCCAGCACGGCCGCCAACTGGGCCTCCGTTTTGAGCTCCTGCAGCAACCCCCGCGTAATGTACACGTAGCCACCCGGGCAGGGCCAGAGCGTTGGCGCCGCCTTCCTCCAGAGCGGCGAAATGGTACTCCAGGTCCGGCCGGTGACAGACCCGGGCGATCTTCTGGCCGACCTCATTGACGTAGCTTTGGATGCCATCCTCCGGCATGCGGCCCCCCAACTGCTTCTCGACGAGCGGGGAGTACTGGCGGCCCATTTGGACGTCTTTGTCCGGCGAGAAGAACATCAATTGTTCGTCGCCGGTAACAGGATCGACGGCACAACTCGACAGCAGGTCGGCCGTCAGCCCCAACCCAACTGCAAGCAATATTGTTCGGCGCCTCACAATAAGCACTCCCGAAATGTACTGGAAAGATGGAATATTGGAATACTGGAATGTTGGGGTGCCGTTCGTCGGTCCTGCCACTATTCCATTATTCCACCCTTCCATGCCTTGCCCAGATACATCTCACGCAACAAACCGCAGGACGACAAAGAACCCGATCATCATGGCCATGCCGAAAGGGACGCCGAAGACGGCCCATTCCCGGCTCTTGATCGACAGCTTGTTGGCACAGATGATATTGGGGATATTGCCCGGGATCAACATGCCACCGGCAATCAACAGGCCGGCTAAGGCCGCGCGAATGGTCGCCTCCGACATCGCCGGCGTAATCTCGGCGGCCGTCAATGTGGCGTTGTCGAGGATTGCGGAGATGATGTTGATCCAGTAGAGCACACTGGGCGAAGCGTGAGCCAGGTACTTGTCCACCACCGGCGTGAAGCCGGTGCCCAAGAACACCAGGGCCAGGACGAACAGGTAGACCTTGAGGGTCCGAATGAGAATATCCCGGGTCTGTTCGGGCTTGTCCTCCACCAAACCGGCGGAGCGTACCTCACGCTTGTTGGGCAGCAGTGCCGATATGACCCCCAGCAACAAAACCATCGGGACGACCCATTGGCCCAGAAGCCGCAGAGGGAAGAAGAAATTCGCATGGTAGGGTTCGCCCGCCAGTTTCCCCACGGCGATCGTGGACAGCGGCTCGCCCAGCGGGGTCAATACGGCGCCCAAACCGATGGAAAAGCACGCAATGACCACCAGCCGCAACTCCGTTTTCCGAGGCAGCCGCAGAGCGCTGGTCATCTCCGCCAGCACCAAAGCGGCGATGATGGCGGTAATCACGCTGGATAGCATGCCCAGACCCGCCACAATAAGAAAGAACAGCGCGCCGAAGCCACACCGTTCACCGAAGCGATTCGCCCACACCCCCACCTTCGCGCGAAGCGACCGGAAGATCAAGCCGGCAATCAGGACGGCCAATGTGATCTTGATCGGCTCGACCAGGGCTCTCTCCACCAACTCCAAGCTCCACAGGCCGGAGATCGTCACGGCCAGAACCCCCATGACGAAGAGGAACGCCTCAAGCTGCTTCTCCACGTGACGCGAGAAGAACGGCGCCGTCAGGACCAACGCGACGATCGTCGTCAACCCGCCGGTAACCAGATGTTCATCCATGTACGATTCCTACGAACGGACAGGACGACCTACGCAGTGGTATTCGAGCCCCCGTTCCCTTACGTAGTCGGGCTCATAGAGGTTGCGCCCGTCAAAGACCACGGGGCGTTTCAGCAGACCGGCGATCCGCTCGAAATCGGGATTGCGGAACTGCTGCCAGTCCGTGAGCACGACTAGACCGTCCGCTCCCTCCACCGCCTCGTAGTAGTCGCGGCAGAAAGTCACCTTCTCGCCCAGGACCTTTTGGGCCACAGGCATCGCCTCGGGATCGTAGACCCGGACGCCGAAGCCCGCCCGGAGGAACTCCTGCACGCAAAACAGCGCGGGCGACTCGCGCACGTCATCGGTCCGTGCCTTGAACGCCAGCCCCCAGACCGCCAGAGTAACCGGCTCGGAAGGAAGGTAAGAAGGTGAGAAGGTAGGAGGTTCAGAGACTGAGGTGTTCCGACCTTCTTCCGTTCCTACCTTCTTACCTTCTGGGGTTTTGTAGTACTCGACGATCCGCTGGGCAAACCGGCTCTGCTGGCGCAAATTCGCGGCATAGACCGCCTTGATGATGTCCATCGAACAGCCGCAGAGATCGCCTGTATGAATCAAGGCCCGCACGTCCTTGGGAAAACAACTGCCGCCGAAGCCCACGCCGGCATACAGAAAGGCGTTGCCGATCCGAGCGTCGCTGCCGATCCCGGCCCGAACCAACTCGACGTCGGCCCCAACCTGCTCGCACAGAACGCTCAGCTCATTCATGAACGAAATCCGGGCGGCCAGCATGCAGTTGGCCGCGTACTTCGTCAGCTCCGCCGAGGCCGGGTCCATGAAGATGATCCGCTCCTTGCGGCGCATGAAGGGGGCGTAGAGGTGCCGCATGATCTCCCGCACCTTGGGATCGACGGCCCCGATGACCACGCGCTCCGGCTTCATGAAGTCATCGACCGCCGAGCCTTCCTTGAGAAACTCCGGATTGCTCACGTAGTCGAAGGGATGCTTCGTGCGGGCCGCGATGACTTCGCTGACGGTCTCTGTGCGTGCCGACCGGCACGGTGCTCTTGACGACGAAGATGCGATAGCCGTCCATCGCCTCGGCGCTATCCTGCGCTACCTTGAGAACAGCCGAGATATCCGCCGCTCCATCCTCGGCGCTGGGCGTGCCGACTGCGATGAAGAGCACCAGCGCTTCCCGCACGGCCTGCCGCAGCGAGGTGGTGAAATGCAGCCGTCCGCTGCTGCGCGTGCGGTTGACCACCTCCTGCAAGCCCGGCTCATAAATGGGGATCACCCCCTGCTCGAGGTCTTTGATCCGTTGCGGATCTTTATCGACGCAGATCACATCCACGCCGGAATCGGCCAAACACGCCGCCGTCACCAACCCGACATACCCAATCCCAACCACGCCAACCTTCATAGAGATCCATCTCCACAGACGCATTACATCCAACTACTATCGGGATTCTGAATAACACGGCAGGACTTGTCAAGCCGTTTCCCGTGCCGGTCAGCGGAGCGTCATTTTCCCTGAGACCCGCTCGCCTCTTCCGCGGGGGCGATGTAGGCCTTCGCACCGCGGCTGTAGACCAGCGACGCCTTCTGCCCCGCCGGAATGAGAATGGCGGCCGTCGCGGGCAGACGCTCGATCAGGGCCAGCCCTTTCTCCAAGCCGAGAACATTCACCGCCGTGGACAGGGCATCGGAGGTCGTCGCGTCCGGGGCAATGATCGTATCGCTGACCAGCGTGCCGGCGCTCTGGCCGGTGTGAGGATCGACGATGTGGCTGTGTTTGCGGCCCTGGACCTTGACGAACCGGCGGTAATCGCCACTCGTGGATATGCCCTCGGTGGTCAAGGCCAAGACCAGCAGGGGTTTCACCGGCCGCAGGTCATCCGCGGCGACGTTCGGGTCCTGCAGACCGATCCGCCAGGACTCCTGCCCGCGCGGCGGCTGCCCGAAACAGCGGATGTCGCCGGCCAAGGCCGCCATTCCTCCGAGCGCCCCGTGTTTCTTCATGACCTCCACGGATTTGTCGGCGGCGTAGCCTTTGCCGATCGCCCCCACGTCCACCCGCATCCCGGCGACCGCAAACCGGACCGTCCGGTGCTCGGCGTCGAGAATCAGCTTGTCCGAGCCGACCTTGCCACGTGCCTCCGCCAAGGCGGCTTCCGTCGGCGGCTCGTTCGTCTCTCCGGCCTTGCGCCACAGGTCCACCAGCGGCCCGACGGTCACATCGAACGCCCCCTCCGAAAGCTGCGCTGAAATGGACCGCCTTTTGCAGCACCTCGAACGTCATTTCGCTCACGGCTACCGGCCCTTGGGCCGCCTCGCGATTGACCTTGCTCAGCTCGGAATCGTCTCGATAATCGCTCATCAGCGCCTCGATCCGATTCTGCACGTCGAACGCCGCCTCGATACAGCGCCGCGCCGCCCGCTGGGACCGGGCGACGACGACCACGCGCGAGAACGTGCCCATGACCAAGCGTGAGCCGCTATCGACCTCGACCACGCCCGAGCAGCATCGGCTCGCGTACAGCACGCCGAGCAACAGCACGAGCGCACCGACAATCCCAATGATACGGATACGTCTTGCATGGCTACGGGCGAAATATCTTGAGTCTCAGTTCTTGAATGGGGCGGTAGTGCTTCGCGTTGCCGGAACAAAGAGGCAAGTCGTTTTCCATGGCCGTGGCCGCGATGATGGCATCCGCCGCGCGAATTCCATGAGACAGCGCGTACTCCGCAACGTACACGGCGGCGCGGTGCCCGATGTTCTCTGTCAGCGGAAGAGTCTGGAATCCCAGATCGCCCAGAAAACGTGTGATGTACTCGTGTTGCTTCTTGTTCTGGGCCGCCTGGAGAAGCTCCATGTACGTCAAGACAGACAGGTAATGCTCCTGCGATTCATCGATCGCACGAGCCGCCTTCCGGTTGCCCCGTTGCACCCAGATCAGCACATCGGTGTCAAAGATCACGGTATCGCCCTCCGCGCAGCCGGTCCATTTGCTGCTCGACCGTCTCGGAGCTTTTCAGCATGTTGAAGAAAGGATGATCCTGGACCTTGATACAGGCTTGCCGTTCACAGGCTTGATGACTCCTTTCAATTTGCCTCGGCTGCAGAATGATACACATCTTCCTTGCGTTCCAGAGCCCGCAAGACTTCTTTCATGTGATACCGCAAATCCACGATCGAGGCTTTCATAAGCAATCTCCAAATGTATAGAGCCACTATACATCCGGACGAGCAACCTTGTCAACGACTCCTGTTCGTGTGTATAATAGCTCCATGAAAGACCAAATCATAGAAATACTCGCCGCGCGGATCGACCGGGAGTTCCTGCCCTTCGTGCGCCGGCCGGCGCGCTACATCGGCGGCGAGGTCAATCAGATCCGGAAGGACCTGCGCCGGTGCGACTTGACCTTCGCCCTGTGCTTTCCCGACGTCTATGAGGTCGGCATGTCCAACTCTGGGCATCGCCATCCTCTACCACATTCTCAACCAGCTCGACGGCGTCGCCGCCGAACGCGTGTTCTCGCCCTGGACGGACGCCGAGCAGGTTCTGCGGGAGAAGCGGATTCCTCTGTTCAGCCTGGAATCCCGGGCGTCGCTGCGGAGCTTCGACGTCATCGGCTTTAGCCTGACGAACGAGCTGTGCTACACGAATGTCCTGAACGTGCTCGATTTGGCCGGGATCGCCGTCCGCCGCAGCGACCGCAAGGAAGAAGACCCGCTCATCATCGCCGGCGGCGGCATGGCCAACTGCTGCGAGCCGATGGCGGCCATTCATCGATCTGTTCGTCCTCGGCGAGGGCGAGCAGGCGGTGGTCGAATTGGCGGACCTTCTGCGGTCGGCCCAGCAGAGCCGGCAAGAGCAAGAGCGACACTCTCCGCGAGATCGCCGAGCGATACGAGTGGGCCTATGTGCCGCAGTTCTACGAATTCGATACGAAGACTCGCGGGTTAAGCCACCTTACAGCCACCTAGCCCGGCCTGCGGACGCGGTTCGAGAACGCCGTCGTGCAGGATTTCGAGAACGCCCCGGTGCCGACGCGGCCCATCGTGCCGTTTGCCGAGGCGGTCCATGAGCGGGTCAGCATCGAGATCATGCGGGGCTGCCCCGGCCGATGCCGGTTCTGCCAAGCCAGCTTCTGCCGGCGGCCCATTCGCTTTCGCAGTGCCGAGAAGATCTTCGAGCTGGCGAAGGAATCCTACGCCGCCAGCGGCTTCGATACGGTCAGCCTGCTGAGCCTCTCGACCGCCGACTACCCGCACCTGGAGGAGCTCGCCGTCCGACTGCACGGCTACTTCGAAGACAAGCACGTGGGCCTGTCGATCCCGAGCCTGCGGGTGGACCAGCAATTGAAGCTCGTGCCCAAGCTGTTCGCCTCGGTGCGCAAGAGCGGCCTGACCATCGCCGTGGAGGCCGCCGGCGAGCGGCTCCGACGGATCATCAACAAGCCGCTGAAGGACAGCGACCTGTTCGCGACGGTCGAGGCGGCCTACCAATCCGGCTGGCAGAAGCTCAAGCTGTACTTCATGGTCGGCCTGCCCGGCGAGACGCTCGACGACGTCACGGCAGATCGTCGAGCTGACCTACCGGCTGGCGAAGCTGCGCCGGGACGTGGACGGCAGGACCGGCAACATCAACATCACCGTCAGTTGGTTCGTGCCCAAGCCCCACACGCCCTTCGCGCTGGCTGCCGCAGAGGCCCCGCGCGTATTTCGAGCAGGCCCGCCAACTCATCCTCGAGGAGAAGCGGCGGCTGCAACGCGAAGTTCCTCCAGTTCAAATTCCACGACATCAACCAAAGCATCCTCGAAGCGGCGCTGGGCCGCGGCGACCGGCGCTACGCCGACGTCATCGAATCCGCGTGGCGTCGCGGGGCCCGCTTCGATCTCTGGGACGACTGCTTTGACCACGCCCGGTGGCAGGAGGCCTTCGCGGCCTGCGGCCTGGATCTCGAAGCGGAGGCCCAGAGAGGTTTCGCCTCCGACGAAATCCTGCCCTGGGACCATCTCGGCGGGCCGGACAAGCAGTACCTGCGGACCCACCATGAGGCCGCCCTGCAAGTCGTGCAGTCGCCCGCCCCTTAAGGTCCCAGAATGAACTGCTCCCAGCTTCTCGCGTGATGCCATGACCAGGGGAGGCCGAGAACCGAAGCGTCACAACCCCGCGGGAAACAGAGGCCTGTGGCTCCGCGTCGTCTGGGCCACGCAACAGATCCAAGCACATCCAGGGCCCCAACCCCGTCGCTGGGTGGGTCCGGCGTCAAATTTGGAAGGAGATTTCCTGCGTGCGGTTTTGGCTTTCGAGATTCGAATTGTAGGTTTTTCTGAAAGGCCCTCCCGGAATTGCCGATAGACACACCCGCAGGGGCCTGAAACACGAGTTTTCCTTGATGAGGCAAACGTAAAGACAGTGGGTGCTGACGAGAGGGTTGAGCGATGAGAGACTCCAGGCCGGTACTGCTCGTGGAAGATGACACCATCGACGCGATGACGGTGCGCACGCGCCTTCCGGGACTTGAAGGTGACGAACCCGCTGGTCCACACCGTCAACGGCGAAGAGGCGCTCGCCTACCTCAAGGACGAGACGAAAGACAAGCCGTGCCTGATTCTCCTCGACCTGAACATGCCCAAGATGAACGGGATCGAGTTCCTGGGCGTCGCGAAGGCGGATCCCGCGTTGAAGAAGATCCCGGTGGTCGTGCTGACGACCTCCAGCGAGGAGCGCGATGTCGTGCAGAGCTTCCGGCTCAGCGTCGCCGGCTACATCATCAAACCCGTGGACTACCGGAACTTCGTGGAGGCCATCCGGACTATCGATCTGTACTGGACCCTGAGCGAGCTTCCGGAAGAGAAAGGACAGGAGGCCCATGCGCAGTACGAGACCACTGCTGCTGGTGGAAGATAATCCGGACGACGCCAGGATGATCCGGCGTGCCCTGGAGGAATCCGGGGTGGCGGACGCCTTGGTCCATGTCCCCGATGCCGAGAAGGCGATGGATTATCTGCGTTCCGCCGCCAACCCGAAACCCGGCGTGATCCTGCTGGATCTGCTCCTGCCGGGCATGACCGGCGTGGAGTTCGCCAAATGATCAAGACCGACGCCGCTTTGGCCGAGATTCCCATTGTCGTGCTGAGCACCTCCGACGAGCGGCGGGATATCCTCGACAGTTTCGATCTCAGCGTTGCCGGCTACATTGTAAAGCCCACCGATTATACCTCGCTGATGGAGACCGTCAAAATCATCCAGGCCTACTGGTCGCTGAACTACCTGCCCGCCTGTCACGGCTGATCCGCGGGGCTTCCTCGACCCACGCACGGGCCCGAAACAAGGTCTGGCACGCCCGCCACCCTCTGCCCGCACTACCCTTGGCGCAGAGTTCTGACGGCACGTGGTGATTTTTTCCTTTGACATCCGCCCCTCCGCCTTTTATAAAGCTCGGTTTACATCCTTCCCGTCGGGAGGAGTCCCGGCCCGACACTATGCCGGACTTTCCTGATTGCCCGTGGATGGTCGGGCGGGTGTAGTGGGAAGCTCGTACGAACAGGTTTGTCACAAAAGGAGAACTCTATGGGACAAGACAAAGCGATCAGCTCTCTGATGACAGAGACGCGCACGTTTCCACCGCCGCAGCGCATTCAAAAAGAGCGCCTATGTGTCCAGCCTGGCGCAATATAAGAAGATGTGGGACCAGTCCATCAAGCGAGCCCGACAAGTTCTGGATGGAGCAGGCCAAGTCGTTGACTTGGTTCAAGAAGCCCACCCAGGGCCTGCGCTATACCTGGGACGTGGCCAATCGCAAGATCGAGCACACCTGGTTCGCCGACGGCCAGCTCAACGTGTCCGTCAACTGCCTCGACCGGCACCTCGGCACGCCGACCGCCAAGAAGACGGCCTTGATCTGGCAGGGCGAGGCCGATGAGGCCGTCCGGAAATACACCTACGAGCAACTGCACAAGGAAGTCTGCAAGTTCGCCAACGTCCTGAAGTCCAAGGGCATCCGCAAGGGCGACCGCGTCGCCATCTACATGCCCATGATCCCGGAGCTGCCGATCGCCATGCTCGGGTGCGCCCGCATCGGGGCGATCCACTCCATCGTCTTCGGCGGCTTCAGCGCCGAGGCCCTCGAAGGACGCATCAACGACTCCGAGTGCAAGCTGCTCGTCACCGCCAACGTGTCGTTGCGGGCCGGCAAGCATATTCCGCTCAAGGCGATCACCGATGAGGCGTTGAAGAAGACCCCGTCGATCGAGCACGTCATTTCCGTGAAGGTCACGGACGACCCCTGCCCCATGCAGGCGGGCCGCGATACCTGGTATCACGACGAGATGGCCAAGGTCAGCGACAAGTGCGAGGCCGAGAAGATGAACGCCGAGGACCCGCTGTTCATCCTCTACACCTCGGGCTCGACCGGCAAGCCGAAGGGCGTGGTGCACACCACCGCCGGCTATCTGCTGCACGTGGCGCTCAGCCACAAGTACATCTTCGACGTCCATGACAAGGACATCTACTGGTGCACCGCCGACATCGGCTGGGTCACCGGCCACAGCTATATCGTCTACGGTCCGCTGGCCAACGGGGCCACGTCCCTGATGTTCGAAGGCGTGCCCACGTATCCGGACGCCGGCCGGTTCTGGCAGGTCTGCGACAAGTTCGGCGTGACCGTCTTCTACACGGCCCCCACCGCCATCCGCTCCCTCATGCGTCTGGGCGATGAGTGGCCCGCCAAGTACAAGCTCGACACGCTGCGGGTCCTGGGCTCCGTCGGCGAGCCGATCAATCCCGAGGCCTGGATCTGGTACTACAAGAACATCGGCCACGAGCGGTGCCCGATCGTCGATACCTGGTGGCAGACGGAGACGGGCGGCATCCTCATCACGCCGCTGCCGGGCTGCCACACCATCAAGCCGGGCAGCGCCAGCAAGCCCTTCCCCGGCGTCGATCCGATCGTCCTGCGCGACGACGGCTCCACGTGCGACGTGAACGAGGGCGGCAAGCTCTGCATCCGCCGGCCCTGGCCGGGCATGATGCGCACCATGTGGGGCGACCACGACCGCTTCATCGACACGTACTTCACGATGTTCCCGAACCTCTACTTCACCGGCGACGGCTGCCGCGTGGATCCGGACGGCGATTACTGGCTGATGGGCCGCATCGACGACGTCGTCAACGTCTCCGGCCACCGCATCGGCACCGCCGAGGTCGAGAGCGCCCTCGTCAGCCACGCCAAGGTGGCCGAGGCCGCCGTCACGCCCATGCCCCACGAGATCAAGGGCCAGGGCCTCTACGCCTTCGTCACGCTCAAGGAAGGCATCCATGAGAGCGAGGACCTGAAGAAGGAGCTGGCTCAGCACGTGCGCAAGGAGATCGGTCCGATCGCCGTGCCGGAGGTGATCCAGTTCGCGCCTGCCCTGCCCAAGACCCGTTCCGGCAAGATCATGCGGCGCATCCTCCGCAAGATCGCCGAGAACAGCACCGACAACCTCGGCGACATCACCACCCTGGCCGACCCCAGCGTGGTGGAAGTCCTGGTCAAAGGCCGCGGCAAGTGAGTCGAGACGATGGAGAATCGAGTATGGAAAAACAGATGTCCGAAGACGTAATGAAGATCAAAGACACCACCGCCAACCCCGCGCCGCTCGGCTTGATGGGATTCGGCATGACCACCGTGCTTTTGAATCTGCACAATGCCGGTTTCTACAAGTTGGGAAGCATGATTCTGGCGATGGGAATCTTCTACGGCGGCATCGCGCAAGTCATCGCCGGCATCATGGAATGGAAGAAGAACAACACGTTCGGCACGCTCGCCTTCGTGTCCTACGGGTTCTTCTGGCTCTCTCTGGTCTGGTTGGTGCTCTCACCCAAGGTTGGCCTGGGAGACGCCACGGAACCCGTGGCCATGGCGGCCTACCTGTTCATGTGGGGCCTGTTTACGGGCGTGATGTTCCTGGGCACGCTGCGGCTCAACCGGGCCCTGCAGGTCGTCTTCGGGACATTGACCGTGCTCTTTTTCTTGTTGGCTCTCGGCGACTACACCGGCAACGCCTCCATCACGCGTCTGGCCGGCTACGAGGGACTTCTCTGCGGCTTTTCCGCGATCTACACCGGTTTGGCCCAGGTGCTGAATGAAGTCTACGGCAAGACCGTAGCCCCGGTGTATCCCGTGAAGGCGAAGCTGGCGTAGGCCTCTCTTGACGCATTCAGGCACGGCCGGGGTTTGCTCTCCGGCCGTGCCTTTCTGTTCCGATGATCCGGGGCGGGACCAGTCGCTCCCCTGTGGTCCCGTCCCGCGCATCACACGCAATTCGAGCTCTGCGCCAAGTGCCCTCCTCGCCCGTTAGATCGTGGCACGCGTCTCCGACGACGACTTCTAGTCCCGGGTCTCCTCGCTAGGTCTCGTGCGTCTCCCGCACGACGTCTACTTAGGCGAGCGGGGACGCTCGCCCCACAAAGAGGACGCTCACAGGCCGTGGATGGGGAAGACCTTGGCCTTGATCGTCTCGAGGGTGGCTTCGAGGGCCGGCAGGACCGTCTCCCGTTGCTCGTTCGTGACCGGCAGCTCCCGGTCGCGCAGGCCCCCCTGCCAGTCGGTGCTCTGGAGCATGACGCCGCCCATGACGGCCTCCAGGCCGAGATCGACGTCCTGCCCGGAGAAGATGGTCCAGGCCAGGGCCCAGGCGCGGACGGTGTTCTCGACGTGGTAGCCGCCGCCGCCGGTCGCCAGGATCGGCTTGTTGAAGCGCAGGAGATGATTGATGATGTCCACATAGGCGTTGTTCGTCAGGTACAGGTGGGCCAGCGGGTCGCCCGCCAGCGTGTCCGCGCCCAACTCAAAGACGATCACGTCCGGATTGAAGGCCCCGATCAGAGGCGGCACGATCTCCTCGAAGGCGTGCAGGTACGCCTGGTCGAAGGTCCCGACCGGCAGGGGCACATTCACGCAGTAGCCCCGCCCCGCCTCCTCGCCGATCTCGTCTTCGAAGCCGGTGCCCGGAAAGAGCGTCTTGGGGTTCTCGTGCAGCGAGATCGTCATCACGTCGGACCGGCCGTAGAAGGCGTGGGCCACGCCATCGCCGTTGTGGACGTCCACGTCCACGTACAGGACGCGTTTGCCCGCCTCGGCCAGGACCATGCAGGCCAGGGCGTTATCGTTGATATAGCAGAAGCCGGCGGCTTTTTCCGGGAAGGCATGGTGGTACCCGCCCGAGGGATTGAAGGCGATATCCGCCTTGCCGGACAGGATCAGGTTGGCGCCGACCAGCGTCCCCCCGGCCGCGAGCACGGCGTAGTCGTACATCCCTTTGAAGATCGGGCAGTCCTCCGTCCCGATTCCCATCCCCAGGGCCTCCACGTCCCATTTGCCCTTCTGGGCGTTCTGCAGGGCGTGCAGATAGCGGGCGGTATGGAATTTCTTCAGAATCGTCCGCGGGGCCGGCACGGGGGCCGCTTCACTGATCCCCGCGCCGTAGAGCAGGCCCATCGTGTACAGAACCTGGCGCGTCCGGCCCGCGCGCTCCGTCTTGAACGGGCTGTCCTCAGGATACCGGTACTGCTCGATGCTCCTGCGAATGGATGAAAACGGATCGGCGCATTTACCACTTCTTCTATGTCCTTGCGAGGACGCAGCGACGAAGCAATCTCGACCGTCAGGAGGGGAGATTGCTTCACTCGGCTCGCAATGACATACTTGGCCTACTCTTCTTCCTTGTGCAAATCGTACGAGACGTTATAGACGTCGCCGTCGAACTCGACGTTGACGCGATAGCCGGAGTTCTGGAAGATCGCCAGCATGGGCCGGTTGTCCGGCAGGACCTTGGCGTAGAAGCGTTTCACGCCCCGCTGCCGGGCGATCTGCGTGATGTAGTCGAGCAGGAACGTGCCCATGCCCTTCGCCTGCCATTCGTCCTGGACGAGGAAGGCCACCTCGGCCGCCTGCGACTTCGGGTCGTAGTAATATTGGGCAATGGCGACGATGTCCTCGCCGCCCGGTCCCGGCACCAGGCCGACGATCGCCAGGTCGTGCCGGTAGTCGATGTTCGTAAGCTGCTGCACGTCCTTGTGCGGGAAGGCTACCGTGCGCGTCATGTACCGCGTCCGCACCGACTGCTCGCTCAGGGAATACAGCATCTCCGACAGCGCCGGCTCGTCCGTCGGCTTGATCGGGCGGAAGAAGATCTCCGTGCCGTCCCGCAGCGTGGCGTAGTGCTCCAATTCCTCGGGATAATCGACCTGCTCCCAGGCCAGCTCGATCTGGTCCTGATAGATGTAGTTTCGCGCCTTGGCCGCCTGGATCAGGCCCTTGCGGAACTTCGGGTGCGCGATGTTGATCAGGTCCAGCACGCGCTCGCGAATGCTCTTGCCGTGCAGGTAGGCGATGCCGTACTCGGTGACGACGTAATGGACGTCGCCCCGCGTGGTGACGACGCCGGCCCCTTCCGTCAGGTGCGGCACGATACGGGAGACCTGCCCGTCCCGGGCCGTCGAGGGCATGGCGATGATGGCCTTGCCGCCCCGGCTGCGGGCCGCCCCGCGGATGAAGTCCACCTGGCCGCCGATGCCGCTGTAGAACTTGTAGCCCAGCGAGTCGGCGCACACCTGGCCGGTCAGGTCGATCTCCAGCCCCACGTTGATCGCCACCATCTTGTCGTGCTGGGCGACGATGTTCACGTCGTTGACGTACTCCGTGGGGTAGAACTCGAAGAAGGGATTGTTGTTGACGTAGTCGTAAAGCCGCTGGGAGCCCATGCAGAAGCTGGCGACGACCTTGCCGCGATTGAGCGATTTCTTGGCGCAGTTGACGGCCCCGCAGTCGATCAGGTCGATGATCCAGTCGCTGAACATCTCCGTGTGGATGCCGAGGTCCTTCTTGTAGACGCAGGTACTCGGCCAGCGCCTGCGGAATCCGCCCGATGCCGCACTCGATGGTGCTGCCGTCGTCCACGAGCCGGGCCACGTTCTGGCCGATCTGGCGGAGCGTCTCATCCGGCTTGGGGATCGGGATCTCGATGATCGGCTCATCGTACGGCACGAGCACGTCGATCGTATTCACGTGCAGGAAGCTGTTGCCATAGGTCCGCGGCATGTTGGCGTTGACCTGCGCGATCACGTAGCGGGCGTTGGCCGCCGCCGCCTGCACGATGTCCACGGACACGCCCAGGCTGCACAGGCCGTTCACGTCCGGCGGGGTCACCGAGATCAGCGCCACATCGATGGGAATCCGTCCCGTCTCGAACTCCATCGGGATCTCGGACAAGAAGATCGGCGTATAGTCGCCGATGCCTTTCTCCAGGGCATCCCGCACGTTCTCCGCGATGAAGAAGCTGTTCATCTTGAACTTCTCGCGGAACTTCTCCTGCACGTAGGGCGCCTTGCCCATCGTCAGCAGGTGCACGATGTGGGCGTCGTAGATGTGGTCGGAGTGCTCCACCAGCGCATCGACGAGATGCTGGGGCTGGCGCAGCCGGTGCCGATGAAAATGCTGTGGCCCGACTTGATCAGCTTCATCGCCGCCGTCGCCGTTTTGATCTTGTCCTTGTATTTGGCTTTCCAATCGAATTCGGTCATGTGTCAGTCTTTCTTGGAATGTTGGGATGCCAGATGCGTTGCGGAACCTTGGCTCGCTGATCCATTACTCCATTATTCCATCATTCCACCATTCCATTATTCCAGTGGGTTTCGTCACTTCTTCTCCAAGCTGATCCGCGCGTCCACGGCGATCGGGGTGGTGCCCGGGGCACCGACGACGTACGGGTTGATATCCATTTCCTTGATCTCGGGGAACTCGGTCACCAACTGGGACACGCGCTGCAAACCCTCGGCGATGGCGTCGATGTCCACGCCTTCCTGGCCGCGCACGCCCTTCAAGATATGGTACGTCTTGGTGTTCAGCAGCATCTGCTTGGCCTCTTCGGGGGTCAGCGGGGCCAGGTAGAACGCCACGTCCTTGAGGACCTCGACCATGATGCCGCCCATGCCGAACATCATCAGCGGGCCGAAGTGCGGGTCGCGGTGCATGCCGATGATGACTTCCTTGCCGCTGCCGTGGACCATTTCCTGCACGAGCACGCCCAGGATGTGGGCATCGGGGCGTTTCTTGGGAATGCGGTACATCATCAGGTCGAAGGCGTCCTTGACCTGCTGCTCGCTCTGGAGGCCCACTTTGACGCCGCCGACGTCGGACTTGTGCAGAATGTCCGGCGACCAGATCTTCAGCACGATCGGAAAGCCGAGCTGCTGGGCGATATTGGCCGCCTGCTCGGCCGTCGTGGCGATGGAGCCTTTGGGCGTGGCGAATCCGTAGGCCTCGATGATATCCTTGGCCTCGGCCTCGCCGATATCGAGCAGGCCCTGGCGCAGGTGCCGCTCCAGGATGCTTTCGACCTTGCGCCGGTTGACCGAAAAGAGGTGCACGACGCGCCGGGGCCGGGTCCGCCAGCGAATATGGTCCACCATCACCTTGAGCGTCGCCACGGCGCTCTCGGGCGAGTCATATTGCGGGATACGCCCCTGCCGCAGGATCTTCACGCCCTCGGCCACCTTCGAGGCCCCGAGGAAGCAGGCCAGCACGGGCTTGTTCATCTTCTTCTGCTTGAGGATCTTGACCACCGCTTCGGCGGTCTCTTTGGCCTGTGTCATCGCCTGGGGCGTCAGCAGCAGGACCACGCTGTGAACGTTCGGATCGTCCAGCACGAGGTTCAGGGCGAACTCATAGCGATCGGCCAGGGCATCGCCCAGCACGTCCACGGGGTTGTGCACGTTGGCCGCCGCCGGCAGCTTCTCCGCCAGCTTCTTCATGGTCTCTTCGGACAGCTTGGCGAACGTCAGGCCCCGCTCTTCAATCGCATCGGCCGCCATAATGCCCGGCCCGCCGGCGTTGGTCAGCACGGCCACATTGGGCCCCTCCGGCAGCGGCTGATTGGCGAACGCCTGGGCGAAGTCGAATTGCTCTTTGATCGAGTCGCAGCGAATGACGCCCGCCCGCTTGAACGCGGACTCATAGGCAACGTCGCCGCCGGCGAGACTGCCCGTGTGCGACGAAGCCGCCTTGGCCCCCGCCGCCGTGCTGCCCGATTTCATCAGCAGGATAGGCTTGGTGTAGGAGATCTCCTCCGCCTCCCGCACGAAATCGTCGCCGTTGGTGATGTTTTCGAGATACCCGGCGATGACCTTCGTATCCTTCTGCGAGCCGAGGGCCTTGATGAGGTCCAGCTCGTCCACATCGGCCTTGTTCCCGATGCTGACCAGGCTGCTAAAGCCCATCCCGTTGGCATTGGCCAGGTCCAAAATGGCCGCCAGCAGAGCCCCCGATTGCGAGATGTACCCGATGGAGCCCGCGATGGGCAGATCGCCGCCGAAGCTGGCGTTGAGCTTGTGCGGCGGCGAAATGACGCCCAGGCAGTTGGGGCCGACGAACCGAATCCCGGCCCGCCGGGCGATCTGCACGACCTCCTCTTCCAGCTTCTTGCCCTCCGGCCCGACCTCTTTGAAGCCCGCCGTGATGATGACGACCGATTTGACCCGCACCTTCGCGCACTCTTCCATGACGCCGGGCACGTACTGGGCGGGCACAATCACGATCACCAAGTCCGGCGTCTCCCCGATCGACGCCAGATCGGGATAACATTTGAGCCCTTCGATCTCATCGGCCTTGTTATTGACCGGGAAAATCTTCCCGCGGTAGCCGCCCGCGATCAGATTGACCACGATTTCGTATCCAACCTTGCCCTTCTGTCGGGAGGCCCCGATGATGGCCACCGACTTCGGGCCGAAGAAACTCTGTAAACTCATGCCATTCTCCAACTTAAGACCCTCTCCTTGCCCTGCTCAAAGCAGGTTTTTTTCTGCAAGGTTCGCTCCGCACAGTCGTGATTCTATGGATTCCTGCTCCCCGCTGCAAGTGTTTTCCGCGTGCTGATACCGACATGGTTGTGATCTGCCCACTGACTTGGGCGTGCGCCCGGGCAATTCGTTGACTGAGAGGCCGGTGATTTGTTAGAATACTGTTAAGCGGCTTTTCAGTTCCGGGCCAATAGTCTTCTACCAACGTTGAGGATGGTGACGACGTGAGCACTATACGGCAAGTCTTTGCTTGCACATGGGTTGCGGTAATGGGGGCTATGCTGGCGCCCATCCCCGGGGTGGCGGCGCCGGCGTTGCTGATCAATGAAATTGTGGCCTCCAACAGCCACGGCAGCAAGGACCCGCAGGGCCAGTACGAGGATTGGATCGAGCTTTACAACGCCGGCACGACGATCGTCAATACCGCCGGCCTCTATCTGACGGACGATTGGGACAGACCCACGAAATGGCGAGTTCCCACAAACCAGCCGGGTCTCACCATGATCCCGGCGTACGGCTACCTCCTGATCTGGGCCGACGACGACCTTGTCAGCACCGGATTGCACGCAGCCTTTCGGCTCAGTTCCAGTGGCGGCCAGCTCGCGCTGTACGACACAGACGGCCAAACGCTCATCGATAGCATGGAATTCGGTCCGCAAACCCCGAACGTCTCTTACGGCCGGGACCCCACCGCCGGCAATGTTTGGCGGTTCTTCGCTGTCCCCACACCGGGCAGCGTCAACACGGGGGCCTATCTTGGTGCGGTGGCCGATCTGATCTTCAGTCACGAGCGCGGGTTTTACGTGGAGCCGCTGACCGTCGAGATCGCCACGAGGACGGCGGGGGCAAGCATCTATTATACCGTGGACGGCAGTTTGCCCTTCGATAGTCAGCGGGGCTTGCCGGCGGGCCAGCCGTACACCGGTCCCATCTCGATCACCACGACCACCTGTCTTCGCGCCATCGCCATCCGGACCGGCTGGATGCCCACCAAGGTGGTCACCCACACGTACATCTTCCTCGACGATGTCATCCGCCAAGCCACCGATCCGGTAACCGGGGCGCAAGTCGCTCCGCCCGGCTATCCCACCATCTGGCCCGGCGGCTCCTTCTCCGGGGCGGTCACCGGCGATTACCAGATGGACCCGGACGTCGTTGGGCAGAACGGCAAGGATATCTTCGGCGGGCTGTATGCCAAGACGATCAAAGACGATCTCCAAGCCGCTCCGACATTCTCTCTCGTGATGAATCGGGACGACTGGTTCGGCAGCAAGGGCATCTACATCAACGAGTCCCAGGACGGCACCGAACGCGTCGGGTCCATCGAGTTTCTCGATCCTGCCACGAACCGGGTCGTCCAGATCAATTGCGCCATGGCCATGCAGGGCGGCGTCACGCGGCGGCGGCACGAGCCTCGATCGGTGGAAGACGTTCAAGCTCTCGATGCGGCCCCGCTTCAAGCCGCAGCTCGACGACGGCACCTCGACCGGCGGGCCATCCCAACTCGACTTCAACCTGTTCCGCGATTCGCCCGTGCAGCAGATCAACACCTTCGTCTTCGACGGGATTTTGAACCATTCCTGGCTCCACGGCAGCGACCAGAGCCAGCGGGACACGGCCCTGTACTTCTCGGACCAATACACGGCGGACCTGCACAACGCCATGGGTGGCTACTCGCCGCACGGGTTCCACGCCCACGTCTATATCAACGGCCTGTACTGGGGCCTGTACTATATCCACGAGCGGCCCGATCACGCCTGGGCGGCCCAGATGTTCGGCGGCCAAGCGGAAGAGTACGACGCCCTCAAGCACAGCAGCAGCGGCGTCGTCAATAACGGCACCGGCGGCAACGCCACGACCAACTTCAACACGATGCTCAATGCCGCCAACGCCGTCAGCACCGACCCGACCAACATGACGAAGTACCAGGCCCTGTGCAACCTGCTCGACGTGGACGAGTTCATCGTCTACCTGCTGGCCAATTGGTTCGTCGATAACGGCGACTGGCCGGCCAAGAACTGGTACGCCACGCATCGCAACACGCCCGACGGCAGGTGGCGGTTCCATTCCTGGGACGCCGAACACACGGTCGAGAACAATAACAACGCCTGTCTGGGCCAGAGTCCCGCGGGTATCCACGCCAAGCTCGCCGCCAGCGCCGAGTACCGGATGCGGTTTGCCGATCTGGTCCGCCGGAATCTCTTCCATGACGGGCCCCTGACTGCGACGGGCGCTATCGCCTTGTTCAAGGCCCGCATGAGCACGATCGATCGCGCCATCGTCGGCGAATCGGCCCGTTGGGGCGACAATAAGCGGGCCATGCCCTATACCCGTCAGGACTGGCTCAACGTCTGCCAACGCCAGACTGAACGGCACCGCGATCGCGGGCAACACGTTCAGTTTGCCGGCTCGAACGAGTCAGCTTCTCGCTTGGCTCAAGACCGCCAATCTCTATCCGAGCGTGGATGCCCCGGAGTTCAGTATCAACGGCCAGTTGCAGCATGGCGGCCAGGTCGCCACGGGAGCTTCGCTCTCGATGACAGGCAGTGTCACGATCTGGTACACGCTCGACGGGACGGACCCACGCGTGCCCGGAACCACAGCCTCCGCCCCTGCCAACACCGCCACGGTACTGGTGGCCGAGAGTGCCGCCAAGCGAGTGCTTGTGCCCACGGCGCCCATCAGCGACACCTGGAGGACGGACCCCGCCTTCAACGACAGTTCCTGGATCAGCGGCTCCGGCGGCGTCGGTTACGAGCGCAGCACCGGCTATGAGACTCTCTTCAAAATCGACGTCGGCACCCAGATGTACGGCAAGGAGACCAGTTGCTATATCCGGATTCCCTTCACGGTCACTGCCGACACCCTGCCGGGGCTGACCACGCTGTTGCTCAAGGTCCGCTACGATGACGGTTTCATCGCCTACCTCAACGGCACCGAGGTCCAGCGAGCCCTGTTTAATGGAACACCGGCCTGGAACTCGGCCGCCTCCGCCAGTCACGCCGACACCGATGCCGTGAACCTCGAATCGTTCGACATCGGTGCCCAGATCCGTAATCTCCACACGGGCACTAACCTCTTGGCGATCCAAGCCCTGAACGAATCGACCACCAGCTCCGATTTCCTGCTTTCGGTCGAATTGTCCGCCAGCAAAGGCGCAGCGAGCACCGGCTCCACCAATCCTACCGGCGTTTCCGCCTCGGCTCTGCGCTACACGACGCCCATTACGCTGTCCAAGAGCACCGTGGTCAACGCCCGCATCCTGAGCGGCACAACCTGGAGTGCTTTGAACGCGGCAGTCTACGCGGTCGGCCCGGTGGCCCAAGGCCTGCGGGTCAGTGAGCTGATGTACCATCCGATTGACACCGGCAATCCCAACGATCCCAATACCGAGTTCATCGAGCTGACCAATGTCGCCAGCCAGAGCATCAACCTCAACCTGGTTCAGCTCACCAAGGGGGTCCACTGCACCTTCCCCAGCTTCGACCTGTCCGCGGGCGGTTACTGCCTGGTGGTCAAGGACCTCGGAGCCTTTGGGGCCAAGTACGGCTCCAAGCTGCCGGTGGTCGGAGCGTATGCGGGCAGTTTCAGCAACGCCGGGGAAGAGGTGGAATTGGTGGATGCGGCCGGCGCGATCATCCAGGACTTCGTCTATCACGACGACTGGTACAAGAATACCGACGGCGGAGGCTACTCCCTGACGGTCAAGGACCCCAGGATAACAGACGCCAATAGTCTCAATGACAAAAATGCCTGGCAGCCCAGCAGTTCCGTGGATGGCTCCCCGGGCAGTGCCGATCCCGCGCAACAATGAGGATGATACAAGCATTGAATTGGAAGGCGATCATCATCGCGCTGATGTGGCTGCCTGGCCTCGCGGCACAAGGGGATTGTCCCCTCGGTGACCTCAACGGCGACTGCCAGGTCGATCTGGTGGACCTGGTCCTGTTCGCCAACCAATGGCTGACGACCACTTCAACGCCGGCAGACTTGAATCGGGACGGCCGCGTGGACGGCGCCGATCTGGCGCTGCTGGGCAATCAATGGCGTCAGAAGGGCTGCCCCATCGTAATCAATGAGCTGCTGGCCCATTCGCACGCGGAAGCCTCGGACTGGATCGAGTTGTACAACACCAGCAGCCTGCCCGTCTCGATCGGCGGCTGGTTCCTCAGCGACAACAGAAAAGGACCTGCGGCGCTACCAGATCGCCGCGGGGACCACCGTTGAACCGCACGGCTACATCGTCTTCTACGAGGCCCTGAATTTCGCCAACCCGCTCGATCCGGGGATGCACAAAGCGTTCGCGTTCTCGGAAGATGGCGACACCGCCTATCTTTCTTCCGGCAACGACCCGGTCTTTCCCGGCTTTGTAGTCGAGCAATCGTTCGGGGCCTCGGAGACGGCCTGTCCGTTCGGCCGGTACTTGACCAGCCTCGGGCGCTGGGACTTTCGTCACGATGAGCGAACCGACGCCGGGGGCGGCCAATGCCTACCCCCGCGTGGGGCCGATCGTGATTAACGAGATCATGTACTATCCGGCGTTCAATGCCGACGCCCAGTACGTGGAGCTTTTGAACATCAGCAACGAGCCTTTCACGCTGTTCGACACCGCCCACGGAGAGGCGTGGCGGCTGACGGACGACGTGGCGGTCGATCTGTTGTTTCCCACCGACGTGCCGGTGCGCTTGCAGGCGGGCGAGTACTTGCTGGTGGTGCGCAGTCCGTCGGCGATGCGCTCGTATGATGTGCCGGCGGGCACTCCAAATGGTCACCTGGGGCAGCGGCAAGCTCAGCCATCACGGCGGCACGCTGCGACTGCTCAAGCCGGGCGAGGTCGACGAGACCGGAACGCGGTACTGGTTCGAGATGGACCGCCTCGACTACAGCGATGGCACGCATGGGGAGGGATTCCCTCGAGGGATTGACCCGTGGCCCACGGACGCGGCCGGAGCCGGTTGGTCCCTCAGCCGCCTGCGACCCACCCGCTACGGCAACGATCCGAACAACTGGCACGCCGCCCCCCCCACCCCCGGCGCAGTCAACGATTGATACGGGTTCGGATGAATTTGCACTCTGTGCTTGTCGTCCTGAGCGCAGCGAAGGATCTGGCTTGCGAAGAAGGGGCACATCCTATTCGGTGCCCAGATCCTTCGGCTCCGCCTCAGGATGACAGAATCGTGGCCGGGTGCCATGCCTACGCCTCGTAGGCATGTCTTGCTCACCGAAGGAAGCATGTCTACGCGAGCGCAAGTCTGGCACCCGGCACCCGAGCGGTTGCTTTCTCAGGCGTAGGCTACCAAAGCAACAATAAAGCCTGCCCCGGCAACACATAGTGCCGCCGGCAGCACCTGCATCACGATCCGCAGCAAGGGCGTGTGGAAGTAGCTGGCCGACAAGGCCAGACACAGGTGAATCGGACTGACGGCCAGTCCGAACATGATCCCGGCAAACGCCAGCGTCTCGACACCCAGCGACACGCCACTTTTCGTGCGAATGAACGGCAGGAGAAAGGGATAGGTGATCGCCACCGTCGGCGTGGTCACTCCCGTGCTGAAACCGACGAGGAACGGCAGCACAAACAGCACCAACAGCGGCGGCATGTGCACCTGATGGAAGAAGCCCACGACACTGCCCACCGCCCCGCTGGCCTCCAGATTCAACTTGAACCACAACGCCCCGAACAAGAGCAGCACCATGTCCGGCTCCCGGGCCGCCTTGAAGATGCCGCCCCACCGCCGGACGTCCACCCGGTGCAGCAGCAGCAACCCCAGGATCGCCAAAAGCACACCCAGTGCCGGTGGCACGTGCCACTTTACGTACAGCACTCCCGTGAACAAGATCGGCCAAAGGGCGTGGATGAAGTCTTTCGCGTGCGTGAGGAAGGTCCCATGAGCCGGCATCTCCCCGGCCTGTCGCGGCGGAATGCCGACCAACAACAGGGCCACCACGCCGCCCACAATGCCCGCGAGACTCAAGGCCAAATGGTAGCCAATCACCCGGCCGGCAGGCACCCGTAGCATATCCACGATCAGCGGCACCGCGGGAAACAGCGGCCAGACCGGCTCCCACTGATGCCGGAAGAAAAAGTTGATCGCCGCCAGCCGGCTCCGCTCCACGCCGATCTTGTCCCCCGCCTCGCGTACCATCGGGGCCGACAGCATGATCCCGCCCGGCGTGGGCAGCATGCCCATCAGCAGCGGAATCGTCGCCAGGGCCACGCGCCGGCTGCGAAAGAGCCCGTGCATCGCCGGCACCAGCCGGGCCGAGAGCCCGATTTGCCTCATCGCCTCGCCCACCACGTTCACCAGCAGCAGCAGCGCCGTCAGGGAGACAAACAGGTACGGCGTTGTCTCGCTCAGCGGCAGCTCGCGCCATTCCGCGGCCAGTCGGCCCCCCATCTGGCCTGGCGTCACCCCCAGCAGCACCGCCAACACTAACGCCGATGCCAACATCGCCTTGCCAATGCGAACCCCGAACCGCAGCAAGACGACCAGGACGGCCAACGCGACGAAGATCATTGTCAATGCGTACATAAGTCTTGTGCTATTCCCGCGCCGAGGCGCAGAACGCATCCGTCTTCGAAACTACCCGGGGCATTTCCATCTGCCGGAGGAACGAGATAAGAAGATGATACGCGAAGACCGGTCCCGCCCGCAAGAGCCTGGTGTCCTTTCGCCCGGGCACGGCCGCGGGGCCGCCACGGCGCCGATGTTAGAGTGTGTAGCCGAGCTTGCCCCAGATGCCCATTTGCACCCATTGGACATCCGCCATGCCTTCTTCTGTGGCGGGGCCCCAAATGCCGGGATGGGAACGGATATCGATCCGTCCCTTCTTCACCGTCTCGGCGCCGATCCACTTGTGATAGTCAGAGTGCCCGTCGGCATACGAGAAGGTCGTCCCATCGCCGTGGCGGCAGCAAGGCTGATCCCACCATTCGGATCGTAACATAGCGGACAGAATACGCGTCCGGGCTGGATAGGCCCTCGTCGATGAAGATCAATCGCTCCGCCGGCTGCGGGACTTGGAGCCGCCTCTTCCAGACCGGGCTGCCGTCAACCGACCGGCCGTTGCTGGCGATCATCATGGCGTACGTCAGCAACTCGCCCCGGAAGCCGCTCGGGCACTTGTAGAGGCCCGGTTGCTTCACATAAGGCCACAGCAACCCCGATTGGATGCCCTTGATCTGACTCGGCCTCCGGCAACTGCCCCCCGCTGGCCCAATCGCTGGCCCACGTGAGGCCCACCCAGGGATCGCCGAATTGGCTCTTCGAAGTTGCCGCCGGCCTCGCTGCTGACGACCCGGTCGTCGTTCTCATCCGCGTACAGAATCCACGCCAGGGCCAGTTGCTTGACATTGCTCAGGCACGCCGCCCGCTGGCCCTGTTCCCGGGCCCGCTTCAAGGTCGGCATGAGGATCGCCATGAGAATGGCAATGATCGCGATCACCACCAGCAACTCGATGAGCGTAAAAGCTCTCCGTCTGTCCATATAGCCCTCCCGATCTAAAGTCACCCATCACGATGATCGTACTATTATACTTCGGGAGGCATAAGCATTGAATAGTCAATGTCCTTTGCCCACGAGAGCATCGCCCAGGCGATAGGCCTCCTCCAGCCGGTCCGGGTATTTCAGGATCTCCCCTTTCTTGCCGACCCCGGGCACGACGATCGTTCCCGCCAGTTGCATTTCGAGGTAGCCAAACTCTTTTCAAAGAATTCGAGCACGGGCCGCCAAGTCTCTTCGTGCGTCTCCTCCAGTACGACAGCCACGGCCGCGCGCTTGCCCCGGATCAACGCTCGGTTCGCCTCGCTGTTGAAGTACACGAAGCGATCGATGAACGCCTTCATCAGCGCCGTGGGTCCATACCAGTAGACGGGCGTCCCGAAGACGATCGTTTCGCTGGCCGCGATCTTCGCGATAAAGCGGCCTCATGTCGTCGTCCTTGCTGCACGGCCGGCCCCGCCAGCAGGCGTGGCAACCGTCGCACTCGCGAATCCGCAGGTCGCCCAGGCCGACCGTCTCGACTTGGGCTCCTGCTGCCTGAGCCCCCGCGGCGATCTTCGCCACCAGGATATCCGTGTTCCCGCCCTGCCGCGGGCTCCCCACCACCGCCAGGATCTTCGCCATCTTGCTCTCCGGAATTCCCCGCAGACAAAAGACTTGCCGGCTCCGGTTCATCCGCCTACAATGCGTTTGTCGTTGCTACGAGGATTCGATGCCAACCGTGATCTATGCCATCGGTCATTCTACCAGGACGCTCGACGATTTCATAGAGATCCTGGCAAGCCCACGGCGTCGCGACGCTCGTGGACATCCGCACGATCCCCAAATCCCGGCACAATCCGCAATTCAACGAAGATACGCTCAAGAGCCGCTTGGAGAAGAGAGTGCATCACCTATGTGCATCTTCCAGGAGTTGGGGGGCTTGAGGAAACCCAAGAAGGATTCCGTCAACACCGGCTGGCAGAATGCGAGCTTTCGGGGGTTCGCGGATTACATGCAGACAAGGGAATTTGTCTCCGCGCTCCGCCGGCTTATGCAGCTTGCGAAGCTTGGGCGTGTCGCCATCATGTGTGCCGAGGGCAACCCCTTTCGATGCCATCGCTCGCTCGTCGCCGATGCCCTGACCGTGCGGAAGGTGCGCGTCCTCCACATCTCCAGCCGGACCTCCGCCAAAGAGCACACCCTGACAAAGTTCGCCCAAGTCCACGGCACGAAAATCACTTATCCGTGAACGATCCGCTGTTTGGGGAGTTCACAGAGAAGTTGACAATCATCGCCTCGGCCGATAGTCTGGGCTGCTCTTAGGAGATGTAAGTATGGAATTGTCATGGATTAACAAGCTAAGGATAGCTGCGGTTGCCCTCTTGGGCGTACTCGTGATCGGCCTGTGGGCTTGGCCGCTGGCCGCCCCGCCCGACCCGTTGTCGCCTGTGCGGGCCTGGAATGTAAGTGCTTCTGGGACAATAGTCTTACTCGTTCTGGCGTTTGGACTCGGCTGCGCCGGCTACTTCATCGCGTGGCCCCACGGCCGGGAAATCGGCATTTTGGCGGTGCCTTTCGGCTTGGCGGTCTGGGCGGGCCGCAGTGGTCCCATGCGTGTCCTGACGCAAGCCTGCCCCGCAGCCCTATGAGCGGGCCGCGATCGCCTCCTCCTTGCGCTTCGAGCCCATTTACTGGCTGCTCGTCGTAGCGGCAGGGTTCGCAGGCGTCCTGCTCGCCCAATACCTGCGGCGGGCCTCCAACCCTGTCAACAGCGATGATGAACCTCCCGCGCCCAGTACCCAACCACCGGGAAATCGCCCGGCCGAGGGCCGGCGTCGGATCGGGCCCTATGTTAACGGTCTTCTCGCTCTGGCGGCCACGGTTCTGCTCGCCCATTTCTTCGTGGGCGTCTTCGCCCAGGATGTCGCGACGTCCCGGAATGTCGCGCCCGACGCAGCCGCCGATCGGCCAAATCCTCTTCGCCGTCATGGCCGCTTTCGCGGTCGCCGCGTTTGTAGATCAAGAAATTCGCGGACCTCAGCTACATTTGGCCGATCGTCGGCTCGGCGTTTGTCACGATCTTTGCACAGGCGCTCTATGGCCACGCGGAGACCGTGCGGCAGTTTGCCGAGACGCGGCCCGCCACCTTCTTCCCGCACAGCGCCCTGACCATCCTGCCCATCCAGTTCGTCGCCTTGGGGACTCTCGGCTCCGTCCTGGGGTACTGGATGGCTGTCCGTTATGACTGGTGGCGCCAGCACGAATGTGCCGGATAACCGGCCACGGCGGCCCGTTTTTTTCGGTGCCGCCTCCTCTCGTAAGTTGCGGTACCATAGAGACTTACGCACCAAACGTCCCATAGCTTATAGGCCGCGGCAAAAGAAAACGGAAATTGTCTGCTTCACCCCCCTCAATTAGCCGAAATAAAGAGCAACTGTGGGGCCAGGGACATCAGCATCGCGGCCGTCACAGGGTGGGAATGGGGCCCCAACGCGATCCGTCGCTCTGGGGAACCGAATGTGAGTGAATCGGCTAAACGAACAAGGTAATACTACTTTTCGTAGGAACCAGGGTCAAGCCAGCCGATAAAAGGAGTTAACGATGTTGGTCCTCAGCAGACAAAAAGATGAGTCCATCATGATCGGCGATGAGGTGGAGATCACGATCGTCGATGTGCGGGGCGACAAGGTTCGCCTGGGCATCACGGCCCCGAAGAGCATCCCCGTCCACCGGCGCGAGATCTATGACGCCATCCAGCGGGAAAAAGCCCAACAGAAGGATGGCGAGGTCCACCCCGGCGGCAACAACGAGCCGGCCGACAAGGCCGAGGACCCGGCCCACCGCAAAGCAGATAAATCAGAGAAGGCCCAACAGAAATAGCTGGCATCCCACCCGTCCCATACTCTTGCCTTACCAGATCGACTACCGCTCACCCTCCCCTCGGGGGAGGGTTTTTTTTGCGCCTCCAGCCGCTACGATCAACAGGACGGAGACAGCGTTGAAATAGGCAGCCATAAACACAGCGTCCTTCCGAACAGTCTTGACCCAGGTCATTGTGGCGTCGGGGAACCGGCCGCCTCCCGGATTTGTTTGATCAGTCTTTCAATGTCTTCACGCGGCAGATGCGAGTTGGCCGGCAGTCTCAGCGCCTTTTCGGCCACCTGCACCGCCTCCTCCTGCAACACCGTGAGCAGCATGGGGGCGCGGTGGCCCCCGCGCCGGACTTCTCAAAGCCCATGTGATCGCAAGTGACAACCAGCGTGCCGTCGCCGATGACAAACCCGTTGCCCCCCGCCTCGCCCGTAAACTCACGCCCGGTGATCATGACCACCGCCGCCTCGGGCGGGGGCTCCCCCGGGGCCGCCCGCACGGGTTCCAGCAGCCCCAGAACCAATCCGGCGACGACCGCACGACTCCGGCTCTTCGCCATAGCACTTTTCCTCCTGCTGAGGTTCGCGACCGAACCCGTGTACCCCCGCCTCTCCCGGGGGACAAGGCCCTTCCCGCGCCGGGCGGGCGGCTTGTTTCGTCTGGTATGCGACGCCTTCCATGACGCGCCGGTCCTTAAAGACTTGAACGCCTGGGACAGGTTTCTCACACGACTTGGCACGAGGAGGAGTCTCCCGTGATTCCTGCCTCCTTTTCTGCATTTTGGCAATGAAGAACATGCCTCCGAAGACATCGTGAAAAGATTTTTGCTTTTCTACGGTTTTTACCGTTGACAGTCTACTGGTTAAGCAGTAGATTGATAACCGATGGATTCAGGAGTCGCGTTAATCAAGCAGATCAGGAGGTTTCGTATGGCCAGACCACGTCACGAGAGTCCGACGCCGGCGGAGTTGGAAGTCTTGCAGGTCATCTGGGACCGTGGCCCCAGCACCGTGCGGGATGTCATGCGCGTGCTGAATCGGCAGCGCCCGCGCGCCTACACGTCGGTGATGAGCCTGATGAACGTCATGGTCGAGAAGGGACTGCTGACCACGCAGCCGAAGGGCCGGGCGTTCCTCTATTCCGCCCGCGTCTCGCAGGGCGGGACGCAGGGCGAAATCGTGAAGGACCTGCTGAATCGCGTGTTCGACGGCTCCGCCAGCGCCCTGATGATGCACCTGCTGGCGGAGGCCAAGCCAGACAGTGAAGAACTGGACGAGATTCGAAAGACCATTTCCGAGTTCGCGCAAGAAGGGAGGTACGTGATGTCTCTGGTGGAGTTGTTCTCGCAACCTGTGTGGCATCGTTTGGGCCTGACCCTCGTGCATTTTCTGTGGCAGGGTCTGGCGGTGGCAGTGCTCGTCTGTGCCGCCGTCCGGGTTCTGCGACTCCAGCGCGGCAACCGCCGCTACGCGGCCTATCTGGTTGCCTTTGCGGTGATGACCGTCTCTCCCCTGCTCACCTTCATGATTCTCGGCGTTCCCGCTCAGCCCGTATCCACTCCGCCAGGGTCTACGGCACCAGGGCTGTTGGTGAAGATGGAACTGCCTGCGCCCGCTGCGGCTTCTCTGTCGCCGGAGCCAGCGTCCCCACGCCACGAGAATGTGCTGTCGGTGAGCCCGACACGCCCTGTACACCTGCGGCAGAAGCTTGACAGTGCGTTGCAGGTGTCCTTGCCGTGGGCGCTGGTGGGCTGGATAGGCGGGGTCCTGATCCTGAGTGTCCGTCTGCTGCTGGGATTCCTGGGCGTTTACCGCTGGCGTCGCCGTGCGGAGCCTTTGGCGGAGGACCTGCAAACGCGGATTAGCCGGCTGAGCGAACGCTTGGGGTTACCAGGTTTCAGACGCGTCTTTACTTCGCGGCAGGCGCGGGAGGTGGTGGCACTGGGATATCTGGCCCGATGGTGCTGCTGCCTGTCGCCATCGTGACGCAGATGCCGCCGGAAATGTTGGAGGCGATCGTCGCCCACGAACTGGCGCACATTCGCCGGTATGACCTCTGGGTCAACCTGGCTCAGCGGGTGGTGGAAACCCTGCTGTTCTATCACCCGGCGGTGTGGTGGCTGTCACACCGGCTGCGCAATGAGCGAGAGTTTTGTTGTGATGAGTTGGCTGTGCAAGCCACTGGGGAGCGGTTGGCGTATGCGTCAGCCCTGGAGATCGCCGGACGAACGCGTTCGACCGCCCGGCAGCCTGTCCTCGCCCTGGGGCTCGGACGAGGCAGACAGTCCACGCTCGGCCGTGTCCGCCACGTCTTGGGACTGCCCCCGTTGCCCCCCGACCCCCGCTTCTGGCTCGCGGGGGTCATCACCGTCGCCCTGCTCGTCTTGGTCGCCTTGCCCGCCGTCTCGATCTTGACGGCCCGAGCCGCAAATCAGTCATCGGAGGGTGCGGGCGCCGACTTCATCTTCGGCAATCCCACCAATCTCGGACCCTCTGTCAACAGTCCCGCCGACGATTACGACCCCAGCATTTCCGCCGATGAGCTGGAGCTCTATCTCAACTCCTATCGCCCCGGCGGTCTGGGCCAGGCTGACCTCTGGGTGGCCACGAGAAAGACGAACGCCGATCCCTGGGGCGAGCCCGTGAATCTCGGCCCCACGGTGAATAGTCCGGCGGGCGATAAGGCGCCCTGCATCTCCGCCGACGGCCTGTCGCTCTACTTCAGTTCAGATCGGCCGGGAGGGCAGGGTGGCGAGGATCTCTGGGTGACGACGCGGAAGAGCAAGAGTGCCCCTTGGGGCGAGCCGGTGAACCTCGGCCCCGCGGTCAACAGCCCGGCAAATGAGCACGGCCCGAGCGTTTCCGCAGACGACCTGACGCTCTACTTCAGTGTCTGGCCTGATAAGTCACCGGAGGGGTGGGATCAAAGCGACCTTTGGATGACAACAAGAAAGACGAAACAAGATCCTTGGGCGGCGCCGGTGAATCTCGGCCCGACGGTTAACAGTCCCGCGTACGACGGATCGCCGTCCATAGCAAAGGATGGCCTGTCGCTCTACTTCAACTCCGAGCGGGGCGGTGGCAGCGCCATCTGGGTGACCACGCGAAAGAGCACCGATGCCCCCTGGGGTACACCGGAAAAACTTGGCCCCGTCGTCAATGCGGACTGGGAGGCCAACCCGGACATCTCCCGAGATGGCTCGACCCTCTACTTCGTATCGACCAGACCGGGCAGTGTCGGTCGCACAGATCTCTGGCAGGCGACCCTGGGAAAGAGTTCGCCGGAAAGCAAGGCCGGCGATCTGGAGCGGGCCGAGAAACTCCTCGTCCAAGGGGCGGATGTCAATGCCAGAGACGAGTATGGCAACACGCCCCTACATTATGCGGCGCGCAATCCAGATGCCAAGAACGGCTTCCTGTATCTTCTCATCGCCAAGGGCGCAGAGGTGAACGCACGCAATGACAGTGGTCAAACACCACTTCATTTGGCCGTTCAGGTGATTCGCAAAACAGCCGTCGCAACAGCAAATTCAGCGAATATACTCCTCTCCCATGGCGCTCAGGCAGATACCGAGGATAAGAACGGTTGTACCCCTTTGTACGTGGCCTGCGGAAGTGACTGGACTAATACTGTCGAGGTTCTTCTGGCCAAAGGCGCCAAGATTGATGAGAAGACCAACGACGGTCTCACGCCTCTTCATCGTGCTGCCATGCTGGGACGGGCAAACATCGTGGAGGTTCTGCTGCGCTGGATGGGCCGGGGGAACGAAGCACTGCGGGACTCCGGTGGTGCGGCTCTGCCCTATGGGTCCGTACTTGATTCCAGGGATGGGCGTGGTTATACCCCCCTGCACTATGCGGCTATGGCTGGCGCGAACGATATCGTGGAGCGCCTCATCTCCAATGATGCCGACGTGAGCGCCAGGAACGCGCGCGGTCAAACGCCCGTCCATCTGGCCGTTGTATACAATCGCAGAGAGGCAGTCAAGCTGCTTCTCGCCAAGGGGGCAGAGGTTTCCTCGATCCAGGTAGCGGCCTACGTAGGGGACTTGGCCAAGGTAAAGAGCCTTATGGAGAGAGGCATCAACGTCGAGGCACAGGATGGATCCGGGCTGACGCCTCTGCACGCGGCGGCCGGTGCGGGTCAGAAGGAGATGGTGGAATTCCTCATCGGCCGAGCGCTTCGGTCAATACCGGTGTGGTGGCCGATGGGCCTGGCACGCCGCTGCACTATGCGATTGACGGAGGCGCCAAAGACGTGGCCGAACTGCTCATCAATAGAGGTGCTCACGTCAATGAAGGCAATAAGAGTGGAATGACACCGCTCCACCTGGCTGCCAGGGGAAACAACAAGGAACTGGTCAAACTACTTTTGGCGAACAAAGCCGATGTGAACGCAAAAGATAATTTTGGGGAGACACCTCTATACGGTGCGGCTTGGAACGGAGAGAGTGCGACTTGGAGGAAGAACAAAGATAAAGATATAGCGGAACTCCTTATCAACCATGGAGCTGATATCAACGTGGTCTCGGAAAGGACAGAGGCAACACCGTTGCGTTATGCGGTCTGGTCTGGCAGCAGAGACGTGGCGAAGCTTCTCATTGACAAGGGGGCTACCGTTTCTGACATCGACGTTCTGCTCCATTGCGCGTGTAGGGACGGCTATAAAGACTTGGCGGAACTCTTCATTCAAAAGGGCGCCAACGTCACCTCCGAAGTCTGGGGCTATGCTCCATCATTCGAGGCGGTCTGGAATAATTATCCGGACATTCTCAGGCTGCTGCTGGATCGCGACGCCAACCCCAACGCGAGAGATCGAGATGGCTGGTCGCTTCTGCATTACACCGTAGACCCCGCGTGCCGCTCTCTGGAGATGACCCGGATGCTCCTTGACAAAGGGGCGAATCCCAACATCAAGCTCGCCGCTGATGGCTCATCGCCGTTCTACTGGGCCGTCTCCTATGGCCTAACGGAGACAGTCGAGCTCTGTCTCGCCAAGGGGGCAGACGTAAATGCCAGAAACGGCAATGGCCACACGCCTCTGTGGAAGGCCAAAGAGCAAGGGTGCACCGAAATCGCTGAATTGCTGCGCCAACACGGGGCGAAGGAATAGAGGCACATGGGCCGGTCCGTTTCGCGGCCCGTTTGTTCGGAGTTCCGCCTTCAGGCGGATAGGACCAGTCCGACCCGCGTAAACGCGGAACTCCGAATGGTCGAAACGAGCGGCGCAACCGCAACCGACGAACGATCCTTACTACATCCGCTTGTAGCGGGGGCCGCCGCCGCCTTCGGGGGCGGTCCAGCGGATGTTGTCGAACGGGCACTTGCGCTGGCAGGTCTTGCAGTGCAGGCAGTTGGAGGGGTTGGCCGGCTTGGGCTGGCCGTGGATCGTCTCGTAGACGCCCGCCGGACAGAAGGTGATGCACGGGGCATTGAGGAGCGGCAGGCACTTCGTCGTGCAGATCGTCGGATCGACGATCTTCAGGTGCGAGGGCTGCTCTTCGCGGTGCTCCGTGGCGGCGACCGCCGTGAAGCCGTCCTTGTCGAAGGTCATGTTCGGCTTGAGCCGGTATGGGGCCGCCGTCATCGCCTCGTAGTCCTTCTCGACGTGATACCTCGGCAGCAAGCCGCCCAGGACCGACAGCGGCATGCCCTGCAGCGGCCCGAACTTCGCCACCGTCTGGCGGAAGTTCCTGGCCATCTTCATCTCTTTCGCGATGTTCGACTGCTCGACGTTGGCCGTGTACTTGGGGGCCGCCGCGTTGGGCTTGTCGAGCGACGCGACGATCGCCTTGGCCGCCTGGATGCCGGAGTCGATGGCGTTGTGGAGGCCCTTGATCTTGAGCATGTTGACGAAGCCCGCGCTGTCGCCGAGGATCATCACGTTGCCTTTGCCGATGCTTTGCGTCTGCGGGTCGCGCGGGACCGCGTACCAGCCGCCCTCGGGAATCATCTTGGCGCCGGCCTCGACGACCGTGCCACCTTCGATGAACTGCTTGACGAACTTGTGCTCCTTGAACCGCACGAGGGCGTCCTGCGTGTTGAAATCGTGGTACTTCCAGTCGAGGCCGACGATCATGCCGACGGAGAGGTGGTCCTGCTCGCCGGCGTAGACGATGCCGCCGCCGAACATGCCGGGACCGACGGACCGGCGTCCAGATCGGGTAGCCCATCGCGTGGACGACCCGGCCGCGCGTGAATTTGTTGTACTGCTCCGGCGTGACCTTGATCAGTTCCTTGACGCCCAGCGAGTAGAGCTGGGGCGACTGGCGCTTCAGGCCCGCCTTCTCGACGAACCGCTCGGTGACCAAGCCCGTCGCAGCCTTCCGCCAGCACGACGAATTTCGCCTGGATCGTCTCGCCTTCGACATAGTTCGGCTGCTTGTGCCCTTCCTTGTTGACGCCCTGATCTACGAGCTTGACGCCCGCGGCGACGCTCTCACCGTCGAAGACCACGTGGTCGGCGGCAAAGCCCATCAGGACCTCGATGCCCATGCCCCGGGCGATCCCGCCCAGCCACTTCGTCAGCCGGCTGATGGAGATGGAGTAGTCGCCGTGATGGATCATCTGGCCGAAGCCCAAGCCGAACTTCCGGGCCATCTTGATCATCGGGAAGATGCCGAAGGCCCCGCTGGGGCCCAGCAGGAACATGATGTCGTCTTTGTCGATCACGTTGGCGAGGACCTGCTTGGCCTCGTCGCTGTTGCGCCAGTCGGGCTTGGCGGCGTCGAGCAGCGTGCTCAGCGGCTCCTTCTCCAGCACGGCCCCGGACAGGTTGTGATAGCCCAGGTCGAGGGCCTTGTCGATCACGCAGACATCGAGGTCGGGCTTGAGGACCTTCAGTTGAATCGCCGTGGACAGGCCCGCGGGGCCCGCCCCCACGACCAGGACCGACGCCTTGCCGTATTCGCTGTAGTTCGCCACGTTCTATCCTCAAAATCAAGAGACAAGTTTTCCGTTTGAAGTTTCAGCTGGAAGCATGTCATGCGAGCGTAGCGACGCAATCTCCCGCCCTTGGGATTGAGCATTGCTTCGTCGCTGCGCTCCTCGCCATGACATACTGTCCACTTCAAACTTCCTACTTCCGACTTCAAACTCCCTACGCCTGCAACGCCTCGACCAGCTTCGGGACGACCTCCTCGACCGCTCCGACGACATAGTAGTCGCACTGCTTGAAGATCGGGGCGTTCGGGTCGCTGTTGATCGCGACGATCGTGCCGCTGTTGGCAACGCCGATCATGTGCTGGATCGCGCCGGAGATGCCCAGGGCGACATAGAGCTTCGGTCCGACGGACGTCCCCGTCTGGCCCACCTGGTGAATCCGCTCGATGTAGCCCTGCTCGACCGCGGCACGCGAAGCGCCGCGCTCGGCCGCCGCCTCCAGCCTTCTTGCCCAGGGTACCCGCAAGGTTGCCGACGAGCTTGTCATAGTTGTCGCGGCTCTGCATGCCCTTGCCGCCGGAGACGATGACATCGGCGTGCAGGTTGACTTGCCCGTGACCGAGCTCCGTCTTGATGATTTCCAGACTGACGTCCGCCTCGGTCAGCTCGACCTGGTGCTGGACGATCTTGCCCTTGCGGGACGGGTTGGGCGGAATGCGCTTCATCACGCCGGGCCGGGCCGTCGCCATCTGGGACTTGGAGCTCTTCGTGCGAATCGTCGCCATGACGTTGCCGCCCAAAGCCGGACGGGTCTGGAGCAGCAGGCCGACCTCGCCCTTGCGCGAGCTGTCGCGAATGTCGAGGCCCGTGCAGTCGGCGGTCAGGCCGCAACCGGTCCGGTACGACACCATCGGGGCGAGCATGCGGCCCTGCGGCGTCGCGGCGTACAGCACGATCTGCGGCACATATTTATCGACCGCGTCGGCAATCGCCTTGCGATAGGCCGTCGGGTCAAATTCCTTGAGCAGCTTGTGCTCGATGGCATACACGTTGTCCGCGCCGGCGGCGATCAGCTCCTGGGCCATGTGCGCGACGTTCTCGCCCGCGATGCACACGCCCACCTTCGTTTCGAGCGAATCGGCCAACTCGCGGGCCTTGCCGGTCAGCTCGAAGGTGGCTGGGTGGACGACGCCGTCGCTGTGCTCGGCGACGACCCACACCTCGCCCTGGAAGGCAGGCTCGGTGGCCTTCATGCCGGTCAGCATGTCCTCCAGGGCTTTCTTCTGGAGGCCCGCGCCGGCCGCCGCCAGGATCTTTTCCTGGGCGGCCTCATCAATCGCGTTGATGTCGTTGATCTTCAGGTCCTTCAGGACCTTGGCCAGCAGCGTGAAGTCTTCCTGCTCCTTGGCCGTGCCCTCCCACCGGCGCTCGAAGAGGCTCGTCCGCCGCTTCGGCAGGAGGTACTTGCCATCCTCTTTCTTGCCGGCAGCCGGCGGCCTGGCCATCGCCCTTCTTGAAGCTCTCGACGATGACCCGGGCCAACTCCCCGGCGTCGCTGACCTGCTTGCACTTGCGGGTGCTCTTGCCCGGCGGGAAAACGCGGATCACCGCCGTCTTGGAGCCTTTGGCCCCGATCAGCGGTGCGTTGATGTCGGCCGCCCCCCACTGGATCATGGGGGCTTTCTTCGCCCAGCGGGTGCCCGCGAAGGTCGCGAACAGCGGATATTCGTACTTGGCCACGGTGATGACGGCCGGCAGCTTCTTGGCGGCCACCGTCTGGCTGCCGCCGCTGATGATGCGGGTGAACTCGAAGCGATTGTTCCTGTACTCGGCCCCGGTCACGTAGGCGATGCAGGGCAGCTTGAGCTCCTCGGCGATCTGGGCCGGCACCTGGGCGGTGTCGCCATCGACCGACTGCATGCCGGAAATCACGAGATAGTCATCGCCGCACTTGAGCTGCTCCTGCGTGATCCGGCGGATCGCATAGGCCAGCGGGTTGGCCGTCGCCACGGTGTCGGCGCCGCCCAAGGCCCGGTCGGTCAGCAGGACGACCTGATCGGCCGCCCGGGCCAGACTGTACCGCAGCACCTCGTCGGCCATCGGCGGGCCCATCGTCAGGGCGACCAGCCGGGCGTTGGCATCGCCGCTAATCATCTTCATGTACCGGGCGAAGGCCAAAGCCTGGGCGTCCAGCTCATTGATGACGCTCGCCAACCGCGACCGGACCAGCGTCCCCGTCTCCGGGTCGAACGCGTTGTCCGTGATTTGCGAGACGTCCGGAACCTGCTTGACCAGAACGATGTAGTCACTCATAGGCAAAGTTTCCCCAAAAGGAAGGGTCCCCCAACGCGTCGCGTCGCGATCTGGGGTCCCCAATGTTCCCACCGCCGGGAGTCTCTGCGCGAGAACGGAGCAGATCGTCTCTTCTGCCCCGCCCTGCCGACTTCATACTCTACATGTCTGTGATGCTCGTCCAAGGCTGAAAAACCACCACTTCTACCTCGGTAGTAAGTTGCGCATCTTAGGGACCCGTTACCGTCGTGTCAACCGCTTTCGACGAAAAGCCGCCGGTCCCTATGGCCGACCGACCGTCCTCATTTGCTGTTACTCGGCACTCAACTACCACTCACTGCCAGCGCCGCTTTCTATCGTGCGTACGCACGGCGAGTACTTGTGCGATCGGTATTGACATTCCGCCGCGGATGTGGTATAAACAAATAAACCTGCGAGGAAGGATCCTCATAAAGTCTGCTTCCCCAGCGGCCACGAACGGCCTGGGCGGTCTGGTTGATTCACCCCGGGGAGGCGTATGGCTGTAACTGCATAGTACCTCACAAGTCCAGAGCACGGAGCATCCCTATGAGAATGACCCCGTTGCTGGCACAGGTAGCATGTCTGGCCGGCCTCGTATGTTGTCTGGCCCCGGCGGCGTTCGGGAACGATCCCAATACAACGATCACTCCCCAGTCCGCGGTACGGGTAGTACCTGCGCCAACGTCCGATAGCGACAGCGACACGAAATCCTCGCGTCACGGTACCCTGGCTGCACCTGGCCGATCATGCCGGAGAACAAGGAGCAGTTCGGTCTGGAGGCGTGCGCAGGCAAGATCTACGCCTTGGCGGGAATCTGCGACGGGGACGAGACAGCTTCCTGCTTCGTCTACGACACCAACAGCGGCCGGTGGGCCACGATGGCCCCGCTGCCCAGGGCCCTCCAAAGTCCCTGCGTGCGTGCGGTCAACGGGCGGCTGTTCTTCTTCCAAGGCTACGACCATAAGACCCAGCTCAAATATCCGGACGTTTACCTTGTACGATCCGAACGCCGATACGTGGCGGCCCCGCGCTCCTATTCCCATCCCGCGGGAGGACTCCGGCTCGGCGGTCATCAACGGCCAAGTTTGGATCGTCGGGGGCTTTACCCATCCGGGCCACCTGATCGTACCCCAGATTGACATCTACGATCCCGATCGGAACCGATGGCTCGCCCCCATCACGATCAAACCGCACGACGAGGACTGGCCGGGCCGGGCCCTCGGCGACTTCGGCTGTGCCGTCGGCGACCACTTCTGGTGCATGGGCGGGACGGAGATCACGGAGGACTATCCGCATTTGGTGCCCTGTCCCTGGGGATTCTTCACCGATGGGACCGATCTGGGCCTGGTCCCGATTCCCGACCCCCGCTGCTATGCGAAGATGGAGGTGATCGGCGATTCCCTGTTTGTCGTGGGCGGCTGCCGCACCTCGACGACGGATTACGCCGACACGATGCTCATCCTGGATCTGCCGACACAAACCTGGAAGGACCCGGTGCCGCTGCCGTATCCCGCCCGCGGTCAGGGCGTCTGTTCCTGGAACGGCGTCCTCTACGTCGCCGGCGGTTACGACGGTCGCACGCGGACCGATTTCTGTCTCTGGCTGGGCGACGATCAGCCCCAGGCCGACGACCATCAACCTACGAGCGTGCCGTAGCGATAAGTGGGCTGCGGCCGACCTGGACGCAAGCATCGTAAACCGTGGAATTCCACGCGGACACGCCGATCTGCTGCCCTATCGAGAACGGCGCGGACGATCCTCTCCAACTCTGCGGGGGCAATCTCGACGCGTGCATTCACCGTGAGATTCGCTTCTGTCACTGAACCAGTGACCTGGCCATCGAGAAAGGGACTCATCTTCGCGTCCGTGATATTGCCGACGTAGTGACCGCCGTCCGCGGTGAGCAGGAGCTTCGGCAGCGTCGCGCCGGCACACGCACACTTGGCCAAATCTTGCATGAGATAGACTCCAATATGTGAGTAAATCACATACAGGGATTGAAGGCCCAGTGCAAGTCAAAATCCAGGAATTGGGGACATCGGGGGAAAAACCTGCCTATCTTCCACGGTCACCCCAGAGTACTATAGTCGCCTCAGAACGAGTCGCTGGAAGAAGAAGGTATACGAATGCGCCGCCCCCGGCTGCCGCCGCGATGGTCCGCTGGATCGATAGGCTCATGCAGAGCAAGCTGGCCCACCGGCTCTTTTGGATCGGCATTTTCTTCAAGGCGATCAACGGCCTCCTGGAGACGGCCAGCGGGATCATCCTGCTGACCATCAGCAACGAGACCATCGCCCGTGTCACGTATGCCGTCGTCCGCCCGGAACTTGCGGAAGACCCAAATGACTGGATCGCCAACCGACTCTTGATTCGGCCTGCACTTGTCCTCGGACGCCAAGCTGTTCGCCATTGTCTATCTCCTGGTGCACGGGATCGTCAAGCTGGTGATCGTGGCGGCGATCTGGTTCCGTCAACTCTGGGCCTACTGGCTGGCCGGCATTGTCTTTTCGCTCTTCGTGGTCTACCAGATGGCGCGTTTTGCCGTCACGCACTCGCTCGCTGATGCTATTCCTGACGGCCGTGGACCTGGTCATCATCGCGCTGTTGCCACCCGAACACCGCCGCGTGTCCCTGGAGATCCGACACCGGCCAGAAGAGACCGCCCTCACCCCGCAAATCATCAATCACAAATCATAGATCATCAATTCAAGAAGGTTCCCGCCGGCTCGAGTTGGAGCGTGGCGTGCTCGATGCCGAATCGCTCATGAAGCGTGTTCTGCAGGTCCCGCAGGCATTCCTGCCAGCAGGCCGGGTCGCTGCACATCGGCTTGAGCCAGATATTGGCCGTCAGGACGGGAAAGCCCGAGGTCACCGACCAGATGTGCAGGTCGTGCACGGCGGCGACATGCGGGTTGGCCTCCAGGGCGGCGACGATCTCGTGGAAGTCCAGGTGGGCCGGTGTAGCTTGGATCAGGATCGCGAGTGTTCGCCGCAACAGGCCGATACTGCTCCAAAGGATCAACAGGCCGATCAGGACGCTCGCCAGCGGGTCGGCGGGCATCCAGCCGGTCGCCAGAATCACGATCCGGCCACCACGGCCCCGAGCGAGCCCAGCGTGTCGGCCAGCATGTGAATGAACGCCCCCTCGATGTTGATATTCTCCTTCCGGCTGCCGGACAGCACCCAGGCACTGGCGAGGTTGGCCAGAAAGCCCAGTAACGCGACGGCCAGCATGCCGGCCCCTCCCACCTGGGCCGGATAGAGAAACCGGCTGATCGCCTCGCGAAAGACTAGGCTGACCACCAGGATCAGCGTGGCCCCGTTGATGAATGCCCCAATGACCTCCGCCCGCAGAAAGCCGAAGGTCCGTTCCGGCGTCGCCGGCCGCTCCGCCAGATACCCGACGAAGATCGCCATCGCCAGGGCCAGCAGGTCCGTCAGCATGTGCCCCGCATCGGCCAGCAGGGCCAGACTGCCGGTAATCAGGCCGCCCACGACCTCGACAACGAGGAACACCAGGATAATGACCATCGCCCACCAAAGCCGCCGGCGCGAGACCTCGCGCAGATTCGTCTCGTGGCCGTGCTCTTCGTGCCCCCGCTCTCCGTGCCTGTGGCCACCGTCGCTCATCGATCATTCCCCAATTACAAGCGTGTGTACGAATCCAGTCTAAGCGACGCCTCGAACAGGTCAAGGCATGGCCCCGCCACGGATGCAAAATCGTCCTTCATCAATAATCCCCAATCAACGGCCCGGGTTTTTGCTTGTCGCCCCCGGCCCGATGGGGTTAAATAGCGCCCCTGGAGGTATCAAAAGGACAGAAACGTCTACTGATTTGAGGTGTGCAGAAATGGCAGATCTGAAGGCATTGGCGGAAGCGGTGATCCGCGGGGATCAGACCACGGCGGTGAACGTCACGAAGACGGCCCTGAAGGAAAAGATGGCCCCGAAGAAGATTCTCGACGAGGGCCTGATCGCCGGCATGGACGTCGTGGGCAGCCGCTTCAAGAACAACGAGATCTACATTCCGGAGGTCCTGATCGCGGCCCGGGCCATGAAAATGGCGATGGAAGTGCTCGAGCCGGCGTTGGCCAAGGCCGGGGTCAAGCCCATCGGCAGGTTCATGATCGGCACCGTCCAGGGCGACCTGCACGACATCGGCAAGAACCTCGTCGCGATGATGATGAAGGGCGCCGGCTTCGAGGTGATCGACCTCGGCGTGGACGTCACGCCGGACAAGTTCGCGGCGGAAGCCAAGGCCAAGGGCGTCAACCTGATCGGCATGAGCGCCCTGCTGACGACCACGATGCCCGGCATGGAAAAGACGATCAAGGCCCTCAAGCAGGCCGGCGTCACGGCGAAAGTCATGGTCGGCGGCGCCCCGGTCACGCAGAGCTTTGCCGACAAAATCGGCGCCAACGGCTACGCCCCCGACGCCGCTTCCGCCGTCGATACGGCCAAGAAGCTCGTCGCCTGAAGCAGGCGAGTTTGAAGTCGGAAGATTGAAGTGTGAAGTCACAAGTGTGGAGAATGTCATTGCGAGGAGCGCAGCAAAGCCTGCCCCTGCGGAAGCAGGGGAAGCAATCTCGAACCCGCGTGTGGGAAGATTGCTTCGCTCCGCTCGCAATGACATCGTCGGAGGTAACGCCATGCACCATTCTCCCTCGCTACTCTCCCGCCGGAGTTTTCTTTGGACGTCGGCCGGAGTCCTCGCCGCCGGTAAGCTCGTTCACGCCCAAGGAACAGCCGCCCCATCAACGCCATCGCCGCGTCCCGGCCGCCGCTCCACCGTCTCGATCGCCAGCGGCAACAGCCGGCAGGAGAACGTCTGTCAGTCTCTGGTGACGATCGAGGACCAGATCCTGCCCGTCCTGAAAACCAAGAAATGCGTGGTCATCAAGCCGAACATCGTGAACACGGGCCGACAGTTGGCCTCCACGCACGTGGACGCCCTGCAAGGCATTCTGGACTTCCTCGCCCCCCGCTTCAAAGGTCCCGTCGTGATCGCCGAATCTTCCGCCGGCTTCACCACGGAAGGCTATGACAACTTCCACTATCAGCAGGCGATCGCGGACCACAAGCCGCTGGCCGTCAGCCTCGTCGATCTGAACGAGGAGGGCAAGTACCAAGTCCACACGATCCTGGACGGCGATCTGCACGCCGTGCCGGTCCGGCTGGCCGCACGGCTCCTCGATCCCGAGGCGTTCGTGATCTGTTCCTGCATGCTCAAGACGCACAACACGGTGGTGGCCACGTTGTCGATCAAGAACATGACGCTGGGCGCTCCCCTGCACAGTGCCCGCAAGGACTCTCCCGGCTGGAACGACAAACGCCTCTATCATGGCGGCGTGCGCCAGACCCACGTCGATATCATGCTCACCGCCCAGCGGATGCAGCCCTTCTGGGGCGCCACGGTGATCGACGGCTACGAAGGCATGGAAGGCAACGGCCCCAACGAGGGCACCCTCGTCCCTTCGCGTCTCGCCATCGCCTCGACCGACTACGTCGCCGCCGATCGTGTCGGCATCGAAGCCATGGGCCTCGAACGCCGCCCACGTGGGCTATCTGGGCTTCTGCGCCGAATCCGGCCTGGGACAAGACGATCTGTCCAAAATCGACCTCCGCGGCACCAAGCTGGCCGACGTGGCGAGGAAGTACCGCCTGAGCGACGACATCGAACGCGAGCTCAAGTGGATGGGCCCCATGACCGAGGTGCCGGAGAAGCTTGGCTGATAATCTTGTCTCCTTCGAAGCGCCACAGCACAAAGCCGTGGAATTGCATCTCCTTGCCCGAGACGAGGCAAAACCCTGATGGGCAGACCGCCACAGGCTGATGCCGAAGCGCCGCAATGGAGGGAAAGCCGGTCTTTTCCCTATTGATTGGTAGACGCAGGTCACGTAATGCTGGAGGACAAGGCGTATAGCGCCGCCCACAGTATTCGTGCCGGGAATCCGTGCAAGGAATAGGAGATACGTCATGAGATCGTGGCACTTCGCCCCCCTACTGACCGGCGCCGTCGTGCCCGAAGGGGCAACCGATAACGGACTCATCAGCATTCCCAGCAAGTATTCTGTGGCGGAGACTCTGGACCGACTCGAATCCATCGCCAGGAAACAGGGTTTGATGGTCTTCGCCCGCATCGACTTCAGCGGCGATGCCCAGAAGGCCGGGCTGACGATGAAACCGTCGGGACTGTTGCTTTTCGGCAACCCCAAGGCGGGCACTCCTTTGATGGTGGCCGCACCCACGATAGCCATTGACCTGCCCCTGAAGGCCCTCGCCTGGGAAGACCCAAACGGCAAAACCTGGCTCTCGTATAACAAGCCCGAATATCTCAAGGAGCGGCACGGACTGCCGGATGCGCTGCTGAAGAACATCTCCGGAATCAAGACGCTCGTCGAAAAGGCAGTTGAATGAGCCGCGACGGAGATGTCGGGGATACCGATGAGATCGGAGTCGTCTATGGCCGTCCTTGCCAGCTTATGCGGCGTGGCCTTGATTGTGGTGGTCCTCTTGGAGGGCTTCGAGACCATCATCCTGCCGCGCCATGTAACCCGCCGGTTTCGCCTGACCCGTCTCTTCTACCGACACACCTGGCTGCCGTGGGCAAAGCTGGTCACGGCCATGGTCCCGCCGCGACGAGCAGGAGACCTGGCTGAGTTTCTTCGGCCCGGCGTCGATCCTCGTCCTTTTGGGCATCTGGGCCGGCATGATGATCCTCGGCTATGCCCTCCTGCAATGGGCCGCCGGCTCGGCGGTTGTGACTCATGACGGGCAGTGCCGGCTTTCTCATCGACCTCTACATGAGCGGCACCACCTTCTTCACGCTCGGGCTGGGGGACGTGGTCCCCAGGAACGCCGCCGGGCGTCTTCTCGTGACGATCGAAGCGGGGATGGGGTTCGCCTTTCTCGCGCTCGTGATTGCGTACCTGCCGGCCCTCAACCAGTCCTTCTCCCGCCGGGAGACGAGCATCTCCCTCCTCGACGCCCGTGCCGGCTCTCCTCCCACGGCCGCCGAAATGTTCCGCCGCCACGGCCACGAGACAGGGCATGGAGGCACTCCGGGAACTCCTCTATGAATGGGAGCGCTGGTCGGCGGAGCTCCTCGAAGGACACCTGTCCTACCCGATCTTGGCCTATTTCCGCTCCCAGCACGACAACCAGTCATGGCTCGCCGCCCTGACCGCGATCCTCGACACCTGCGCCCTGGCCATGACCGGCGTGGAAGGTGCCTGTCAGCGTCAGGCCCAACTCACCTTCGCCATGGCCCGCCACGCCGTAGTCGATCTTTCCATCGTCTTCCGGACCCGCCCGGACGAGAGCCAACCGGACCGCCTGCCCCCAGAAAAGCTGGCGGCCCTGCGAGCCGCCTTGGTGGCCGCGGGCGTACCACTCCAAGCGGACCAGGTCGACCAGAGGCTGACTGAGCTGCGCCGGCTGTACGAGCCGTACATCCACGCCCTGGCCTCCTACTTCCGCCTCCGCGTTTCCCCCTGGGTCGCCAAGGAGAACTGGGTAGATGACTGGCAGGCCAGCACGTTGGGATGCGCACTTCCGCCGAAGCGAGCGGCGAGAGGAAACCGAGGGAGAGCATTTCTAATGCAGAGCTCCGAAGCGGGCGGCCCCAAATCGATTGACTTTTGGATACCCCCGGTCGCTGGACGATGATAGACATGCTGGCAGGACCGCCGATGGACGATCTAGTATCCTCCCGGCGGGCCGGCGATAGGGCGGATCGAAAGCGCTGAACGGCGGAAGACAGGTAGGCAGGCTCCTCCGAAGTACGCACTTCGATCTCTGGCGAGAAGCTGACCAAGTACATTTTGCGACTCCGCCAAAGCGTCAAGACACTTCGTCTTGGCTTTCATAACGTGGCTGTCAGCTCCAAGGCAGGTCGATTGTCCGGAAACGTACCGCGAAAGGCAGATTCGGCCAGGCATCGTTGGTCGAGCTGCCTCCTGTATGGCGAAGTACTACGATGCAACAGATCGGCAAATTGGCAGCCTCGCCAATGGCAGAATCGCCGCGTGGGTCTCCACAAACTCGGAGTCGAAATAGCCGCCGAGAACCGAGATTATCGAGATACACTGTCAACATAGCCATGTACCCGTGACAGAACCGCCCCGTCAGAAAATGCTGCCCGTTTAAGAGGTCAATTATACGAATCGGCCTGAATCCCGCAAACAACAGATGCCGCCCCGCCCACCCTGTGTGCGCCTTGTGCGCTGCCGGGCCTCACCCTGGTATTCTGACGGTAAACTTGGAAACTCTCTGGCGCCGTGCTTCACACCTCCACCCCTCGGCTAGACAACTTTTGCGAATCGTCGCATGCCCGAATCCTGATAAGCCGTTTCCACTCCGGAAGACGAGGTACATCAGCACGTCCGTCGCTGTGCTACGCGGTTCAGGCATCCAGGGCCCGCCGAACCAGAAGACGATCATCCTCCGTTCCTGATAAGTTGTGGCAGCATTCGCTGTCCAAGACGAAATCAGGTCGATATCGCTATCCCGATTCCTTATGCCCTGTGCGTAGGAGCCAAGCACGATCACTCTTCATCGGGGTGCAATATTTCACGATTCCTGACGCTGCCTCAACTGGTCCGAAAGCGATATCTGTGCCTTCATAAAGCCCTGGCAATACGCGGTCGAAGCATCAACCGTCGCAAGCTTCGAGTTTTCAAAAGCGCCCGTACTTCCCCGCTGTCCACGGCGTGCCCACGAATAATCAGTAATCAAGCCAGAGCTCGGATCCCACAGGCAGCCAGACAGGGAAGACAATCAGCGTTCTCACTCGTGTTTCTGCTCCTTCGCCTCGACCTTCTCGAATTCGAAGAAGGCGAAGTTGTTGCCGGTGTTGTAGTGGAAGGTCAGCAGTTGCCGGCCGGCCTGGGGGAAGGTGATCGTGCCGATCTCGGCGTAGGTCCAGGTGTGGGGACTGCCCGTGGCGATGGGCAGCTTGCAGGTGGCGGCGGGCTTGCGATTGATGTCGAAGGTGATCGTGTTGGCCAGGTTCGAATAGAGGGCCCGGACCTTGTACGTGCCGGCGGCTTTCACGTCCACCGTGTAGTTGCACCACTCCCCATCGGCGGTCCAGCCGATGTAGAACAGGTTGACCGGAGGGGTGACGGCGTTGGGATGGTTGAGGTCGGCGAAATCCTTGACGTAGGACAGGTCCACGCCCTCGTCCTTGCGGAAGTTCCAAATGTACGGGCCGGCGTGCGGGCGCTGATGGTTCGGCTGCTGGTTGAGCTCGCCGCTGCCGTGGTTGACCGCGTCCGTGTCGTGGTAGGCCACGCCTTCGCCGCCCAGGTCGTACAGGGCGCACTGGAGAATGCCGGGGATACTCTGCGGGCCGGCCTTGTAGACGGAATCCTGGAATGGCTTGCCTTTGTAGTCGGCCGGCACGGTCGAAGGATTGTTCTGCGCAAGTGGCAACGTGAACGCACTGGCAACGACGAGCAAAAGACATCTCATGGCAAACCTCCTGATAAAAATGAAGAATATTTGTCGGGAACACATTATCATGGTCACGTGCACGAGACGCAAGCACGAACCCCAGCGACAAAAGGGCAAGCACCACAGAGACACAGAGACCACAGAGATAATCCGAATTCCCAAGCAATTCTCCTTCTCCGTGTCCTCTGTGTCTCTGTGGTGAAGATGTAACAAAGAGACTTCTCTTGCGGCGTCGCCTGTGGTAGAATGGACACTTGGTGACATGAGAAGGATCAAGAGTCCCAATTTGGCGCAGTTGCTGATGCAGCTTCGGTTCACGCCGGAGGTGAAGCGGCGTGCGCAGCTCGAGGCGGCGGAGAAGCTGTATTGTCTCGTCGATCCACAAAGCAGTACCCTTATGACTTCGTCTGCTTTCATATCACGGGCTTCCAGCCCAAGAGCAACCTGGAGCCGGAGGTCATTGCGGGTCGCGACCTGCTCGACGATTTGCAGGTCTTCATCTCCAGGCTCAGCGCCCGGCTCGCCCTGCCGGTCAGCCAGGCGAGCGAGAAGGTGACGACCATCGAAGAGCTGGCGGCCCGGTTCCATGTCTCCACGAAGACCGTCCACCGCTGGCGCAAACGGGGTCTGCTGGCACGCAAGTTCGTCTTCGACGGCGTGGGCTGCCGGCTGGGGTTCCTGGAATCGGCCGTCGAGCGGTTCGCACGCGAGAATCCGGACCTGGTGGCCAAGGCGGGCACGTTTCGCCGGCTGACGGACGCCGAGCGGCAGCAAGCCATCCGGCAGGCCCGCAGCCTGGCCGCCAAGTCATCGTTGTCGCGACACCAGATCACCAAGCAGGTCGCCCAGAAGCTGGGCATCGCGCAGGAGACGCTGCGGACTCTGCTGCAAGCGCACGAGAAGAGAAACCCGGATAAGCCGGTCTTTCGCCGGCCGTTGGGCCGCATCCGGCCGACCGAGGCGGCGGAGCTGTTCCGGCTCTATCAGCAAGGGACCAGCGTCCCGCAGCTCATGGAGCAGTTCGACCGCAGCCGGGCCACGGTGCATCGGATCATCAATCAGCGCCGGGCCCTGGGCCTCCTGGCGCGAAAGATCGAATATGTCCCGAGCGACGAATTCCTCCGGACCGAGGCGCGGGGGCAGATTCTGGGCAAGCCGTTCACGTCCTGGAGCGAGGCGTCGGAGCCTAGACGAAGAGAGTCCCCAGCATCCGGGCAAGCCCTGTCGATCTAGGTCGGCGAGGACCTGCTGCCGGAGTATCTCCAGGTTCTCAAGGTCACCCCCGTGCTCAACCGCGAGCAGGAGATCGAGCTGTTTCGCCGGTACAATTATCTCAAGCACTTGGTGTCCCAGGAGCGGCACCAGCTCAAGCTGTCGAAGATCGACGCCAAGCTGCTCGCGCAGCTCGAAGGCTATCTCGAGGAGGCCGAGGAAATCCGCAAGACGCTGGTCGAAGCGAACCTGCGGCTGGTCGTCAGCATCGCGGGCAAGCACACCAGCAACGATGCCAGCTTCCTCGAATTGGTCAGCAAGGGCAATTTCGCCCTGATTCAGGCCGTGGAGGAGTTCGACTACACGACGGGGTTCCGCTTCAGCCGGCGGGCGTCGCTGGACATCGCCAAGGAGTACGCCAAGGTCTCCGGCCGGAGCACGGAGCTGACGCCAAAGCGGGCCGCTTCCTTGGCCAGCATCCAGCGGGACTTGCGCGAGACCACCGCCGATCTGTCGGCCCTAGAGCGGACCCGCCAGAACCTGGCGGAGGTCATCCGGGAGGAGCTCGACGAACGGAGCAATACGTCATCCTGCACCACTTCGGCCTGATCGGCTCTTCCATCCGCAAGAACACCAAGACCCTCAAGCAGATCGGCGACGAGCTCGGACTTGACCAAGGAGCGGATTCGGCAGATCGAGCTGACGGCGTTGCAGAAGCTCCGGCAGTGTCTCAGCAGCGAACAGTTTGAGTTGCTGACAGGATAGAGCTGGAATCTTGGAGTAATGGAATAGTGGAATACTGGAAACCCGGGCGCCCCAAGTCACCCATCATTCCACTGTTCCATCATTCCACCATTCCAATTCACACGGTCGGACCCAGCTTGTGGCCGGGAGCGACTGTGTACAGTCTCTTCTTCGGTTCCGTGTTGACGTGAGCGGCCACCACCCGGCCAATGTAGATGATGTGATCGCCGGCTGGCATTCGCGATTCCTCGACGCACTCGAAGTTGGCCACGGCGTCACTGAGCAGAACCGAATCAATCTGTTGCGCCGGCTCGGTCCGGCATTGGGACGCGGCGAACTTGTCCGTATCCCGACCGGACCGGGAGCCGAAAAAGAGGGTGTCTTCGGCCATCTCGGTGGAGGGATAGGCAACTGTGAAGCACTTCGAATGCTCGATGGCCTTGACCGTATAGTGCCCCGCCGCCACGGCGATCGCCAGCATCAGTGGGTTCCCCGAGGCGAACATCGTCCAGCCCAGCGTGATCGGGTTCGCTTTGCCCTTCTTGTCCCGAGCGATGGCAATAACGATCTGCTCAGGGTACTTGGTCTTGACCGCTTCGGCGAATTCCACCTGCTTTTGCATTGTTTTTCTCCCGGAGGGCTCCTATATTGGTTCCCGACGACGCCACCCTCCATTGTAAGGCGTCGGGCAAAGAATGCAACGGACCCAATCAAAGTGGGAATGTCATGAGCACAATCGGTTTCATCGGCAGCGGCAACATGGCGGAGGCCCTGATCCGGGGCATCCTCACGGCCCAGGTCTACACACCCCGGGACGTTTTCATCAGCGACGTCCGGGCGGAACGTCTCCAGGAGTTGATCGACAAGTATGGCGTCGCCACGTGCAGCACCAACGCGCAGGTGGTGGAACGATCCGAGACGGTGGTCCTGAGCGTCAAGCCGCAGATCATGAACGAGGCGCTGCAGAGCATCAAAGGCGTCGCCAAGACCGGCAAGCTGTTCATCTCCATCGCCGCCGGTGTCCGGGTGGCAAAGATCGCCGGGGCGTTGGGCGATGTCCCGATCATCCGGGTGATGCCGAACACGCCGGCCTTGGTCGGCGCAGGGGCCAGCGCCCTGTTTGCCAACGCGCGGGCCGCGGGGCTGCTCGACCAGGCCCTTTCGATCTTTTCGGCGGTCGGCAAGGCCGTGGTGGTGCAGGAGGAAGGCTTGATTGATGCTGTCACGGCCGTCAGCGGCAGTGGGCCGGCCTACTTCTTCCTGCTCATGGAAGCGATGATTGACGCTGGGGTCGCCCTGGGTCTGCCGGCGGAGGTGGCCAAGGACTTGGTCCTGCAAACGGCCAAGGGCGCCGGTCTGCTGGCGGTGGAAGCCGACAAGAACGGTGAAAGCCCGGCGGTCCTGCGCCGCAAAGTGACTTCTCCCCACGGGACCACGGAAGCCGCGCTGAAGGTCTTCGCCGCGCACGACTTACCAGAAGCTGGTTGCCGACGCCGTGACCGCCGCCCGCGACCGGAGCCGCGAGTTGTCCGCCTGAATTACGGGCGTTCGCAGGACGGCCTGCGGCCGTGACCAGAACGAACTCATACGGATTTGGATTAATTCGTGCGCTCCGCTTGTCATCCTGAGCGCAGCGAAGGATCTGGCCTGCGAGCGAGAGAAACGTCCCATTCGATGGCCAGATCCTTCGGCTTCGCCTCAGGATGACAGAGTCCTTGCTGCGCACGGGCTTTTCCGAATCCCTATCAGGCGAAGGAAAGGTGTAGCCCAGCCGCCCTCGGCTAAGGGACGTCAATACCACAAGCCGGGGGCGGCTGTGCCACAAGGTCCAGTCGTTTTTCTTGCCAAGGAAATAAGATCGTACGCCCCGAGGTGAAGAGGTCCCTCCGCCCGGACGCTCGTTGACCGCTGCGGCGCATCCTCCCGTGCAGCCATAAGCCCAGTGCAGACACGGGAATTCCCTATTCAGCAAACGCAGGTTCTGCGTGTCTCATGACACCCGTGACGACCGCACGACCGTCGTGCGACAGCAGAGAAACAAGCCTTGAAGGAGAAGAGGTGAGGTTATGAAACTCAGATGGGTACTCCTGGTGGTGCTGGTATTGCTGGCCGGCTTGGCCGCGTCGAACGCTCCCGTCTCCCAGCCCCGCGACGGCGTCTTCATCCACGTCAGTCACGGCACCGACGATGCGCACCACGTGGTGATGGCTCTGCAGATGGCTCAGATCATGCAGGAACAGAGAGACGTCCTGGTCTACTTCGATGCCCGGGGTGTGGACGCCTGCCTGAAGAATGTCCCGGACATCCGATATCCCGAGTTTCCGACCGCCAAGACGCAGATTCAGCAGTTGCTCGATAAGAAGGTGACGATCATGGCCTGCCCGGCGTGCCTCAAAGCCGCCAGGAAGTCACCCGACGATCTCATCCGCGGCATTCAGGTCGCCGACAAGGACAAGTTCTTCACCTTCACCAAAGGCCGGATCTTAACGCTGGATTATTGATGCCGTGCGGAGCGACGGCTCTGGTTAGAACTTGGGTGGAACACCTGCTTCCTTGCAGATCTCATTCGCTGTGATTCGGTCCAACTGCCTGTGACGTTTCACCGGAACCACCCTGGCGCCATTCGTGTAGACAGAATGCCTGGCACCTTCGCGCAGCAGGTGGAAACCGCTTGCTTCCAAATAGCGAATGACCTCACGTCGCTTGACGGACACGCCGGACCTCTACGGGCAACTGTTCGATGAGGGCGTTTCCCGGGGGGATTTCTTTACCGAGTTGCTCATACGCCAGCACCATCTCCTGCAGGGCGTCGCGCAGCATGGCCCGGCAGTCTTCCAGGTCCTTGCCTTCCGTAATCACTTCGGGCCATTCGACCAACTGCCCCATATAGCCGGAGTCGATCTTCGTGTACTTGGCGGTATAGTTGACCATTGCGGTGCCATCCTGTGAAATCATACTAAGCCCATTCATAATGTACCTGTCTTGGGGGCGTTTGTCAAATCTGACCTGCGGAGGAAGCGGAAGCGATGGATCCGGCGCAGCCTTCGTCAGTTACGACCTCCCCTCTCGTGGAACGAACTGGACGGGCGGTTCGGTCGTAAACTGGACGGCGGAGCAGCCGGCGGATGAAAATCGCAATCTTTTGGTGGAAAGACTCCGGCGGGTGTGCTATAGTATCGGCACGCATTAGAATGGCGTGAAGATACAGTTGGTTGGCAGGCTGTTTGACTCGGAAACAGGGTATGTTTACCGGCCGGGTCCCATGCAGGCCGAGCCCGTGAATCTGGTCAGGCGGGGAACCGAGCAGCCATAAGCGGACGCTTAGCCGTGTGTGGGGTCACCCGGCCGATCTTTTTTGATCTATGAATTATGATTTATCATTTATGATTTGGGTCGGAGGGGAAGACCGTGGATCGGCGCGAGCTGATGGAGAGGGTCAAGCAGTTTGCCCATCGGTGCGTGAAATTGGCTTTGGCGTTGCCGGAAACACCGCTTGGGCGGCACGTCCGTGGGCAGTTGCTTCGGTGCTCGTCGGGCGCGGCGGCCAACTACCGCGCGGCATGTGTGGCACAATCAAGAGCCGCTTGGATCGCCAAGCTCAGCATAGTGATCGAGGAAGTTGACGAATCATGCTTCTGGCTGGAGTTCATCATAGACGAGGGCTTGCTGCCAAAAAAGCGAGTCGCTCCGCTCCTCGCCGAAGGGAACGAGTTGGAGTCGATCTTCATCACAGCAAGGCACACGGCGCAAAGCAAGGGCAAATCACAAATCATCACTCATAAATCATAGATCCGATGGCTTATACTGTTCTTGCAAGGAAATACAGGTCGCAGACGTTCGACGATGTCGTCGGGCAGGACCCGATTGCCAAGACGCTCAAGAACGCCATTGAGACAGGGCGGGTAGCTCACGCCTACCTGTTCACGGGCACACGCGGCGTCGGCAAGACCACGATGGCGCGGATTCTGGCCAAGGCGCTGAACTGCCTGAAATACGACCAGCCCACGACCACCCCCTGCTGCAAGTGCGGCAGTTGCGTCGCCGTCAATACGGGCGAAGATATCGACGTCATCGAGATCGACGGGGCCTCGAACAACCGGGTCGATGAGATCCGGGAGCTGCGGGAGAACGCGATCTATCGCCCGGCCCGGGCCCGCTACAAGATCTACATCATCGACGAAGTCCACATGCTGACGACGGCGGCGTTCAACGCCCTGCTCAAGACGCTGGAGGAGCCGCCGGAACATGTGAAATTCATCTTCGCCACGACCGAGCCGAACAAGGTCATCGCGACCATCCAATCGCGGTGCCAGCGGTTCGACTTCGGCAATATCAGCCCCAAGACCATCGCCGGGCAGCTCAAGTCCATTCTCAAGCAGGAGAAGATCAAGTACGAGGACGATCTGATCCTGCCCGTCGCCCGCATGGCCAATGGTTCCATGCGCGACGCTCTGAGCCTGCTGGATCGCCTCATCAGCACCGGCGAAACACCCTTGACCGCCAAGCTCCTGGAGGAATACCTCGGCCAGCCGAACGCGGAGAAAGTCCATCGGTTGATCGAGCGGATCGCCGAGCGCGATGCGGCCGGAACGCTGACAGCTACCGAGGACCTGATTGGCAGCGGCCTGGGCGAGGTCCAGATCGTCGATGCCGTGATCGAGTCGATGCGGGACCTGCTGGTCATCCGGTCGGCGGGAGCCGATACCGATCTGGTGATTCTGACGGCGGAGCAAAAGGAGAAGGCGAAGGCGTTGGCTCAGAAGTTCGATGCGGCGTCGCTGATCTACACGATCACCGCCCTGGAGAAGCTGCGTTGGACGATCCGCAACAGCGATACGCCCCGGGCCTTGCTCGACGCCTCCCTCCTGCGGTTTGCTCTCAGCGAGCACTTCATGAACGTGGACGAGCTGATGTCCCGCACTCAGGGCGGGGCGTCCGTCGCCGCCGTTAAAAAAAAACTCCCGGTAGAAGCTAAGCCGGCCGCACCGGCCCCGATATCTCCCGCCCCTGTGCCGCCTTCCGTACCCTCGCCCCCTCCACGGGAGGAGCCCGAACCGCCGGCATGGCAGTTGACCGCGGAGCCGAGCGAGCCGAAGACGGCCGCTGCCCCGACCGACTTGATTGAGGCCTGGCCGGGGATTCTGGCGGCGATCATGGACAAGCTGGGTAACGCCACGGCCAGCTTGATGACCGGCTCCAGCCCCCACCAACTCAAGGGCGACACGCTGATCGTTAGATTTTCCCGCAAGGAACAGGATCCAAAAGGAGATGTGCGAAAGCAACGGGCGGACGGAGCAGATCGAGTCGGTCCTGCGCGAGCATTTCGGCCGGCCCATTCGTATAAAGTTCGAGATGATGGCCGAGCCGACGAGCGAGAGCACGAGCACGAACGGCCGCGAGAGACCGAATGGCCAGAACCGGCGTGAGATCCTCAACGATCCGGCGGTCAAAACCATCCTCCTCGGTCTCGACGCAACTATCACGGGAATTGAAGAAACATAAACTCGGTAGGGTGTGCACAGCACACCAATTCCTCTGGGCGGCACCCGGTGGTGTGCAATGCACACCCTACCAAACTGGTTCTCTATGACTACTGTTTATACGGCGACACTGAACAAGCTGGTGGATGAATTCGGGAAGCTGCCCGGCATCGGGCCCAAGACCGCGGAGCGACTGGCGTTTCACATCCTCAAGGCGGATGCCCCGGCGGCCATGGCCCTGGCCGATGCGATCCGGGATGTCAAGACCAAGATCCGGCGCTGCCGGGTCTGCTGCAACCTGTCCGAAGGAGAGCTTTGCCAGGTTTGCTCGGACACGCGCCGGGACCGGAGCTTGATCTGTGTCGTCGAGCAGCCCAAGGACGTCATCAGCTTGGAGAAGACCGGGGCGTGCAAGTGGCTCTACCACGTTCTGGGCGGACACATCGCCCCGCTGGAGGGAGTGGACGCCAGTGACCTGACGATCGACAAGCTCGTGGAGCGGGTCCGCACCGGCGAAGTCAAAGAGATCGTCATGGCCACCAACCCCAATCTGGAGGGGGACGGCACGTCGCTCTACCTCAGCTCGGTCCTCAAGCCGTTCAGCGTCCGAATCACGCGTCTGGCGCGGGGACTGCCGACCGGCAGCACCATCGAATACGCCAGCGGCCGCATTCTGACCGACGCCATCCTCGGCCGCCAGACGCTCGAATAGATTCGCCTGGGACCGGGGGATCGGGTATAGTAGCTTCCTGATGATCTTGCAGACCGGGCCAATTCCACGCAAGTGCGGCAGGATCGGGGTCCTGCTGGTGCTGACGCCGATGATGATGCTCGACGCGTCGCAGGCGATGACGCTGTGCGTGCGCCATGACGGGCACATCGCCCTCGAACTGGTCATCGGGGACCGCTGCACCTGCGACACGCGGGACAACTTCAACGGAGGTTGTCCTGAACGGCGTGGTGCTGGTCTCCTACGTGACCCAATTACGGCGGGAGGGGCTGTCCGCGCAGGAGGCGATCGCGACGGGGTGCGGTGCCCGCTTGCGTCCCATCTTGATGACGGCCTCCATTACGGTCTTCAGCCTTATCCCCATGCTGATAGCCGCGGGTCCCGGCTCGGAGGTGCAGCGGCCGCTCGCGGCCGTGGTAGTAGGCGGCCTGTTCACCTCGACGCTGGCCACCCTGCTCGTATTGCCCACGCTCTACGGCTGGTTTGAACGCGCCAAGACCAAGCCCGAAGTCGAAGAGCCTTTGATACAATGACCCTCAGCCTGTCATTGCGAGTCGCGAAGCGGCTTCGCGGCAGAAACAACCGTCGCAGTGGGTGCCATGCCTACGCCTCGTAGGCATGTCTCTCGCGTACGTCCAGCATGTCTACGCAAGGCCGTAGACATGGCACCCGGCCGGAACTCCAATCCGAGTCCGGAAACGTCCGTGCGCTCCCTTTGTCATCCTGAGCGCAGCGAAGGATCTGGGTTGCGAATGAGAGAGACCTCTCATCCGATGGCCGGATCCTTCGGCTTCGCCTCAGGATGACAGAGCCGGGTGCCATGCCTACGCCGCGTAGGCATGTCTTGTCCCTCGTGGAAAGCATGTCTACGCAAAGCCGTAGACATGGCACCCGTCCGCAGCGGCCCGGAAGTGCGGAGGCTGCAGATCCACCTGTTCACAACCGCCAGGGGCTGCGCATGGCGCGGGCCAGCATGCGGTCCGCTTCGGGGTCGTTGACGAAATGCTCCGTCGCCGGGTCCCATTGCAGCTTGCGGCCCAAGCGGAGACAGATATTGGCGACGTGACAAGCGGTCGTCGAGCGATGCGCCACCTCGGGCGAGGCGATGGTTCGGGCCCGCGTCCGGACGCAATTCAGGAAGTCGCGGTGGTGGCCTTCCATGTACTCGTAGCTCCGCTGGGTGGCCGTGAGTTTGCGTAGGATGGCTTCATTCGAGGCTGTGACTTTGCCGTCATCATCGACGCTGACCCAGCCGTCCGTGCCGACGTATTTGTTGCCCCGCGGTCCCCGGCCCGGCTCGGTGTCGTCGTGCATGATCATCTTGACGCCATCCGGATAGGTGGCGACGACCTCAAACCGCACGGGCGTGTTGAACAGGCCATCCTTGGGGAACTCGGCCCAGCCCTCGTACTGCGTCGGGCTGATATCCTCGGTGCCGTGGGCCCACTGGGCCAGGTCGGCGAAATGGGCGCCGAGGTCGGTCAATTGCCCGCCGGAGTAGTCATACTGCCAGCGGAAGCTGCCGTGACAGCGCAGCTTCGTGTACGGCTCGAACGGCGCGGGCCCGAGCCAGCGGTCGTAGTCGAAGCCGGCGGGGACCGGTTGCACGGGCTGCGGCGGACACGTCGGGCCGTTGCCATAATAGCAGTGCAGGGTGTGGACCTTGCCGAGCAAACCGCTGCGGGCCATGTCCACGCCGAACTTGAAGCACGCGATGCTCCGCCGTTGCGTGCCGCTCTGGTACACGGTCCCAAGTCGCTTCATCGTATCGGCCACGGCCCGGCCCTGCGCTACGGTCAGTGAGATCGGCTTCTCGCAGTAGATGTCCTTGCCGGCCCGAGCGGCTTCGATGGAGATAATCGCGTGCCAATGGTCCGGCGTGGCGATCAGGACGGTGTCGATGTCCCGGCGGGCGAGGACCTCCCGGAAATCGTTGTACGACGCACAATCCTGATTGCCGTAGGCGTCATCGACAGTCTTCTTGGCGGCCTGCCGATGGCCCGCATCGACATCGCAGACGGCCATAACCCGCACGTCCTCGAACGTGAGAAAGCTCTTGAGGTTGTGCATCCCCTGCCCGCCCAGTCCGATCGCCCCCATCGTAATCCGCCCGCTGGGCGGCGTGCCGGCTTTCAGCGAAACCACATACGGCGCGGCAAGCATCCCCGCCCCCGTCTTAAGTAAGTGCCGTCTTGACATCTCTCTCATAGCGAACTGTCCTTGACTGCTAAGACCAAACTTCTCATCATGCCGCCCCATGCGCCAAGGCGACGTACATACCGTAGACAATAATGGTTATGATTATAGCCCAGACAATCGCTATGGCCCCCAGAGCCGGCGCACTGACTGCCCACGCGACAAGGCGCAACGCACGCCGACGCCCTTTTGAGCATGGTTCGAGGATCTGGCCCATCCCACTTAGGGCCGGAATGACCATGGCCGCCACAAGAGCGACAAATGGTATCCCAAGGACTATCACCACAAATAGGCCAAAACCACCTTCCGTGTAGTGATAGTCGGCCCAAAGAGGAATCCAGAAACATAGCAAGGAGACAAGCGACCACCCAGCGATCCGTGCCAGCAATCCCCAATGGGAATTCCGGATTGTCTCACTCATCGACCACCTGCCTGTCTTCGGCTTTGTTCGCCCGACGCTCTGACACGCCCATCAAGGCTACCTTGTCAGAAGCGTCCATCCACAGACATGATATAACGTGCGGCCAAGACAAGCAAGGAAGGCGATGTCATCGGGGTGCGCCGGCGAACGTGACGCACTCAGTCTCTTTGTAGCACGGGCGTCCTCGCCCGTTGATTTAGAGAACGGCGGGGCCTTGAGAGTTGTCCCGGGACCGTCAATCTGGGTCCCCAAACGCGACTCGTCGCGTTTGGGACCCTATCCCGATTGGCTCTTCGCGCCCGGCTGGCGGAGAGGCGGAAGGCTCGGACCTGTTCCAACAGCCAATCAGGAGATTGGCGGTCCCAGGTCAGCACCACAAAGATTACGACCGCTGCCACCACTTTCCGGCCGCACCTTGTCATCGGCTACGGACCTGAGGCGGGGTCTACCCACCGAGTCCGGGGACATCCGGCACGATGTCGCGGACTCGAACCGGGCCGTGGAGTTGCAGGACGAGATACTCTGGCAGACTCAACTCTCGATACACCCCCCGCCAATACCCCGGAAGGCCACGACGCTGGAGATCGAGGTCAGCGGCGTAGTCGGGATAATAGCTATTCGGATAGAATGGCGGCGTAACGATGGGCGGCGGATACCCATAGCCGTTGGCCTGCAGATCATACGTATGGGCAGTGGGCCCGTAGGCGTTTTGCGGCACCTCGTAGGAGAACGGACCCAGGAACGGCGCATAGGGATTTCCATTATACGAGAACTCGGGCGTGGGATACGCCGACGGAGGAGGAACTGGGGGATAAGCATCGGATTCGGGCCCGTATGGGTACCCGTAAGACATGCCGTAGAACTGTGCGTGGGCCGAGACGGCCAGTATCCCCGACAGCAGCACAACGCCGCCCGAGCCTCCGAATGGTATCTTCCATGCCATATCACACCTCCCGCGAATTCCGCACTAAGCATCATGAATTCATACGGCCACGAAGGCCGGCGGTTGCCGCCGTCGATATGCGGAAAGACCTGAACCTCGTACAGCAATGGCCCCAAGATCCTACAGCTCCCACTGGAGCTTGTCCTTCTGCTGAAGGAGGATCATCGGTAGAAGGAAAGCGCCCAAAGCGGCCAGGACGCAAAAGCGCACGGCCGCAGGCTCTTGCTCCCGGTGCGCCGCGGGTGGGGACGGGGCTTGAGCCGGACCTTGCGTCTCACACCAGAAGGCGATCCTCTGGCTCTCATGTCCGTCCGGCGGGGAAGACTCCCGGAGGAGTTCTAATGAGTTTTGACAGGCAATCTCGGCGAGCGCTGGGTGCCATGCCTACGGCTTTGCGTAGGCATGTTCGGCCCCAGAAGTCAGGCATGTCTACGAGGCGTAGACATGGCACCCTGCAGCAGATAGTTTTGATTACCGGTTTTGCTCGTCAAAACTCATGAGGCGGGTCAAACCGTCCGTATAGCCCGGGAAGTTCTGCATCCGTGTGAAGTGGAGCCGGCTGCGCCGGAAAACTCTCACACCCGCCTGAAGGCGGATTCCTGCCTTCGCATCAGGGCGCCCCTGCCTGCGAAGAGCAGGAAGGTCACCCCTGCGCAGGCAGGGGGCGAACCACGCGACAACGATCATGCACCCACAGAAACACGCCCGGGACAGGAAGGCAAAGACACCCCGGGGCGTGGGTTAGTCGCTCCGGGGGTTAGAAAGGAAGTAAGAAGATAACTTTTTGCTTTTCCATCCCTGGCGGCGTCCCTGCCGATCGTGGCCACCCTGCCGATCATTCCGTTCAGTAGTTGATACGAACAGTCCCATAAAAGGTGCGAGCGAATTCCCAGAATGTGGATGGGGTCTACTATCTTCGTCACGCGGGACCCCGTCCCGGTTATTTGATCTTCTTGTCTTTGCCGGCTTGGATACGGTGCCAGAAGTTGGCCAGGCCCCGGGCCTGGAAAAAAAGAACAAGGGCGAGAGCCAGTTGCAGCGCGGCGGGCAAGAAGTCCGGCCAGAGAACCCGGGGCGCCGATCGGTAGGGCTCGGCGACACGTGACGTGATCATGTCCAGCCAACGCCAAACCGCGTGATAGAAGCCGGGAAGGGCCCGCAAGAAGATCAAGACGCCCACGATAGAAAACCCGATGGCCTGCACGTCACGACCCGTCAAGGTACTTGACTCGTGGAGCGGATGGTCCTGGCCTACCAGGTGCGGCGCCAACTCCCGACTGTACCTGAAGAGCAAGAGACCCACCAGGACCATGAGCACAAACAGCAGGAACAGGCCGAAGCCGGCGAGCATCCAACCGTGCAAGACGGAAGCCTTGGCTGTGCCCGCCGGTAGCGCCGTCAGCTCGGTCAGAGGTTGCAGAAGCGGGAGAGACTCGATGACCGTGTAAAGGCCGAGCAGCTTCAGTGCAAACGACGCCCATTCATGCTTCGTCATGTCTCACCTCCAAGAAGACGGTCCACACGATTCGCGGCGACCCACGGTCCGCTTTCGGCGTAGTATGAGGGTGGGGGCGGACAATGTCAAGCAGGGGAAATCATCGGGCGATAACTTCGGTCTCGCGGTCCTTTATTAGCTCGATCATTGCCGGGGGCGTCTCGGCCTCGCGCAGATGGCCCACGAAGTCCTCGTCGTAGAGCATCCGGCATAGGCGGGCCAGGATGTGCAGGTGGTGGCGGTCGTCCTGCGAGGCCGTCAGGAAGAACAGGTCGGTCAAGCCGCCGTCCGGGGCCCCCAAAACGATTCCTTGCGTCGTTCGGGCCACGACGAGGATCGGCTCGGCAAGGGCGTAGGGCAGCGGCCGGCGTGGGTGCGGGATCGCAATGCCGTTCTCCATCGCCGTGCTGTGCAATTCCTCCCGATGGAGGACAGCCTCGGTAAGCTCCTGACTGTTGAGCACCAGACCCGTCTTCGCGGCCAAGGCCACCAACTCACGCAGCGTGCTGTCTTTCGTCCGCGAGCCCAGATTCGTCGTCACCGCTTCGACCCGCAGCAACGGCGCGATGATCATCTCATCCTGGGGTGTCTGTCGTTGCTCCGTCATTCCCGCATCCACCTCGGCGAGGTGCTCGTCACTCATGCCCCCTACCCGCTGCTGGAGCCATTCGGTGATTTCGGCGCGGTTGAAACGGAATTGACCGCCGACTTTTTGGCACGGGATCTCCCCCCGCTGGGCCATGCGCTCCACGCGTCGCACATCGGTCCCCAGCATCTGCGCCACTTCCAGGATGGTCAAAGTTCGGTACGGCATCGCATCAGTCTCATAGGAAGCTACAGTCCTGACGGCGTCGCGGGTCGACCCCGCTCGCTGGTCTCTGCCGCAGTCTATTCGCAAACGGCCCATTCTGCAACCACTGATCCTATGTACGCCCGAGTACGATGGGCAATATCGGACGCAAAAGCGCCCTGCTTTAGCAAATTCGTCGATACTTGAAGCCGGCACGGCACCAGCAGGATCCTTCGGTCTTGCCTCAGGATGACAACATCACTGACGCTCACGGATTTCTTCGCACGCGCCTCATTTGCCGGACGGGGCAGCGGGTGACTTGCTGGCCTGCTGGGTCCCACCGTCAGCACCCATATTGACGCGCTGGCCGTTCGGCGCCGGCTCTTGTCCGACGTCCGAGGTGGGGTCGCCCGCGTCGATGCACGGACTGGTCACGCTGTCCACGACCCACGTCTGGCTGACCGGGTCCCACCGGCCCGCCTGGGACAGGAGATGGTAGTCGTCCACGCCCGGATTGGCGAAGAGGGGATCCTTGTCGATATTGCCCTCGCCCTGCCAACCCCCTTGGACATCATTGTAGCGGACGTCGAAGTCGCCGGGTGCGGCCGCGTCGGACATCTGGATCTCGTTCTTCCAGACGATGTTGTTGGTCACCGTCGCGGCCAGCACGCCTCCGTAGTAATCCATTGCCGCGGACTCCAAGTGCAGGCCGCTGGGCCGGTTGGAGACAATCGTGTTGTTGGTGATCGAGGGGCCGCTGAAGTAGTTCATGATGCCCCCGCCGACCATGGCGGAATTGCGCACGATCACGTTATTGGCAATCGTGCCCCCACAGCCGTACAGGGCGATGGCCCCGCCATCATAATCGCATCCGTTATCAATGATGATGTTGTGGGTGATGGTCGCCTCGACCCCATCGTAGCATGCGATCGCCCCGCCGGTGCGGGCATAGTTGTACGCGAGCAGGCACGAATCGATCGTGGGATTGGTCACGACCGGGTAGCCGGGATCATCGTACTCCGAGCAGTAGCAGAGAATCGCCCCGCCGAACAGGTTGGGAATGTCGCCGCCGCCGGTGCGCGGCTTCGACGCATACTGAAGCGTGCAGAACTGGAGGATGTCGTCGGTCCCGGAGTTGATCAGCCGAATCCCGTACCATCCTTCGCGGTTGTCGGTGGCGGTGAAAACGATGCGGTCTTGTGCCGTGCCGATCGCCTTCAGGGTTCCATGATAGCCCACCGTCAGCCCGAAATGACCTGCGAACTTGACCGTGACCCCCGGCTCGATGGTCAGGGTCTTGTTCCTGCCGATGGTAATATCGCCGGTGACCACGTAGGGGCTGGCGCTCTTTTTCCACGTGCCGCTGACCGCGCCCGGGGCTACTGCCGTGCCCGAGATGCCCACGCCGTGGAGCGACACAGACACGCGTGCGCCGTTGCTGGCCGTGGAGCGCACCTCCAGTTTGCCCTTATAGGCCGCCTCGCGCACCGGGACGAACGCCACCTTGACCGGGATGGAGGCCCCCGCCGCCAGGGTCTGGCTGGCAATCGGCGTCAGCAGGGAGAATGCCTTGCCGCCGTCGGTAATGCTCACGCTCTGGACCGTGAAGTCCTGGGTGCCGGTATTGGTTAGGTTGAATTGAGCGGTCGCGGTCGCATTGAGCTGCACGAAGCCCGCATCGACCGTGAGGGAGGGCGTAATCGTCAGCAAAGGCAGGGCCGATTGATTTTCGTACGCGCCCAGATCGAGCACACCGTTGACCTTGCGGGCGGCTCCCACGATGTCGGTCGTGGGCAGACTCGAAATGGTTGTCCCCACGTTGATGCACGGCGAGGTGCTCTGCAGCGCCCAATTGGCTGCCGCGCCGTCGTAGTCGGTTCCCGGACCGGCGCTGGGACTGATGAAAGCCGGGTCGGCGCTGAAGTTGCCGGAGCCGGAATATCCTCCCTGCACGTCGCAGAATGTCGCCGCCAGGGAGGACTCCACCGTCTGGATCTGGTACATCTCGTTGCCCCAGACGATCGTATTCGTGACGGTCATCCCATCCCAGGACCCGGCCGAGATCCCGCCGGGCGAGTTGTTCACGATCGTGCAGTTCTCCAGCGTGGGCGTCCCGTAGGTATTGGCACAGATCCCGCCGCAGCGCGGCGCGTTGCCGGCGGAACTGTTGTTCGCAATCAGCGTGTTGCGGATCATGAGCCAACTGGAATCGCAATAGATCGCCCCGCCGCAGTCGCCCAGGTTGTTCGTCAGCCGGCAGTTGTCGATCGTCACGTCCGAGAGGTAACAATAGATCGCCCCGCCGTGCGTGTCGGCTTCATTGGCGTCGGAGATGCTATTTTCCGTAGTGGAGAGGAATCCGGCCGTCTTCTTGGCCCAGGACAGTGAGCAATAGCTGAGCACGTCGTCGCTGCCGGAATTGATGAAACGCAGACCGGTCCAGCCGATGTCGCGGTTCCAGGCAGTGAACTCGATCGGAGCCACCGCCGTCCCTTGGGCAGTGAACTTCGCCTTCTTGCCGACGGTCAGGCCGTACGGTCCGGTGAAGAAGACCTTGACGCCCGGCTGGATCGTGAGCGAGGCATTCTGGGGCACTTGGATATCGCCATTGACGAAGTAGGGCGACTTGTCCGCAGACCAAGTCCCGGAGACACTGCCGGCCGGAATCTGCGTCCCGCCGTCGAAGGCCCACCCCCGCAGGATCACGTACCGGACACTGTCGTCGTTATAGTGGATCTCCAGCGTCCCATAGTACCCGCCCGCCTGGGGGGGGCGGAATTGCACGAGGATTGACAGCTTCTGCTTCGCCTGCAGGGCCGGCAAGGACGTCAGGTGATCGGAGAACTCGTCCGCCAGCGCGATCGCGAAGCCTGCCGGACTGGTGATCGAATTCACCTGGACGCCGTCGGCGTTCGCCTGGATCCGCAGGAGTTGCGCATCGGAGTTCTGTCCCGGCGTCCCGTAGAAATCCAGCGCAGTGGGAGTAGTCTGCAGCGCCGGCGCCTCGGGCCGGATATTCAACATGCTCTCCGTGACCACCCAGTCCAGGGGGTAGAGCTCGCTCGGCAGATGATACCAGGCATCGGTCGTGATCTCCGGCTCGGAGGCTCCCCACCCGAAATTCAGGTGATATTCCCCATCCGTATTATAGCCGTCGCAGACGATCATATGCCCATAGTAGTTGTCGGGCGATACCAGGCTCAGCAGGGCCGGGAGCCGGTTGATCATGTTCTCCTGCAGCACGACATACGAGTCGCCCGACAGGCCGCCGAACATATCGGTGGAGTACCAGCCGAATTTGTTGAGCAGGGCGTCCCGGATGGGCGCAAGGCCGGCGCCGGAGCCTTCGCTGGAATAGTCCATCTGGGCGGCCACGCCGCAGGCAAAACTCAGGGCCGCCGCCTCTACGTCATTGAGATCGACCCCGGCGTTATAGGCGGCCTGGATGCCCTGGACATAGCGATTCACAGTGGCAAAAGTGGGGAAATCGTACAGGGCGCTGTCCGCATCCATCCGCATGCCGCTGTACATCGTATAGGCGTCGTTCGGCCCGAAGACGATATGGCACTGGCGCTGGTAGTTGACGATCTGCGCCATGGCCGTGGCCACGCAACCCGTGTAGGACCGGCCGCCGTCCACCGTGTCCCGCGGGCAGAACTGGTTGTATGGCGCATCCTGGGTCCAGGCCGTCTCCACCCACCCTCCTGTGGACGTGCTGCCCACCGGGGGCCATTGCTGGAAGGTCCCATTGGCGGCCGTACCGACTTGTCCGGCCGCGTAGAGGTTCCACTGCTGGCCGGCCTGGGGCGTCTTAAGCTCCGGGTGGTCCGCCAGGGCCTGGGTGCGCAACCGCAGGTCCTCGCGCACCAGGCGGTACAGAGGGTTCTTTGGGTCCGTGCCGTTCGGGAAGGAACTCTGGAAGGAATACGCAATCACCGGAGCAATGTCGGTGTTCGCGGCCAGGGCGATATACCCATGCGGCACCAGGTCGGCGATGTACGCCAGGAGCGTGCCGTCGTCCCCACGCAGCTCGCGCAAGCCCCCCGGCACCAGTTGCACCCCGGCGGCGAAGCCCTGGGCCGAGATCGCGCCCGGCTTCGTCCCGGCGGTCTTGGCCTTCAGAAAGGCGTCCGTCACCTTCTGGACCTGCGCCGGATCGACCGGCTCGGCACGGAGACACGCCGTCCCAAACAGGAGGAGCCATAAGCGAAAAGACGACCCACGACATTCTCCAACCGGACTTACACATGACAAGACCTCCCATTTTCTCTCGTTTCTCCGCACGGACACGCGTGCATCTGCTGCCAGATATATCGGCCAGGCCCCAATGTCACTCAAGGTCCTATGTCCGGCCTCCTTGCAGCCCGAACAATGCCTGGACACACCCATCCCAGCACGCAGCCCGATGTCCTATAATATCACACCCACCATCCCTCCGTCAACACGGGACCGCTCGAACTCTGCGGTCCCGATCGAACCAGCGAGCAGGCCTTGTCCCACAGAACCGCTTTCGTCTTTGGGGGCCCTATTCTCCTGGGTCCTTTCGGCCCTTCTCGTGAATCGCTTCGCGCGCATCCCGATCTCCGCCCCCGCGCACACAGCAGATGCTCCCCGCAGAAGATATTCAGCGGCAGATAGCAATAGCAGTCATAGTAGCCGTGAAAGAACCGTCCCAACTGTTCGCCATAATTGTCCGTGGCATCCGGGACAAGGGGATTTCGTCAACCCCTCCGGTGAGAAATGCAGGTCAGGGGGTGGGCCTTTGTAGGCAAGACCCGGGCGGGGCTGGCCACGCTTGCTCTGGCGTCTCTCCCTCCGCCAGGGCAACGGGCGAGGACGCCCGTGGTACGAGAGCGCCTTGCGTTGCCACCGCATTCCGCCCAGACCCTCAATCCGCCCGGCCGGCCAGCGTGCGGTAGGCGACGGCGGCGGCGAAGAGCGTCGTGCTGGTCAGGACCGTGCAGGCCCCTGTTGGCAGATTGAGGTAGTATGAGACGAGGAAGCCGCCGACGGCGCTGCACGTGCCGCAGGCAGTCGCGGCCAGGACGACGGACCGGTGGCCCCGGCAGACTTGGTACGCCGCGGCGGCGGGGTTCGTGATGAGACTGAAGATCATCAGGCCCCCGACCAGCGGGAGGTTGACCGCCAGGATCACGCCGCAGAGGGCTAGGAACAGGGCGTAGACGAAGGTCTCGTGCACGCCCGTGGCCGCGGCGATCGTGCGGCTGAAGAGCAGGACCTTCAACTCTTTATTGAAAGCGAAGGCGAAAAGCGCGAAGACGGCGCCGCCAGGGCGATGACGCCCACGCTCTTTCTCTGCACGAACAGGACACTGCCCCAAAGCAGGCCCAGGACCTCGGAGCGGCTGTCCTGCATCAGGCCGATGCCGAGGAACGTCAAGCCCAGCATCAGCGAGAAGAGGATAGCCAGGGCGACGTTCGGGTCCACGCGCGTTTTCTCGGGACGGATGGCGGCCAGGCTCGTTGCGGCAAGGGCGGAAACGGTCACCGGGCCCCAGAGGGGATTCAGGCCGAGAAGCAGAGAGAAGACCGTGCCGGCCATTGCCGTGTGCGAGATGAAGATGCCAACGAACGGCAGCCGCAGGCCAACGAGGTAGACGCCGAGCAGGCCGCAACTGGCCCCCGCGATCGCGCCGGCGAGCAGGATGAGATAAAAAAAGGGGTCCATGTCAGGACGGCCCTCCTGCCGCCAGGTCCCGGGAGCCACCGACGACGTATTTCCGTCCGGCGATCGCCGTCACCCCGAGGCCGGCCTCGTAAGCCTCGCGCAGCTTGCCGGGCGACAGTACCTCCTCGATCCCACCATCTGCCAATACGCGTCCCTGTGAAAGAAGCACCGCGCGGCGGCAGGCACCGGGCAGAATACTGGTCTCGTGCGAGACCATGAGCACCGTGATCCGGGTCTGTCGGTACAGGGATTCCATCATCTCGGAAAGCTGGTGCTTCCAGTTGAAGTCGAGGTTGGCACCGGCTTCGTCCAGCATCAGGACACGAGGAGTCTGCGCCATCGCACGAGCGATCAGGGCCTTCTGCTGCTCGCCGCCGGAGAGACTGCGAAACGTCTGGTCGCGCCGGTCGTGCAACCCCACGGTATCAATCCAGCGGTCCACGATTCGGTAGTCCTCCGCGCCGAGGCCCGTCAACAGGTGCCGGACGCTGGTGCGTCCCATCGCGACCACCTCTCGCAACGTGAAGGGAAGCTCGGCATTGTATTCCGTCACCTGGGGAACGTAGCCGATGTGTTGGCGCCATTGGCATCTGCGCCAGCCGCTCAGGCGGGTCAGGTCCTGCCCGTCCAGCCGAACCACGCCGGCGGTGGGTCTGACCAGGCCGGCACAGAGTTTGAGCAGCGTGGTCTTGCCGGCGCCATTGGGTCCGATGATCCCCACAAAGTCACCGGCCGAGATTCCCATCCTGTCGACCTGCAGGATGGTGCGTCCACCGCGACACACTCGGACATGGGAGAGGGCCAGCGTGTCTGCCGTCATTTTGCCACGGTCCCCAACAAAAGTCCGACATTGTCCCGAACCAGCCGGTCAAAGCCATCCACTCCTTCCGAGGACTCAGGGAAGTTGCTGAAGACCACGGCTTTGGCGTGGAGCCGCTCCGCGAGGGCCTCCGCCAGTCCCGTGCCTTCCTGCCGGTTGGCAATCACGAAGCGGACGTCCGCCCCGGCGGCCTGCTTGAGGCAGTGATCGACGCCGGCGACGGTTTCCAGATCGCTGCCGATGAAGGTGGCAATCGGCTTGAGCCCCAGCCATTCGGCAAATACGGCCTGATGACGCGAGGTCAGCACGCCGGCCGCCGCGGCGCCCGCACCCGCGATGGCCGCCCGCAGGTCGGTCGCCAGCGTCTGGAGCCGCTCCTCGATACTGGCCAAACGCTCGGCCAATTGCGTCGCCTTCTCCGGGTACACGGCCGCAAGGATTCGGCTTACCTGCCGACACGTCGCGAGGTAGCTATCCGGGACGCAGAGGCCGGCAGGGGCTGGGATAAGCTCCATCTGGAGGCCGCCCTCTCGTAAACGCGACAGGCTCTCCGCAATGGACTGTTGAAAGTCGAACAGCAATAGCGCCCGGCAATTCCGCAACTGGCGGACCTGGGCAGGCGAGATGTCGAAGTGCCCCGGACACATGCCGGGAGGCGCCAGGCAGAGGATCGTCACCCCGCTCGGACACAGGTCCCGCACGGCACATTCGAGATAGGAATTCGTGACGGCGATGTCGGCGGTTGTGCCCGGCGGAGGGCCGCTCCTTGCGCAGCCGGCGGCCAAGGCCAGGAGAACGGCAAGAACCAACCTCGGGCCTAGACCCCTGGTCCCTTCCGGCCACCCGGAAAGGACTGACTCTTCCCATCCTGATGCTCTGTTCACTTGCCCCCTATCTCTCAAACGTGCCGATCTGCTGGCCGTTCTTGAGCCGCATACGCACGATGATCCCCTCGGCCTTCGGGCCGCTAAGCCACGTGGCCCGCGGGACGGGGTACTGCATCTGCTTCATCCGCTGGTCGTCGTAATTAGGACCTTGGCTATAGAGGACCCAACTCACCGGCGAATCCTGCAAGCTACTGTAGGTCTGTCCCTCGGTCTGTTCGTTATCGGGGAAGTCGTTGGGGACCCACAGGTAGGCCCCATCCGGCATCACGGTCGTGCGATTGTAGATCAAGGTGCCCACGGAGCGGTACTTGTACGTGTAGCCGGGATTGAACCGGTCTTCGATCCCCGTCGATAGGAAGGTGCCCGGCGGGGGCTTGGGCAAGTACCCCTCGTCCGTCAGTTCATACGGAAGCTGATAGAAGTGCCCCCCGAGCATGCAGTCCACCCGGACCGGAGGGTACTTGCCCTCGTGATCGAACGAATAGGCTTCGAGAGCCAGGCCGATATCGCGCAGCTCGGCGTTCACGCGAGGACCTTCGCCTGGAGCCGGGCCCGCCCGGTCACCGGCAGCAGAAGGCCGAGGAGCAACGTCGTGATCGCCGATGACGACCAGCAATTCCACCAGCGTGAAGGCACGTCTCACGCTACCCTGTCGCCGTTTCTCGTTCATCGTGTCCCACCTTTCCGATGTTATTGCTGGACAGGGCCGGTCGGCCCCTGGCTCGCATCAATTCCGTCACCGTGACTGGTCGGCCATGCGATGCTCGTAGGAGGCCAGGACCTGGCCGTTGCCGTCGTAGTTCACGACGTAGAGCTGATAGCCGCTCCGCAGGTCGGTGCTGTCCTGGTCGAGAATGCCGATCACATCGAACGGCCGGCGGAGATTGAACGAGCCGGGGTAGATGCCGTTGCCACGTCCCAGGATGACCGGGAGCGTCTTGTTCCCGTGCGTGATGGTCAGACTGCCGCCCGGCCCCCAGCCTTTCGTGTCCACGACGTTGACATCCTGGATCTTGATCAGCCGGCCCTGGTAGTACTCGCCGCCGACCAGCCGGGCCGGGTCGAACACGAACTGGTCCTGAGCATCCTTCAACTCGTCCAGCGACACGACCTCGGGCTTCGGCAGACCCACGCCGCGTTGCAGAACCTCGATCGTGAAATCGTGGTCGGGATTGTTGTTGTGCTGCTCGTTGATGTTGTTCTTGCCCGCGTAGGATAGGTAATAACCTGTGACCCGAATCCGGTCTCCCACGGTGAATTGCGCGGCGTTCAGACGGGTCAATTCGGCGATGAATTGGGCGTTGGAATAGCTGCCGCCCGGCATGATCCAGGGCAGGTTGGCATAGAGCTGGGCCATGTAGACGGCCGTCCCCGCGTGATCGGTCCCTTCGCCCTGGAAGAAAAGCTGCCACTGGCCGCCCAAGTTGTACATCTCCGTGATCGTGTCGTCCGGGGTCGGGTCCAGCATGTCCGCCGGGTTGTGGAGCACGATCCCTTCCAAAATGACCTTTTGCGTCGCCGTGTACGTCTGCTCGCCGGTGGCGGTCACGGCCTGAAACTGCCGATGGGTAACCTGCGCGACCGTGACGTCACCGCGTGCCATGCCCGCCGCCAGCAAGAGCGTTGCCAAGATGAAACCAACACCACTTCTCATATTCCTACCTCCGGCCCTCAAGCCCGTACTGTTGCGCATAACAACCTGAGGATCGTGCTACATCACACGAATATAAAGGGCCTGGGTTGCCGCGTCAACAGACAAAAAAACATCACTCGACAGGATTTCCCTTTGCGCATACGATTATTCCATTCGTGCTACCACGTCAAGCGAAATATTACCGCCTGGAAAGAAAAAAGTCGCCGGCGGTAGAATGAGGCCCGCCAGGCCGAGGGGTCTCGCCTGTCTTTGACGTTGTTCGTGCTGAGGACGCAGGATGAACCAGATCGAGCGTATCGGGGTGTCGCTGGAGAAGGACCTGCTTTCCGCGTTCGACGCGCTGATCGCCAAGCGCGGCTATCCGAGCCGGTCGGAGGCCATCCGGGATTTGATCCGCCGAGGAGATCAGCGAGGAGCACCTGGCCGACCCCAAGGCGAAGCGGTGGCGGCCGTCTTCCTGGTCTACAACCACCATTCGACCAAGCTGATGGCCATGCTGACCGGCCTGCAGCATTCCCACCTCTTGCAGACCATTTCTTCCATGCACATTCATCTCGAGGAGGATGATTGTCTGGAGGTGATCGTGCTGCGCGGGCCGGTGGGCGAGATCAACAAGACGGCAGAGAACCTGATCAGCCTCAAGGGCGTCAAGCTGGGCCGCATCAACTTGCTGGCGACCGAAACCCCGTGAGGCAGTCCCAAGCCGACCGGCGCCTTATCGATAGCCGCACGACCACTTACCCACGCGTCAATCGAGGCGGAGAGTTGACAGACAGGCACCAAGTCCGTATGAAGACGCTGGTTATGGAATTTGGCAGGCACTTTTTGAGGAGATGTCATGACGGCACAAGGAGCTTTTACCGTTAATCTGAACGACAAGGCCGAGTACCAGAGGCTTCTGGAAGGCAAACCTCAAACGCTCGGCATGCGGGCCGGCCGGGTCCATCTGGAGCCGGGACAGGCCTGTGGTCAGCATAGCACCAAGAACCAAGAGGAGCTGCTGATATTCCTGGCGGGGCAGGGAGAGCTTCTGATCGGCGGCGGCGCCCGTCACCCGGTCGGAGTGGGAAAGGTGGCCTACATCCCCCCCGAAACCCTTCATGACGTCAGCAACACCGGCTTGGAGCCACTGGTCTACGTCTACTGTGTCGCCCCGGCCGGTAATTCCCCTTGATGGTAGGCCGGTCCGACGCCGAAAATGGCCTGGCCGCGAGCGGTCCTTTTTGTTTGTCCGCGCAAAGCCTCCCTGCTACAATAGGAAAGGCTGAATACGGGGTACGCTGACGATGAGTACCACCACCACATCCAAGTGGGTTCGGTCTTCGACTCATCCGGAGCGAATCGGCTTTTCCGGAGCACGCGGCCGATCTGCGGGAACGGGACAGATCCTGCCCGAACGCCGGGCTTTTACGCTCATCGAGCTGTTGGTGGTCATCTCGATCATTGCCCTGCTCCTGGCGCTCCTGACGCCGGCCCTGGCCCGGGCCAGGAATCAGGCTCGAGCCGTCACGTGCCAGGCCCTGCTCAAAGAGTGGGGACCGATCTGGTATCTGTACTGCAATGACAACAACGGCTACTTCAGCAGCGGCAATCTCCAGAATATCGCCTGGCCGCGCGGCGAATGGGTGATCACGTTCCGGTCCACCTACGAGACGAAATCCGATATCGTGCGCTGCCCCATGGCGACCAAACGGCGGCCGAGCGGCGCGGCCTACGGCGGTCCGTTCAACACGTACGTCATGGGCGATGCCAACGGCGAGGAGGCCAGTTTCGGGCAGAACTGCTGGCTCTACAACCCCGCGCCCGACGTGCGTGAGATCCAGCAGCGGCCTTCCGCCTGGGATTGGCGGACGATGAACGTTCGGCAGGCCGATGAGATCCCAGTCTTCGCCGACACGATGTGGCGCGGCGGCGGCCCTTTCCCGTCCGGCCCCCGCGGCGACCCGCCCGATTTCAACGGCCAGTGGATCAATGCCGACGCCGAGATGCGGCATTTCTGCATCGATCGGCACCACGGGACCATCAATCACTTGTTTCTCGACTGGTCCGTTCGCCCCGTCGGCATCAAAGAACTCTGGACCCTGCGCTGGCACCGGCAGTTCGACCGACAAGGCCGCTGGACCAGGGCCGGCGGCGTCCAAACCGCCGATTGGCCCCTCTGGATGCGGCACTTTCGCGAATACTGAGGGCGAGCGCGCCCCCGGCTGCCCGCGACACGGGCGTAGCCCAACCGACGGCTTGGGCACAGGCGATTGCCCTGCGGCCTCGACCGGCAGGGTTGACTTCGGGACGTTCGGCGTATACAATGAGAGATGGCTGCCAAGAGGTATCTTGCTCTTTAAGGAGAAGGCCTATGGACTCCGAGAAGAACAGCCAGGTATGGCAATACAAATGGCACTTTGCCGTCATTGTCGTCGCCGTTGGGGGGGTAGTGGCCCTTTCCGTTTTTACGAGGGCCTTCGAGGGCGCTGACAGCACCATGCGACAGAGCCTGATCCTCATGGGCGCCCTGATCTTTCTGATCGCCCTGCTGACCATGCTCTCCCGCGTCTTTCGCATCGCGAACATGTTGAGCGAGAACAGCACCCGCTTGGAGGAGACTACCAAGGCCATCGAGAGTATGCGGGACGGGCTGCTCCAGATCAGCCATAGCACGCGGATCAGCGAGGCGGCCAAGGCCATTGCCTTTCGCGAGGACGACAAACGCTCGCTGCGCGAGGCGGTCTTCGAGCGGCTCAAGCAGAATGATTTCACCGGGGCCTACGAGATCGTCGACGAGATCGAGAATCATTCCGAGTACCGCCTGCTGGCCGCAGAGCTGCGGCGGCAGGTGGACGAGTACCGCGATGCGACCCAGGACGAGCGGATCGACAAGGCGATCGAGCAGGTCGAGCAAGTTGTTCGATGGCTGCCAATGGGTCAAGGCCAGTCTCCAAATCGAGTCTTTGATCCGGGCCCACCCGGATTCGGAGAAGCTCAAGGCCCTGCGGCACCAGCTCGTCGAGCGCAAGGAGGAGCGCAAGCGCATCCTCCTGGCCGCCTGGGATGACGCCGTGACCCAGCAGGAGACAGACCGCAGTCTGGAGATCCTGCGGGAGCTGGACATGTACCTGACCCCCAACGAGGCCTTGGCTCTGCAGGAGGCGGCCAAAGACGTCTTCCGCACGAAGCTGCACAATCTGGGCGTGCAATTCACGTTGGCGGTCTCCGACAAGCGCTGGTCGAGCGCCTTGGAGATCGGCCAGCAGATCATGAAGGACTTTCCGAACAGCCGCATGTCCGTGGAGATTCGCGACAAGCTGCACGTCCTCCAGCAGAATGTGCAGATGCAGACGAATGAGCGTCGCGTTCGCAGGGACCCCGCACGAGCATTTCTTTCGAAGTGGGAAGTCGGAAGTGTGAAGCGTGAAGTGTGAAGCCGGAAGCAGCTTCTCCTGACTTCCAACGGCAAACTTCACACTTGAAACTGTCTTACTGGAAGTCAAACAGCGACTGCGTCTTGACCATCGTCACTTGGTCGGGGTAGGCGGCAAACGTGTGGATGTGCAATTCCGTCCGCCGGGCCTCGAAATCGATGTAGCAGAACGGCTGAAGGCTCTCCACTTCCAGCTCGGGGAACTTCACGAACACGCCGCGATTGCGGGCGAAACGCTCCAGGTCCGTGTGGCTCTGACGGTAGAGATTGGCGCTCATCTTCTCGATCTGGAAATCGGTCATGTAGCTGACGCCGCGGCTGAGCGTGCACTTGTGGGTCCGCGGGCCGCGGAATTGGAATCGCTCCACCAAACCCCGATGCGGGAGCAACTGTCCCGGCGTGCTGACCACCTCGCTCAGACAGGCATCGCCCGCAAACACGCTCACGACGTGCGTGCAGCCCGTCACCCAAATCAGGGCCTCGTACTTCTCGGTCTTGAGCTGCCGGCTCGCGTAGATCTGGAACAGCTCCGGATGCAATGGCCTCTGAAACAGACTGAAGGTCAGTTGATCGATTCCAACATTGATCTGCGGCGATTCCATAACGAATAACCCCGAAACACTCTGCTCTGCCTTTCTGAGTATTATACCGGATTCGAACCTGCAATTCAAGCCGAATATCAATACTGATAAGGCTGTTGGGTGGCCGTTATGGGACGATTGTTCTGCAAACCCCCGCGTTCAATAGACTAACGGCGGAACAGATTTTTCCTGTCCCCGGTGCAGGAAAGAAATCGGCCGCTGCGGCCGCCGTCACTGGCCGAAAAAAATGGCATTTACGAGGGTCGCAAGGATGTCGTAAAAAGCGTGGGTCCCCGCCGTAATGCCAAAACCACGAATGGCGAAAAGGATGGCGAAGTAGACGCCGGCGATCGTGCGAAAGACGAATTCCGTCCAATTGAACGGCGCGCTGCGGCCAGCCGGCCGTCCATCCAGATGATGTGATGATGCGCGCTGAACAGGGCCGCCGACATCAACACGGACAACACAATCGCGTTCTGGCGACTCAAGCCGATCACGTCCTGAAACAGCACCATCAGGACGCAAATCAGGATCAGGCGAAAGACCAACTCTTCGTAGATGCCGGCGCCGACCCCAGTCACGATGTTCGTCAGAAGCGAGTGCACCGTCGGTGGAAGCACGCTCTCTTTTTCGAGGGCTGTGACGATTTCTTGCGGGGAGAGTCGCCGAGGCTGCGCCGCCAAGCACACTTGGGCGGCCGGGCGTGCCCTCGCCGAGGCGGAGGGATTATCGGGCCGTGCGCTGGGGCTATTGAAGAGCAGACTCAGCACGATCAGCGGTACGGCCAGAAACACGCACTCCAGGAGCATGGGCGTGTAATCGCTGAAACAGAAGTACCACTGTTTCTTCGACGCGATCTGCAGACCGGCCAAGATGACCACCACCACGACGGGTGGGGCCAGCCACGCGAACCGGCTGCTCGTGCCCAGGTGCAGAAGGACGTCCTGAACCCAGACGAAGGCCACGACACGGACCTGGTATTGGCTCAGGACATCCGTATTGATCAGGATCGTGCCGATCTCGTAGAAAAGGATGAACGGCACCAGGAAAAGGATAGCGTAGACCGGTCGGCTCGTCCGCTCCAGGTACGAGTCGCGCGCGAAATTGAGCAACTGGCTGGTCGGGTAGTCCCGTTTCTGCCTTCTTCTTTCGGCCCGTCGTCGGCAAGCGGCACCTTGGATAAACTGAACACCCCCAGATACTTCACCGCTGGGAATGTCCGGAGTGTACCGGAGCCGCGCGCAAATTACAATAGTCTCTGCGCCCATTCGAGCCAGGACCGGTACAATCGGAGTAGTTCCTCTGAGTAGATGACACATTCAGTCACGGTTGAATGCGATGAAAACCACACGCGAGCTGTTACTTGAGGTTTACCAGTTGCTCTTGGACTTCTTCGGCCCACAGCACTGGTGGCCGGGCGAGACGCCGTTCGAGGTCGCCGTCGGTGCGATTCTGACCCAGAACACGAGCTGGACCAACGTCGCCAAAGCGATCGCGAACCTCAAGGCCGCCGGCTGCCTCGACCCGGTCAAGCTGCATGAGATGGACGCGGAGCAGCTCGAACTACTGATCCGCCCCGCCGGCTACTTCCGGGTGAAGGCCAAGCGTCTCAAGAACTTCCTCAACTGGCTTTGCAGCCGCTATGGCGGCGACCTGAGGAATCTCGAACCTGTCAACACGACCCGCCTCCGCGCGGAGCTTCTCCGCATCTCCGGCATCGGCCCCGAGACGGCCGATTCGATTCTGCTGTACGCCCTGAACCGACCCGTCTTCGTCGTGGACACCTACACGGCCCGGGTGATGGTCCGCCACGGCTTGATCGGCCCCGACCTGGATTATCAGCAGTTACAGGACCTGTTCATGTCCAACCTGGAGCCCGATCCGGCCCTCTTCAACGAGTTCCACGCCCTGCTCGTCATGACCGGCAAGGACTACTGTAAACCCCACCCCAAATGCCAGCCCTGCCCCCTGGACCGTCTCCCCCACAAAACTGACGTCGAGTACGGCGATTGATTCCCAGATAGAACTTGTCAGGGCAATCGCATCTAAATTGGGACCGGGCCTCTTGGCCCCGAAAACGGCGATCAGATTGGCACCGGTCAGACGATACGACCGCCGGAACCTCTGCCCAGCTTGCGTTTCTGAACGAAGAATCGCGGTCAGCCAATTTAGATGCGATTGCCCTGTAGAACTTGTGCTTGCGAGAGATTGCCCCCGAGGCTATGATATATAGAGGAGAACAGGTTATGAGAACGGCAAGCGCGAGGATCAAGGAGACAACAACTGTGGGTATGATCGAGGCGGATATTGAATTGTCAAATCCGAGGAAACCCGAGCTCCAGCCTCTGGCGGTCCGTGCGATGGTGGATACCGGGGCGATGACCATCTGCATCCCGGAACATGTCGCAGTGCAACTGCAACTACCGGAGATCGAGAAACGCGAGGTCACAACGGCCGATGAACGATCCCACGTCGTTCCTTATGTCGGTCCTATTCAGATCAGGTTCCAGAACCGGACTTGCTTCACCGGGGCCTTGGTTATTGGCGACTCGGTCCTGCTGGGCGCGGTTCCCCTGGAAGACATGGATCTGGTCATCTCCGCGGCGGCGGGAACAATTACGGTAAATCCACGAAGCCCCAATATCCCATCGGCTTTGGTCAAGCGTCTGCCGCAAAGATATAGATCACTCCTGGTAAGCCCAACGGCCTTGGTCACGTGCTTTCCGCCGGAAATCCGTAACCGGTGACGGTGGTAGGCCACTATAGCAGTGTGAACAGCATACCGACTCTGGTCCAACCCGACCTTTCGTCTGCGTCACGGCGGCCGCGGCTGCTGTTGAGTGTGTTGTTCCTTGGCAGCGGCTGTTCCGCCCTTATCTATGAGGTCGTCTGGCTCCAGTCGCTGCAACTGGTGATCGGCTCATCCGCCATATCGTTGGGCGTCCTGCTCGGCACCTTCATGGGCGGCATGTGTCTGGGCAGCCTCATCCTGCCCCGCGTGGTCTCTGCCCGCCGACACCCGCTGCGCGTCTACGCGCTGATCGAATTGGGGATCGGCCTGGCCGGACTCGCGATTCTCTTTGGAATGCCCTACGTCGATCAACTCTATGCCACCCACGTTCACCCTGGTCTGGAGAGCATCCTGATGCGGGCGGCGGTCTGTGCCCTGTGCCTGCTGTTTCCCACTTTGTTGATGGGCGCGACCCTGCCCGCGATTGCCCGTTGGGTCGAGGCCACGCCGGCAGGGGTATCCTGGCTGGGCTTCTTCTACGGCAGCAACATCGCCGGGGCGGTCTTCGGTTGTCTTCTGGCGGGCTTCTACCTGCTGCGGGTCCACGACACCGCCGTGGCCACCTACGTCGCCGTCGCCCTGAATCTCACGGTGGCGGTGCTCGCGTTGCTTCTGGCCGCACGAACCAGACATGTAGCCCAGCCGCCCTCGGCTGGGTCCGGGTCCCAAACGCAGAATTCCGCGTTTGGGAGCCCGTTCACCCCCGAGGGCGGGGGTGCTACAGTCACGGCTAAGGCGGGCATAGTCTACGTGGTGATCGGCCTATCCGGCTTGACCGCCCTGGGGGCGGAAGTCGTCTGGACGCGGATTCTGTCCCTGCTGCTGGGGGGAACGGTCTACACGTTCTCCATCATCCTGGCGGTGTTCCTGGCAGGGCTGGGCCTCGGCAGCAGCCTCGGCTCGGTGATTTCACGCCACAGCCTGCGGCCGCGAATGGCATTGGGTATCTGCCAATTGCTCTGATGGGAGCGATTGCCTGGGCGGCCTATGCCTTGGCCAAATCCTTGCCTTACTGGCCCATCGACCCGTCGCTCGCCAGGAACCCTGGATCACTTTCCAGCTCGATCTGATGCGTTGCGTCTGGGCGGTCCTGCCGGGGGCGATTCTCTGGGGAGCCAGCTTCCCCCTGGCCCTGGCCTCGGCGGCAGCATTGGGCCGCGAGCCGGGTCGGATGGTGGGAGCGTGTATGCGGCCAATACGATCGGCGCTATCCTCGGCTCGCTGGCCTTCAGCATGATCCTGATCCCCTGGCTGGGCACACGCGGCAGCCAGCGTGTGATGATCGGCTGGGCCGCGGTCGCGACGGTGCTGATCGTGATATCGGCCCTTCGCAGGCGGTCGAGTGGTGTCGTCACGGCGCCACCCTCGCCCAGCCCCTCGGACTTGACGCTGCCGCCCGGAGGACGAGGAGGACGCTGGTCGACTTGGGCCGCACTGGCCTTGGTGCCGCTGCTGGCGGTGCCGCTCGTCTGGAGCGTGCCGGCGCTTCCGGCGGAATTGATTGCTTACGGCCGATACCTGGCTTCACGCACCGAGGTGGCCGAGGCGATCTACACCGGCGAAGGGATGAACTCGTCCGATCGCCGTGACCTGTGCGACGGCAACATCCTGAACTTCCACGTCTGCGGCAAGGTGGAGGCCTCGACCGAGCCGGCCGACATGCGGCTGCAACGAATGCTGGGCCACCTCTCCGCCCTGCTGCATCCCCAGCCCAGGTCGATCCTCGTCGTCGGCTGCGGCGCCGGCGTCACCGCCGGGACGTTCGTGCTGTATCCGGAGGTCGAACGCATCGTCCTGTGCGAGATCGAGCCGCTGATCCCTACGGTGGCGGCCGGGTTCTTCGGCAAAGAGAACTACAACGTGGTCCTGGACCCGCGGGTCCGGATCGTTTACGACGACGCCCGGCATTACCTCCTCACGACCCACGAGAAATTCGACATCATCACCTCCGACCCGATCCACCCCTGGGTCAAAGGCTCCGCGGCCCTGTACACGAAGGAATACTTCGAGCTGTGCCGGCGGCACCTGAACCCGGGCGGGATCGTCACGCAATGGGTGCCCCTCTACGAGAGCAGCCCGGACGTGGTGAAAAGTGAGATGGCGACCTTTTTCGCCGCCTTTCCCCACGGCACGATCTGGAGCAACGACATCAACGGCGCGGGCTACGACGTGGTCCTGCTCGGCCGGACCGAGCCGATGAAGATCGACGTGGACGAACTCCAGCAGCGGCTGGAACGCCCCGACCATCGGACGTGGCCGCCTCGCTGGCGGAAGTGAAATTCACCTCGGCGTTCGACCTGCTCCCGACCTACGCGGGCCAGGGACCGGACCTGAAGGACTGGCTCAAGGACGCCCAGATCAACACGGACCGCAACCTCCGCCTGCAATACCTGGCCGGCCTGGGCCTGAACTGCCTACCAGGAAGCGGCGATCTACAACGAGATTCTCTCCCGCTACCAGTTCCCCGACGACCTCTTCCTCGGCTCCCCCGCGCGCAGGCTCCAACTGCGAACCTGCCTGGCAAAGCCAAGTGGTGTCGGGCAGGCCGGCACCCGCTGAGCACCTCCCTACGTGAGCAACTTCACTGCCGCCTCGGGACGTACACGGGCTTGAGTCTGCTCCGAGCGACTTGCCTCGGTCTTGATTCTGTCCCTCACGAAGGCCAAGAGCTCGCCCACGGCGCTGGCCTTGAGGTCTCCGCCGTTCTGCGGGCCAGGATCGCCGTCGAGATACGCCGTGAAGCCCTGCCCGAACGGGGCACTGATATCGACGAAACCGGCGCTCTCGAGGATGTGCTTGAGGGCCCGGTCGGTAGCCGCCAGCGCGCCGCTCGCGCCGCGATCGACAGTGGGCCGTTCGCTTTCAGGAGCGGCCGATGACGACAAAGAACTGTGGTGTATGGCTGGTGGGCGGACTGTCCGCGCCACCGCGGTGACTCTGACAAGCCGACACGGACGCACGGAGGGCATGATCCATCCTGTAGCACCCCCGCCCTCGGGGGTGCTTTTTGAGCAGGTCCGCAAAGTCCTTTGACAAACTGATCTGTCCAAGAATCCCCAGCCGAGGGCGGCTGGGCTACATTCTCCTCCACTCCTCGCGTTGGGCAGCACCGTATCTGGCCTTTACCGGGTCGGACTGAATACGGCGACGAAGCCGCCGTAGGGCTGCAGGCGGAGCCCCAGATGATCTTGGGCCGTCACGGCTTGGGTTTCGTTGTCGAAGGTGCGCGGCGTCTTGCCGTCCTCGATCACCGTCATCGTGCCGCGGCTTTGGCCGAGGAAAGACAGGGACACGTCCACGTCGCGGCCGGCCTGCTCGCCGTTGATGCCGCCGAGGTACCACTGCGTGCCGTTGCGGCGGGCCAGCACGATGTATTGGCCCGGCTCGCCCGCCGAGGAAGCGTGTCTCGTCCCAGACCGTCGGGACGTGCTTCAGGAACTCCTTCGGGGCCTCGGGCAGGTCGAGATACTGCTTGACGCCATCGGCGAAGTGCAGCCAGCCGGACTCGAAAATGATCGGCAGGGCCAGCTCATGGCAGTAGGTCGTCAGGTGCTTGTAGACGTTGTCCGCGAACATCACGGGCGTGTAGTCCATCGACCCGACCGCGTTGCGGGTGAACGGCAGGATGACGTTGTGGATCGGGGCCTCGGTCGTGAACTTCTCGTCGAAGCTGTAGCACTCCTCGCCCCGGACGCCCTCCATGCTCATCAGGTGCGGATAGGTCCGCGACCAGCCGCGGGGCAGCGTGCAGCCGTGGAAGTTGACCATGATCTTGGCCTCGGCCGCGTCTTTGAGGATCTCCTGGTAGAGCTGGATGATGTTCTGCTTGTCGCTCTGGAAGAAATCGACCTTGACGCCCTTGGCCCCCCACTTCTTCAGGAGCTGGAATTCCTCACGCCGGATGTCCCGGTCGTCCATCAGGCCGCGCGGCTTCTCGGAGACGGAATTGTGCGGCCCGCCGGAGTTGTACCAGAACAAGCAGGCCCACACCTTTGCTCTTGGCGTAGGCGAGCAGGTCGTGGATCGTGCCGTTCTTCATCTGGTTCCAGTTGGCATCGACCAGCGAGTACTCCCAGCCCATCGCGGCGGCCAGATCGACCCAGGCCTTGAGCTTGGTGCAGTCCTGCGGGCTGTCGTGATCGTACAGCCAGCTCCACGAGGCCCGTCCCGGCTTGATCCAGCTCGTGTCGTCCACGACCGAGGCCGGACTGATGTCGGTCACGAGCGTCGATTCGACGATGGCGCCGACCGAGTTGCCCAGGATGATGACCCGCCAGGGCGTCGCCCAAGGCAGCGTCCACGATGGGCTCGACCCAGCCGAGTATGATTGCCCTCGGCCTCGTTCGGGAACTGGATGCGGTAGACGCCCTCGACCGCCTTCTGCGTCAGATGGCAGCCGCAGTAGGAGCCATCCAGGCCCGCTTCCGTCAGCAGGGCCCAGCGGCTGTGGTCGCCGGTGCAAAAGAGCATCGGAAACGCCCAGCCGAACTCGCTCGGCGAGGCCGTCCCGGCGGCGACGCCGTTGACGAAATAGGTCTCATACGCGGGCGTATACTTGCCGGGCTTGTCGTACGGATGGGCCCACAGCTTCGCCGTCCTCCGGCAGACGGAAACCGGTCGCTTCGCTCGGTCACCGTATGTTTCTCGCCGCTCTGCTCCGGGAAAAGGTATCGGAACGCGACGCCGTCATGGTAGGCCCGCACGATCAGCTCGACCTTGGCGCCGCTGGCATTTTGGAAGATCAGCGTCTGCTCGTTGGCATAACAGCGGCAGACCCGGCGTTTGCCGGTCATCATCGTGTAGGTCTCGTCGATGGTCTTCACGGCCCCGGCTTCGACGAGCTTGAGGCCGTCGACAAAGGCCTGGTCCTTGCGCGTGATCCCCAGCGGCGACACGCCCACCACCGGCTTGCCGGCGTACTCGACCTCGTAAGAAAGCGACGCTTTATCACCCGCCGCCAGTCGAACCGTGATCGCAGCCTGAGAATCCGGCGACGTGACTTTCCAACTCCCCTGTGCCCACAGCGGAAGATTTGTTGCCCATGACAGCCAGCATCAACACCACGACGATCTTTCCTCTGCAACGGTCCACGGCCTTGCCTCCTTCAAAGAGCACGAAGCAATCCGGTACAATGCAAGCTCGACCCGCTTGCACGGGACCATTAGAACCCGATCCCCGGGCCCTTGGCTACTGCAAATCCGCCCACCTCAGCTGGCATTGCCGCGCATGTCATGTGCGGAAGCGTCAAGCGATACCCCACGCCTTGGGTGCCATGCCTACGCCTCGTAGGCATGTCCTGTCGGTGGGAGACATGTCTACACGCGCGGCCATGACGGGTCGGCCAGCGTCTTCAGCTGCCGGTGGACCTCGCTTGCCTTCCCAACTGCGCGTGCCATAATGTCCACCAGCGGAAATGGAACTCATCACGTGTCCAGGAAAGGAGATATCTATGATCTGGTGCAGAACAGCGAACACATCGTCTCGGGGCAAGGAGTCTGTTGGTGCTCGGCCTGCTGAGTCTGGCGGGGACGTTTGCGGCCGGTTATGCCGCGGCGGCCGGGTCCGGCCAACCGAAGCCAGCCGGACCGGAGGCCCGGCTGCGAGAACTGATGACCCAGCGGTACGAGGTTCTCCAGCGGATGGTGAAGAATCCGAACAGGCGAGGTGGAGACCGGCCGGGCCGATCTGCTGAGTCACATGAGTCTCACGGCCGCCATGTACGGGGCCGAAGCCGACCTCTGCACGACCAGCGCCGAGCGCGTGAAGGTCTATGAGAAGCTCGTGGAGGCCCTGACCGCGCTGGAGAAGATCATCGAACGGCAAGCGCGGCGGGCCGGCTCCCGCAGGGAATGCTGGACCAAGGCAAGCTCGTCGTGTTGGACGCCCAGATCGACCTCGAACGGCTCCGCCTGGGGCAAGTCGGCCTCCCAGCCCTGGTCGAGAGAACGATACGAGCGGCGTCAATAGTCTCGCAGGCCCTGCATCCACTGCGGCCAGTCATTGCGGTTGGACGCCGCCGGCCTTGGTCCAGACGCCGGCGATGTCGAACTCCCGGTTCCAGCGGAGCGTCCAGAGCTGCTTGAGATCGACCTTCGCCGACGGACCAATCGGCGAAAGTGCAGTATTGGGCCCCGCCGTGGCGGTTGACACACAGCCGCTGGATCTCGTCCTGGTTGATCCCCATCAGCGGCGTCCGGTCGCCGTAAGTCGAAGGGCGCGATCCGTGTCGCCGCGGCCAGCCGTCCACCCACCAGCCCTCCGTAAAGACCGGCACGTTCGAGGCCCCGGGAATCAGGGCGGTCCGCCAGTGGTCCTGGATGGGGCCGCGTCCCCAGAGGTCCGACAGGCCGGACGGCGGGTTGCACATCCAGCCATTGGGGGCGTAGCTGCCCTCGTCGAGCGCCCTGCGAGGGCGGCACGCGCCACGCATCGAACGGCGTGGCGGCAAACGCCTGGTCGAGCGTCCCGGACCGGTTCTTGACGGCGGTCGGGCACAGCCACATCTTCTTGTCCTTCGACAGCGGCCACATGCTGTCCCGCCACCACTCGCCGTTGCCCATGTTGGCCGACGAGCCGTGCACCAGGCCGCTGTAGAAATAGCCGTTGTTGTCGTCGGTGTACATGGCGAAGATCAGGCCCCACTGGTGCAGGTTCGACTTGCAGCCCGCCCCCCGCCCCTGCCGCCGAACCTGTTCCAGCGCCGGCATGAGCAGCGCCATCAACAGCGCGATGATCGCAATCACGACCAACAGCTCGATCAGCGTGAATCCGCGTCTCTCACGCATAGCCCATACCCTTTCCGTTGGCTACAGTGTCTATTATGCCTCATTCCCTATCGCCAATGCAAGCCCGAATTCGTGGCCGACAACTAATGACCTGGCCACCCTGGACAGCGACCCCCGGGCCGCTGCGGACGGCCGGCTGTTCTCCATGGCCAGCGATGCAGTCTTCGTGGTGCGGGCGTCCCCGCCCGCCCTCGAGTCGCGCGTCTTCGCACGACTCTCAAGGCCCCCGCCGTCCTGCTAATCAACGGGCGAGGACGCCCGTACCACGAAGAGGCTGCGTCCGCCGCCTACACCCGCCGCACCTCCCGTGCCCGGTGTGCGACTGACTTTCATAGAGGATCGACCGCATCTATCATCCTGAGGCGCAGCGAAGCATCTGGGCGGCGAACGGAATGGGCGCACGTTATCTTTGCTTGGCCCAGATCCCTTGCATCGCAGAGGCACTCATGGTAGCTTGTTGGACGCCGCGGTGCTTCGAGTGTAGCTTCGAGGCATGACGCAGTATGGGCCTTGTGTCTGGTGGCATGGATGTCACAAATCGATCATCTCCAATGCGCCGATTCGATGGGTGAGGTTGCCTCTGAGACTGGAGGCTCCCGCCGATGATGGTCCTCTGGAAGAAAGCTCTGTGGGGCGTTCTGGTCCTCCCCTTTGTCTTGCTGGGTATCTGGCTTTCGCGGCTGGATCGCGGCATTGACATGCAGCTTGGCGTCCGCCGCGGCGAGCCATTGCAGGTCGTGGTCGATGGACCCCCTTTGCCTGCGGCTGGCCGCGAGGACGTCCAGAATGTTCGGCGCGATTATGCCCCGCTGGGCCGATTCCTCGAAGAAACCCTGGGCCGGCAGGTCGAGATCTCCTACGCGCGTCACCTTGAGCGACGGGCTCCCGGCTCAGGCAACCGGCGGATTTGATTATCGGCAAAGACTCGGCCGTGCTGCGCCGAGGCGACTCAAATGAATGAGCCCGTTCGGCCGGTGGCCCGTCTCACGGACGAGCATGGCGCCGCCGATCTGGCCGGCCTGTTCATCATGCGGGCGGACGATCCGGCCCGAACCATCGGCGATCTGGCGGATCACAAGATCGTATTCGGTCCGGCCGACGAGGAAGAGCGGCATTCCTGGGCCCTGGCCGACTCTCTCGCAGTCCGGCATAACACCGGTGCCGCCCTTGCAGGTCGGCCGACTTGCCGCGACCGCCTTGCAGGCCGTCGCACAGCACCAGGCGGATGCGGCGGTGATTTCCAGCTATGCCCTGGCCCTGGTGGAGACCAAGAGCGCGGCCGACGCAGGGGCGTTCCGCGTAATCGGCCGGACAGCCCTCAGCCGTTCATCACGGTCTTTGTCGCCGGCCGGATGGGCCCTATGACCGAGCAGGCCATCACCGATGCCCTGTTGTCGGTTCAGGCACACCCGCCCCTGCTGGCGGCCTTGGCATCGAAGGCCGGTTTCGTCCCGTTGCAGGACAAACCCGCGCCGCAGAAGAGCCGACCGCCCCCACCACCGCACCGCCCGACCGGACACCGCCTCGCCGGGCCAAGACGGCCGCGAACGCGAGTGGACGGATTGGCGCGGTCCGAACCGGGCCGGCGCCAGCCCGGACGTCCCGGCGCAACTGCCCACCACCGTGAAGTTCCTGTGGAAGCGCGGCTTGACAGGTCCCGGTCTTTCCGGAGTCGCCGCCACCGCCACCCGCGTGGTCGTCGCCGACAAGAGCGAGCAGAAGGATCGAGGACATCTGGCGGTGTCTCGACGCCGACACGGGCCAAGAGATGTGGACGGTCGTCTACGCCACGCCGAAACAAATGGAGTTCACGAACGCCCCGCGCGCCACGCCGGTGATCCACGGGAATTTCGTGTACCTGCTGGGGGCCTTCGGGGATTTGCATTGCGTCAATCTGTACGGCAGCGGGGTCGTCTGGCGCAGGAATATCATCAAGGACTTCGACGCCAAGCTGCCAGCCTGGGGCACGTGCTCCACGCCCCTGGTGGTCGGGGACAGCCTGATCGTCAATCCGGGGGCCGCCGACGCCTCGCTCGTGGCGCTGGGCCTCTATACCGGCGAGGTCCTCTGGAAAACGCCCGGCGGGCCGTCCGCCTACGGCTCGCTGATTCTCGGGACCTTCGGCGGCGTCCGCCAGATCGTCGGCTACGACGCCGAGTCGCTGGGAGGCTGGGACCCGAACACAGGACAAAGACTGTGGACGCTCGTGCCTGAGAAGAAAGGCGATTACAACGTCCCGACGCCCGTGGACGTCTTCGGCCGGCTCCTCGTCGCCACCGAGAACAACGGCACGCGGCTGCACAACTTCGACCCGAACGGGCGGATTCGGCCCGTGCCCGTCGAACAGACCCGCGACCTGGCCCCGGACACGGCGACGCCCGTGGTCGTCGATGGGCTCGTGTTCGGGTGTTCCCGCGGGCTCTTTTGCCTCGATCTCAACAACGGCCTCAAGACCCTCTACTCGACCGAAGGCGACGGCGCCTTCAAGGAGTACGCGGCCTTCATCGCCGGCCCCGGGCGGGTGTTGGCGGTCACCGTCGGGGGCGAGTTGGTCCTCTTCCAAGCCGCCCGGGACGCGTTCACGCCGATCAGCCGCCTGCGGGTATTCAACGAACGCGCGAAGTCTCGGTCGCCGAAGTCGGTCACGCCTTCGTCGGCAACCGCCTCTACCTCCGCAGCATGAACGAGATCTGCTGCGTCCTGCTGAGCGACTCCTGAGACTCCCCCGTTCGGAGTACCGCATTCATGCGGGTCGAACCGGTCTTTCCCGCCGGAAGGCGGGGTTCCTAATGGAAGGGGTCGAGCCGGTTCCACCCGCCTGAAGGCGGTACTCCAAACAGGATATGCTCCGCATGCCGTCTCGCCTGATGTTCCTCCGGGAGGATCGCTCTTTACATTTTCGCGGTGGGGTCCTACAATAAGAGTATAGACTCGGAACGAAGGAGCCCTGGCTGATGCCGAAGAACGCCCGGTTCCGCGAGCAGAAGTACCGGTTGGGAGAAAGTGGAATGTGTAGGTGTGACCCTAATGCCTCCCTAATGCTTCCCGGTTCTCATCCTGGCCCGCCTGCAACTTCCAGACGTTACACGTCTTGCAGCGTGAATTGCACTTGCTCGTCACCTCCAGCGTGGCGAATGGTATGTTCACCACCTGCCAGTACTCACGGACGGCAAACGTCGTCATGGACAACTCCCGTCCTCAGTTCCCGGCTGTCAGTTCGCAGTTGTCAGCAACGTATTATTGGCTGTCCTGCTGTCAACCGACAACAATCAACGGTGAACCGCCCACTTCCTTCTATTGCGATCTCAGGGCCTCCATCGGATCGACCTTGGCGGCACGCCGGGCGGGCACGTAGCTGGCCAGCAACGAAACGGCCCCGATCAGGATCACCGTGACGACGATGCTGATCGGATCCATGGGACGGACACCGTAGAACAAGTGGGCCAAAGCCTTGGCCGCCATCAATCCCGCGGTCAATCCCGCTATCAATCCCACCATCATCAGCACGAGTCCCTCGCGCAGGACCATGCCTATGATATTCCCCTGCGTCGCCCCCAGGGCCATGCGCATACCGATCTCCGAGGTACGTGTGACAACCATATGGCCCTTGATCGCGTAGATGCCCAGCGCCGCCAAGAACAAAGCCATTGCCCCGGCCGTCAGCCCTAAACGAGCCTCTTTTCTCGCCTTCTCTACCGGGGGAAGAAAGGGGTCAGGCTTTGGATATTGATGTCCTCGGTCCTATCTCGCGTTAATGCCTATATCCAAAGCATGACCCCTTTTCCCTCCCTGTTGATGGGTTTGTCCAGGGTCATTTTCCGCCTCTCCGCGGCACTTTGAGTCGTCACACATTCCTAAACCGAATTCCATATTCAGCTTGAATCTCACGGGAAAGACCTTCTAAATCAGGGAATATTGTTGTCTCTGTCATGCCTAATCTATTCAATTCACTTATCATTTTTTAATCCTTTCTTGGTCTGAACTAATCCTCAACTTACAGATTTGTGCCTCTGGATATTTCTTGAAAAGCACATCGAATCCATTTTTAAGGCGGCCATGTATTGTGAAGACACTTTTCTGAGCCACAATCCTGGGATCTATGTGTGGAGGAAATACGGCGACGGGTAAATTTGCCAGCTTATGTTCATCTAAGTAGTACTCAGGAATAATTTTATCTGCCGGGAATTCTTCCACTGCATCATAGTCAGTATAAAGCACAAGCGACTTATTTTCCCCTGTTTTTTTATTCTCTATTGTTACATCGTTGACATAGTTTAACCACGATGGATTTAACATCCAAACACAAGGCGTTTTATCGTTTCTTGGAATTCTTATTGCGAAGTAGAGTGCAATCAAAGCCCCTTCAGTCCAGTCAAGCAAACGAGTCGGAAACCCGTAGTGCTGCATGAGATGAAGGTATTCTCCTACACTATACGGGAGGTTCCGATTAGGGGCATTCTGGGGACACCATACTTATTTCTGCTGAGGTTTTGGCTTCGGGCCGCGCTTGGCGGGCCGCACAGAGGCGGCCCAGAACTCCTTCGACCCGATCGAGAAACGCAGGCGCGCCCAAGGGGCGGCCCGTACGCTCGTGCCGTCGCCACAATTCTTCCTCTGCCTCCAAGGGCTCCATCAAATACTCCCGCCAATCCTTGACGCGTTCCAGTAAGGGGGCGACTCGGACCACCCCATTGTCGTGCCCGGCCACGTGGGCCGCCGCGCTGGACCAACGCCAACGCCACGGCACCCGGCACAACTTCGCCCGGACCGGATTGAGCTCCACATAGCGCGTCGCCCGGAGCAGATACGTCTCGTCCATGGCGAAGGACGCAAAGCGCCCCTGCCACAAATGCCCCCGCCAACCTTCGCGAAAGTTGATCCGGCGGGTGTAACGCCGGTGCGCCTCGCCCAAGGCACGCCGCAAGCTTTCCTCGCTGTCCGGCACCACGATCAAGTGCACGTGATTGGGCATCAGACAGTAGGCCCACACCTGGACCCCGCAACGTCGGCACCACTCGCCCAGCAACGTCAGATAGGCGCCGTAATCGTCCTCCTGGAAAAAGGTCGGTTGTCTCCGATTCCCACGTTGGGTGACGTGGTGAGCGATTCCAGGAACCACAACTCGCGCCAATCGAGCCATGCCTTCAGCCTATCCCAGGGGTCATACCCTGTCGACCAGAGAGGCGAGTTTAGTATGGTGTCCCCGCAATTGCCGATGCGCACGTCGGGCAGAGCACTCTCGGCCCCCTGAGCCGGGGCCCCGCTCAGGCACGCGAGGAAGACAACGACGATCGAAATCCACGTTCTTCGGGCTTGGCGCTTCATGGCTGCCTCCGGAGATAGAGGACCGCAATCCACTGGCCCGGTCCCGGCGCGTCGAGTCCGGTTACCTGGACGGACCTCCTCTGCGCCGGCCCGCTCCACCGGGCGGTGTCGACATCGAGCCAGCGCAACTCCAATTCGCCCGTGCAGATGGTCAGGTCGAGGCGAACGCTGCCACCGGCCGGGAAGTAGACGGCGTACTGCCTTCCGGGCTCGGCCAAGCAGTAGGCCTGATTGGGCTCGCGGCCCGGAAGCAGATCGTTGTGTGGCTGGCAGTGGAACAGATCGATCGTGCCGGTCATCAGCCGGGCGCTGCGGATCATTTGGAGGGCCGCCTCCGTGTCGCCCAGATGCTTCTCGTGAAAGCGGGCCGAGGCGCACCCGGCGAAGAGGTTGCGCCAGAACCGTTGCATCCCCTCCAGACTCGAGCCCATTTGCCCGCCGTCCAGGCCGTAGATCTTCACATTATTCAGCGGGCGGGGCGACGCGGCCACGTGCCGGCGGACGTCCAGGATTTTAGCGTAGTGAGTCTCGCCTTTTTGATGATTGTTCTGGGCCAGCTCGACGAAATCATACAGCTCGGGGTGATCGATCACGTTACTGTGCATCGGATTGCTCATATCGTGAGGATCGAACATCTCCGTGACGGGGACTTTCCGGCCCGCCTTCTCGGCCGCCGCACGGACGTAGTGGGCCCAGTAGGCGCCCCACTTCGGGCTGGCGGCCGTCTCGTTGTCCATGCAATAGAGAACATGGTTGTACCGCAGCGTGTAGGAGAGAATCTTGTCCACAAACCGCTGTTGGTACTTGAGGACCACTGCGACGTTGTTCAACTCGGGGACCGTGCGGAAGAAGGTATTCTCGGCCCGGCTCGGATGGCTGGGAACCTCCAGGGGCAGGCCCGTCTGCGCAGCGGTGTAGTTGACGTTATTCTTCGGGCTGAAAGGATTCTTGGTCCACGGTTCGCGGTAGTAGTCGAAGGTCGCCCAGAGCTCGATATCGGTGATGATATCACGGGCCTGGGTCTCGCGGAGAAACGTTTCAAAGAGCCGCCAGTATTCGTCGTTCCACTGGTCCAGATCGTAGCGGTCGCCTTTCCGGGCGAAGGGCCAGAGTGCCGTTTCGCCGCGCAGCCGGCCGGAGACCAGGCAGCGAGTATAGTTGCCGCCGGCGGCCTTGAGCCTGTCGAGCGTGGCAGGCAGATTCGGCCAAAGGAACATGCCTTCGTCGTTCAGCCCGCCCGGCGGGTTGGAAGAGCCGCCCAGCAGCAACACCGGCCGGCCGTGGTATTGCCAATAGTAGGGATTGCCGGCGTAGACGGCAAGGCCGTCTTCGGCGGCGTGCCCGATCACTGGAAGAACTGTCCCGAGGGTCAGCAAAGCGATCAGAAGACGAGCGATGTTCGTTCTCATTTCTTTCTCCTTTCTTTCAGCGTGAACCGACTCCAACGGCATCCAGAACCCGCACTTCATATCCCGCCCAGCGACAGGTACGGCCCGCCGATCTGCGCGTCCGGCCGGACCGCCTTGACGGCGTCGTAGACCGCGTTGTACATCAGGGTGAACCGTTCCACGTCCCAGCCGCCCTTGGCCCAGTAACCTTTGAATTCATTCCAGATCTGGAAATACTCCACTTGGGGATAGTGCTGCGCCACAGCCCGGCACAAGTTCGCGAAGTCCCGGACATGCTCGTCGGCCACCCGCTCCTCCATGTTCCAGTCCTTACCGCTGGCCTTCATCCAGCCCGGCGCGGTGCAGAAGGTAATGACGGGAATGGTATGGACCATAGAACGGATGAGCTCGATCCGGCGATCCAAGCTGGACCAACTGTAGACCCCGGGCGACGGCTCCGGATTGTTGTGCGCCCCAGCCCATGATGTGCTGGTTCTGATAGCGGATGCGGGCCTCCTCCAGTTGCTTCTTGACCCGGGCCACCGCCTCCGGGTGGCCGTTCTCCCACATGGCCTGGGTATGCGTGAGGCCGATCTCCAGCTTGCTGACCACCGAGGGAGCCTGATGATCAACGGTCACGGAAACTACCTGGGCCGGCGGCTCCGTCGGTGCAGCGCCGAATAGACCCGCCGTCAGCCCGATTGCCAACAGCACCGCCGCGATGAGATTCACTTTCTTCATAGCCCGTGCTCCTCTCTATCGGGTCCTTCCGTAGATGATGCTGGTGTCGTAGCTGCGGATCGCCTGCCGACCATACTCCGCCTGGAAGAACGGCACAGCGCCCGTGAACGCAGGAACCGCTTCCGGCTTTCCTATCAGGGCGGCGGCCAAGTGCAGCAGAGCCTGCGCCTCGTTGTTGCCCAGCCGGCAGAATACATGCCGTGGCTGGGCACGAACCAGCCTTGCCGCACGCGCTGCTTCAGGATGTTCCGGCCGATAGTCTGAGCCTGGTCCAGAAAAGCCGCATTCCCGCTGGCCCGGTGCAGTTCCAGCAAGGCCATGAGCAGAAAAGGATCGGCGGGATCGTTCGGGAAACGCAACACCGCTCCGCCTTCGGGCGTCGCGCCGATGTCACCCCAACCGTTGCCTTGGGCGAAGTTCCGCGCCATTTCCCAGAGGAACGCATCCTTGGACTGGCGAAACGCCCAGGCGTAGAGCCAGAAATGGGCCGGCCCGGGATGCCCCGCGCGGAGCACCCGGCCCTTGGGCCCGAAATAGCCGTCCTTCTTGCACACGTACCCCTCCATGCTCGTGCCGTCGGTGAGCATGGGGATGAACGCGTTGTCCTTCTTGCGATAGGCCGATTTGCCCCAGGCCGTCAGTTCCTCCACGACCCACCGCGTGAAATCGCGGCCCGCTTCGCCCAATCGGTCTCCCAGCAGCAGGCCGCCCACCTGCGGCTCCACTTCCGGCGTGTCGCCGTAACAGGGGAACAGCGTGCCCTCCACCACGCGATGGCCTTTGAAGTCATCGCCGTACTGGTACTGCGCACGGTCACCCCGAATTTTGCCCACATCGTCACACCACGCGTCCTGGCATTGGCTGAACTGGTACCCGCCCAGGCCGGTCTTGGGATCGCGGGTCTCGACGTAGCGATGCGCCAGGCGTTTGGCCCAGACCAGCGGGTCGGTGACGCTGGAGAGCTTCGAGAGCATCCCCGCCGCAAAGTAAAAATCGCTGCCGGCGTTGTGGAAGGTCAGGCCCTTGCCATCGAAGAACACCTCTCCGCCGCGGTACTCGTTACGCCACAAGGCTCCCAGCTTCTTGGGATTGCCGTGACGATTGAAGTCCAGCGTGGCCCAGTCGAGAACATGCCCATTCCACATGTTCTCGATAAGCTGCCGAGTCGCTTCCGGGTTGGCTTCCCACATCAGCTCGTAGTGCGGATAGAAACACTTGAGCTCATGGATGCGGCCGGAGCCGTCCGGGTTGCCCATCAGACAATCGTCCGTGGCGTTGTAGGTCAGGTGTCCACCCCAGGCGAGCAGACCGCCGTTGTTCTCTGTGCCGTAGCGCAGGTGATCGAACGCGTAGCGTAAGGCTTCGAGCGCCGCGTCTTTGTAACGCGGCTCGCCCGTCACGCGACTCAGGCCATCCAGCGTGCGAAACAAGCCCTGCTGACTCGCGAGGTTGCACAGGACCCATTCCTTGCCGTCGCCCCACTTCCACTTCACCGGCTCCAGCGTGTCCACATTGATACCGTCCACGAAGAGCGGCGTCGGCTTGCCGTAAGTGTCGCGCCCGTGCGCGAGGGCCTGGTCTGCGAATTGTCGCACAGCCGCCAAGTACGCGGAGGCGTCCGCCCCCGCTTCGACCGAAGGAGGCTGAGCTGCCGGCGTTTTCGTCTTGCCGGCAGCGACGATCATCCCGGCCAATTCGGCGCGGGCCTTCTCGTAGGCCGCCGGGTCTTTGTCCCACTGGAACCACGACTCGGTCAGCCGCCGCACGGTCTTGTCCGCTTCCGCGGCCTTGCCCAAACGGTCCAGGATCGGCCAGGTATTCGTAGTCCTCAATGGCATCGCGCAGGGCCTTGAGGCGAATGGTGGGCACAATGCCGTCGTAGCCCACAGCCCGGGCGGGATATACCAGCGACCCTTCGCCGTTGTACCGGATGCCTTTGTCGCCCTGCTGGTAGACGCCTTTGCCGGTATAGACGGGCACGTGCAGCCAGGGATCGTCGGTCTCCCGCCAGTAGGACATCCCGCCCCAGTAAAGCAGGCCCTTCATGCGATCGCGCCAGGCCATCCACGCCGGCACACGGTAGTTCAGCAGCGGGAAATCAATGTGCCACCAAGGCGTCGGCTGCCCCTGGCACAGCGCGGTGTAGGCCCAAATCGTCTCCCCCAGGGCCTGCCTTTGGGCGGCACTGTCCTGGCGGTGCAGCGAGAAGAGCGGGCACCAGATGTCCACCGCCCCGTAGAGGTCGCCCCAGGCGCTGTCCGCGCCGCCCATGCCCGGCTCCGTCCAGGTCTGCTCCACGACCATGACCTGGACGACGGATTTGGCCTCGCGAATCGCCCGGCCCCACTTCTGCACGTACTCGTAGTCTTCCCGCGTGTTCGGCTCATCCTTCAGATAGACGTAGAAGACAATCTGGGGTCGATTAAGCTCCTTGGCCGCCCGATCGAACGCCGCCAGCCAGGCCCGCAGCTTGTCCCGCTCGGCCACCGGGTCCTTGATGACGCTCGACGGGTGCGGAACGTCGAGAGCATTGACATGGTAGCGGTCCACGAACTCCCGCAGTGCCTGCACCTGCTCCGAAGGAATCCGAAACGAGCCATCGCCCTGCACCACCGGGCGAAGCAGCTCGCGCTGGCGGCGTAGCATTGCAGCGGTGCTCGCTGAGCAATTGGGCACATTGCGTCTCGATCGCGCGCCAATCCGAGGGCTCCGGCTCTTTGTTCGCCTTGGCCCGCTGGCGATAGTAATCGCGCATCCGCTGGCCGGCGACCAAACGCCGTGACCAGCGTGGGCGTCGGCGGCAGCGTGAAATTCCAGACCGTCAGCGTGACAGGGACATCCAGGCTCTTTCCGCCTTCGGCGGTCACGCGATAAACGCCCCGGTATTCCCCCGGCGGGGTCTCGGCCGGCACGTACAGGTCCACCCAGAAGCCATGTGTCTCGTTCGCCGGCAGATCGAAGGGCATGGCCCGTAGGTTGGGGCTTGCCGCCGTCAGGCGTTTGGATGGATGCCCTTACGGGCCACACTACGAACGGGAATCAACGGGTCTGGATACCAATCTGGCTTGAAGGCATCATTTCGATAGGTGCCAATCTCCAGATGCAGTTGATGTTCGCGATAGAGTCGGCTCTCCGCCCTGTGCAACACGACGTCGTTGGGTCCGCGCAGCTCGCCCGCTTCCACACGGACGCCTTGGACCGGCTCCTCCGAGCGGAGCAGAATCTGGAAGCTCACCCACTCATTGCGCGCCGCCGCCACGTTGACGGCCAGCCCGCTCCCGGGTGACTCGCTGCGCAGCACATGGCGGGTCTCGGTCACGGTCCACACGTGCCAATCCGCGACCGCGGCGCGACCGCCAGCCAACAACAGAAACCCCATCAGAAGGCGAGCAGAGTGAGCTCTCATCTCTATTCCTTTCCTGCTTCATGCGATCAGTTGCCCAGAGGCCGCGGGCTGGATCGGGTTGGACTGGCCGGCAGTGTGAACGTCTCCCGCGGGTCGGGATGGGCCGGATCGAAGCCTTGGAAGTCATCGACGATGTCTTTCGCGATGGCAAGTTCATTGTCCCGGAGGCCCTGGACGATGCACTTGGCCAACTCATAAGCACCGTAGTTGTTGTGGTGGGTGTTGTCTTGCTTTTCCGGCCGGGACCAGCGAAGGCCAGCGCGGACTTCTCCGGGCCCAAGGCCTCGTAGAACCGCTGACTCATGGCGTTGAGGTCGATGAAGGCGACCTTTTCTTCCTGGGCTGCCTGCCGTGACGCCTCGGCGTAGTCCGTCAGCGAAGGCTTGACCTTGCCGCTGGCGTCGAAGGCCCGCCGTTCCATCGGCGACACGACCACGGGGACGCCGCCCCGGCTGCGCACCAGCGCGATGTGCTTCTTGAGGTTGGCCTTATAGCTCGTGAACGGCCCGATGCCCTCGCCCTTTTCCTTCTGATCGTTGTGGCCGAATTGCATGAGCAGGTAGTCGCCGGGCTTCATCAGGCTGGCGATTTTGTCTATCCGCCGGCGGCCCAGCGACGCACTGTAGCTCTCGCCCGACTCGCCGTGATTGGCGACCGCGACAGTCGGCTTGAAGAAGCGCGGGAGCATCTGGCCCCAACTGGCATAGGGCTCCTGCGGCTGGTCGCACACGGTCGAATCGCCCAGCAGAAAAACTGTGGGCACCTCGACCTTGGAGATCTCGACGGCACAGACGGCGGGCCGGGAGTTGCCGAACTCCAGCGTCAACCGGTTGTCCCAGGCCCACGCCTCCTGCGTCGTCTCGCGCGGCGCCTTGAGCCGGACCTCGCCCGCCTTGATGTCGCCGACGGCAACGATCTTGGGAGTGCGGGTGTTGACGATAAACGTCACTCTCTCGAACCGGCCCGGCCGCGTGCGGACCTCCTGGACCATGAGCCGCCGCAGCTCGGCCTTGATGGTGGTGACCGATTCCGCCTGCCGATCGCCGAGCGTGACCGTCACCCGGTAGTTGCCCTCTTCGGGCACCACTACGGAGAAGAAGAAGGGCTCCTGTGCCGTGCAAAAGTCGCGGGTCACGGGATCGTCGCCGCCGCGATCCACGCCCGTGATCGAGGCCCCCGGCTCGAAGCCGAATCCCGCCGAGTCGTTGTAGATGGTCTCCGGCACAACCCGCGTCATGCCCCCACCCACCGGCCCCGGGCCAAAATCGAACCGCAGCGCCGGCGGCTGCGCCAGAACCGACGCACAAACCAGCACTCCCACAACTGCCACGACTACCAAAACACAGCGGTTCAGCATAGACATCTCCAATGCGGCACATGATAGCCGCTTCAGAGCCCCATTTCATCACCAATAATATGATCCCGACCGGAACATCTTGGCGGCCGAGCGACTCTTATTGCTGTGCTGACCTGTCGCTCCTATTCTCCCGATAGGAGCCGCAGTGGTGAAGAATTGACAGCCGTAGTCTGCCGTCAGGAATTGGTCGCCATGAGGAGAGCGTCGTTGTCTTTGGCTGTGGTCGTCTGTGCCGCCAGTGCCTTCGCGGCACCGGCCGTCCGGGTCAACTTTACGCTCAACACTACCGACAAGACCAGTGCCCCAATCACAGAGAGCCGGTACTACTATGTCTACCGCCCGGACGGCCTGTCCAAGGCGGTTCCCGTCCCCATGATCCTCGTGATGGAGGCCAGTCCCAACAACGGCCCCGCGGCCTTCTTTCAGCGCCAGGCCGATCAGGCCGGGTTCCTGGTGGTCTCTTGCTCCTTCTCCGGGAATTCCAGCGGAATGCCCGGGAGCGGTTGGAACAACCACGATCCGCATATCAACGGCTTCGAGGACATAGACTACACGACGGAAGTAATCAATCGCGTACGGCAATCCGAGAACGCCAATGACGCGTTCATCTGCGGGCTCTCGAAGGGCGGCCACATGGCTTACGCGTATGCCTGCGTGCGGCCGGGGATGCTGCGGGCGGCGTGCAGCCTCGATGAGTACATGGGGCTGACCATCAACCTCCCGACGGCGCCGCTGCCCGATCATCACGTTCCACGGCACGGCGGACGGGGCCATCTCGCTACACGATGGAAAGAGATACGCTGGAGGTCTGGCGCATGCTCGACGGCCTGTTGGGGCGCCGGCGGTGTTGACCTACGAAGCGTCGCCGCTGCGGCCGGGGCAAGTCACCCAGGCCACGTGGCGGGGCGGAATCGGCGGAACCCAGGTGGCCTTCGTAACGATCGGCGGCGGCCGTCACGAATACGCCCTGCCGGGCAACTCCACGGGCTACGACTGCACCGCCGGCATGTGGGCCTTCTTCAGCCAGTTCCTCACCAGGCACACAGGACACCCCCAAGATCGTCTCACAACCGGTGAACAATGTCCAGATGGCAGGCTAGCCCCGCGAGTTTCTGGGCCGTGGCCACGGGCAGACCCGCCCCTGGCCTACCAATGGCAGAAGAACGGCGTCGATATCCCGGGCGCAACCGCGAACTGGTACACCACGCCGGCCACGACCCTGGCCGACAACGGCGCCACATTCCGGGCCGTCGTCAGCAACGGCTCGGGCAGCGCCACCAGCACCGCCGCGACCTTGACCGTAAACCCGCGCCCGGCCGACCCCAAGATCACCACCCAGCCGACGGATCAGAGCGTACTGGCGGGCCAGCCAGTCAGCTTTACCGTGGCCGCTGGTGGCACGCATGCCGCTGAGCTACCAGTGGCAGAAGAACGGCATCGACATTGTTGGTGCTACCGCCGCCTCCTTCACGATCCCGGCGGCTATTACCCCGACTCCGGTGCACCCTTCCGCGTCGTCGTGACCAACCGTCCGGCAGCATCACCAGCACTGCCGCGACGCTGAGCGTGAAATCTGCCCCCGGTGTCCCCATCATTATCACGAACCCGGCGCGCGCGCGCGTGCTGGCGAATAATCCCGCGACTTTTTCCGTCACCGCCTGGAGCCGGACGCCGATGAGCTACCAGTGGCAGAAGGCGATAGGCTTGGCCAACACGGTGGATATCCCGGGCGCGACCGATGCCACCTATACGACGCCTGCCGACGACCTCCGCCGATCAGGGGACGCGTTTTCGCTGCATTGTCTCGAACGCGGCTGGCAGCACGACCAGCGCCTGCGAGACGCTCATGGTGTCTGCGAGCGCCACGGCGCCCGGGCAGTTCACGTGCCCCCTCACGGCCTCCGGCCAAGTGGGAGCCCCCTTTCATTACACGATCACCACGTTCGGCAGCATGGGGCCCATCACCTACAGCGCCACCCGGCTGCCACCCGGCCTCTCCGTCGATGCCACCACAGGCGTGATCTCCGGCACACCCGACCGCGCGGGCACGTTCAAGGTCACGATCGGGATGGCCAACTCGGCAGGGGGCACCTCGGCCACCCCGCTGCTGACCCTGACGACCACTCCGGTGGTCGTTCCGATCGAGGCGTGGCGGCTGGAGTACTTCGGTGCCAGCGCCATCGACCCCGACGTGGCCGAAGACGCGGCCGATCCCGATGGCGACGGCATGAACAACCTGCTGGAATACACCCACGGCACCGACCCGCTGAAGGCCGATGCTTCATCGTGATATAATGGTGATGAGAAGGAAGACCTATAACCCTTTGTTTGGAGTACTCGCCATGAAGATAGCACTCGTGTTCCTCTTCCTGGTCGTTTGTGCCACCAGCGTTTGGGCCGCGACCGACGCTCGAGTCAATTTCACTCTGAACACCATCGACAGAAACGGCGTCCCGGTCACACAAAGCCGGTATTACTATGTCTACCGCCCGGATGGGCTATCCAGGGCCACGCCCGTCCCCATGGTCCTCCGCATGGAGTGCGTTGCCAATGAAGGTGCGGCGACGTTCCTCCATCGCAAGGCCGACCAGGCGGGCTTCGTCGTGGTCTCCTGCTCGTTCTCGGGCAATTCCTCCGGAACGCCCGGATCGGGTTGGAGCAATCACAACGTGTTCGTGGACGGGTACGAGGACATGGACTACACGACCGAGGTGATCAACCGGGTGAGGCTGTCCGACAACTGCAATGACGCCTTCATCTGCGGGCTCTCGAAAGGCGGCCACATGGCCTATGCCTATGCCTGCACCCGGCCGGAGACGCTCAAGGCCGCGTGCAGCATCGATGAATTCATGGAGGTGACGGTCAATGTCCCCATCGCGCCCCTGCCGATCATCGCGTTCCACGGCACCAACGACACCAACGTGCCCTACGCCATGCTGAGGGATTCCGTGGATGTCTGGCGCATGCTCGATGGCCTGTTGGGCGCGACGCCCGTCACCACGTTTGAGTCGTCGCCGACCCGGCCGGGCCAGGTGACCCAGGCGACCTGGCGCGGCGGGGTCAACGGCATGCAGGTGGCGTTGGTCACGATCATCGGCGGCGGCCACGAATACGCCACGCCGAGCGTCTCCACCGGCTACGACTGCACCGACGGCATGTGGGCTTTCTTCAGCCAGTTCCTCACCAGCACGCAGGCCGCCCCGAAGATCGTCTCCCAGCCCGTCAACAACATCCAGCTCAGCGGCCTGCCGGCCAGCTTCTGGGTCGTGGCCACGGGCAATCCGCCGCTGACCTATCAGTGGCAGAAGAACGGCGTGGACATCCCGGGCGCCACCTCCAACTGGTACACCACGCCGCCCACGACCACCGCCGACAGCGGCGCGACCTTCCGCGCGGTCGTTCGCAATGGCTCGGGCAGCGCCACCAGCACCACCGCGACGTTGACCGTAAAGGCCGCCCCCGCCGACCCGCAGATCACCACCCAGCCGGCGGACCAGACGGTAATGGCAGGCCAGCCCGTCACCTTCACGGTGGTGGCCACCTCAACGCCCACGCAGAGCCAAAGAGGACCGGTAGCCAGTCCCGCTGAGCTATCAGTGGACGAAGAACGGCATGGACATCGTGGGCGCCACCGACGCTACCCTCACGATCCCCGCCGCCCTGACCGCCGACTCCGGGGCACTCTTCCGCGTGGTGGTCAGCAGCTCCTCGGGCAGCGTCACCAGCATCCCGCGCCACGCTGACGGTCAAGTCCGCCCCTGGGGCCCCGATTATCATTACGGACCCGGCCCGCGTACGAGTGCTGGCAGGCCAGACGGGGACCTGGTCCGTCACCGCCTGGAGCCTTACGCCGATGAGCTATCAGTGGCAAGAAGGGGCAATTCCTCAGGCAACATGGCGGATATCCCCGGCGCGACCGGCGCCACTTATACGACGCCCCCGACCACCCTGGCCGATCAGCACACGCTGTTTCGCTGCATCGTCTCGAACGCCGCCGGCGGCACCACGAGCGACTCGGAAATGCTCTTTGCGACGGATGCCCCCACCGCGCCCACGCAAATCTCCTACCCGGTGACCGCCTTCGGACAGGTGGGAGTCCCCTTCCGCTACACCATCGTCTCCACGGGCGGGACCACACCGCTGACCTACAGCGCCGGCCCTTGCCGCCCGGACTGTCTCTGAATAGCGCCACGGGCGTGATCTCCGGCACGCCCACGGCCGCGGGCACAACCACGACCCCCATCACCGCCAGCAACAGCGCCGGCAGCGTCTCGGCGACCCTGACGATCACGGTGACGCTCACGCCGCCGGTGATCCCGATCGACCTGTGGCGCTGGATCCACTTCGGCGCCAGCCAGACCAATCCCGCCATCGCGGGCGACACCGCCGACCCCGACGGCGACGGCATGAACAACCTCCAGGAGTACACCAACGGCACCGATCCGCTGTCGCCGTCCTCTACCGGCGGTCCGCTGGTCCAGCCCGACAACCAGCCGCCCTCCGCCCCTACGGGGCTTACTGCCCAGAATGCGACGCCCGGGCGGGTCACGCTCGTGTGGAACCCTTCCGCCGACAATGTGAGGGTGGCCTTCTACGAAGTGTATCGCAATGGGGTCTTCCTCGACTACGCGATAACGCCCACGTATGACGACACGAGCGTCACGGCGGGCGTGAATCACACCTACGAAGTCGCGGCTTGGGATGCCTCGGGCAACGAGTCCCCGCACTCCAACCCGCTGGTCGTCGTCATCGTGGCCCCCTCCGCCCCCTCCGCCAGCTCCGGGCCGCTGGCGTACTGGAAATTCGACGAGGGGCACGGAACTGTCGCGACCGATTCGTCGGGCAACGGCCATAATGGCACGATCTACGGCGCACTATGGACGACGGGCAAGATCGGGCAGGCCCTCGACTTCGACGGGACCAGCAACTACGTGGCGATCCCGGCGGACCCGAGCCTCGACAACTTGCAGGGCCTGACTATTTCCGCTTGGGTTTACCCGTGCCAGGACAAGCGCTGGCACGTCCTCGACAAAGGCGACGGCGACAAACGGTTGTACGCGGTCGGCACCAGCAACACGGTGGACGGCCGCGTCCGCTACAGCGGCACCCACGCCTTCAGCGAGAGCAAGAGCAACACGGTCGTCTTGAACCAATGGCAGCACTTTGTCATGACCTGGAGCGCCGCGACCAACCTGACCCGCCTCTATCGCAATGGCGTGGAGGTCGTCTACACGACCCAGACCGCCGGCACGGGCACGACCTGGGACGACAGCGTTCATCCCATCAGCATTGGCATGCGCGGCGACCCTACCCTGCCGATCGACGCCACCACCTTCTTCAACGGCGTGCTCGACGAAATCCGCCTCTACAACCGCCCCCTCACTTCCCAGGAGATTAACAACCTCTATAGCTCACCGACTGCGCCGTAGTAATTGTCTCTCAGGTCTCAAACCGTATTCCTGGGTGGCACGGGCAACGCCATCGGTACGCGAATATACCGCCGTGCGAGCCACAATGGCACGAGCCCGAAAATACCAAAAGAGCAATCAATCAGCCGCCAGAAGAAGGGGATGCCCCGAAACCCGCCCGCGATCAGGGCGACCGGCAGAACCAACACACAGGCGATCATCCCGAATTCGACCACCCAGACGTTCCTCACGGGATCGCGAATTGCTCCGATGAAGGCGATGGCAATTACGATCAGGCCAAAAGCCAGCCAGTCGGTTCCGTAGAAGAGGAACGGGCAGTCCCGGCCCGCATCCGTGATCCCGACATGAACGCGGGAAATCCAGGCGCCCAAGGCCGGCCAGGGGCCCCCCAAGAAGGTCCCCGGGCCAACCAGAGTGTTCAGGATCTTAACTTCGGTTTGAAGAGGAACGGCAGTGAGTCCACTCAGAACCAGTCCCACAACGAAGAGCACCAGGAGCCCTCGAACTCGTCTCATCAGCACATGCGCGTCGGATGCCATGTCTCATCCCTTTCCGTATCCTGTGGGCGGAAGAAAACCTAACCACAAGTGAAGTATCTCCCGCCCAGAGGATGTTACATGGCTCTCCCCACGCAAAGGAAAAATTTCATCCTCGTGCGAGCCAGGTCTGGACCCGGCGCGGCTCCGAGTCGGCCTCGCTTGCTTTCCATCAGTGTGCGCTTCCTAAAAAAAGAGCCCGCGACACATGGCCGGTGTCGCGGGCTCGTTCGCGTCTGTCGAAATCTGCTCATTCCGAGTTGACCGGCACAACGTCGACCAGCCAAATCAGCTTGAAAGCGTTCACCACCTGGGTCTTGTTCAGGTTGTTGCCGACCAAGTCGATCGTGACGGCGGAAGAAGTCACGGTCTCGCCGCGGAACTTGTCCACGTACTTGGCCGTGCCGGTCAGCGACGGCAGGCTCGTGTCCGTGGCGAAGAATGCGGCTTCATCGTCCGCCTTCGCGAACACCGTGGCCTCATTGCTCGTCTGCTCGGGCTCGTTGAACCGGACGTCGAATTCATACTGGCCCTGGCCGTTGGACTTCCGCTGCGGGCTTTCCACCCATTTGATGTTGCCCGTCAGCTTGTCGGTCACCGTCTTGCCGTCCATCTGGTAAGTCATGGTGAGATTGCGGAAGTACCACGCGCTGCGCTCGTAGTCATACATCATCTCGCCGTTGACGGTGGTTTCCGGGTATGACCGCACGGGGCCGGCCGCCAGGACCAGGCCCTGCAAAGTCATGATATCGTAGTCTTTCACGAGCAGACTCACGGTCTTACCCTTGACCTGCCGGCTGATGGTCTGGGCCTGTTTCTTGACCTTCTCGGCCAAGCTGGTGTTCTTGGGCGGCTTGCCGACGGCCGTGCCGCGAAACGCGCTCTCGAACCCCACCGCCTTGCCCATGGCGTCCACCGCGATCCGCACGGTGCCCTGATCGAAATGGTACACGCCCTGCTTGTCGATCTGCACGTCGCCCACGAGCTTGCCCACGGTTCTCTTTTGTGACAGATCCTTGGGATTGGCCACCTGCAGGTTCAGGTTGTAGGTCAACGCCGCCCGCTGCCGCTCCGACCCCAGCCGGGCGCTCAGGACCGTCGGCAATGCCTGAATCGTCCCCTGGAACCCGAGCGTATCGACCGCCGTCACGTCGAACGTGTAGATGTCCTTCACGCCCAGCGTCGGATTGCCGGCATTATCGACCTGGACCCGGCTGTTGAACTGAATGTCCAGCTTACCCTTGATCGTGTTGTCCGCCGCCAGCGCGGGCCCGGCGAGCGCCAAGGCCGCCACGAGGCCGATCATCAGTGCTTTCTTCATAGTCATCTCCTTAAAATAGCACCCATTTCATCCATAGACGGTCTTCACTGCATTTTCTTCAGGCGATCTTCCGCTTTTTTCTTCGTGGCATCGTTTTTCGACTTCTCCACGACGGTTTGAAGTACTTTCTGCCGCTGCTCGCGGGAAAGGCCGGGGATGTTCCGATCGCTATCCGCCAGATTGACGATCGCCGAATAGGCATCCTCGGCCACGGCTGAGTCCGCCGCGAGCGTCGTCAGCAGGTCCAACGACCTGGCGCTGCGGATCGTCCCGACGGTGCCGATGATGAGCCGCTTCTCCTCGGGCCGTTGGAACAGAGGCACCAAGTCGCTCACTTTGGCCATTTTCGCGCCATCGTTGAGCTTCTTATCCCCTCGGACATATTGCAAGTAACCCCGCAATCCCAGCACCTGGTGCAATGTCGTCTTGCCCGACTTGGCCAGCGTCAGGAGGGCGTCCGCCGCGGCCGTGTCGCCCGGCCAGTTGTTCGGCCACGTCGAGAGCATGCGGGCCGCCTCGTCCTGGACCTTCTCGTCCTTATCAGCAAGGGCGGCCTTCACAGCCGCCAAGGCATCCGGCCCACCCGCCACGGCCAGGGCATGCAATCCGACCATGCGCAGAGCGCTGTCGCTGTCTTGCAGAAGTGGCATCAGGGACGGCACGCCGCTCGCTCCCGAGCGACCGCTGATCGCCAGGAGGGCCTTTTCGATATCTGCGCGATCCTTGGCATCTTGGGCCTTTTGAAGAAGCGCCACGAGGTCGGCGGCTTGCTTGTCCCCGCCCATGGCCCCCACGGCCTGAATCGCGGCGCTGCGGACTCCCGCGTCGGCGTCCCCAAGGCCCGACATGATGATAGGCACCCCGGCGTCAATCCGCCGCTGCCCCACCATCTCGATCAAGGCCTGCCGAGTCTTGCCGGTCGCTTGCGGCAGGCGAGCCAGAAGGTCGGCATCCACGTCCTTGCCCGGCAGGTGGGCCAAGGTGAGCTTTGCCGTTTGTGACAGTTCCGTGTCGCTGTCGCCCGCCGCATCCAGCAGCACCGGCACGCAGGACACGTTGCCCAGGTACATCAGAATCTCAAGGGCGACAATGCGCAGGCCCTTCGGGCCGCTCTGGGTTGCCTTGACCACAATGGGCAGGACGGCGGCATCGCTGCGATCCGCCACAGCCAACAGCAGCAGTGGCTGCCGGTCGGGACTCATCCGGCCCAACTCGGCCGCCAGGGCTTCGGTTACTTCGCGGCCGGTAAGCTCACGGGCGGTGCGTAAGCCAATGCCGAGCTTCGCCTTGTCCGCCGACTGCAACTGCTCGATCAACAACGCCAGTCCGGCGGTCCCTCGGGCCAGAATCGCCCCACGCGTCGCTTCAAGCAGCCGTTGCTGGGGCAGGTCCGCCTGACGCACGGTGTCATATAGCTTCACAGACTCGGCGGACTTCCCGTCGGCCAGGTATTTCTCCGCGCACAGGATGCAGCCCTCGGCCACCGCGGAACGAACGGCAACCGGCGTCTGCGCCAGAGATTGCACCAAGGTCTGGGCCGCCTGGTCGCCGCCGATATGACCCAGGGCCACGGCCGCCGCCGAGGCGACATCCCCATCGGTGTCCTTGAGCTTCGCCACGAGCCCGGTGACGGCCTGGGCATCCCGGCGGACGCTGATCGAATTGATGATCCCGACCAGCAATCGGCCTTGGGCCTTGTCCATGCCGGTGCGCAAAGCCGCCTCCGCCTCAGGCCCCGGAATCGCCTCCAACGCGATCCGCGCCGACGAGGACAGCTCTTTATCCAACAGCAGAGGCGCGAGAGCCGGGATCGCGTCCTTCGTGCCGCAGACGGCCAGGCGCTTGCAGGTAATCGCCTTCTCGGCGGGCGGCGCATCCGACTGGAGCACGCGCATCAACTCGCTCTCCTTGTACGTAGTGCCGCCATTCGGCGTTTCTTTCGATGCCCTGACGGGCACACTACTCACCAACAGAACCACGCACCATGCGAGACATCGACTCTTGAGCATCATAGTCATCCTCATGTAGCCCAGCCGCCCTCGGCTGGGGAGATTCAAGGAGACACCCCCGAGGGCGGGGGTGCTACACGTTAAACTCTACAATCGCCACGGCTCACGCAAGGCTTCCGAGCGGAGCCGGTTGGCCTCTGCGTCGCCGACGAATTCGTTTTTCTTCGGGTCATAGTTGACCTTGCGTCCCAGGAACAGCGCGATATTGGCCGCGTGGCAAGCGATATGCGCATAGCAAGTCGCGTCGGCGTTGGAACGCGTCCGGGCCCGTGTTTTGACGCAATCGAGAAAATTGCGGATATGGAAGTCCGCGGGATAGTTGGGAATCTTGACGCCCCTGCGGGCCAGCAGGGCCGGCGTGCTCGCCACCATCTCGGCGTCGTCTCCCGTCTCCACCCAACCTGCGTCCCCTTCAAACCGCACCGGGCACGAGCCCAGCGGCAGCCAGCCATCGTTGCGGATGACCAGCTTGACGCCATTGGCATAGCGGGCATGCAACCGCCCATCCTTCGGCTCGTACTCCACCGGAGCCGTATCATCGGCGTCGTTGGCCCACTGGCACAGGTCCACGCAATGCGAGCCCCAGGGCAGACATCCGTTGCCCGTGAGCCCCCCACCCTCTTCGAAGTCGAAGCTGCGGAGGAGATCGCGGTTGAAAGGCCGCCAGGCCGCGGGTCCCAGGTACAGGTCCCAGTTCACTTCCTGGGGCACTTCGGGTTGGGCCGGGAGCCAGCCGCTGCTCGCCGCCTTCAGTGTCATCGGATGGGCGTAAAGAGCCTGGAGTTTGCCCAGTCTGCCGCTGCGGGCCAGTTCGACCGCATACGTGAAGTTAGGCAGACTGCGGCGTTGCGTGCCCGCCTGAAACACGCGGCCGGTCCGGCGGAATACCTCCGCCAGCGTTAAGCTGTCCGCGATGGTTTTCGTACAGGGCTTTTCGCAGTACACATCCTTGCCGGCCTGGGCCGCCAGGACGGAGGCGAGCGCAGTGCCAGTTCGGACCTGTCGCGATCAACACCGCGTCGATGTCACGTCGGGCCAGCAGCTCGCGCAGATCGACATATGTGGCGCAGTCCGAGTTGCCGTATTTGGCGTCCACCATTTCCTTGGCGGCCTTGCGATGCTCGGTCTTCACATCGCAAACAGCCACAAACCGGGCATCCGGCTCGTGCAGGAAGCACCCGAGATCGTACGTGCCGCGATTGCCGATCCCGATGCCACCGAGCACGATCCGCTCGCTCGGGGCGACACTGCCGTTCTTGCCGAGGGCCGTACCCGGAATCACATAGGGCATCGCCAGCAAGGCACCCGCTTGGCTGGCCGTCTTCAAGAACCGCCGCCGGTTGAGAATCATCCCGTCTTTGCTCATGGCTGATCTCCTGGTACGGGCGAGTGATCATTCGACCCTACAGCCGCCACGGCTCGCGCAGAGCTTCGGAGCGCAGCCGGTTGGCTTGGTCGTCGCCGATGAATTCGTTCTTTTTGGGATCGTAATTGACCTTGCGATTCAGGAATAGCGAGATATTGGCCGCGTGACAGGCAATATGTGCGTAGCAGGCCACGTCCGCGTTGGCCCGCGTCTGGGCCCGGGTCTTCACACAGTCGAGGAAGTTTCGAATGTGGAAGTCGGCGGGGTAGCCGGGGATCTTCTTGCCTTTGCCGACGAGTAGCGCCGGGGAGCTGGCCATGATCTCGGCGTCGTCGCCGGTCTCCACCCAGCCGGTCTCGCCTTCGAACCGCACCGGGCACGAGCCCAGCGGCAGCCAGCCATCGTTGCGCAGGACCAGCTTGACGCCGTTGGCATAGCGGGCGTGCAACCGGTCCCCGGCCGGCTCGTACTCCACCGGGGCCGTATTATCGGCGTCATTGGCCCACTGGCACAGGTCCACGCAATGGGAGCCCCATTCGAGGCACCCGCCGCCGCCAAAGGCGCCGACCATGCCGCCGCCTTTTTCGAAGTTGAAGCCGTCGAGGAGCCTCGAATTGTAGGGCCGCCAAGCCGCCGGTCCGAGGTACATGTCCCAGTCCACCTCTTCCTTGGGCGGTTCCGGCTCCGCCGGGAGCCAGCCGCTGCTGATGGTCTTGAGGCCCATCGGGTGGGCGTAGAGCGTTTGGAGCTTGCCCAGCCTGCCGGTGCGGGCCAACTCGATCGCGAACGCGAAATTGGGCAGGCTGCGGCGTTGCGTGCCGGCCTGGAACACGCGGCCCGGTCCGCCGGAACACTTCCGCCAGGATCAGGCTTTGCGCGATATTCTTCGTGCAAGGTTTCTCACAGTAGACATCTTTGCCCGCCTTGGCCGCCAGGACGGCGGCCGTCGCGTGCCAGTTGGGACCGGTCGCGATCAGCACCGCGTCGATGTCCCGCCGGGCCAGCAACTCCCGCATGTCGATGAAAGTGGCGCAGTCGCGGTTGCCATACTTGGTGTCCACCATGTCCTTGACCGCTTTGCGCCGCGCGGCCTTGACATCGCATACGGCCACGAACTGGACATCCGGCTCCTGCAGGAAGCACCCCAGGTCGTACCCGCCGCGACTGCCGATGCCGATGCCGCCCAGCACGATGCGCTCGCTGGGCGCCACCGCGCCGTTTTTGCCCAAGGCCGTGCCCGGGATCACCTGGGGCACCGCCAGCAAGGCCCCGGCCTGCACCGCCCTTTTCAAGAACCGCCGCCGATTCAGTTGACCTCTTTGCTCAGACATGTTTGATCTCCTCTGGTCGTCAGGGTTCCCAAACGCGCTACGCCGCGTTTGGGAACCCTCACACGTTCCATCGGCACCACCTGCGCGGCCGTGCCGGCTCGCGACTAAGTGTAGCACGGTTTGGGGGAAAGCGTAAGAGTCATCTTTTCTATCGTCGCTCAGGGCAAACGCAAGATCATTCGATGACACCGCCCCGTATGTCATTGTGCGCGAAGCGAAGCAATCTCCCGCTCCCCTTCGCGGGACCGAGATTGCTTCGTCGCTGTGCTCCTCGCAATGACAGGAACATGCCCCGCCTCTTCGTGTCTTCCCAGATGGCGACTCTCCCCGTTCTTGACTTGCCCCGCTCTCTGCGGTATCGTCCCTCCTGGCGTACATGAAGCTGGTTCGGTTTGTCCCCCAACATTAGGAGGTCGTTATGAGATCATCGAGAGTGATCGTTGGCCTTTTGGCTTTGCTGTTGGCCACCGGCGTGGCCTGGACCCAAGGCAATTTCTACCTGAAGGACGGCGACCGCGTGGTCTTTTACGGGGACAGCATCACGGACCAGCGGCTCTACACCACTTACGCCGAGACCTACGTGGTGACCCGCTTCCCGGCAGCTCCACGTCACTTTCGTTCATTCCGGCGTGGGCGGGGACCGTGTCGCCGGCGGCGGGGCCGGTCCCATCGACGTGCGTTTGCCCCGCGACGTGTTCGCCTACAAGCCCACGGTGATCACCATCATGCTGGGCATGAACGACGGCAGCTACCGCGCATTCGACCCGAAGATCTTCAACACGTACTCCACCGGCTACCAGCACATGATCGACAGCATCAAGACGCCGTGCCGGGAGTGCGTGCCACGCTCATTCAGCCTTCGCCCTACGACGACGTCACGCGGCCGGCCGGCTTCGAAGGAGGGTACAACGCCGTGCTGGTGCGCTATGGACAGTTCGTCAAGGAACTGGCCCAAAAGGAGAAACTCGATGTGGCGGACCTGAACACGTCGATCGTGGCCGCCCTGGAGAAGGCCAAAGCGACCGATGCCAAAACGGCCGAGAAAATCATCGCGGATCGGGTTCACCCCGGCGCCGGCGGGCATCTGCTCATGGCCGAAGCCCTGCTTAAGGCCTGGAACGCCCCGGCCGTAGTGACCGCCGTGGAAATTGACGCGGCCAAGGCCCAGACCGTGCGGGTGGAGAATGCCACCGTCGCAGATCTCAAGACATCTAACGGTTTGTCGTGGACGCAGAACGACAAAGCACTGCCTATGCCCGTGGACTTCAAAGACCCCGCAATGAAGTTGGCGGTGCAAAGCTCCGATTTCTTCCGGCCTCTGGATTGGCAGCCCCTGAAGGTCGCCGGCTTGAAAGGCGAGCACTACCAATTGAAGATCGACGCCCAGAACGTGGGCAGCTATTCCCGACAGCAGTTGGAGGAAGGATTGAACCTGGCCGAGCTATCGACTCCCATGATCAAGCAGTCTCAGACCGTGCACGAGTTGACTCTGAAGCACAATAACATCCACTTTGCTCGTTGGCGTGGCGTGCAGGTGCCCCTGGCACAGATGTCGTCGTCGCCGCATCTGTCGCAAGCATTGGAGGCCTTGGACAACCTGGAGAACGAGCAGGTGGCGCAACAGCGGGCCGCCGCACAGCCCAAGACGCACCGGTACGAGTTGGTGCCGGAGTGACCCCGCCTTTCGCAGATCGCGCAAACGCGGCGCTCTGCGCAAGGAGGCCTCCGTCTACCGGCCGCAGCACTTTTTGTATTTGTGCCCGCTGCCGCAGGGACAGGGAGCATTGCGCGGGATGTTGGGATCGCCGCCTGCCGACTTGACCGGTTGGTCGCTCGAGGCAGGGGTTTCCGTCGGCCGGGATTCTGGAGGAGCCGGTTTGGGCAACGCCGGCGGGCGGCTCGCGGCCGGGACGGAGGATTCTGCCGGCAGACCTAATTCGCGTCGCATGACGTCGCGCGGGACCTGAATGGGTGCCGGGCCCGACGGGTCCGGCATCGTCCGAATCAGCACCGCCACCTGCCGGCGGCCCGCCTCCGTCCGGCAGGCCTGCCGGGGCGTCTGCCCGCCCAGGGCCGGCAACGGCATGTCGATCCATGCGGTATAGTGCTTGTCCATCATCTCCTGCACCGCCGCCGTCAGCTCGGGCGTCATTTTGACCGGTCCGGGCCTCGGCATCCGTTCGTCCATAGGACGGTCTTTCTCCGCCTCATCCCACGGACGGGTCTTGACACTGCGAAAAGCCACCTCCGGCAGCTTTTCGAGCCACTTGCGAGCTGTCGCGAATCGTCGGGCGGAGTTGACGGTCAGCACCAGCTCATCGGCCACGAGCTCGAGGTGTCCCATCGTCACCGGCCCAGCGAGCTTTTCGGCGCCCGCGCCGGTCTTACTGACCCAGATGAAATCATCGTCCTGATCGTCCTGTTGGATATCCGGCCGCCGGAGCAACGCCTGTCGCGTGTCCGCCGGGTCGGCCACCGAGAAAGAGGCCGTGTGCCAGACGAGCTCGTCGCCATCCATGTTGCGCAATTCGGGCGGCCTCCAATTGGCCTCCCAGTCCTCGATCCATTGCCACAACCAGCCGAACTTGTGGGCCTCGCGCTTGAGCCCCTCCGGAGTGAACTCCATCCCGCTCCGTTGCAGGAACTCCACCGCCTGCATTCCCATCCCGGCGCCCAGGGGCGGACCGGCCGGCTCCAGAAAGTGAAACTGCCCCGCCGGGAAGACGCGGGCACAGAAGAATACGCCCTCCTCGATGTTCTCCGACATCAACTGGTCGTGGGCGGTGACCCGGCCGCCCAGCAGAACGTCCTCCAAATCGATGGTTCCGGCCTTGGCGTCGTGGGTGGCGACGCGATACAGGGTCGGATACGCCTCCATCCGCGCACGCAGCAAGGTCGCCTCCGGCTCCGGCAAGCCCTCCTCCAGCATCTCCTCGGCCCGGGTCTTGCTGACCTTGCTCGGGCGGCAATCGAGAATACCCAGGCCGTGTACGCCAGACCAACGGCCTGCTTCTCGTGCTCCTTGAAGTAATGCTCCACATCGTCGTCGCCGAAGTAGCGTTTGGCCGCCCGCGGTGACCGGAGGCGGTCCGCGGATTGAAGATACGCGACGAACCGCTGGAACAAGCGCTGGTCGGCCTGCTTCCAACCCTTGAGGTCGGCGGGGGCGGGGACTTCAGCCACTTTCCCCTTCGCCGCCCTCTCCTTTCCCGACGGGGGCACTGCGCCGCCACCATTGCCCGGGGCTTCGGACGACGCCCACTTCTCCTGGGTCACGGCTACGTGCGGTTCCGGCGGGTCGCCGCTAATGGTCAGAACACAGATCCCCTCCGGGCTATCCAGGGTCGTCGGGCGCAGTTGCCGCATCTTGTCGGCTTTGACGACCGCTCGCAAGACCAGCAGCAGGAGCGCAGCTCGGATTCGTCCGCCACGCGTGCCCGCCGGCCCGCGCAGCTTGACCAGAAAACCCGGCACCTGCTCGTCAGACCGGGGGTCCAGGTCCGCCTCGCGGAGCAGGGCTTGCCCTTCCGGCGACAGCCTGCCGAACCGGTCCATACTGAAACCGAGCAGATCGAGGTTGCCCAAAGACGCGCTCTCCATGACGCCGGTGCGAAAGAGCGAGGCCAGGGAAGCCACCGCGTCGGGCCCCCGAAAGAGGGATAAGCCGTATTCCTCGCGGCCGGCGCCAGGACGACCCCGAGCAGAGAATCATCCCGGTCCGAAAACCGAACACCGAAACAGTGGAAATTGGCGAACCGCGTCCACAGACGGCGACTGTTGAACTCATCGACGGCTTGCACTACGCTGCGTATGACATCCCTGCGATCCATCGCTCTACCCTCGATCTGCCTTGTCCATTCTTCCTTGCCGGCAGGACCGGCTCCTGCCCACTCTACGACACAGCTTCCAAGAGCGATTGTAGGTCCGGCAGAGCGATTCCACAACCCCGGCAATCCGCCGGATCAAGATGTGGCGTGCCTACTAGCCGGGGATTCCGGCGCATGAGGGACGAAAACCGCCTTTTTACCTCCTACGGCGGGCGATCTCACGCGGATCGACGATCTGCCTGGCCGGCACGGCGGCCCGGGCCACTACCATTGCGCCCAGCGCGTGTTGCCCAGCCCCGTGCGATGGTCGTCGGAGGAGACCTGGAACATCACGCCTTCGGCCACGAACAGCTTGACAAGCTCCACATACTGGGCCGTGAACTCGCGCGGGGCAATGGAGGCCTGCTGAAACCAGTAGATCATGTCGTTCATCACGTCGAAGGCCTTCTTCTTGGCCGCCATCTTGGCCGCCAGTTCCCGCAACAGGTGCGGCGGATAGTCGGCCGGCAGGGCCGCCGGTTTGGTGTTGCCCGTGTTGAACGGATGCGCGATCACGTCGAGATACTTCACATCGCACAGCCCCAGGTACGTCCGGATCACGTTCTCGATATACTTCTGCTTGTCGCTCGGCGGGTGGCGGAGCGTACCTTCCGAGTAGCCGCCCAAGTCGCAGAGCACCCATTCCAGCCGCTCGGCGTGACGCTCATCGATGCTGATGCGGCCGGTCGCATCCAGGGCCGTGGCCTCCGTCCCCTTGAGCACAATCACCTCCTGCTGGTTGGACCGCTCGTGCTCGATCTCCGCCAGGTAGCTGGTCGAATTCGCCTGCCGAATCGTAGATCTTGCTGCCGGGGAAGAAATGGTCGGTGACGGCGATCGCATCGAGCTCGAACGCCCGGGCTTCCAGAACGTGCAGTGGGATGGTGCTGGCGCCGTCCGAATAGAGCGTGTGGGTGTGCAAATCATGGTTCACACGCGATCGCCGGTAACGATGTCGTTGCGGAAGACGCAGCGGCTTGGGCTGCCGTGCCAGCGGTCACTGCGAGAGAGGCTTGGAGAAACTGTCGTCGCGTGGAGATAGTCATCTGGTGCTCCTTTCTTAAGAAGCCGGTGATGCGGCTTTCTTACCGCGCTTGCCTTTGGTGTTTTGCGGAGGCTCCGCGGTGAACGGCTGGGGCGAAACATCATTCGCCAGCAGCGAGGCCGCCAGGGGATCGTCGTGTTCCTTCGCGAACGTCATCAGCAGACCACGGTGTTCCAGCAGTGTCTGCCGGTGGTTCGGGTCGCGGGCCAAGTCCTTCATCTCCCCAGGATCGGCCTGCAGGTCCACCAGCGATTCCCGCCGCTCGCCCCGACTGTAGACGCAGTATTTGTACCGCTCGGTCCGCACCATCCGTCCCTGCACTACAGGCCGGATGCCGTCCACCGCAGCGGCTTGGTCCATGTGATTCTCAATGACCACATGGTCGCGCCATCGCGTCACAGGTTCTCCGGTAGCCAGCGGCTTGAGACTGCGGCCGGTCAGCTTCTTCGGCTGCTCGATGCCGGCAAAATCGAGCATCGTCGGCAGGATGTCCAGACCCGTATTCACCATCTTGTCGGAGCTGCCCGGCTTCGTCACGCCCTTGTAACTGACGATCAGCGGCACACGGACGGATTCCTCATAGAAAACCGTCTTTTGATTGAATCCGTGCGCCCCGGCGCACTCACCGTGATCGGCGGTGAAGATGATCAGGGTCTTCTCTTCCAGGCCGGCCTGCCGCAGGGCCTGGAGCACCCGGCCGATCTCCGCGTCCACCTTCTCGATCATGCGGTAATACGCCCACCGAAGCTGCCGCCAGTTCTCGGGGGTGAAGCCGCCGACCGGGAACGTCGGGCTCGCGTGGTAGCCCTTTACGCATCATGGTCATGCTGTCCGGCTCGTTCTCCGGCGGCGCCAGGTTGGCCGGTGCGGGCGGGCACTGCTCCGGGGCCGGTGGTATCCCGATGGGGCCGCAAGGCAACGGCTGACCTCGGGCAAATTCGCAAATGTTGTGCGGGTTCAGGAAACTGGCCACCAGCAGGAAAGGCTTGTCGTGCCTCTGCGAGATGAACCAAGCCGCACCGGTGGCGGTCCTGGCGTCTGATCCTGGTTCTTGTCGGCCGGGTTGCGGGGCAGGTCAAACCCGTGGGCGTTGATGTCCTTCTGCGGGAAGCACAGATGCCATTTGCCGAAGTACGCCGTCTCGTAGCCGGCCTGCCGGAAGTAGGTGCCCATGCACACGAATTCGGCCGGGTCCATCTTCACCTCCACGTTCCGCGTGACTCCGGTCTCGTGCGGATAGCGCCCGGTGAAGATGGAATTGCCGAGCCGGCATGCAGAGCGGATTCGCGGTGTAGGCCCGCGTGAAGACCATGCCGTTGGCGGCCAGACTGTCCAGCGCCGGCGTCTTGACGAAATCCCCCCGCCATGCGGCAGCTCATCGCCTCCGCGAATTGCTGGTCCGTCATGATGAACAGCATATTCGGCCGGTGTGCCGTGGGGCTCGTGTCGTCGCCTGCCATCAGGCGCGGCGCCAGGAGGGACGCCGCCGCCACGGCACAACCGGATTTCAGAAACGTTCGCCTGTTGATCATATTTTGTTCTCCTTGTGTCTGGGCACATGCTACCAGACGGACCCCGTCAGGGACAACCCAATTGCCCGCCCCGCCCTCTTGGGGTAGACTTCCGCTATGGAGCAATGAACACAAATGAAGGCTTTAGGATTCAGCGATCCGCTCAAGGGAAGGCGAATCCTTCGGGTGGCAGCCTCAAGTCCTTTGGACTTGGGGATGGCCGGACTCACAAATGGAGCCCGACGCCCTAGCAGTGCCCAACCATCCCCAAGGCCTTCCGGCCTTGAGGCTGCCACCCGATCTTACTCCGCCCGCGGTTCTGGCTGCCGCACGGATCGCTGTCCGGATTGCACGAGGTCGTACTATGCGAAGATGCAGGGCTCTGATTTATTTGTTAACGCTGCTGCTTGTCACGGGCCTTGGTTACAGCGGTCTCCGTGCCGGCACGGCCGACGATGTTTCGAAACTGCGGACGCAAGTCACAGAGTGGTACGTACGCGAGGCGCCGGACGCCAGGGTAGTCGAAGGCTACCTGCGAAACCTGCGGCCGGACGGCTCGTGGCCGGACATCGATTACACGAACAAAGAGCCAGGGTCATGGTTGACCGCGCGCCACCTGAGCCGGCTCCTATCCATGGCGGCGACGTACAACAAGACGGGGCATCCATTGGCCGGCAATGCGGAGTTGAAAGACGCGATCCTCAAGGGCCTGGCGCACTGGACGCAGAACGATTACGTCAATCCGAACTGGTGGTACATGCAGATCGGGGACCCGGACATCGTGGCGCCGCTGCTGATCCTGATGGGCGACGCGGTGCCGCCGGAGTTGAAGGAGCAGACGATCCAGCGTGTCCTCGGCCGCAGCCAGATGGGGATGACCGGCCAGAACAAGGTCTGGGTGGCGGGGATCGCGTTCATGAAAGGGATGCTCGCCAACGATTCGGACCTGATGACCAAGGCCCGCGAGCAGATCTTCAGCGAGTTGCACGTCACCACGCAGGAAGGAGTCCAGCCGGACTATTCTTTCCATCAACACGGGCCGCAGCAGCAATGGGGCAACTACGGCGGGGCCTTCGGCTGGGACATGATTCGCTGGGCCAACATCTTCCGCGGCACGAGCTACGCCCTCGATCCGTCGCAGCGCGAGGTCCTGCGCAATTACCTGATGGAGGGCCCGGCCTGGGCTGTTTGGAAGGGTCGCATGGATATCAGCGGCTGCGGCCGGCAGATCTTTCGCAACTGCCAGTGGAGCAAGGGTCAGGCCGTGTTGCGCCAGATGGAGTTCATGAAGTCCATCGATCCCGACGCGACGGATGCCTACACGCGTCTGATCGCCTCGGATGGACCGGAGGGCACGAACACGCTCGTGGGCGATAAGCACTTCTGGCGGTCGGACATGACCCTACATCGGCGGCCCACCTGGTACGCCTCCGTAAAGATGAGCTCGCCCCGCGTGATCGGAGCCGAGACCTGCAATGGCGAGAATCTGCTCGGCCTGCATCTCGGCGACGGCGTCACCTACTTCTACCGCACGGGCGCCGAATACACGGATCTCTTCCCGGTCTGGGACTGGCGGCGCCTGCCGGGCACCACCTGCCGCCAGGACCAGGGCTCGCTGGTGCCGAATCCGAACGCTTGCCGGAATCGAAGCAATTTCGTCGGCGGCCTGTCGGACGGCGTACGTGGCATCGCGGCAATGGAATACATCCGCGACAGCCTGCACGCACGAAAGGCCTGGTTCTTCCTCGATGGCGGCGGTCGTGTGCCTGGGAGCAGGAATCGAGGGCAGCGATCCGGAAGCGGTGCTGACGTCGGTGAACCAGTGCGTTTTGAATGGGCCAGTGACGGTCTGTGTCGACCAGCAGCCGCGCGAGCTTGAGAAGGGCCAACAATCCTTCGATGACCTGCAGTGGGTCCATCACGATGGCATCGGGTACATCTTCATCAATCCCACGACCGCAACGGTTTGCGCCCAGACGCAACGCGGCAACTGGCACCAGGTGCACAGCCGCGAGTCGGCCCGGCCGGTGGAACGCGACGTTTTCAGTCTCGGGATCGATCACGGCAGCAAGCCGCATGGGGCGCAGTACGCTTACCTCGTCGTCCCGGACGTGGATGTCTCGACTATGCCCTCATTGTGCCAGTCGTTGCCGGTCGCGATCTTGCAGCAGACGCCGACGACCCTCGCGATCTCCAGCCGGGGCGGCAAACTCGTCCAAGCGGTGTTCTTCGAGCCGGGTCAGTTGGCGTGGGGCAGTGACTCATCCATCGAGGCAGACGCTCCTTGCCTGCTGGCGCTCGACAGTACACGGGAGGACGTGATATATCTGCACGCAGTCGATCCTGCCCACACACGCAAGACTCTGACTGTTCGTCTCGCCGGTGAGTTCACCGGCCCCGGGGCCAAGTACAACCGCGACAAAGAGCAAACCGAGCTGACGATCAGCCTGCCCCAGGACGGCAATGCCGGCCGCACGGTCAGTCTGGAGCTGCAACCTGCAAAATCATAGGAGCGTTGCCTCAGCAGACAGACGGGTGGCAGCGGCAAGCTCCGGAGGCTCCGCTTGCCGCGGCCACCCTCGCGCTTCACCTGAAGAGGGTTGGGTAAGACCCATCCTCTCAGATGGTGTGTGAGAAGTCGGGTCTTTGGCGCATGGGCTCGCAGTCCTGGGATCGCCAATCTCCCGATTGGCATTCTTTCCTATGCCGCTCAGGAGAGCGACCCTACCGCTGCGCGAAACGCGTGGGGTGAAGACCCCACCCTACCCATGGCTTGACCCGCCAAAGGTGTTTGGATGGATTTTCGCGTCTTGGAGATCCGCGCGGCACCGGCTCCCATTTCTCGGCGGGATAGCCGACCGCAATGATGGATTCGACCTTGAGGTGCTCCGGAATCTTCAAGAGTTTCTGCACGTACTGCTCGGAGGTCACCTTGTCGTTGAAAGCCCGGTTTCTTACCTGGACCCAGCAACTGCCCAAGCCGATCGATAGGGCGACCATCTGCACGAGGATCGACGCGATGGAACAGTCCTCAATCCACGTGTCGCTCTCGCAGCTATCCCCACAGACGACGATCCCCAGGGCCGCCTGCGCCAGAAAATCCGCCCCGTGAGGCTTGCAGAGGGCGAGCTTTGTCAGAAGCTGGCGGTCCTCCACGAAGATGAACTCCCAGGGGTCGAGGCTCCTCGAAGAGGGCGACCGCAGCACGGCCTCCCTGAGCAAACGCAGCTTCTCGGGCTCGATCGGTGCGTCCGTATAGGCCCGAATACTGCGGCGGGCTCTCAGCAATTCGATCATCTCCATCGGTCGTCCTCCTAGGCCCAAAGCGCGAGCGCGGTGTCCCTCGCCTCCAGGTCGAACGCCACGAACGTGTCCTTGTCCGTCACCCGGAACGTGCCGCTGCGGAAATCACGCTGCGACTGGACCTGACGCAGGTCCGCCCCGCTCATCTGGACACGTCTGGCCATACAATCGTGGAGCGCGAAAGTGAAATTGTCCGCCGGAAACTTGGTGGCGATGCGAATGGTGCAACCTGATGCACCGGCGTCATCCGTCACCGAAAGGTCGCTCAACTCCCGCGCCATCCAGTAATGGCCGATTTCGCTGTTCTTCATCCAAATCGTTTTGGTCTTGTCGGGATCGTAGGCATCGAGCCGTTTCTTGACCTCCTTGAGGGCCTTGAACCCGATCTGATCGTTGACGTACATGCACGGCCAATGGCCGACCAGAATAGCCGGATGCTCCTTGGCCAGCACCGCCGGGAGCCGTCCGCCCTGCAGATCGGCCGCGATGTACAGGTCCGGATTGGACACATCGTAGCCGGTGGCGCCGAACCAGTCGCCCGCACAGCCGATGATGCTGGCGATGGCGGCACCCTTGACTTTGTCCGCGTGCCGGATGGGCACTTCCGGCAGATCCTTCATCTCCATGTTCAGGAAGTAGAACGGCCGCAAGTTGTTGTTGACCTGTATCGCGGCGTCGAGCACCGCCCGGGCATGGGCCATCTCCTTGCGCTTGCCGAACGCCCCGGGGCTCGTCACGCCCTCACACGCGATACCGACGTTCTTGAGCAGTTGCATGGCCGCCGCGATGTACTCGGTCAGTTGGTCCACCGGCGGGTCCACCCACTCGCCCTGCTCCCACTGCTCGGTCAGCTTCCACGTCTTGAGGTCCACGACATGCGTGTGCGTCAGCATCTCCGGCGTCAGGTCGAAGCTCTTCCAGATGATCTCTTTCGTCACCCGGAGCCAGTCCTTCAGCTCCTGCGGCGGAAAGCCGGGAAACCCTGGTCGATCCGGCCGACCCCCGCCGGAAACGGGATCATGCTGAATTTGCCGCGTATGCCCTGCGCCGCACCACTCGCCCCACTGGGCCGCGAACGCCGCCGGGATGGCGTTAGGCATCTTGTCGAGTTTGTCATAGTGCACCTCCCAGCCGTCGGGCGGCGAGTTGGGTTCATACTTCAGTCGCCACTCATGCCGCTGCTGGATCCAATAGTATGCCTTGTTGATGACCGGGCACGAGTCGTCGATGATCAGCGACAATGGTGTGCGCAGCAGCGGATTGCATACCTGCACCCGCGAACGGCCCTGCCCGGCGCTCCGGCTTCCCGATACGCTCAGTTCGAGACCAGCCGCGGCGGCCGCCCCCAGGAAATGACGACGAGTCCATGTGTTTTCCATGCTTGCCTGCCTTTCACATCTGTCAGCATTATGTCATTGCGAGCGGAGCGAAGCAATCTCGGGCTCCCAAATGCGACTGGTCACGCTTGAGGGCCCCTCTTATCCGCACCGTTGAGATTGCTTCGTCGCTACGCTCCTCGCAATGACATGAACGTGCTCTCTCCCAGCGCGTCACGCTCATTCCGTCATGGCGAAGTTTTGGCCCGTGCGATGAGCTGGATCGGACCCAGCAAACCCGAAGGCAAGGGGCGAAGCTGATTGAGGTCCTGCGGATCGAAACGATTGCCGAACTGCTTCCTTAGGCCGGCCAGGTCGTAGGTGGGATAGCCGTGAGCCACCATGTGGTTGACGGCGAGGTTTGCCACCTCAATGCGCAGTGTGTTCTCGCCCGGTTTGAGCTGGCCTGTGACGTCCAGGGCATAGGGCGGCATCCAGACGGAGCCGATGCGGCGGTCATTGAGATAAACAACCGCCGCTTCGCAGACGGGGCAAAGGAGGGCGGTGGCAAAATGCTGGCTGTCGCCTCGTCCGCTCGGTCCGCTCTCCTGTGGCGCGACGGCGGGTCCCAGGTCGAGCGTCACCAACAGGCCCTCCTTCAAGAACGCCGGGCCGATGGTGACAGTCTTCTCGTAGATGGCCACGCCGGAGAAGCCCTTCGTGGCGGCGATCTCCGTCCAGGACGCCAGTTTGTCCATGACCACGGGCGCGGCCTCCTTGCCGAAGCGCACCGTCCACTGGCCGTTCAGGTCCACCGGGGCAGGCACGAAATCAGCTACCGGCGTTTTCGGCGGCTCCGCCAGCGTGCGCTTCGTGAAGACGATCAGCGTCGAATTGTAAGGCTCCAGGCTCACGTTGACTGTCGTGGTCTTCGGGCCCTTCTCTGCTGCGTCCGCCGGGGCAACTGAGCCGGTCATTGGGTCCCACACTTCCGCCTGCATTCCTGTGACGCGGAACATGGCGTTGACGCACTGGCGCTGGTTAGAGGTATTGGCCAGGAAGTACACTTCCGCCTCGTCAGTGTGTCGATGGACAAAACCGATCTGGGGCGCGGGCGGTGTGATCGCCACGTCAGGCAGCAGCCTCTTGGCCAGCGCCGGGCCGAGCTTCGACTCATCCTCGACGAACAAACCTGGGGCGCCGGGCGTCTGGAACATGTACCGGACAATGTCGCGGATCATCCGGGTGTCCTCCTCCGCGGCTTTGTAGCCTGGGGCACGATCGGGCAGACGCCGGGTCGCCACGACGATGCCGCCGCGATTGGCGAGTGTCTGGAGCTTCCGCATGGTCTCCAGCGGGATCCGCTCGACGCCGGCCAATACCACGACCTTGTAGCAGACGTCGCCGAACGCCAGCGTGTCATTCTCGACCCTGCCGCGCAGGTTCAGCATGCCATCGTCGAAGAAGTCCAGGTTGTAGCCGCCGTCGAGAAGCGCCGGGACGACATGGGGGCCAAGCATCGCGCCGACGGCGTCGGACAGGCTGATCCGGCCGGGCGCGAAGCTCGCCCAGGCGTCGCTATTGGCCAAGTAAAGGGCAACATCGTTGGCGGGCGTCCCCTGCCGCTGGATGTGGCTGACGCGCTGCAAGTACATCGCCAAATCCGGCATGACGATCCACCACGGATTCTTGTCGTTGAAGACCGCGGCAGCGTAGAAGCTCCAACCCGGGTACGCCGCCGATTCATCGCTATACGGCCAGCCATGACAGATGATCTGATTCACGCCCTGGAGGAAATACGTATCCGCTTCCGCCTTGACATCCAGCGGCGTGGCCCGGAACACCGGCGAATGCAGCCACGTGAACGCCTCGGCGCTCGTGACCGGCACGCCCAGCAAATGGCTGGCCGACGCCGCCCAGCGCGTGGCCCGGTAGCTGTGCCACTGGTCGCCTTCGCCCTCGGGCAGATCGACGTAGGCATAGCTGTAAAGCCCCGCCGACGGTGATCCATACCCCTGAATGCGAAACCGCGAATGGCTATCCTTCGCCAGCTTCGTGAAATGCGCGTTGAAATGCTCGTTGAACATCTCTGTGAGCGTTCGTCCCCAATCGTGGCGAACCTCGGCCGTACCCGGACCGATGTCGCCGATCAACGCCGGCAGTAACGGGCGAAGATCGTACCCCCGGCGTTTCTGGAATTCTCCAAAGAGATTATCGGTCCAATCCTCCCCGCCGACCTCCAGGCTGTCGCAGAACAGAGCATAGGGCGGGTTGGGACCGCAGGCCCGGATCACCGGCTCGGCCACCTCGTGGATGAACTTATCCACGACTTGCGGGTTGTAGTGGTCGATGACGTTGCCTTCCGCCCCGAGGGCCGGCCGCTTGACCTGCATGCCGGTTCGTCCGGCGATGAAAAAGACCACCTCCGCCGGATTCGGTGTGCCGGCCCCGAGGATGGCGGCGCCGTCGCGAAGAGGAATCTCCTTCATTGCGCTGAGGTCGATCTTGCCGCCGCTGAGCCCGACGCCGCGTCCGCGTCCGCCGATAGCGGTCAACCCGGAGTTGCCTTTGCCCACAAAAGCCGCAATCAGCGTTTGGCCGTCGCGGAGGTCGGCGCGGCACTCTTCTTTGTCCGGCCGGCACTTGTACGACCTGTGTCAAAAGCCGGCCCGCTCCTTCCCCGGCGGAGAACTGCGGGCCGCCGTAAGGCCAGCCGCTGCCCAGCGTCAGGTCCATGCGCAGGCCCAGATCCTTCGCTTTTTGGGCCGTGAATCGGATTGCGTCGAGAAACTCCGGCGCCAGGAACTTCAGGTTCTTGGGCCCCGGCAGATTACCGTCCACCGCCAGCGGGTACGTCGGCTGCACCTCGAATCCGCCGATCCCACCCCCCTTCATGCGTTTCATTTCCCGTTCGAGCTGCCGCTCGGTAACCGCCGGGCCGAACCACCACCAGCGGACCATGATCCGTGCCTCCTCCGGCGGCTGCTGGAACGAGCTTTGCAGCGGCCCCACCTCCACGCGACCCAGCGAAGCTGCCCCGGTAACCACGCCACCACCGCCATCAAGACCCACCAGCGCTTTCCCGCGCGACACGTCGACACCTTCTGCTCTCGTGACACGGTTCGTCTCCTGACCAGAGAAACCGATGAGGCCATCCCATCTTATGCTCTCTCTTATAACGTACCAAGGACGGAAATTCCACTCGCGTCACGGGCCAAAGTGAACTCCTGGTACCGGGCGGGGGAATCGGACGACAGGTATGGACACCTCCGCATTTTGAGATGGGAAAATCCTCCCAGGCAAAACCTGCATGAATTTTCTTGAATCGTGGGCGGCCGCTTAGTAGACTGGCGGACGTGGAATCTGTAATCGGGCGGCGTAGCCAAGCGGCCAAAGGCGACGGTTTGCAAAACCGTTATCCGTGGGTTCGAATCCCACCGCCGCCTCTATCGAAGCGGGTTTGGCGGTCAGAAACAAGGAGATTCTCCAAAACTGTCTGATAGCGTACCATTACTGTGCGCATCGTCGCAAAACGACACGCACCGCGACACAGGCGGGTCAACAATGGCCCGCCCTTCTCCTATCTCACCAGCAATGAACTGACGCAGCAAATCTCCTGGTCTTCTCGCTTTTTCTTGAACCTATATCGCAAAAATGCGATACTATAAACAGATGCCCAGAACGACCGTTGTCATCTATCGAGAGTCTGACGGTTGGACGCCCTTCTTGGACTGGCTTGATGACCTGCCCAAGAAAGCTCGGGATCGCTGTGTCGCCCTGACTGAGTTGTTGGCGGAACGCGGCTTCGAACTGCGCCGGCCCTTTTGTGACTACTTAGACGACGGAGTGTATGAGCTGCGTGCCAGAGTTGGTCGCGTCCATTACCGCATCCTCTACGGGTTTGTAGGGCAGAACGTGGTTCTGCTCTCGCACGGCTGTTCCAAAGAAGGAGCCGTGCCGCCCAAAGAGATTCGCCAGGCCGTTGCCAATTTGGGCGCCTATCGCTTGGACCGGCAAGGGCACACGCATGAGGAGACACCGTTGTGAAACGCACGAAGAACCGTCAGGACGCCGTGACGATCCTGCACGAGCGCTACGTCAAGGACAATCCGAGGCGGATTGAATCCCTCCAGAGAGAACGGGAGAACCTGCGGATCGCCGAACAGATATATAACCTCCGCACCCAAGCGGGCCTGAGCCAAAAGCAGTTGGCCCAGAAAGTGGGAACCACGCAGTCTGTCATCAGCCGCCTGGAAGACGCCGACTACGCTGGTCACAGCCTCGCTATGCTGCGTCGGATCGCTGCTGTGCTCCACCAGCGACTTGAGATACAGTTCGTTCCGGAAGACGCCGAGTATGTCGGCGCGTGACCAAATCGTCCCGGCGACAAGCTCCTACAGTCTTCAGTTTCTGGCCCCGGCAGAGAATACGTGCGCCGGGCGGTGGATATCTTCACTCCGTCTCAATGATGATGGGATGGTCGCATAGCGTCCAGGAAACGGAGCGAACCTCAGTGAAAGTGTGAACCGGTACGGTGCCGGTCGTCGGATCGTACAGCTTCACCGACCGAGGCGCGGCTCCCAAATCAACCGTGACGCTGTTCGTGCCATTGGCCTTCTCATTCCATACGACCAGTTCAAAGTGCCGGTGCTCTTGCGCAAAAGCAGGTCATGCACGGTTGCCGGTTGATCCGGGATCGTGTAATGGAGCCGGGCCGGCTTGGCAGACGCCATTGTCGGACAGGATCGTCGTCAGATTGTGCAGGTACGTCGCGGACCGCTTCGGCTGATAGTCTCGCTCGAACATGCCGTAGCCCGCATCCGAGCCGCGGGCGTCCCGCAGCATGTAGATGAACGTGTACTTGAAGCCCTGCTTGAACTGGGCCAGGTACATGTTCAGGTAGAGCCGGCCCTGCTGCTCCTGGGTCAGGCCCTTGGCGCCGCCCGTGACCCAGCCGGTTTCCGTCGTGACCCGCGGCAGCGTCACCAGGTCCGCATTGGAGTAGCCGGCAAAGCCTTTGAGCCAGGTCTTGCCGTACTCCACGTAGATGCCGTCCGTCCAGCCGTGGAAGACAGGATCGGCGTTCAGCCAGGCCATGTTGTCGATGATGCTCGGCCGGCGGCAGACGTAGTTGTGGACATTCGCGTAGTCGGCGTACTTCGTGCCGGCGGGCATCAGGGTGTTGGCATCCGCCGGGATGGTCAGGAATTGCAGCCCGACGTTGTCCGGCTCGGCCCCGCCGGCCTCGCTCGCATGGAAGACCGGGTAGTCCTTCAGGACGGGATCGCTTTCGCCTGTTCGTAGAATGCTTTCTGCCATTTCGCGACCGGGAGGAACGTCACCTTGGCCTGTGACTTCTGGCCCTCATAGGTGACGGCCCAGTTGTTGGCTTCGTTCGGACCTTCCAGGGCCAGCAGTGCGCCGGCCGCCGCGAGCTGCTTGGACATGCTGAGGAGACTGGCGATAGCATTGTCATTAGGACCGCTCCAGGTCAACACGACCTTGACGCCGGCTTGCGTGTGAACCGCGATCCAGTCCTGCACGTGGCGGGGATTCCCGTCGTCCCGGATGTTGCGTAGGCCGGCATAGGCCAGAGCGGCGGCACTTTGCGAGGGATCGTCTATGCCCTGGCCGATATGCGTACACACGCCGAGGGAATTGAGGAAATCGCCCACGCTGACGGCGGCGGCCCCGTCGTCGGCCCCCGCAGGCGAAATCGCGCCAAGGAGCAGGAGAGTCCCGCAAGCAGTCAACAATCTGATGTTCATGCTCATGTCCTCCACAGGATTGTACCTGACTCAAGGTGACTGTCCGTGTCCGGCGAGCGACACGGGCTCGCTCGGCGACGTAGCGATAGGAATACATCCAGCCGTTGGCGACGTACCAGACGTTCTTGCGGTTGGCAACGTGGGCCAGGTGCTGCATGAGGGTCGAGCCGCGCTGGCCGTCGAGCGGCGGACTGGGATCGTAGATCACGCTGTTCTGGAACCGGTCCGGGTGCCAGAGAGCGTAGAAGACGCCGCCGTTCGCGATGACCTTGTCGAAGGCCTGGTTGAGGTCGGCCACGTCCGCGGCGTAGTATCGCCCTTTCGGCTCGCGCTGCTCCATGATCCGGTCGTAGCCTTTCGTGTTCAGGCCGCCCACGCCGTAGAAGTTTCGCTCCTTGTTCCACGGGACCCAGGCGGATGCTGGTCGGGTTATCGAGCCAGTTGAACCCGCGCACGAACAGGAACTCGCCGGCGTCGAGGCGGAGGATCTCGTCATCGACGTAGCCGGTGGTGAGAATGTGCTCATAGATCCGCCCGCCGTAGGGGATCTGGTGCAGATTGTCGGAGGATGTCGTCGCGGCAGCCCAGAATCTCGGCCCGGTAGCCGCGGACCGAATACTGGTTGGCGTCTTTCGGGTGCGTCTGGCCGTGGACGGCCGGCTCCCAACTGTTGTCGTGGCGGTCGAGCTCCTCCTGCATGCACAGCCACGCGGCCGGGCTGCCGGCACAGCGGCTGTTGATCGCGATCGACACCGGCAGATGGAAGCTCCGGCACACGTGCAGAGCGGCCTGGTAATTGTCGGACGCGTCGTCGGTCTCGCCCTGCCACGGGGCGCCCGGATTGGCCCAGAGGTTGCAGCCCCAGTTGTCGTTGGACAGAGTGTAGGCGGCCTGGCGGTCGTCGTAGTACCGGGCCGTGGAGACGAACTTCACGGAATCGACACCGACGAACTGCAGCTCGATGGTCGGGGCGGTCTTGAAACCGACGGAGACGTAGGCCTTGCCGGTCATGATGTCGAGCCGGAAGCACTCGACGCCGTTGAAGAAATCGTTGGCCGTCTTCTGGTCCAGGGTCCACCACATGTCGTTCCCTGTGTCGCGCCGCTTGACATAGGCGTCCGGCGTGATGCCGCTGACGTCGAAGATATAGGTCACGGGGTACTGGAAGCCCCATTTCTCCCAGGCGGCGCGGTCGAGGGAGATGTACGAAGCGGCCGTTGGTCGCCTTCTGCTCGGCGCCTCCGGCGACAGGAACACACGCTATCAACAGCACATACAAACGACCGTGCTCAACTTCATCGATTTCTCCAATCAGGACCGCGCGGCGGCTCCATCTGGGGTTTCCCGTACCATTCTGATCGGCGGCTTCCGTACCAAGGAGGACCATTGTACCGCGCTTTCCCCGGCAAAGGAATGTCCCAGCCGAGCGCGGCCAAGCCGTGAAGCGAGGGACAAAACAGTTGCATTTGTCCGATGGTTCTGGCAGCATGGAGGTGTACGAAGTGTCGCGTGTGAAGTTTGCCGTGTGAAGTCCGATGTGGCATACGACAATCATAAATCGAAAATTATAAATCGTAAATCCACAAGGGGAGCCATCCATGGACGCCAGAGTACTCACAAGACGAGAATTCATCGAACGGTCCGCCGGGATCGCCGCCGGGGTCCTGTTGTCGCCGTTGGCGGCGCGGGCGGCCGAGCAGGAAGACAGCAATCGACCAGGTGACGTTGGGCAAGACAGGCCTCAAGCTCAGTCGACTGGGCATGGGCTGCGGCACAACTCGGGCCGGGTCCAGCAGAGCTTTGGGCCAGGAGGGCTTCAACCGCCTGGTCCGCTACGCCTACGACCAAGGCATCACCTACTTTGACATCGCCCGCTCCTACCAGACGCACAAGATGCTCGGAGAGGCCATCAAGGGCCTGCCGCGGGAGAAGATCTTCATCCAGACCAAGATGCCCGGCACGCCGACCAATCCCCTGGACGAGATCGACCAATACCGCAAGACCTATGGCGTCGATTACATCGACAGCCTGCTCGTCCACTGCATGATCGCGCCGGACTGGGACAAGAGCGACCAGCGGAAACGCGTCCTGGATGCCATGCAGGAGGCCAAGGACAAGAAGTGGATCCGGGCCCACGGGGTCTCCTGCCACAGCCTGCCGGCCCTGATCCGGGCCGCCGAGCTCGACTGGGTCGACGTGAACCTGGTGCGTGTCAACCCGCAGGGCGTGTTGCTGGACACAGCGGACACGAAGTCCTGGAACGCCGAGAGCGACCCCTCGCACGTGGCGCCCGTCATGGAGCAGATCAAGCGGATGCATGAGAAGGGCCACGGCATCATCGGCATGAAGATCATCGGCGAGGGCCGCTTCACCAAGCCCGAAGATCGCGAAAAGTCCATCCGATTCGCCATGCAGTCCGGCCTGGTCGATGCCGTCACCATCGGCTTCAAGAGCACCGAAGAGGTCGACGAGGCCATCAAACGCATCAACAGCGCCTTGGCCGAGACGGCGTGAGGCAAGAAGTGGCAAGTGGGAAGTGTGACGAGCGAAGCAGTGCTTCGCCCAAATGATGAATCGTAAATAGGAAATGATAAATCAATCTGGAGCGCTCTACTATGAAACGCCATCACATGAAGGCCGCCGCATTGACCATTGGCATCCTGACTTTTGCGGGCTTGATCGTCTACGCCGGGGAGTCAAACAAGATGAGTCCCGAATTCCGAAATGAGTTCATTCATAACTTCCACCGCACCGGCCTGAACACGACGCCGGAGGACGCGATGATGCTCCGCATCCTCGTCGAAAGCTCCGGTGCCAAACGCGGCGTGGAGGTCGGCACGGCCAGCGGTTTCGGCGCGATCAACATGGGCATCGCCTTCGAGCGGACCGGCGGCCATCTCTGGACGCATGACATCGATCCGAAGGCCGTCAAGGAAACCCAGGAGAACCTCAAGAAAGTGGGCCTGGAGAACGTGGTCACTTGCGTGGAAGGCGATGCGCTCAAGACCATGCCCAATCTGGAAGGCCCCATTGACTTCGTGTTCATCGACGCGGCCAAGCCGGACTATTTCAAATACTTCAAGGTCCTCGAACCCAAGCTCAAAGTGGGTGCCGTGATCGTGGCTGACAACGTGATCGTCTCCGCCAAGGCCATGAAGGACTTCCTGGACTACATTCAGACCAGCCCCAACTACGACACGGTAATCATCCGGTGCTCACTGGAGAAGAAAGACGGGATGTCCGTCAGCTATAAGATCAAGTAGGTCGCATCAGCAGGTGTTCATCGCCTCTGACAGAATGCACGATCATATGTCATTGCGAGGAGCGCAGCAAAGCCTGCCCCTGCGAAGGCAGGGGAAGCAATCTCAATACGAGCGGACGAGATTGCTTCGCTGCGCTGGCAATGACATGAGGGAGGTTCTATGAGACCGTTCACGAGACGCTCGTTTCTCCAGCAGACGGGCGGCGCGGCGTCGGCCATGGCCGCGGCGCCGTTGCTGTCTACGGGGTGGCTCAGTCTGGCCCGGGCGGACGAGAAAGGGTATTTCGAGTCCACGTTCGGGATGACGGACGACCTGTGCCGGCGGGTGCTGGCGGTCGCTTTGTCGAAGGGCGGCGACTTCGCGGATCTTTATTTCGAGCATACGGTCCGCAATTGGGTCATCCTCGAAGACGGCAAGGTCAACCAGGCGCACAGCGAGATCGCCCTCGGCGTCGGGATTCGCACGGTCAAAGGCGATCAAGTCGGGTACGGTTTCACGCAGGAACTTGCGGAGAAGTCCATGTCGGCGGCGGCCGCCACCGCGGCAACGATCGCCGATGCCAAGGCACGCGAGCCGGCCGGACAGTTCGCTTGTCCGCAGTTCCGCAATTGCTACCCGCTGCAAAAGCTTCTGACCTCCGTGCCGCTCGAATCCAAGCTGCCTATAGTGCAGGCGGTCAACGACAAGTGCTTCGCCCTGTCGCCGCTGGTCGTCAAAGTCAATGCGGGCTTCCACGATGAGCAGAAACGCGTCATGGTCGTCACCAGCGATGGCGTGAAGACCGAGGACTTGCTGCCGAAGAACTACCTGTCCGCGACGGCCGTGGCGGCCAAGGACGGCAAGTACGAGCGGGCTTGGTGGAACCTCGGCGGGCGCAAGGACTTCTCCTTCTACACGCCGGCCCTCGTCGAAGAGGTTGCCAAAGCGGCGGTGGAGCGGGCCTTGATCCTGTTCGAGGCCGTGCAACCGCCGGCGGGCGAGATGCCCGTCGTGCTGGGCCCCGGCGTCACCGGGATTCTGCTGCACGAGGCCATCGGCCACGGCATGGAGGCCGACTTCAACCGCAAGGGCATCTCCACCTACGCCACCATGATCGGCAAGCAGGTCGCCGAACGGTTCGTGACGATTCTCGACGACGGCACGAACGACGGGCTCTGCGGCTCGCTCAATGTCGATGACGAGGGCACCCCCGGCCAGAAAACCGTCCTGGTCGAGAACGGCATCCTGCGCAGCTACATGCACGACAAGATCTCCGCCAAGCACTACAAGGTAGAGCCGACCGGCAACGGGCGACGCGAGAGCTACGAGCATTACGTGCTGCCCCGCATGAGGAACACCTACATGCTCGCCGGCTCGGCGACGCCCGAGGAGGTCATCAAGAGCGCCGAGAAGGGCATCTACGTGCAGGACGTCAGCAACGGGCAAGTCAAGATCGGCGAAGGCGACTTCGCATTCTATGTGTCCCGGGGCCGGATGATCGAGGGCGGCAAGCTGACCGCCCCGATCAAGGACATCAACATCATGGGCAACGGCCCGAAGATGCTGCGCAACGTCACGATGGTGGCCAACGACCTGGAGATGTCCCGGGGTGGCGCCGGCTTCTGCGGCAAGGATGGGCAGGCGGTGCCCGTGGGCTTCGGCCTGCCGACCTGCTTGGTGAAGTCGATGACCGTGGGCGGCGTCAAAGCCTGATCGCGAGAGAGGACCCTATGAACCAGGAAATGTTCGATCTGGCGGATTGGTCGATCAAGACGGTGAAGGCGGCCGGAGCGAAAGACTGCCGCGTCAGCATCCACAGCGAGCGGTTCGTCGAGATCACCTACCGCAACCGCAAGCCGGAGAATATCAAGGAGGCGTCCCAGCGTGGCCTGAGCGTCGAAGTCTACGTGGACGGCCGCTATTCCAGCCGAAGCACATCCGACCTGCGGAAAGAGGTCCTCAAGGATTTCCTCGCCAGTGCCGTAGCGGCGACGAAACTCCTGGCGGAAGACCCCTACCGCACGTTACCCGACCCCAAGTACTACGAAGGCCGGGCCAAGATCGACCTCGGCATTCGGGACGCCGGCTACGAGACAGTCTCTGCTGACGATCGACACACCCTGGTGAAGGCTGTCGAGGACGCTTGCTTAGCCAAAGGCGGCGCCAAGGCCATTTCCGCCACGGCCGGCCAATACGACAGTCACGCGGAGCAGGTCGTCCTGACCAGCAACGGCTTTGAGGGCTACCGGGAATCGACGGTGTTCGGGGCCGCGGCCGAGCTGACGGTCCAGGACGAGGGCGACCGGCGGCCCAGCGGCGGTTACTCTGCCGCCACGGTCAAGAGAAACGGCCTGCCCGCCCCCCGAGAAATCGGGACGCTGGCAGCCGAGCGGGCGCTCGATCTGCTCGGGGCCAGGAAGATCAAGACCGAGACCATGCCCATCATCATCGAGAACCAGAATGTCCCGCGGATCCTGGGCGGCTTGCTCTCCGCCATGTCCGGCCGGAGCGTCCAGCAGAAACAATCGTTCCTCGCCGACAAGAAGGGCCAGAAGATCGCCAGCGAGCGTCTGACCCTGATCGACGATCCGCTCGTCCCCGGCGGTCTGGGCAGCCGGCTCTTCGACGGCGACGGCTTCGCGGCCAGGAAACGGACCATGATCGACTCCGGCGTCCTGAAGGACTTCTTCGTGGACTGGTACTACAGCCGCAAGCTGGGCTGGGAGCCGACCACGGGCGGCTCCTCGAACTTGATCATCCCGCCGGGCCGCCGTTCGGTGAAGGAGATCATGAAGGACCTCGGCCGCGGCATCCTGATCACCGGCTTCATCGGCGGCAACTCCAACTCGACGACAGGCGACTCCTCGGTGGGGATTCTCGGCCGGCTCTTCGAAAAAGGCGAGCCCACGCAAGCCGTCGCCGAGATGAACATCGCCGGCAACCATCTGCAATTCTGGCAGAAGCTCGCCGAAGTAGCCAACGACCCCTGGCCCTATTCCTCGATGCGAACGCCCAGCTTAGTCTTCACCGACATAGTCGTCTCCGGTGTATAGGAAGAGGCCTGACGTGGGTATTTTATCGCCGAGTGCTGATGAACGAGTCAAATCCGTCAGATCGGATGACGACAGTCTGAGCGTCGATCTCATGGATGGCCGAACGATTACGGTGCCCCTCGCGTGGTATCCGAGGCTTCTGAACGCGACCCAGGAGCAGCGAGATCACTGGGAACCCTCAGGCGGAGGCTACGGTATCCACTGGCCGGACATTGACGAAGATCTCAGTACCGAAGGTTTGCTGCGCGGGGCCCCGGCGCCCAGGAGCCAATTCACTCAGGCCAAATCATAGTGCGATCCTCTGTCTCTCCGGCGAACGCTTCCTCGTTGGTTCTGCACGCCGCATCGGCGCAATAGGTACTCGCTCATTTTCGTTCTGGCTCATCTGAGCACAGCGCAGAGCGTCATCAGCAGGATTATGCTCGATCCGATGACACCGTAGGCAATCCGGTATACTCTGCGGCTTTTCTCCGGCATCGCCTTGGATCCGAATGTGAAGAACTCGCCCTGCCGGTACAGCGGCAGTTTCGCGAGAAACAGCAGGGTCAGGCCGACAATCGCGAGGATCAGTGCAATCCAGACCAAGAAGGGAGCATCCTGCTTCGCTTGCCCAAGGCGGCCAGCACCAAGCTCGCAACAATCACAATGACGATGGGGATCATCTGGAGACCCAAAAACAACAACCAGTGTCGACCCAAATACCATTCTGATCTACTCGACTTCATCTTTTTCCTCCGCGGCAAACAACACTTGGACTAATCCCGACAAGATGCGGCGTTCGGGTTTCCTGCCTGTATCACCCGCCAGCGTGCCTCAATCGTATCCGCTGACAAATCGGCGCCGCAATCCCATTCGACGAAGTATCCACCATTGGACACTTTCATAAATTCGTTGGGGTCGCGAAGGGGCTCAAACGCCTCATATGCCAGATAGGGACTGACGTCAAAACTGCCACGCGACCATCGTCTGCAACGATAGACAGGATCCAATTCGGCTGTGAGCAGATCTCTTTGATCCTCATTGGCCAAAAGTCCAAATCGTACTCCGGACACAACTCGTCACGCTTAGCCATGAGTATAACACCAAGTGTCGGTCCGTGCAATTGAATCTGCCGAAGTCTGTAGGGTGGGGCTTGCCCCACCGGTCCTTCCAAAACCACAGTTTTGGTGGGGCAAGCCCCACCCTACATGGCGCACTGTCCCCATCAGGTCCATTTCACCTCCTCAAGGACGCGGGCCTTCTCGGCGAGGTTGAAGATTTGGCGGGCATTGTCGTGCATGATTGGGTCGATCAGGTCCATGGCATCGGACGGGGTCAGCCAGCCTTCTTCGACCAGCTCGCTCAGGGCCAGGGCGATGCCGTGGCGGGCGATGGTCGCGTGACCCAGGACCGGCTCCACCGGGATATAGTCGCCGCCGAAGGTGAGGATTTTGTTGGCCGGGGCGGTGACGAGGAACTTCTTCAGGAAGTCCTTGGCCGCGACCGGGTTGATGATCCAGGACCAGCACATATCGAGGTAGGCGTTCGTGTACTGCTTGGCCACCGCGAGCAATTCCTCATAGTAGGGGTAGCAGATGTGCATGAAGACGAAACGCGTGTCCGGAGCCTTGCGGCACAGGTTGGCGGCCGAGCCGGGATTGTGAATCAGCCGATCCAGCGGCATGTTGTTCTGGCCGGCGTAGTAACCCGTGTGCAGCTTGACCGGCAGCTTGTTGTCGGTGGCCTTGCGCACGGCGTACCAGAACAGGTGGTCTTCCAGGGCCTTTCGTTCTTCGGCGTTCAGCGGCTGGTTGGCGATTCGCTTCTTGAAGAGGGGTTCCGCCTTCTCGGCGGGGACCTGCTCGTAGTCGATGTCCCGACTGTAGGCGTTCTGGGATTTGACCGCCACGGCGTACTTGGCGTACTTGTCGAACCACCAGTCGATGACGCGGTGCCAGTCGGCCAGCGAATGGACCTCGATGCCGGTCGGCTTGCCGAAGCCGTTGAGGTCCGGGCCGGCGAACATGCCGACAATACTGAGGTCCTGCATCAGCAGCGTGGGCATTTCCGACTCGCAGAACGGCCGGCTCAGGCAGTTCACTTGGCAGGATTCGATCTTGCCCAATTCGCACAGGACGTGCCGATAGAAACCGGCCCGTCGCGTTTGTTCGTAGCCGGTCTGCACCTTCTTTACGGTCGCGGCGGATAGGTCCTCCACGTCGTAGAGGCGCTGGATCGCGATCCGGACGGCCTGGGCGTAGCCGGTGTTCTTGACGGCCGGCCAGTACGGCTCCAAGTGCCGCCACTTGTCCACCGGGTCGGTCTTGGCCGAGAAGAACGCGTCATATGCCTCTTTCGGCATTCCGGCCACGAGCAAGTCGGAATTCAGATAGTGACTCAGCAGCAAGCTCCAGTCGTCCGCCTGAACCCGCGGATGCGCAGCCGCCAGCCGCTCCTTCTCTTCGAGCAGATGCTCGTGCGTGTCGATCAGCGGCGTCTCGAACACCTTCTGGACGATGTCCGGGTGCGCTCGCCCGTTCGTAGTGACGCCGTAAGGCGTTTCTTTCGATGCGCCGCTACCAACCGCTCCCAAAAACGCGGCCGTTCCTGCCATGCCCACGCCCTGGAGCGTGTGCCGTCGCGAGATATGATTCTGTTCTGTCATGTCGGTGTCGCCTTTCGGTATACGGCAGAGATCATAGTGCAATGAGCCAAACAAATCAATTGGATCGGCGCGAAGCGTCGATGCGATCGGCCAGCAAAGACGCGATGACCCCGCCAGCCAGGATCAGGAGAATCAGCGCCAGTAGGTAGAAGTTGAAGTGTGAGCCGACGGCCGCCTTGAGCCAGTGAGCCGCCAGCATCTTGACGCCGACCACCATCAAGACCACGGCCAACGCTGCTTTGAGGTAGCGGAATCTGTTCATCATGCCCGCCAGGACGAAATAGAGTGACCGTAGGCCGAGAATGGCACAGATGTTGCTGGTAAACACCAAAAAGGGGTCGGCCGTGATGGCGAGAATCGCCGGAATCGAGTCCACGGCAAAGAGCAGGTCCGTGGATTCGATCACGACCAGGGCCAGCGACAGGGGCGTCAGCAGCACCGTCCCGGGCTTGGCTCGATCCATGACCTCATCCAGCTCCAGAGTCGATTCGGGGGGCGAACTCTCGTGGGAGGCGCGCGTCCCGGCCCGCACGAAGAAGTGCTCGCCGTGATAGCGGGCCGTGATCGGGAACCAGCGTCGCGCCAGTCGCACCAGGGCGTTCTGGTTCAGGTCCTTGTGTCCGGTCTCCAGGAACAGCATCCGCAAGGCGGTGACAATCAGGAATACGCCGAAGGCGTACAAGACCCAGTGGAACTCCGCAACCAGCCGGGCTCCCACCGCGATCATCACGCCGCGCATCACGATGGCGCCGAGAATGCCCCAGAACAGCACGCGGTGGCGATGGAGCCCGGCACGGCGAAGAAGCCGAACATCATTGCCATCACGAAGATGTTGTCCATGCTCAGGGACTCTTCCACGATGTAGCCGGTCAGGTACTTCTGGGTGGCGGTCCAGCCGTCATTGATCGTCCCATCAATCGGGTCCGGTTGCGTCCCCAGGCCCTGCCATTGACCGGCGTAGGCGAAGTATACGAAGACAGAGAAGGAAAGGCCGACCGCGATCCATACGGCCGACCAGGCGAGGGCCTCCGGCACCGAATCCACGTGGGCTTGGCGGTGAAAGACGCCGAGGTCCAGCGCCAAAAGCAGTAGCACGAAGACAATGAAACCTGCCCAAAGCCAGAACATGGTGCCTCTCATATCTGCTGTATCGGGCCGGCAAACACCACCAGCCGCAGTTCACGAATATCATAGCGCGACAGGTTGCCTCTTCAACAGGGAAAAGCGTCCATTCCGATGCCGTCATCGGTTATTACGCCGGGAAGGTCGCGAGATGGCCGCCGTATTCGATGGCGATGAATAGAGAATAGACTAAGATGGCACCCGACGGCGTTTCTACCTGTGAACAGCCGGTTGTTGGAGTTTGACGGTTTTGGCGATGATCGAAGATCGAGTACTCGTGTGGCGGTTCAATCGTGGCGACCCGGCGGCACTCTGCCGGATTTATGAGAAGCACCGCGATGGATCTGCTCAAGGTGGCCGCCGCCCTGCTCCAGGACAGGAGCGGCATCGAGGACGTTCTGCACGATGTCTTTGTGGACTTCGCCCAGACAACGGGCCGTTTCCGGCTCCGGGGCAGTCTCAAGGGCTATCTGTCGATTTGCGTGGCCAACCGGGCTCGCGACCTGAATCGCACGAGCCGGCGGCACGGCGGCGCCAGCCTGGAGGAACAGGACCGCACAAGCCGAGTCGGTGGCAATAGCCCCGCGGAGCGCCGCAATCAGCCACGAACTCGCCGCCAAGCTCGACGCCGCGCTGGCGGAATTGCCCGACGAGCAGCGGGAAGCGATTGTCCTGCATCTGCAGGGCGGCCTGCCTTTCCGCGAAATCGCCAAACTCAACGAGATCTCCGATCAACACGGCCCTGAGCCGATACCGGTACGGCCTGGAGAAATTGCGTTCAACCTTTGATGGTGAGCTGACGCCATGAGTGAAGCCAGAGACACAGAACGTTCGTTGAAAGCGTATTTTGCCGGCCTCCCCACGCCCGACGGCGCCGACGTGGATGGAAAGGTCCTGGCGGATGCCCTGACAACCATGCAAAGAACCAAGAACCGATACGCGGCCGATGCGAGCCGCATAAGGTGGAGAACGATCATGATAAGCAGAATGAGCAAGCTGGCCGTCGCGGGCGTCATTCTCGCGGCGGCCGTATCCTTCGGCCTCTTCGACAGTTTCACCAAGCCCGCTTGGGCCATCGAACAGGCCATCGAGGCGGTCAAGGAATATCGAGCGTTGCACATGACGGGCACCATTCCCGGCCGAACTTTCGAGTCCTGGATGCGACTCCAATAGGACTATGACCCAGACGCAGGACGTCGTCGCCCGGGACAGCAACGGGGGCGTAGCCTGGGTCAAGAATGGATCGACTTACCTCTACGACCCCGGCCCGAACACCGTGTACGTGGAGAACGCCATCACGCAGGGATTCTCGCAATGGCCGGGACCGGAGCTCCTCGAGATGTTCGCCAAAGCCAAAGGGGCTGAACTCCTGCACGGCAAGGACCCCGCCACCGGCCGGGATCGTGTCACCCTCTTGTGCAGTTTGGTGGACGCCGAGGGCCCACAATCCTGGACGATCGAGTTCGACGTCGTCAGCAAGCTGCCGGTGTCTTTCACCTGCTGGCCCAATCTCGACCGGAGCGGCACCCCTGCGTTTGACGCCACCAAGATCACCTACTACAAAGACCTTTCGGACAGCCTGTTTGACGTTCATGTCCCGCGCCATCCGGCCTACGTGGAGAAGCCCCTGACGATTCCGGAGGAGAACCTTGGGCTGCTCTCGAATCCCGAGGACGGCATGGCAGCCGATGGTCTGACCCCGCAAGAGGCGGCAGAGAAGATCATGCGCGCCAACTACCAAGCCGTGGTCGGCGGCGACCTGGCGGAACTCCGGCAGTTGTGCCCGCTGTGCAAGAGCTGGAACGACGAGATGCTCCGCGCGATCATTGTCAGGCCCGGCAAACCCAGCCGGATCGTGGAGCTCGTGAAGATCGAGCCGATCTGCAAGACGGGCGAATCCAAGCTGGGTACGCTCATCGCAATTCCGGCGGTGCTGCGGCACGCCGATGGCACGAAGATCGAAGAGAAGTTAATCGTGCAATTCCGCCAACTCGGGGACAAATCTTCCTGCGTGATCTACGGTCCTTATGGTTTTGCTCGTGATATCGAATAGACGTTGTTCCTTCAGAAGACTCGCAAGCCGCCGGGCAGTCTCCTGGCGGCTTTTCTTTTGGCCGCGTAGACTAATCAGGGTTGCCCAATCGTGTAATAGGTGATGAACGGCCGTTCGGAGTAGTCAGTGTCGGCGCAGTGGCGATGGAAGACAAACTGTTGATCCTGCGGTTCAGACGGGGCAGCACGGATGCCCTGTGCCGCATGTATGAGAAGTACGAGGGCGTCATGCTCACGGTGGCGGCGGGTCTGCTGAACGATGTCAATGCGGCCCGAGGACGCGGTTCACGATGTCTTCGTCGCCCTGGCCCAGTCGCCCGAGCGGCTCCGGTTGGCCGGCAGTCTGCGTAGCTATCTGACCACCTGTGTGGCGAATCTCGCCCGGGACCGGCTCCGGGCCGCAAACGCCAACTGACAGACGTGCCAGACCAGGAGCCGCAGGCAAACGAGCAGACCATGCCGCTGAGCCGGGCGATTCATGACGAGGAATTGCGGCGGCTTGCCGACGCCCTGGCGACATTGCCTTACGAGCAAAGGGAGGTTGTGGTGCTGCATTTGAAGGGCGATCTGACTTTCCGCGCGATCGCGGCTGTTCAGGGCACGTCCATCAATACGATCCAGAGCCGCTACCGCTACGGCATCGATAAACTGCGGTCGCTGTTGAACGGGGAGGTGGAACCATGAAGTCCGCAGAGCAGATCGAGCAGGCCATGCGCAGGCTCAGTGTCCAGCCTGACTCGGAAAGGCGGGCGCAAGGGCTTCGTGATGTAATCGAGGCACACACGCGACAAAAGAAAGAACGACCGGCGGTCGGCCGGCGGAGGTTCGGGAGAATCATCATGGTACACATCACCGAGAAAGTGGCAGCCATTTTTGCTTTGGCCGTGGTCCTGGTCGGTGGGCTCAGTTGGGGGACGGGGTCTGTCGCGTTTAGCGAGGCACGCCACGCTGTCAATTCAACCCTGGCCTGGCTCCGACAGGCGGTGGTGGGGTCGAGGCCGGGCGAGCCTGAAGTGGAAGCCCCGCGTTTGCCGGTCGTGTCTGCTCCTGACGACAATTCCAGTGCGATCATGTACGCCGCGCGCGTATTCCGCGTTCCTGAAGATGGAGCCAACCTCTGGCAGATTCTCCAGGACCAAGGGCATCGAATTCGTCGCGGCGTCCACCGACCCGGAAGTACGCTACGCGGTGCTCTCCCGGGAGCAAGGGGAATCGTTCGACGCCCTGGTGACGCTGCGATGCCTTTCCGCGCCTCGCGTCATTGTTCGTGCGGGCGGCCTTGCGACCTTGGCCATAACAGACTCCCAGCCACAGAACGAACGGCAAGGGTTCGCCTTGGGGCTGCAACCAACGATGTCAAGCGACGGCAAGGAAGTCCAGTCCACGATTTCCTTCCACGATGGCCATAACGGCTTTGAGATCCCCAATGTGAGCACGGAATCAGGCGGCGTCGTGCTCATTCATGCCAAAGGGATGTTCCCCGGCTCGCAGAGCATCGGCGAACAAGATAACCGCTCTATAGAAGTGCTTGTCCGGCTTCAAGTGGATGTTCGGTAATACTCCCGTTACGCTGAAGTGGTGGGCTATGTCCTCGAAATCGCCTCTTCCAAGCGACTCCTTTCCGGCGTCCCGGCGGAGGAGTCCGACTCTTCAAGGAGCCCGGCACCTTGGTAGGAGATCCGCGCAATGACGGACCAATCGGCTTCCGTCAGGCCCTGGGCCAGCGCCGCCACAAAGCGGTCATGCACGAGGCTGGCCAGCGGCATAGGGACAGCGGCTTCTTCGGCCGCCGCCAGCAGCAGGCGATTGTCTTTGAATCCCAGCGGCAGTTTGAAGCCGGCCGGCTCGAACTGGTTCGCGGCGATCAGGTTGCCGTAGGTCCGGTAGACCGGGGCGGCGAACAGGGAGCCCGTGAGGAATTCCAGGAACGTGTTGCTGTCGAGTCCGAACTTGCGGACCAGGGCCGTGGCTTCCGCCAGACTCTCGATCACTGCCGTGATGAGGAAATTGCCCGCGAGCTTGACTACGTTAGCCGTGGGAGGTTCCTCATGCATGACGAACGTTTTTTGCCCCATCGCGTCGAAAAGCGGCCGGCAGTGCTCGATCTGCTCGGCCGGACCGGCGGCGACGATGAACAGCTTCGCCGCCGCGGCGGCCTCAGGGCGGCCGAAAACGGGGGCCGCAACGAAGTGCTGCCCCTTCTCGCGGTGCGCTTCGTTCAAACGCCGCGAGAGCGCCACGCTGATCGTGCTCATGGAGAGATGGACGGTTTCGGGGCGGAGGGCGTCCAGGACATTGCCTGGGGCGAACATGACTTCCTCCACCGCGTGATCGTCCGCCAACATGGTGATGAGCACCTCTGCGTCGGAGGCGGCTGCGCCGGGACTGGCCGCAATCCTCGCACCCAAGGACCGCAGCGGCTCCGCCCGGCTGCGCGTCCGGTTGTAGACGGTTAGCGTGTGCCCCGCTTTGATCAGGTTATGCGCCATCCCCGATCCCATATTGCCCAAGCCGATGAATGCGACGTCCATGCCGTGTCTCCTCACAACTGGTCCACCGGGCACTCAGTTCCGAATGGCCACCTGATCGAGCATGACAGAGTCATGGCGCTCGCTCTATCAGGCAATTCCTCGGAACGAGGGCAGCAGAAACCTGTTTGCTGATGAGTTTTGACGAGCAAAATCGGTAACCAAGGTTCCCAGATTGCTGGGTGCCATGTCTACGCCTCGTAGACATGCTCGACCCCGGGGGCAAGACATGCCTACGCAAAGCGGTAGGCATGGCACCCAGGTCTTACCGAATTTGTCCATCGCAACTCATTCAGCAAACTCGCTCTACGGCTTGGGCGGCGTGGCTGGCTGCGGTGCCGCCGCGGGCGCTGTGTAGCGTGGCAGCGTGCCGGCGAGCATCTGCTTGACGAAGACGCCGAAGTCGGGCGTGGGCGTGTAGTTCCAATCGGAGATCAGGGTCGGCCCGGCGCTGGGATGGAGGTCCCACGCCGTCCACGACCATTTGCGGTCCTGGAGGATTTGTATGACGTGCAGGAGCCAATCGTCGCCCGAGGGGTTCTTCGCGGCCCCCCCGCCGGAGCGGCCCATGCGGCGGTTCGGCCCGCCGGAGCCGCCGAACTCACTGACGATCACGGGGAACTTGGCCGTGGCCTTCTCCATGCGGGCGATCCAGACCTCGACCGGATGGCCCTTGTTGTTGTAGGCATGGTTGGCGTAGATCACGCCGTTGCCGTCGGGGTCTTTGAGCTGCCGGCCGTCCAGAATGCCGTCGAAGTCGTAGGCCCAATTGAGGCCGCCCGCGATGACGACGTTCTTGGCCCCCGCCGCCCGCACGGCGTCCAGCAGCTTCTGCATGCCGACGGCCTGGTAGGTCTTCGGCTCGCCGCCGCGACGGCCGTTCGGCTGGTCCGTGACGCTGCCGCCATTGAGCCAGATGTCCCACGTGACATCGTGCGGCTCGTTGTACAGGTCGAAGATGACGGCGGGATGGTTCGCGTAGACCGGGGCGATGTCCTTCCAGAACGCCAGGCTGTTCTCATCGGGCATCGAATGCTGGGCGATGTTCTGCCCCCACTCGCCCACGTCCGACCAGTGCAGGTCCAGGATGATGTAGCAGCCCTTCGAGGCGACCAGGTCCACGACCTCCTTGACGAGGGCGCGATAGGGTTTGCTGTCGTCCTTTTGCTCGGGGGCTTTGCCGAACCAGCGGTCCTGGGCCAGCGGCAGGCGAATGTGGTTGACGTGCCACTCGTCGATCGCGGTCTTCACCGACTGGAGGATGTGCCCCTCGCCGTTGCTGGTCCACTCCATGCTGGCGCAGTTCACGCCGCGCAGGACTACCGGCTCGCCCTTACTGTTGAGAATCTGCGTCCCCACGACCTTAAGCGGCAGAGGCATCGAGCTATCCTGGGACCACCCGGCCGGGGCTGCGACAAGCAGAAAGCCAACCACGCCGGCGAACACCGTCATCGATCGCATCATTATCATTTCTCCAGACCCATTAACCGCGGCTTAGGGCACGGTTACGAAGACCGGCCGCTCGCCGACATTCACGGTGATTCTGCCGTTGGCCACAGCCACCGGCGTCTTCTTTCCCGTTGTACTGTCCGGCTCCAGCGTCGTCAACGTCGCGGAGGACGCGTTCGGCACATCGAGCGAGAAACCACTGACCTGCGTCTGACTGCTCGTCGGGCACCAGACGGCGTAGACGCGCCGCGGCGGCGCATCGTCCGAGCGGAACTGATAGACTCGCACCTTGGCATCGCCGGAGGGGATTTCGGACTCGAAGCGGGTCCCCCGCAGGACGTGCCGCAAGGCGGCCACGTAATACCACGACCGTTTGGGCTGATGATGCTTCGCCTTCTCGCTCGTCAAGCCGGAGCTGTCGTACTGAGTGGAACTGTCCGCGTTGACGTCCCGCAGCATGTAGAGCTGGGCCCGGTCCACGCCGGCGGCAGCCAAGGCCAGAAACGACCGCACGATCCACTGTCCCTGGACCTCCTGCGCATCGGCCGAACCGATGGCCGGGGCGTGCTGGTACGATTTGGGATTGATGTCGTAGCCGAACTCAGAGACCCAGAGTTCCTTGCCCGGCAGGAACCGGTCCCGCCATTGCACGATGCCCTGGAACCGCTCGCGCAGGCGGTCCGCTTCTGGGCTGATGCCCACCGTGGGCCGGCCGTCGTGGCTTGCGGCATCGTTGCAGTAATGATGGAGGTTGATCACGTCGGCGGGGAACTCGCCGCCGCGATAGAAATCGGCCCACAGCTTCATGGCTTTGAGGTACTCGACCTCGGGCTTGGCCAAGCCGCCCAGGACCAGCTTCATGCCCGGATCGGCGTTCTTGACGCCGACGGTCGGGCCCATCGTTCGCTTGTGGCCATCGTAGTCGGCGCTGCACATCGCGGCCAACTCGAACGGCGAGAACATCGGCCCGCGTTCCTTCCACCACTTGTCCGGCTCGTTCCAATTCTCGATATACCGCACGAGTCCCAGCCCGCTCCGCACCGGCTGACCGGGCTTGAGCTTCAGCAGGGCCTCATTGCACACCGTCCCGCCATACCGGGCGGCGAACTGAAACAGGTAGGACGCATGGGCGATGTACGATTCCGGCCATGTCGGATCGCCCCCAGCGACGACAGGCTTGTCATCCGACCGGCTCTTGTCGAAGCCGACAACATAGGGAGCACAGCCCTGAAGGCACGGCACCACCTCCACACCCGGCAGTCCTTCAGTTGCCGGTAAAACTGATCGAAGTCCCATCCCCAGTCCCGGCCCGCTGACCCAACTGGGGCTCCACGCCAACTGATGGTTGGGATAGCCGGGATAGGAGGTATTCTGATTCCCCTCGTCCCACTGCCACTGATGGTACTCGCGCAAGTGCCCGCAGGCCGCGATGCGTTCGATGGGATCGTCAACGAATCCGTTCACGCCGATGAACGAATCCATCAAGGCCTGTCGGACGCACGCTCGGCTCCGGCGTAGCCGGCCGGGTAGCCCCGAGCCTTGCCATAGAGCACAACCTCCGCAATCCGCGAGGAGGGACTTTCGAACGTCAAACGCAGATAGCGCGTCGCGGCAGCGACTTTGCGCGTCGTCCACTTGTTGTACTCAATCAGCGGCCCGCGGAACACCGGCTTCCACGCATCCGCGTCCCGATAGTCCACGGTCAAGACGCCCTGATCCTCGACATCGAACCAGCAGATATCCGTGAGGTCGTACACGACGCCCAGATCGATGACGACCGCCAGGGGATAATAGAGCTTGGCATTGATCCAGCCGTTGGAGTACACGGTCTTGGGCTGTTGTGCCGTGCCGGTGCGCGGATCGCCGGCCAGGTCCTGCTCATCCACCAACTCGACCGCCGGCCGCTGCCCGGAGAGGTTGATCAGCATGTCCTCCGAGAGCCGGATGCGGTCCCCCGCCATCGCCGGCCCGAGCCACACAAGAATCGCTGTCCAACAAGTAAGCCAAACCATGCGGCCGTTTATACCGCCACCGCCCCTGTGTGGTCAAACCGATCTGGAACACACCTTGAGCGACAGGCAGAGGCTCCATATCCAATCTGTCGCCCATGACTCCTCGCTCATCTCCCATTATTCCAAGTCATGACCATCAGTCTCTCACGGATCTCCTGCTCTAACCCCGCAGGGACTATTATCTTCCACCACACGACCCCGCCACCCCGGTTTGACCCCTGCATCCGCGAAGTCGGGCTACTCACGGGCGGGACGCCCCTGCTCCTGACGGCCGGACACACCCGTGCCGTAGCGCAAAAAGAAAGCCCCGCCGGTTTCCCGACGGGGCTTTGTATTCAAGAAACAGTTAAGCCGAGCAGCGATCGTGCCTGACTTTCGCCCCCCTGCCATTTGGTCCAGCTTACGCCGGAACAGCAGGAGAACGTCTAAGTTATCCTTAGAAAGGAGGTGATCCAGCCGCAGGTTCCCCTACGGCTACCTTGTTACGACTTAGTGCCAGTCGTCGGACTTACCGTCGGCAGTCGCCTCCCTTGCGGGTTGGCAAACCGACTTCGGGTACTTCCAACTCCCATCACTTGACGGGCGGTGTGTACAAGGCTCAGGAACACATTCACCGCGGCATAGCTGATCCGCGATTACTAGCGATTCCAACTTCATGCAGGCGAGTTGCCAGCCTACAATCCGAACTGGGGCCGGTTTTTTGCGATTTGCTCCACCTTGCGGTCTCGCGTCGCTTTGTACCGGCCATTGTAGCACGTGTGAGGCCCTGGGCATAAAGGCCATGATGACTTGACGTCATCCCCACCTTCCTCCGGTTTAACACCGGCAGTCCCGTTAGAGTCCCCGGCATGACCCGCTGGTAACTAACGGTAAGGGTTTCGCTCGTTAAGGGACTTAACCCGACATCTCACGACACGAGCTGACGACAGCCATGCAGCACCTGTGCAAGTTTCACCCCGAAGGGCAGCCTACTCTGTTTCCAGAAAGGCATCCAAGCATGTCAAACCCAGGTAAGGTTCTGCGCGTTGCTTCGAATTAATCCACATGCTCCACCGCTTGTGTGAGCCCCCGTCAATTCCTTTGAGTTTTAGCCTTGCGACCGTACTCCCCAGGCGGCCTACTTAACACTTTTGCTTCGGCTGTGCCGGCGTCAGAACCGCCACAACCTAGTAGGCATCGTTTACGGCGTGGACTACCGGGGTATCTAATCCCGTTCGCTCCCCACGCTTTCGTGTCTCAGCGTCAGGACAAGCCCAGTGCGACGTCTTCACCACCGGCGTTCCTCTTGATATCTACGCATTCCACCGCTCCACCAAGAGTTCCTCGCACCCCTACTTGCCTCAAGAAACGCAGTACATCAAGCAATGCCCCGGTTGAGCCGGGGGATTTCACAAAATGCTTACGCTTCCGCCTACACACGCTTTAAGCCCAGTGATACCGAACAACGCTTGCCACCTCTGTCTTACCGCGGCTGCTGGCACAGAGTTAGCCGTGACTTCCTCTGGGTTAGATCAATCCACCGAAGTGGACTTTCACGTCCCTGACAGCGGTTTACATTCCGAAGGACTTCCTCCCGCACGCGGCGTCGCTGGGTCAGGCTTTCGCCCATTGCCCAAGATTCGTTACTGCAGCCCCCCGTGGGGGTCCGGGCAGTGTCTCAGTCCCGATGTGGCGGGCCAACCTCTCAGTCCCGCTACCCGTCTTCGCCTTGGTGGGCCGTTACCTCACCAACTAGCTGATAGGAGATAGGCCGCTCCCGCGCCGATGAATCTTTGCTCACAGAGCCCATCGACTCGTGATGTTATCCGGTATTACCCATCCTTTCGGATGGCTATCCCAGAGCTCGGGGTACGTTACCTATCCATTACTCACCCTTTCGCCACTGACTCGCTAATAAATTAACGAGTCCGTTCGACTTGCATGTCTTAGCCACGCCGCCAGCGTTCGTTCTGAGCCAGGATCAAACCCTTCAGTTTGACTCGGCGATTCCGCCGTTAGGCGGACCGTCGTATGGCTCAACACTTCTGGTATAGCGCACCGAAAGTGCTGAATGTACTCATTCACATTGGATGGCTCCTGCGGGGGGCGTATCCCACCGCACGAGCCGCACTTTCGCTGCTCATATGGCTTAACTGTTAACTTGTCAAAGAGCCTCTGTTTCGTTTACCGACGAAACCGGCGAACAGGCTCATCTGTTACGTTTCCCATTCGCCGTGAGTTCTGTATTGTAGACGATCTTTTGGAACCGTCAACGGCGAAAATCGGAAAAATCAAAAAATTCTTCACTTTTCCGCACCGGCCCACAAAAGACCGCCCAAGCACACCGAGCGAACCACTTGCGGGCCACTCTTAAATGATAAAGAACAGAAGACACTTGGCCAAGAAGCCCATCCCCCCGCTCTCCCGGCCGCTGGGCTCAAAAGCCCGACTGGCCGCCCTACCAACTACTTATTATACGACTATCCGCGCAGCACAGTTCGTCTGCCGCGCCGCCTTCGCCACCTCTTGCGCCACATTAACACGAGCGATTCACACGCTCTCCTTCGGTCAGACTCCACCTTCTGCACAGCTCTGAGGTGAGCCAGAGAATCTTCGATTCTCGTCAAAACAGGGTTGCGCCCGGGCATTTTTCTTTACCGCGCCGATCCGAAATCGGTACGCTCGGAGCACTTCCACGCACCCTTTTCATACGGTTCTGAACCACCGAATTCACGGGGATCATGTTTGCCGGCGGTGGCAGGCCGCACGGGGGGATCGGTGAGATACGTTATTCTCAAGTCTTTTAGTGGCAAGGGCTTACGCCCAAACGGCAATCACCTCGCGCAGGGACGCCCGCTGCGATTCGGCGACACCGGGGCTCTTTCGCCTCGGAACCGAGGCCGCGCGTATCCGGCTGGCCCACCTCTTCGATCCGGTCTTGGGCGTGCACACGTCCGTGCTCGAACCGCCGCCCCATCAGATCACGGGCGTCTACGAAGTGATCTTGCCGCGGGGCTCAATCCTTATGTGGTTTAGGCGTGAATCCCTCATAACGCGCCAAGGCGAATTCCCATTTCCCGCTATTGTGGCTCATGCCCCCCGCGACGATCTTGCCGTCCGGCTGGAGGATTACGTTATAGGCCACAGCGGCGAAGGGCCCGAAGGAGGTCGTGACCTTGCCGCCGGTGCCGAAGGAAGAATCCAAGGAGCCATCGGGGTTATAGCGCGCCAGGGCAAAATCGACTTTGTGGCCGTCCGAGCTGCGGCCGGCCGCCACGATCTTGCCGTCCGGCTGGAGGGCTACGCCTTCGGCCCAGTCGTTGTAAGCTCCGATAGGCGTCGTGACTTTGCCCCCGGTGCCGAACGACAGATCCAAAGAGCCGTTGGTGTTATAACGCACCAGGGCCAAATCATATTTGACGCCGTTCGAGCTGTAGCCAGCCACTATGATCTTGCCATCCGGCTGGAGGACTACGCTCTCGGCGTGATCGTCGGAAGGCCCGATGGGCGTTGTGACTTTGCCGCCAATGCCAAACGATGCATCCAAGAAGCCGTTGGCGCCATAACGCACCAGGGCAAAATCACATCTGCTCCCGTTCCAACTGCGCCCCGACACCACGATCCTGCCGTCAGGCTGGACCGCCATGCCCCCGCCCACGTCGTTGGAAGGCCCAGTGGCCACCCCGATGGGAGTCGAGACGGTTCCCCCGGTGCCGAATGACCCGTCCAGAGAGCCGTTCTTGTTATACCGTGCCAGGGCAAAGCCATACTTGCCACCGTTAAGGCTGACGCCCGCCACTACGATCTTGCCATCGGACTGGAGCGCTACTTCGGCGCCTATGACGGTGGCAGGCCCGAAGGATGTCATGACTTTGCCGCGGGTCCCGAACGACGGATCTATAGTGCCGTTCGGGTCATAACGTACCAGGGCAAAATCATACTTGCTACCGTCCGAGCTATCGCCCGCCGCTACGATCTTGTCATCAGGCTGGATTACCAAACTCCCGCCTTGATCGTCGGCAGGCCCAACGGGCGTCGTGACCTTGCCGCCGACACCGAAGGAAAAATCCAACGAGCCCTCGGGGTTGTAGCGCACTAAGGAGAAATCATGTTTGTCGGGGTTCCCACTGTAACCCGCCGCGACGATCTTGCCGTCGGCCTGGAGTGCCACGCCAAGTCCGTAGTCGTCAAGAAAGCTGATAGAGGTCGTGACCTTGCCCAGTACCCCGAAATTCGGGTCAAGGTCTCCTGGTGCCGCCTGGGCGTGATAGAAGGAATCCAGAACTGCGATACCGGCGAGAACGCTGACAAACCTGATGTACCCTCTCATAGTCGATCTCCCTCGAACAGGGGGTCTGTGACCCATCCTGTTGTGATGCATTCGCCAGAAGATGTACACTCAGCTAATCCTACGGTCATCCTACCACATCGCAAGGTCACGCACAAGCGTTTTTCATAGGTTAACCTTCAAAATTGGCAGATGCCGAGCCTAAGCGCTGCGGGAGGACCGGGGATTCCTCAGCATGTTTCGTGAGACCGGTCTTGCGAGGCCGATGATGTATCGGGATTTCGCGAATTCGAAAACCTCGCTTGTGGAGCCGAGCAATGAACTCCCACTGCAATCCCTCGTGCAAGGCACCTAAGTCGTTTGTGACGGAATCGAGAACCGCTTTCTGGATGAGCATGAAATCGCAACTTGGGTCTGAATCACGCGGGCGATGCGGGCATGCTGAAACTCCGTGGCATTGCCAACAAGGAGTTCGTAGACTCCACCATGGACACCCGCGGCTCGTACAAGGAGGGCTGTTCCTCCGAGTGGGCGGACGGCCGCAATGGTCTGTTGGGCCGGGGCCTGGACGCTGCGCCAGGCGGAAGAGATCCTCAAAGGGCAACACGTAGTAATCGTCGGTGAGATAGTAGCCTGTGAGGCGAGGCCGACGGGTGATTGAGTTGATCTGAGGATGGCGGAGCAACGCCTGGGAACGCGGACGGCCGCAAGTCTGGGCGAACCTACGGCCGGGGCATTCCTTGGGGCAACGTACATCCGAGGCTTGGTCTCATCGAGCCTCGTCCTTCTGGAGCCGCTCCAACCAAGTGATGACGCTGGGACGCTATTCTTTGGATTGAGACTTGGTGGCTTCGTTGAGCTTGGTTTGGAGGAGCTTGGCGGCTTCCTCGGCGGCGTCCTTGCTCAGCCCGAGGTACTTGTCCATCCCGGACCGCAACGAGGCGAGCAACCGGTCCGGCTGCATCCCCGCAGTCATCTGGGACAAGGCCAAGTGCTGTCGCGGCTGGCCGGCGGGCGTCGGCGCCAGATAGTAGATCGCGGTCGCAAAGCCGGCGCAGTACACGATCAGCAAAAAGACAAACTTCGTTCTCCAGCCCATGTAAGGATTTCTCCCCTTCCTTTGCAGGACTTCTGCGGGTCCCTCACGCATGGCACACTGCTCGTCCAGCGGCTACGCCCCGGATCGAGTCCGGAGTGACAAGGTTGCGACGCTCATCTCGTGAGACGCCGGACGCCAACCGTAACGAGCCGCACGACCGTCTGACGACAAACGGTCTTACTGAGGTTCCCTACACAAAATGTACGATGAAAAAGCGGATGTGCAAATGGCAGAACCAGGCCCCACAAACACGCTCGCCAGTATTGTCTGCCGGGCTTTTATGCGAAACACGCGCCGCAGTGCATTGGAATAATGGAATGGTGGAATAATGGAAGGATGGGGGGCTTGGAAGATCCCAATTCCCAATATTTCAGTATTCCAATATTCTAACATTCCACTCCTTCAACGAGCCGCGCAACCTTGTGACGACGAACGATTCTACCGCAGACAAGCGTCGAGGACGCCGCGGAGGACGCCGCAGATGAGCGCGACCTCGTCCTGTGTCAGGCGGTTGTAAAATGGCAGCGCGATCGTCCGGCGGCTTACCGACTCGGCGATCGGGAAAGCGCCGGGGGCGTGGCCGTACTGCTCGGCGATGAAGGGCTGCAAGTGCACCGGCGGGAAGTAATTGCTCACCTGTATGCCCTGGCGGTCCATCTCCTGCAGAATGCGATCCCGCTGGTGGACCGTGTACGACCCGGCCAGTTGGACCACAAAGACGAACCAACTCGTCTCAATGCCGGCGGTGTCGCGCGGCACGATCAGCCGGTCTTCCGCCGCGAGCATCTCCTGGTACCACGCCGCAACCTGCCGGCGCTTGGCCTTGATCTCGTCGAGTCGCGACAACTGGGCCAATCCCAGGGCACAGTTGATGTCGCTGAGCCGGAGGTTGTAGCCCAGCCGCTCGTGGGCCAGCCAGGGGCGGAGGACGGAGGACGGAGGACGGACGACGGACGACGCAGAGCAACACGATCCTCTGTCCTCTGCCCTCCGTCCTCTGTCTTCGGTCCTCTGTCTTCGGTTCCCGCCCCTTGGGCGCTGCGGCCCTGGTTGCGCAGGGACACGCACAGGTCCGCTAAGTCGTCGCGGTCCGTCACGATCATCCCCCCCTCCCCGGTAGTGATCTGTTTGTTCGGGTAGAAACCGAAGACGCTGAGGGCGCCGAACGTGCCAGCTTGGCGGCCCTGCAAGGTCGAGCCCAGGGCCTCACAGCTATCCTCCACCACCAGCAGGTGACGCCGGGCCGCGATGGCGCAAATCTCGTCGAAACGGGCGGGATTGCCGAAGATTTCGACCGGCAGAATCGCCTTGGTCCGGCGGGTGACGGCAGCCTCTATACGGGACGGATCGAGGTTCAGGCTGGCGGGGTCGATATCGACAAAGACCGGCCGGGCCCCGGTCATCATGATCGACGTCACCGAGGCGATGAACGTAAACGGCGTGGTGATCACCTCATCCCCCGGGCCGATCCCCAGGGCCCGCAGGCTCAGGAACAGGCCGCTGGTCCCGCTATTGACGGCGACGGCGCGCCGACGGCCGAGGCAGGCCGCAAACGCCTCCTCGAATCGCCGGAGCGTCGGACCCAGTGATAGGTCCGGGCTGCGCAGCACCTCGACCACACGCTCGATTTCCCACTCTGTGATATCCGGCCGGGACAAAGGTATCCGCATCGGCAGTCTCCCGTTAAGGACTTGTGATCTACTACTTACGTGTCGCTATTGTAACCGGGTAGCGTCCGGCAGGAAGCAGAGACTCTATCACAAATCGTGAATCCCCGAGGCTTTCCGGCAGACCGGGATTCTTATGGGACCCCGGACCGTGCCCAGGCTCACCCGCACCGCCGGCATCGGTAAATCTGCGTCCGGGGCTAAACGCTTTGTCGGTTCAAGCCGAAGAACAGGCTGGAATCAGTGCACCAGTTCGGGAATCAAAAGTATGGCAAAAGGCAAAAATGTACTGACGACGGGTGATGTGGCCAAGATCTGCAACGTGGCGCCGCGCACGGTGTCCAAGTGGTTCGACTCGGGTCAGCTCAAAGGGTATCGGATCCCCGGCAGCAAGGACCGCCGGATTCCGCTCAACGAACTGCTCCGATTCATGAGGGCCAATAATATGCCCATGGAGACTTTGCCCGCGGGGAGGATCCGGGTCCTGCTCGTGGACGGCAGCGAACAGCCGGCGGGCGAGATGCTCGAAGCGTTGAAGACGCGCGGCGGTTACGACGTGCAGGTGGCACGCAGCAGCTTCGAGGTCGGCGCGGCCATCCAGAAACTCGCGCCCCATGTGGTCTTGATCAATTTGCTGACCAGCGGCGTGGATGCCCAGAGCATCTGCCAGAGCATCCACTCCAACGAAGACTATGCGACCGTGAAGATCGTCGCTTTGGCCAACCAGTTGACCAATCAGGAGGCGACCGCCCTGCTCCATAAGGGCTACGACGGTTACGTCTCCAACCCGGCGGATCCCGGCGAAGTGATCCGCAAGATCGAGGAAGCCACGGCCATCATCTACTGAGCGCCGTCAATAGTCCTTGTACCGTTGCAGCCATTCGGGCCAATCGCTGGCGGTCGCGCCCCCGGCTTTGGTCCAGGAATTGTGGGTATTGAAGTTGCGATGCCACTGGAGGGTCCACAGCTCTTTGAGCCCTACCTTGCGGGCGGACCAGTCGGCGAACGCGAAATTCGCTGTGCCGAAGTGACGGTCGATGCAGAACTGATTCATCTCCCCGGTCGTGCCTTTGTCACCCCAACCGTAGTCCAACGGCTGCCCTACGGGTACGTCGGTGTCGCGCGGCCACGCATCGTGCCAGGTGTTATCCGCAATCATCGGCACCTGGCTCGCGTTGAACACGTTCTGGACGCTCTTCCAGAACCATTCCTTCAGGCGGTCGCCCCGGTTGGCGCACATGTTGTCGATCCAGTTGCTGGTGCCGTAGCTGCCTATGAATTCCTTCGTGGGGCCCTCGTCAGAGGCCGGATAGCGATTCTGGAAGGTCCCGTACCAGGCCTTGAAAGTCCCCCAGTCGCTGCTGTTGAGGACAACGCGCGTCGCGGTCGGGCACAGCCGCATCTTCTCCACTCTGTAATAGGGCCTCATCTCGTTCATCCACAAACCCCAGTCGCCGTTGGCGGTCCCGGGATGTTGGTCCGCGTACGCCCAGCCTTCGGGGAAGAACCCACCGTTGTCATCCGTGTAGAGCTTGTACGTCAAGGACCAAGTCCTGATCTGGGACATGCACGTCACCGCCTGGGCCTGCTTGCGGACGCGGCCCAGCGCCGGCATCAGGATGGCCATCAGGATCGCGATGATGGCGATGACCACCAGCAGTTCAATCAGAGTGAAACCCTTCGCGCGTCTGGCCATAATCATTCTCTTCCGACAAACAAGGTGAACGTCACTGATGTAGGCCCCGGCGCCACTTGTTGTCGAGTCCCGGCCGAGTGAACCGGATGGCACGGCTGCCAGGCCGTCGCAACAGCCCCTTACTTCGGCCGCGCCTGCAGCATCTGGTCCTGGAGAGTGATCAGCGTCTTGGCGCTGACCGTCCGGGCTGTCAGGTCCCCAAAAATCACGCCGTATTTATCGTCGGACAGCTTCCAGTGCATGAGGATGGTACACGGGTCCTTGAGATTGGCCGGACGGCCATAATATACGACTTCGCGGCCTTGGGCGGCCAGATCATCGCGAAACTGGGCCAGATTGCCCAGGAGATCGGCCTGGCAGGCCTGTTCCCCGCCCAGCGTATAACGGAGCATCAACTTACCGTCCCGGCCGACCCACAAGCCGCCGAGGATGAAGACGGCCAGCAGAATGGCCGCCGCCGCCGCCACCCGGCTGAGGCGGAAGTCCACAAGAATGCTGATCGTGTCCATCGGGTGCAAAATCAGCCGGCTGGGGATTCGCGCTTTGATTTCCTCACAGAGCCCCGGCCGGGCGCGCTCGATCCCGCGCTCGGACAACCGCCGCAAAAGCTCCTCGATTCCCTGTGTTCCCATGACGGTTCACTCCTGAGCGGCCCCGCCGCCCGCACGGTTTACTCGTCCATCACCTCTTCTCTCAAGGCCTCAAGGCCCCGATTGAGCCGGCTCTTGAGCGTTCCCGGCCGAATGCCGGCCGTCTGGGCCGCCTCGGAGATGGTCAACTGCTGCATATAGTGCAGCACCACCGCCTGGCGCAGCTTCCAGGGCAACCGCCCCACCGCCTCCTGCAGATGACCCAACTGCTCGCGCTCGCCGGCCCGGTTGGAGCCCTCGACGCCCCCGGCCGGCGGCTCAATGCTGTCCAGATCGACCGTCGGCCGATCTTTGTGCCGGCGATGGTGCAGCTTGGACACGTTGCTGGCGATGCGAAAAAGCCACCCGTTCAACGCCTTGCCGTCGCGCAATTGGCCGATGTGGGACCAAGCCCGCAGGAACGTCTCCTGCGTCAGATCCTCACCGGTCTGACGGTTATGACCCACAGCACGCATGAAGAGGTAAATCCGTTCGTAATAACGATTTACGAGATCTTCGGCCGCTGTCCGGTCTCCTTTGGTCAGACGCGCCGCCAAACGGGCGTCATCTTCCGGGAAACTCTGACGGTCCCCGTCGACAATGCCTTGCACGGTAGTTAGATGCGCCGAACCCTCATTCTGTTCTGTCGCCTGGGCGTCTTTCTGCATTCTGCTGGCCCTGAGAGGGCTTCCACGCGCCGAAAGGTGCGAACGGAAACCCAGAAGCTTGTAGCCTCAGTATACCCGAATTGCCCGGGCCACTCAAGGGGTTCGTGATGTCGCGACTCCCGTCGCACGTAATCTCTTATGCGGACACTGCTTACGTCTATCGTGTGCCATAGGTTGTCCGTAAAGACCCATCAGGCCGTACTCCCCTGCCCCTTCACCTCACAGGATCGCTTTCGTGGCACCGGTGGTGAAACCGCCGTCAACGAGGAGAATCTGGCCCGTGATGTAGGCGGAGGCATCCGAGGCCAGGAAGATCACCGTACCATCGAGGTCACTGGGCTGCCCCGGCCGGCCGAGCGGAATCCGTCCAACGATGTACTCGACCCACTTGGTGTTGTCGTAGAGCACCTTGTTCTGGGCGGTCTTGAACCAGCCCGGAGCCAGGACGTTGACCGTGATGCCGTATTTGCCCCACTCGGCCGCGAGGCTGCGGCTCATCTGCAGGACCCCGCCGCGACTGGCGCAATACGGGCCGATGCCCTCCATACCGAAGACGCAGGTGCACGAGCCGATGTTGATGATCCGGCCGTACTGCCGCTTCATCATCTCCTTGCCCACGGCCTGGGCGACGAAGAACGACCCCTTGAGGTTCGTGTTGAGGACGGTGTCCCACTCCTTCCAAGTGAACTCAGCCGCCGGGTGACGGATATTCAGACCCGCATTGTTCACGAGGATGTCGATCTTGCCGTATTCGTCGATGGCGGCCCGGACCATTCCCTCGATGTCACTTTCGCTGCCGACGTCCAGCTTGACTGGCAGCGCCCTGCGGCCCATGCCCTCGATTTCCTCCTTGAACGGCGTCAGTCGTGACTTGTCCCGGCTGGTGACGACCAGGTCCGCCCCTGCCTGGGCCAGCGCCCGGCCGAAGTATTGCCCCAAGCCCCGGCTCGTCCCTGTCACCACCGCCACTTTGCCCGAAAGATCGAATAAGCTCTCCATCGTCGGCACTCCTATCACTACACTCGTCAATCGTCGATCGGTTGCGCGGCTCGCGTCGTCAAACGGTTGCGTTGGGCGTCGCGGTATCCCACCTGCCGCCTGACGCAACCGATACGAGTTTCGCAACCGCAACCGCGTGACGATTATCCCGCTACGGTTCCAGAATGATCTTCAATAAGTTCTCTTTTCCGTCCAACAGTCGTTTGAAGGCGGCCGGCCCCTCCTTGAGCGGCAACACTTCACTGATGAGCGGCTCGACATTCATCTGGCCCGAAGCGATCGAGCCGATGCAGGTCCGGAACTCGCCCGCACTGGCGTAGGAGCCGGTGAAGGTCAGCTCCCGCGAAACCAGCTCCTGCAGGTTGAACTCGGTCTCCTTTTGCAGATTGCCGACAGCTACGAGCGTGCCGCCGGTCCGCGTGACCGCGACGGCCTGGCCGAACGTCTCGCCGAAGCCGACGGCCTCAAACGTCACGTCGGCGCCGCGTCCGTCCGTTCTCTGGAGGACCTCGCTCTTCAGGTCGACTTTCCCCGAATTGAGCCGCACGTCGGCGCCGACCTGGCGTGCCAGATCGAGCCGCCAGTCGTTAAGGTCGCAGGCGATGGTCGTCTTCGCCCCGCGGATCTTGGCCGCCTGGAGGATGAAGAGGCCGATCGTGCCGGCGCCGATCACGACGACGGTGTCGGTCTTGGCGATCGGGGGGCGATTGGCCGCGTGCGTGCCGATGGAGGCCGGCTCCAACAGCGCCGCCTGGGTGAATGACATGTTCTCCGGCAGCTTGGCACAAATCCAGTGCGGGACCGCGACAAACTCGGCAAAGGCCCCCTGCCGCTTGAACTCCGGCACGGAGACACCCAGCACCTGCCGCTTGACGCAACGGTTGAACAGGCCCTGCTGGCACGCGGGACACTGGTTGCAGTAGACGGTAGAATCGAAACAGATGCGATCCCCCGGGCTAAAGCCGCGTACGCTCCGGCCCACGCGTTCGACGGCCCCGGCCGCCTCGTGGCCCATGATCAGGGGCGGCAGCCGGCGGCCGGTCTTGCCCGTATGGCCCGCGACGTCGGAGCCGCAGATGCCGCAGGCCCGGACCCGCACCAGGATATCGTCGTCGCCCACCGCCGGGTCCGGGACATCGGTGTATTCGAACGTATAGGGTTTGGTGTAAAGCAGCGCTTTCACGTGTCACCTCATGCCATATTCATTCTGCCCAATCCATTCGACCAAGGCATCCACGATGGACAACAGAGTAATGCCCGCCACAGAACGTGTCCATAGCTTTCCCGCACCCACTTTGGAGTTGACCCCGGCGAAAACGCCGCTACAGTATGGTCTCCGAACGATCGAAGTGAGCATCCGATCATCGTGGCATGGGCATCCTGCCCATGGATTCAAGATCACGGGCAAGATGCCCGTGCTACTTAGGAGTCTTAGGTGGGCTATAACTGTGTGGTGTTAGTCAAGCAGGTGCCGGACACGCACCGGATCACCGGGCAAGTCATGAACGACGACGGGACGGTGAACCGGGCGGCCCTGCCGGCCATTTTCAATCCCGAGGACTTGAACGCCCTCGAGGTGGCTTTGCAGATCAAGGACCGTTTCGGCGGCCGCATCACGGTCATTACGATGGGCCTGCCCGTCGCGACGAGAATCCTGCGGGATGCCCTCTATCGCGGCGCAGATGACGCCGTACTGGTCACCGACTCGCGTGCCGCCGCCAGCGACACGCTGGCGACGAGCTACATTCTGAGCTGTGCCGTTCGCAAGCTGGAGTACGACATCGTCCTGTGCGGCCGGCAGGCCATCGACGGCGATACGGCCCAGGTCGGTCCGCAACTGGCGGAGAAGCTGGGAATCACGCAAATCACCTACGTCGAGGCGATGGAGAGTCTCGAAGGAAACATGATTACGGCCCGCCGCAATATCGGCAACGGCTGGCAGCGGGTCAAGGCCAAGCTGCCCGTGCTGCTGACCATCACAAGCGACGCCGCCGAGCCGCGCGTGGCGGCCGCCCGCAAGATGATGAGGTATAAGAACGCCCGCACGCGGGCCGAGATCGAGCAGCAGGTGAAAGCCGCCAATCCCGGCGCCGACGATGGCGACGATCGAGAAGCTGGCGAACGAGCAGGCGGATGCCCTGGAGTCCAAGGGCCTGCTGATCAAGCAGTGGAACCTGGACGACCTCAAAGCGGACCTGACCTGGTGCGGCCGGAGCGGCTCGCCCACCAAGGTGCACCGCATCCAGAGTGTCGTCCTGGCGGCCAAGGAAAGCAAGGACATCGCCCCCACCGACGAAGGCGTCGCCGGCATGATCCACGAACTGATCCAAGACAAGATCATCGCATAAACGGATGAGATTCGAGTTATGATCGATGTCAATAGACAAGGGGAAGTTTGGGTGTTCGCCGAGCAGCATGGGGGGCGGCTGGAGGATACGCCGCTGGAGCTGATGAGCAAGGCGCGGCATCTGGCGGATACACTGAAGGTGAAACTGGCGGCCGTGCTTCTGGGCGATGGCGTCACCGGCCTGGGCACGAAGCTGATCCAGCATGGGGCCGACAAGGTCTATCTGGTCGAGCATCCGTCGCTCAGGGCGTATCAGACCAATAGCTATGCCAAGGTCATCTTCGACCTGATCCACAAGCATAAGCCGCAGATCGTGCTCTACGGCGCGACGGTATCGGGCCGGGACCTGGCGCCGCGGTGGCCAGTGCGGCCAAGGCGGGTCTGACCGCGGACTGCACCGATCTCCAGATCGGCGACCACGAGACGGCCCAAGGCGGCTCGGTCCACAAGAACCTGCTCTTCCAGATTCGGCCCGCCTTCGGCGGCAACATCATCGCGACGATCATCAATTACGACCGCTGGCCCCAGATGGCAACCGTGCGCGAGGGCGTGATGCCGATGCCCCAGCCGGATGCGAAGCGTCGCGGGGAGATCGTCAAGGAAAGCGTTAAGCTGGCCAACGGCGACCTGCCCCTGGAGCTTCTCGAAGAGCATACCCGGCCGAAGAAGGTCGATCTCAAGGCGGCCCGCATTATCGTGGCCGGCGGCGCGGGCGTCGGCAGCAAGGACAATTTCAAGCTGATCTGGGATTTGGCCAATTGTCTGGGTGCGGCCCCCGCCGCCACGCGTGCGGCGGTCGATCTGGGCTTCATCGATCACGATCATCAGGTGGGCCAGACCGGCACCACGGTCCGGCCGAGCCTGTATATCGCGGTCGGCATCAGCGGCGCGATTCAGCACCAGGCGGGCATGGCCCAGAGCCAGAAGATCGTGGCGATCAACAACGATCCGGAGGCCCCGATCTTCAACGTCGCCCACTACAAAATCCTGGGCGATTTGAACGAGGTCGTGCCCAGGATGATCAAGACGATCAAGGAGAAAGGCGTAAAGGGATTTACGATTTACGATTTATGATTTATGTCTTAGAATGACGGGTAGGCATTTCAAAGCGTAAATCATAAATAGTACAACATGAAGGCATAGAGGAGACATGGGGAATTTTTACACAGACAACGACGATATTCGGTTCCTGCTGCGGCACATCGACCTGGGGCAGTTGGCACGAGCATTCGAAGAAGGCTTCCGGTTTGCCGGCCAGTTCGACTATGCACCGAGCAGCGAGCCGGAGGCCATCCGCAACTACGAGATGGTGCTGGAATCGCTGGGCGAGCTCTGTGCGGACTTCATCGCCCCGCGGGCCGACGGCGTGGACCGCGAGGGCAACCAGCTCAATGAAGACGGCACGGTGACCCGGCCCAAGGGCATCCAGGAGGCCATCGAGAAGCTCGGCCAGGCGGAAGTCATGGGCTTCACCCTGCCCCACCGCTTCGGCGGTTTGAACTTCCCGAATCTCGTCTACTCGATGGCCGTCGAGGTTCTCTCGCGGGCCGATGCCTCGCTGATGAACATCTTCGGCCTCCAAGGCATCGCCGACACGATCAACGCCTTCGCTTCGGAGGAGATCAAGCAGAAGTACCTGCCGGCCTTCGCCAACGGCAAAGTCACCGGCGCGATGGTCCTGACGGAGCCGGACGCCGGCTCGGACCTCCAGTCGGTGAAGCTGCGAGCGTACCAGGATGCTGCGGGCCATTGGTTCCTCCACGGCGTCAAGCGTTTCATTACCAACGGCTGCGGCGATGTCCTGCTCGTGCTGGCGCAGCGAGCCGGATCGCAGCGGCGGCCTGGGCCTGAGCCTGCTGATCTGCGGGCCCGGCCCGACGGTTCACATCCGCCGGCTTGAAGACAAGCTCGGCATCCACGGCTCGCCCACGTGCGAGATCTTCTTCGACCACACGCCCTGCGAGCTGATCGGCGAAAGGCAGCGCGGTCTCGTGCCGTATGTCGCCACCCTGATGAACGGAGCCCGCATCGGCATCGCCGCCCAATCGGTCGGGATCGCGGAGGCGACCTACCGGGTCGCCCGCGACTATGCGGCCAGCCGCAAGCAATTCTCGGTCGCCATCGAGAAGCTGCCCGCCGTGCGGGACATGCTGATCGATATGAAGCTCGCCATCGAGGCCGGACGGGCCCTGCTCTACGATGCCTCGCGCGTCGTGGACTTGGCCATCGGGTACAACAATCAGGCGGAGAACAATCCGCCGCAGGACAAAGAGGCGTCGAAGCGGGTTAAAGACAACGCCCGTTTGTACAAGCGGTTCGCGGGCATGCTGACGCCCATGAGCAAATACTACTGCTCGGAGATGTGCAACCGCGTCGCCTATGACGCCATGCAGGTCCTGGGCGGCAGCGGCTTCATGCGGGACTACGCCTGCGAGCGGCATGCCCGCGATGCCCGCATCACGACGATCTACGAAGGCACCAGCCAACTGCAGGTCGTTGCGGCCGTGCGCGGCGTTTGCAGCGGTACGGCGGAAAAGTACTTCGCGGAACTGGTCGCCCAGCAGTACGACCCGCAGCTCGCCGACCTGCTCGGGAAACTGGCCGAGGGAACGCAGCAGTTGAACGCCGCTATCGAATTCACGAAGGGCCAGGGCAACGACTACATGGACCTGTACGGCCGGGCCTTGGTCGATGTCGCCATCGACCTGATCAATGGCTATCTGTTCTGCGGCCAGGCGAGCACGAAGGTCGAGATGAATGTCCCGGTTGCGGGTAACGGCACCGGTCGCAACGGCCAGACCATTCCGGTCAAGCAGCGCAAGGCCCTGCTGGCTCGCCGGTACATCGAGAAGAATGCCCCGAAAATCAAGGCGTTGACCGATGCGATCCGCCAAGGGAATAGGTCCACGTTCACGGATTACGAGGCCTTGGTGGGCCCGGTGCCGGAAACGTAAGAATGGGAATGATGGAATGATGGGGATCAAGAACGCCTCACGCTGCCCCATATTCCCGTATTCCGCTCTTCCATTATTCCATTATTCCATTATTCCATTATTCCATTATTCCATTGTTCCAGGCTTTATGTTGCGTGCAGTGATTTTTGATTTCGACGGCGTGATCACGGACTCCGAGATCCTGCACTTTCGTGCCTTCAACGCGGTCCTTGCTCCGTATAGCTTCCAACTCACCAAGCCCGAATACTACAGAACATACCTCGGCATGAGCGATGCCGATTGCTTCCGAGCCCTGATCGCCGAGGGACGACTTCGCGCCTCGCCCGCCGACCGTGTCGAGGGCGTGGGGCTCCCCAACGCGAAACAGGGCGTTGGGGACCCCGTCCCGCCTTCGGAGCGCGGGCAAGCCTGCCCTGAGCCCGGTGAACGGGATGCCCGCGACACGGCACTGGTCAAGAGCCTCGGCCAGCAGAAGACACGCCTTTTCGAGAAACTGGCCAAGACGGAAGGCAAGATCATCGAGGGCGTGCGCGAGTTCCTCGGCATGTTATCGGCGGCCCAGGTCCCGATTGCGATTTGCTCCGGCGCTCTGCGGGCCGAGATCGAGCTGATTCTCGAGGAAGGGAGCTTGCGAAAGTACTTTGACGTCATCGTCTCGGCCGAGGAAGTCGAACGCGGCAAGCCGGACCCGGAAGGGTTCCTCCTGGCTTTGGAGAAGCTCAACGATCTCTGGCCGGAACCCATCACGGCCGAACGCTGCATCGTCATTGAGGACTCGCACTGGGGCCTCAAAGCCGCCAAGGCCGCCGGCATGCGCTCGATCGCCGTGACGAACAGCTACGACGCCGCCCAACTGAGACAGGCCGACCGAGTCGTCGCCCGCCTCGACGAGCTGACGATGGACGATTTGCAGCGCATCTGCGCGTAGGATGGCCGGGGAGAGAAGGTGGAGTGTGTAGTTTGACCCCATTCCTCCCTATGCCTGCGAGATGCCAATACGAGACCTCAGCGTGCGCTCTCACGGATGCGGAGAACCCACGCGTGCGGACCGGTCGCGGCGGCGGGAATCGGACAGAGCAACTGAAGCAAACGACGGTCGCTGCCGCCAAGTTCCGCCGACTCCTGACGAGTGGTCACGTTGTACCATGATTTCGGCAGGTCTTCGAACGTCACGCCATTATTCTGAGATAGTTCCACCCGGAGTCGGTCGTCGGCGACGTCGAAGCGGGAGACGAGGACGGCCGGCTGCAAGTACGGAAGGGCCCGCGCCGCAGCGCCCCCGCGTGCGGCGTCGAACGCGATCGCGGCCGTGTTGTTCCCGTCCGCCACGATACCGTAGACGCCACTGTCCGTGCGATAACCGTGGGCGGATATTCCTTCTCCCGTCAGCAAGGTCCCGACGCGCGCCTGCGCATAGGGGTGACGATAGTCCTCCGCGTAGGGCAGAGCGTCGACGACGCTCTTGATACGCGGTAACACTCGCGCGTTCTGGGTCCCCATCTGAACCAGGAAGAACCGGTGGTGTTCCTCGAACGGCCGACGTCCGCGCCGCGCGACTTGGGTGTAGGAGATGTCGTTCCAGGTCCGATCGTTGAAGACCGCGTAGCTGGCCCCCCGGAAGGGTTCGTAGAACGCCAGCAGACTGCCAAATCCGCGCGGCGACCGGGTCCAATGCGCATACACGTGGGGGAAGAAGGGGTCAGGCTTTGGATGTAGGTGTCCCAAGGGGGGAAGAAGGGGTCAGGCTTTGGATGTAGGTGTCCCAAGGTCGTCCTTTCTCGCCCACCAAGCCATCCTGGCCGCCTGGGGCCCAGCGCGTACGACCACCAACCAAGAAGAGAAGAGGCGGTTCAGGGGAAGGGACGCGGCCGCCGCCCTCCCACGACGCCTCATAGCCAACTGCCCTCCGTCCGACACCAGGCGGGCCATCGTCCGTGGGCGGAAAGATCAAAGAACCGCCCACCAGCGGATGCCTCCGGCGAGCTATTCGAAGTCGTCCCCCTCCAGCCGCACAGTCCCCTTCCGCCTATGGCCGGTCTGCTCCTCTTTTCGGCCATGAAGGGACCCCAAACGCGATCTGTCGCGTTTGGGAACCCAACCGCCTCCTTATCCCCGCAAACAGGAACCGCCCGAGACGTCCGGAACACGGAAGCAGCCCAAACGCCCCCCCCTGAACCGCCTCCTCCAATCCCTCCGGGGACGTGACGATGCTAGTACCGCAATTCGCAAGTTCCGCGACCATCGGAGAGATTGCCGCGCTCGGCGAGCCGCGCTCGCAATGACATCGGGCGTCTTGTCTATGCCGTTGGGACTTCGCGGGGTCAAATCTCGAATTAGGAATTGTTCGACCGATGAGCGGACGGGAGAATCGTCGGTAGCCGATTGGCTCGACAGCCGGGGGCGGCTGTCCTACATGTCTCCTTCGCAGCATGCGTCTTTTTCACAGCGGGATGTTGATTCTTATGCAACATACGCGCGTCCCAAAGCGTCTATATATAAAAGTGCGACCACCGCCGGTGGACGCCGGGCACGACGAGGCCGCAAGAGCCGCCTTTTCCGGTAGTCGGTAGGCGGCTGGCCAAGCGATTGTGTGAAACGAACCCAATTGGGAAGGGAGTGTCCCGTTTGAAGCGTCGAGTGTCAAGACAGGCAACGCTGTGGTCGAGGCTTCGGACTTCACGCGTCCCCCTCGGCCGAACGGCGTTCGTGCAAAGAGGCCCCGATCTCAGGAAAGGTAGTTCGAGTTCCATTCTCCGTACGAGTACCAGAGGGTTCTCTTCTTGGCGCTCTCTGCGTCTTGGCGCGAGGATAGGTTTTCGTTGCGGCCGGAGGCCGCGCTGGGCCCTCCGTGGTGGAGATTTGTGCGAAACAAACCCAATCCGGGCCACGACAACGCGAACGGCAAGTGATTTGCAGAAAAGGAGTTATGGCAAATCCGGCCTGCCAGAAGCGACGGGAGAACAAAGCCAAATCTATCGATTGCGGATTGCGGATTTTGGATTGCAGATTGAAGAGGGAAGAGTGTGGCGTGTTGTACGAAGAAACCCAATTTCCGCCAGTATGCCGATCCGGAGATCGGCGGTCCCAGGGGCCAATCGTGCGAAACAAACCCAATCGGCCGAGAACCGGGGGCCAGACTGGTGTCTCGTGGACACGTCTTGCTCGGTGGCTGGGCATGTCTCGCAAAGGCGAGACATGGCACCCTTCGCCAGAATCGTTGACGGCGGTTGACCGACTTGATAGGATGCTCCCGCTTTGTCGCCCGAGGAGGTTTTGAAGGATCGGATTCAGTGGTTTTGCATTGGCAGGGAACCAAGATGAAGCATGTACTCGCACTCTGTGTGGCGGTCCTTTCGAGTCTTACCCCGGCCTTCGCGGGAACCGAAGCGCGGCTGCTGCGTTTTCCCGCGATTTATGAGGACCAAATCGTCTTCACCTATGCCGGGGATCTCTATACGGTCAGCGCCAATGGCGGCACGGCGCGCAAGTTGACGAACGACGAAGGCTTCGAGATGTTCGCCCGGTTCGCGCCGGACGGCAAAACCATCGCCTTCACCGGCCAATACGACGGCAACACCGAAGTCTACGTCATGCCGGCCACGGGCGGCGAGCCGAAACGTCTCACGTACACCGCCACGCTCAGCCGGGACGACGTCGCCGACCGCATGGGTCCGAATAACATCGTCATGACGTGGACGCCGGACGGCAAACACATCATCTTCCGGTCGCGGATGCACTCGTTCAATTCGTTCATCGGCCGGCTGTATTCCGTCTCCACTTCGGGCGATCTGCCCCAAGAGCTGCCCTTGCCGCGGGGCGGCTTCTGCTCCTTCTCGCCGGACGGCAAGAAGCTCGCCTACAATCGCGTCTTTCGCGAGTTTCGCACGTGGAAACGCTATCGCGGCGGCATGGCCGACGATATCTGGGTTTATGACTTCGACACGAAAACGACGGACAACATCACGAACAATCCCGCCCAGAACATCATCCCGATGTGGCACGGCGACCAGATCTTCTTCCTCTCCGACCGCGACGGCAACAAGCGGATGAACCTCTTCGTGTATGACACGAAGTCCAAGGAGACGCGGCAACTGACCAGCTTTACCGAGTTCGACGTGAAGTTCCCGTCGCTGGGCAAAAACGCCATCGTCTTCGAGAACGGCGGCTACATCTACCGCTATGACATCGACCGGGACGCCTGTACCAAGGTGAATATCTCCATCGATGACGATCTCCAGGGCGGCCGGGGCGGTCTGGTCAACGTCGCGGAGAAGGTGACCAATTTCGAGATTTCCCCGGACGGCAAGCGGGCCCTGTTCGGCGCCCGCGGCGACGTGTTCACCGTTCCCGCCAAGCATGGTGCGGTCCGGAATCTGACCGCCTCTCCGGGCGTGCACGAGCGGGACTCGAAATGGTCGCCGGACGGCAAATGGATCGCCTACATCTCCGACGCCTCGGGCGAAGACGAAATCTGGATCACGCCACAGGACGGCCACGGCCCCGCCCGGCAGGTGACCAAGGATGACGCGATCTACAAGTATCACATCGAATGGTCGCCCGACAGCAAGAAGATCCTCTGGAGCGACAAGGCCCTGCGGCTGCGCTTCGTCAACGTCGAGACGGGCGTGATCACCGACGTCTGCAAGTGCGACAAGTGGGAATTCAGCGAGTACGGTTGGGCGCCGGACAGCCTGTGGATCGTCTACACCAAGCCCGAAGTGGCTTGCATGAGCAAGATCTACCTCTATTCGCTTAAGGACCAGACCACGCACGAGCTGACCGACGGGTGGTACGACTCGTCGCATCCGGCCTTCAGCTCCGACGGCCGCTTCGTGTTCTTCGTCTCCGACCGCGATTTCGATCCGATCTACAGCCGGACCGAATGGAACCACGCCTATCAGGACATGTCCCGCATCTACCTGATCACGCTGGCCAAGTCCACCGAATCGCCGTTCAAGCCGCAAAGCGATGAAGTGGACGTGAAGGCGGCCGCAGACGAGAAGAAGAGCGAGAAGGACGATGCCTCAGAAGGCGGAGACCAAGGACGACAAGAAGAAGGCCGAGCCGGAGCCGATCAAGGTCGATCTCGACGGAATCAAGGATCGCATCGCCGTGCTGCCGATCGCCGTATCGTCGTACCAGCATATCGGCTCCGCGGGCGACCTGGTCTACTACCTCCGCGACGGCACCAAAGACGACAAATCGCAACTGTGCCTGTACGACCTCAAAGAGCAAAAGGAAACCGAGCTCGGGCAGATCGACGGCTACGAGATTTCGGCGGACCAGAAGAAGATGCTGGTCGGCGCGGGCCATAAATACGCGATCATCGACCTGCCGAAGAGCAAGATCGAGATGAAGGACACGCTGGACCTTTCCGGCATGGAGGTCAATCTCGACAAGCGGGCCGAGTGGCGGCAGATCTTCCACGAGTGCTGGCGGCAGATGCGCGACTTCTTCGCACGTCCCGAACATGAATGGCGTGGACTGGCCGGCGATGCGGGCCCGCTATGAGCCGCTCGTCGCCTACGTGAATCACCGCGCCGATCTGACCTACATCATCGGCGAGATGATCGGCGAATTGAACTCCGGCCACACCTACGTCGGCGGCGGCGAATGTCCCAAGCCCACACCGGATTCCGACCGGCCTGCTCGGGGCCGAGCTGACCCGCGACGCCCAAACCGGGTACTACAAGATCGCCAGGATCCTGCGCGGCGAGAACTGGGAGAAGACCGCGCGTTCGCCGCTGACGGAGATCGGCGTGAATGCCAAGCGAGGGCGATTACATCCTCGCCATCGACGGCCATTCGACCGCCGACGTGAAGAACATCTATGAGCTGCTGGTCAACAAGGCCGGCAAGCAGGTGACCCTGAAGGTCAACGCCAAGCCCGAGCTGCGAAGGCAGCCACGACACGATCGTCGTGCCGACCGACAGCGAAGAGCAGCTCTACTACTACGCCTGGGTCCAGCGCAACATCGAGAAGGTGACCAAGGCCACCGACGGCAAAGTCGGCTACCTGCACGTGCCGGACATGGAGACGGAGGGCCTCAACGAGTTCGTCAAGCACTTCTACCCGCAGATCCGCAAGAAGGCCCTGATTATGGACGTCCGCGGCAACGGCGGCGGCAACGTCTCGCCCATGCTGATCGAGCGGCTCCGGCGGCAGGTCGCGATGATCGACTTCGCCCGCAACACGGTCCCGACGCCGGACCCGGAAGAGATGATCTACGGCCCGATGGTCTGCCTGGCCGACGAGTTCTCCGCCTCCGACGGCGACCTGTTCACCTACCGCTTCAAGCAATACAAACTGGGCAAGGTGATCGGCAAGCGCACCTGGGGCGGCGTGGTCGGCATCCGGGAGACCCTGCCGCTGTTGGACGGCAGCTTCTTGAACAAGCCCGAGTTCTCCCGTTACGACGTCGAGGGCAAGACCTGGATCATCGAAGGCCACGGCGTCGAGCCCGACATCACGGTGGACAACGACCCCGCCCAGGAATACGCCGGCATCGACCAGCAGTTAGACAAAGCGATCGAAGTGATCCTCGAAGAGCTCAAGACCAAGGAGAAAACCATTCCGCCGCTACCGCCCTACCCGGTGAAATGACCCAACCGTGCCAAGTCAGGAACAGACATAAGGTCAGCACGTACCAATGAGTCTCAGGCTTGTTCCCTTCCGCGTCCCGTCGTGTGACCATGCATCCTCTTGGCGACACTCGCGAGACAGCTCGCTATGCGGAGTCTATTTCTTGGTCTCGTCAATGGTCTTCGCAAAGTTCACAACCTGAACAACCTACTTGGGTTGGGCCTTCTTGAGCGAAGCGATCTGATTCTGTTGGGATACGTCCTTGACCTGGAGCTTTGCGATTTGCCTTTGCAGCCGCAGGTTCTCCTTCTCAAGCTCCAGTATGTAGCTTTTTAGACGTGGGTCACAAAATTTGAGTCGCTGGGTGAGCTCAGGCGGGCACTTCATCGTTTGGTTCTCTCCTATCATTCTGGTACTCGCGGTAGCCTCATATGATTCCCAGGTGCACGATTTCGAACCCCTGCTTTCCCCTAACACCTAAACGAAAGGGCAGGCGACGGTCAACACATGAGGTCTACCCATATGCCCCGAAGACCTATGCGTTATGTCTTCTGCGTACTCTGCATTTGGCACGAACGAATTCGGGGTCAAGGTCCACCCCACAATCCCATTCGACCGTGTCAAACGCGATCCGTACCCGCTTAAACTGCTCGAAGTCCTTGATCTTCTTGAACACGCCGAAGTCCAGATAAGGGGTCATGTCCAAGACGCCCTCGACTCCGTCTTCAAAGGCGACCGCCAAAGAGAAGTCCTCGTTCGGGCGAACACTCACAACCGCCTTGTACATTGGCGTACTCTCCTATTGCAGGGGCGGAATCCGGAACGGCTCATCCCCATTCATGACCAAGCTCCAATCCGCCATCAGTTCTTCGCGATGCAATTCCACCCACGCCTCAACCAGCTTGCGCTGGCGAGTGCGGAAGCGAGCCTTCCATAAAATCCCCGGTACGAATATCAATCGAAGCCTTGAACTCGTTGTAGAATGCGTGGACGTGCGGCGGATTGTGTTCTCCCGGCGCAAAGTACAGTCTAATGATAATGCCGTAAAACATCGATATCGTCGGCATCCGAACGGTCTCCTTTACTAACCGATTCAATTTCACGCATTGATGCCAACACAATACTCACGTAGCATGGAACACTACAAGCTCAATCCAGGTGTCGCGGCTGTGCTACCGCTGGACCTGGATGACGCCGGCGGCGGGGTTGGCCTGGATGCGACCGGTTTTGAGGTTCAGGTCGATGCGATCCACCTGGGCGCCGTTCAGGTAGACACGGCTGCTCGGCGTCGCCGCGGACGGCGACGAGGGACTGGCGGTAGTCGTAGGACAGCGTCGACCCGCTGAAGCTCACCTTCTTGGTCTCGTCCTCATACTCATAGTCGATCCCTTTCGTCGCAGTGAGCGTGGCCAACTCCAGGTGGCCTTTCGTGACCTCCTGGAGCGACGCTTCGATATGGCCGGCCGCGATGCGCGTCTGCTGCCCGGAGTACTTGCCGTCCATCAACGGGAAGGTAATCGAGCGAGAGCTGCTGGGCCTCGCCTCGGCCACAATCCGATTCGTCGCCGTGAAGTACTTCAACGTGTCGAAGTTGGTCAGGCGGGCCACGCAGGGCCGGCCGAGACTGAACTGGTTCGGGTCGGCCTGGGGGTTGACGACTTCATCGTTGCGAATCGAGATCGCGCCGGGACCGACGGCGGTGAACTGGGCTCCGCGAGCCTGCATCGCGCCGGGCGAGGCGGACGGATAGGGCTCGGCTTCATATTGCAGTTGCGTGGCATCCAGTTTCGTCCAGCCGACCAGCTTGTCCGACGCCTTGCGCCGAATGCGGAGGGTCGCCGGACCGCCGTCGGTCACGAGCTTGCGGGCCGCCACCGCGAGTTCCTTCTTCTTATGGCTGTTGGGATCGGAGGCGATGTCGAGCACCAGCCGCGGGGCCGTCAGGGTGTACTCCTACGTCACGTTCGGCTCCGACCGCAACGAGCGTGGCTTTGCAGTCGCCCTCGAAGAGGATCTGGTTGGCCGCCGCCAGGAACCGGACGGCCTTCTCGGCGGTGAATCGTCATCGGCACGGCTTGGGCGGGGTTCCCGTCACGCGCAGATCGCGCTGGCGGACCCCGCGCGGGGGCCTTGACTTCCTTCAGACCGTTCGGATCGAGCAGGAAGGCCATCGCCACCGGGCCTGCCAACGTGGTGTCGCGTCGTGAGGGCATCGAAGTGAATCCATTGGGCCATCGTGCGCTGCCGATCCGGTCAGTCCGGAGGACGGAGGACGGACGACGGAGGACGGCTTATTGTCCGTCTGCTCCTGCACGGCGGCTTCTGTCTTCTGTCCTCTGTCCTCCGTCGCTCTGTCTCGGCGTCCACGAGCGTGACCTGCGAGTCCGCCGTCGCAGGTGACGACCGTATCAAAAGACTCCGGCGGGATCGAGCTGAGAGCCGCGTGCGACGAAGCGCTCGTGTCCAGGGCGTTCGGCCTCGGGTACGGGGCCGCATTGGGATCGTTGGGGTCCAGTGCCGGCTTCGTCAGAGCGTCGCGGCTCTTCGCATTGGACCAGATCAGATTGTCGATCGCCAACTCGTCCCGCGCCACGATGACGCGGTCCGGCATTTCGATGGCTACATTGCGGCGCAGAAGGCATTGATAATGGTCGTCGGGCGGCGCTGTTGGGGCCTGCCGGGAGCACCGCAGGCCGAGCCGCAGCAGCACCGGGGGCGGCACCTTCCCGCCCGTGTTCGCGGCGTCAGGTCGGCGACCGAGCCCACCGCCCCACTGCGAAACCGCAGGCTGCCAAGCTTAAAGATCCGGAATAGCTCTAATCGGCTGCGTCCCTCGTCATAGAGCAGCTCCATGCCGGTGCCGGTGGCCTGCCCGCCGCGGGCGAAGAACCGGACGGCCCCGGCCGAGGAAAACAGCGATTGGGCCGCCAGGAACGCCACATCGTCGAGGTGGATGAAACACTCCAAGGGCGTTGTTCGGCTCGGCGGGAAGGATGTGGATCAGCACGTTGCCCGAGAACTGCGCATCGTTGGCCATCGGCCGCGAGAAGACGGTCTCCACCTGGACCTTGCCCCGGTTGGCCGTGACGATGCAGCGGAACGTGGGGAGAAACAGCTTCATGTACGGGTTGGTGATCTCCCACTGGCTGCCCTCCTTGTGCAGGAGTTGCTCGAAGCCAAAGATGCGATCCACGTCATTGACGCTCGTTGCGGTGCAGGAACTCGGTCTGCTCGACGCGGTCGATGCCCACGCCCGCAGGATCGTGCCGACGTCGCCCGGCGGGGCCGTGTTCACATCGACGGTCGGCACCGGCGCCTTCTTGGCGAGCTCGGCCGCCATGGGCGGCGTCCGATTGACGTGCGTGTAGAGCAGGTAGACCCCGAGCAACGCGGCCAGCGCGCCGAAGCCCACCACCAATTTGCGGAGGGTCCCATCATGATCCAGTCGGCGCCGTTACGCCGATAGCGTTCCATCAGGCTCTGCCACCGGCCGGAGCCCTTGAGAATGTACTCAATCACCTCGCGCACGGCCCCCTCTCCGCCCGCGCGAGCCGTCACATAATCCGCACACTCCTTGACCTCATCGACCGCATTGGCGACAGCCACCCCGAAGCCGACATAACGCAGCGCGGGCAAGTCCATCACGTCATCGCCGATGTACGCCACGTTCTGGGCGGGCACGCCCACCTCCTGCAAAAGCTTCTGCAATGCGGGCAGCTTATCATGGCAATCCTGGAGCACGTACGGCACCTGCAATTCCTCGGCCCGGCGGCTCGTCGCCACCGAATTGCGGCCGCTGAGCCAGGCCACCTTCAGGCCGGCCCGCTGCCACATCCGAATGCCATGCCCATCGAGCACATGAAAGCACTTGCTCTCGCTGCCATCCTTGTGCGTGATGATCCGCCCGTCCGTCAACACGCCGTCAACGTCCAGCACGAGCATCTCGATGGCGGCAAGATCGGTCTTCGCGCTTCTCGTTCATAGCACCACAACAAAGGGGAATCCCTCGAATTTGAATACTGCAATGAGGGAGGCCGTGAGAATCATTCCTCTCATTCCCATCGTTCAATCCCGCATGCCGCTCGTTCCAGATCCTTCAGCCCACCACCTTGATCATAACGATGTCCTGCACGTCGATCATGCCGACGGGCCGGTCCTGGGCGTCCACGACCGGCAGATCGTCGATCCGGTACTTGTGGAAGAGGGCGGTCGCCTCCGAGGCCAGGGCATCGGCCCGGATACGCTTGCAACCGGCGGTCATGACCGCGCCCGCCTTCAGGTCGAACGCGGCCGGGCCACTGCGGGTCAGCAGCCGGCGCAGGTCGGCGTCGGTAATAATCCCCGCCAGCCGGCCCGCCTCATCGACGATCATGGCCGCCCCGTGGCGTTTCACGTCGCTGGTCTTGTCCAGCACCTGCGCGGATGGAGTCGTCCGCGTCGGCCAGCGGGAGCTTCTCGCCCGGCCGGAACATCATGGATTGCTCCACGGTCATCAGCTTCACCCCGAGCGAGCCGCCCGGATGGAAGCGCACGTAGTCCTCCACGCTGAACCGGCGGGCCTTCATCACGGTGAACGCCAGCGCATCGCCGACGGCGAGCATGCACGTCGTCGAAACGCTCGGCGCCACGCCCAAAGGACAGGCCTCGTTCACCTTGCCCATGCACAGAACAACGTCGCTGTACCGGCTCAGGGTCGAGTCGCTCGTCGCTGGTGAGGCAAATCAGCCGGATCTGGAGCTGCTTCACCAGGTTGATGAGCCGGACAATCTCGTCCGTCTCGCCCCCGTAGCTCAGGACCATCACGATGTCGTCCTTGCGCAGGCGGCCGAGGTCGCCGTGCACCGCCTCGGCCGGATGGAGGAAATGGCTCGGCGTCCCCGTGGAGGCCAGCGTGGCGCTGATCTTGCGGCCGATGATGCCGGCCTTGCCGATCCCGCTGACGATGCACGAGCCGCTGCAGTGATAGATCATCTCGGCGGCCTGGGCGAAGGCCCCGTTCACGATCGGCGTCATCGCCGCGATCGCCTCGGCCTCGGCGCAGGATCACCTGCCGCGCGTATTCCAGGTCAAATTCCACAGCTTTCACACTTCCTTGCTTAACGAGCGCCATCCCGGAGACGGCCTCGCCACGCCATCCATGGGTCCTTCCCTGCCGGCGAGCGAACGCCGCGCTCACAGTTTCACCTCGCTGCCGCGGTCGTTGAAGCAGAGCAACGTGCGCTGCTCGCCGCGTACATCGGGCGAGGCGTGGATAATCACCCGCCGGTCGCTGGACTGCTCGATCTGGGCGAGGGCGGTTCGCTTTTCGTTTTGCAGATAGTCGCCGACCTCCTGCGAGACGGTCAGCTCGATCCGGCGGATATGGTCGCGCGACACCGCCAGGTTCAGCAGGCGGATGATCTCCAGGGCCAGCGACTCATGGCTCTTGACGAAGCCCATCCCGCCACAATGCGGACAGGCGAGGTAGGTGCTGAATTGCAGCGACGGCCGCATCCGCTGGCGCGTCATCTCGACGACGCCGAAGCGGCTGATATGCAGAATCTTCGGCCCGGGCCCGGTCGGCGCGGACCGCTTCGCGGAACACCTGCTCGACCTCTTTGCGATGCTTGGGGTTGCGCATGTCGATGAAATCGCAGACGATCAGTCCGCCCAGGTCGCGGAGCCGGAGCTGCCGGGCGATCTCCAGCGCCGCCTCCAGGTTGTTCTCGTAGGCCGTCTGCTCGGCGTTCTTCTGCTTGCGGAACCGCCCGCTGTTGACGTCGATGGCGACCAGGGCCTCGGTCTGCTCGATCACAATGGAGCCGCCGCTCTTGAGCTCCACTTCGCGTGCCTGGATCTTGGCGATCTCCTCCTCGATCCCGTACTTGTGGAAAAGAGGGATCTTCTCTTCGTAGAAGACCACTTTCGGCTTGAGCCGCGGGGCCGCGATGGAGAGGAAGTCCTTGATCTTGCGCACCATCGAGTCGGAATCGCAAACGATCGTCACGATCTCATTGCCGAACAGGTCGCGCAGGGCGCGAATCACCAGGTCCGATTCCAGGTAGATCTCGGCCGGCGCCTTTTCGGTGTTCATCCGCTTTTCCATCGCGCGCCAGAGCCGGTCGAGATACTTCAGGTCCGCCTGAATATCCCGCTTCGAGGCGCCCTCGCCGGCCGTCCGGATGATGAAGCCGTGCCCTTTCGGCGCCTTGCTCTCGTCGAAAAGCTGGGCCAGCCGTTTGCGCTCGTCCTCATCCTCGATCTTGTGCGAGATCCCGTAGTTCTTCATCCACGGCATCATGACCAGGTGCTTGCCCGCCAGGGCCAGATACGTGCTGAGCGTCGGTCCTTTGGTCTTGAGCCCCTCTTTGGTCACTTGGACGACGATCTCCTGACCCCGGTGCAGACAATTCTGCATGGGCGGCCGGTCCTTGAGGGCCTGCCGCCGGCCGATGACCTCGACGACGCCATTCTTGTTCCCCGGGAAGTACCGGGGATGCAAATCGCTGATGTGCAGAAACCCGTTCTTCTCCGTCCCAATATCGATAAACGCGGCTTGAATCCCCGGCTCGATATTGACGACTCTCCCCTTGTAAATGCTGCCGACATGAGTGCCCGCGCTGGCCCGCTCGACATAGAGCTCTTCCAGCTTGCCTTCTTCCACGACGGCCACCCGGCACTCTTCCCGCTCGGCGACGTTGATCAACATCTCACGTGCCATCTTCGATATCCTCTGCCCTGGTTTCCATGCAGGGCTCTTTCGCTGTAGTTGTCCAATTCGGTTGTCTCCCATACGACGTTCGTCCGGCGGACCGGACCGGCCAAATCCCGCGTGTGCAGCCCCAAAAGCGGCAGGATCTCTTCCACTCGGATCGAGCCCGCCCCGCCGGTCCGATGCTGCACGATCAGATTCCCGTCTTCCACGCGCAACGCTTGCAGAAAAGGCCGGACATCGACGGACCGTGTCGCCCTGCCTTCCGCCGCTCTTTCCACCAGGCAGCGTTCGCTGGCCATCACCCGCGCTATCTGCATTCTTCAGTCTTTCCGCCAGGTCCGGTTCTTCCTCCACGCGCAGGGGTAGAACGTACTCGGCGGATTGCGGCTGGAACGAGGCCCGTGCCGCCAGATCCACCGCCAGCACCTCGATCCCTTCCGGCACCTGCGCGACCAGGGCCTGCTTTCAGCGCCGCCTCCCGTTCCGCCCGGTCCGCGACCGGTGTCCCCTGCCGCTCGTCGCACAGCTTGACCACCAGCAGCTCCTCGTCCGCTGCCACGCCCACCGGGCGCGGCAGCGGCAGCGACATCCGCGGATGCGGGTTGAACCCCTGCGAGTAGCGCACCGGCAGCGCCGCCCGGGTGCAGGCCCGCTGCCAGAGGCGGGCCGTCTCCGCGTGCGAGAGGAACCGCAGCGCCCCGCCGATCCGGAATCGTATGGCCGCCGTCGAATCGTCCATCAAGTCATCATCCTTCATCCATTCAAAACGCTTCCGGCAGGACCTTGCGGGCCGTGCTGCGCAGGTAGCTGGAGATTTGCCTTTCCGAGTTCATCGCCAGGACCGTGCGCGTCAAGTGATTGCAGTCCTCGATCGTGACGGAGCGAATGACCTGCTTGATTTCCGGGATCATCGGCGGCGTCAGGGACAGCGTGCGGATGCCCATGCCCAGCAGCAGCATGACGTATTCCGGCTCGGAGGCCGTCTCGCCGCAAACCGAGACCTCGATCTTTGCCTTGTTCGCGTCCTGAATGATCGTCCGGATCAGCCGCAGCACGGCGGGGTCGGCGGCCGAGTACAGGGGCGACACCAGCTCATTGCCCCGATCGACCGCCAGCGTGTACTGCGTCAGATCGTTCGTGCCGATGCTGAAGAAATCCGACTCGCGGGCCAGCGTCGAGGCCGTCAGGGCGGCCGACGGGCGTCTCGACCATGATGCCGATCTCGATGTCGCGGTTGTAGCGGATCTTCTCTTCGTCCAGGTCCTCCATCACGTCATGCACGATCATCTTGGCCTGCATCAGCTCCTGGATGCTCGTGATCAGCGGGAACATGATCTTGATCTGCCCGAGAACAGAGGCCCGCAGGATCGCCCGGAGCTGCGTCTTGAACATCGCGAGGTTCTGCAGGCAGAAGCGGATGGAGCGCAGGCCCAGGTACGGATTCGGCTCCGGGGCCGACCGCAGGCTCTGCGTGTACTTGTCCGCGCCCGAGGTCGAACGTGCGGATGACCACGGGCTTGGTCTTGAAGACGCGTGCCACCTCGGCGTAGGCCTCGTACTGCTCCTGCTCGACCGGCTCGGTGGGCCGGTTGAGGTAGAGAAACTCCGTCCGGTACAGCCCGACGCCTTCGCCGCCCTTCTCCAACACCAGATGCGACTCGTCCGGGAACTCGATGTTGCCCAGCAGCCGAATGCGGACGCCGTCGCGCGTCGTCGCGGGCTTGTCCCGCAGGGTATCGAGCTTCTGCTCGAGCGCGACGAACTCCTGCGAGTACGTCTCATACTGGCGGATCGTCTCTTCATCCGGATCGACGATCACGATGCCGCGGTTGCCGTCGATGATCACCCGGTCGCCGCCCGCGGACCACTTCCGTCAGGTCCTCCAAGGCGACCACGGCGGGAATCCCGAGGGAGCGGGCCATAATGGCCGCGTGACTCGTCCGACCCCCGGCATCGGAGGCGATCCCTTTGACATAGTCCCGGTTGAAGCCGGCCGTTTGCGTGGGACTGAGCTGCCGCGCGACGACGATCGACCTCTTCCTTCAGGCGCAGGATGTCTTCCCGCTTGGTCCCCAGCAGCCGCCGCAGCAGCCGCCGCTCGATGTCGTAGATGTCCGCCGCCCGCTCGCTGATGTAGGTGTCTTTGACGTTCGTCTCGAAATGCGAGGCAATCTCCCGCAGCACGCTCGAAACGGCGAACTCCGCCGTCACCGATTCCTTGCGAACAATGTCGGTGATGCGGCGTTGGAGGCTGCGGTCGCGCAGAAAACGCAGGTGCACGGCGAAGATGTCCTTGATGTGTCCGCCGGTCGCCTCATCCTGACCCCGCTCCAGGGAGGTCAGCTCCTCAATCGCATCGCGAAAGGCACTGCGGACGCGCTGGATCTCCCCTGCCCTCTGGGAGGACTCAATTTCCCGCCGTGGGATGCGGTAGTCCTCGGAATCCACAATGAGCGACTTACCGATCGATACCCCCGGCGAGACCGCGATTCCCTTTTTGATCTCCATGCCGGATTCGTTTCGAGCGGACCGCCTCACGTCGTTTCCGGCGGAGACGGCCAGCTCATCCTTTGAATTTTGTTACCGCCTGCGTTACGGCGGCGGCTCCCCGAACATCTTCTCCTCCACCAGTTCGCGCAGCGCTTCGAGGGCCTGTTCCGCCTCCGGGCCTTCCGCGCGGAGATGCAAACGCGTCCCGCAGGTGGCCGCCAGCATGCTCATTTGCATGATGCTCTTGCCGTCCGCCTCGGTCTGCTCGTTGCTGACGACGATCTCGCAGTTGAATCGGCTGGCCGTGTCGACAAACTGCATCGCCGGGCGCATATGGAGGCCCTCGGCGTTCTTGATCTCAACCGTTGTTTCGCGAACCAGTTTCTCCAAGACCCTTTCTCCCAGGCGTGTACGGCCCGGCCCTGCGGCGACCGTCCGCGGCCCGGCTCACCACGAGGGGTTCTCGTCGGCCTCTTTGAGCAAGTCTTCCAGCTCCGCCGGCGTGCGGCACTGCCGGAGAAACTTGCGGAACTTCTCCTTCTGAAGGTGCCGAAAGACGTTCTCCATGGCCTGCAGATGCTTGTCGGGATTGTTGACGGGACTGATCAGCAGAATCACCGAGTAGACCGGCTGCTCATCCAGGGAGGCGAAGTCAATGCCGTTGCTGCTTTGGCCGACGGCGGCCAAGACGTTCTTCACCGCCGCGTGCTTGACGTGCGGCACGGCCACGCCTTTGCCCATGCCCGTGCTGGCTTCGTTCTCCCGCTTGATGACCGCCTTGGTCACCTCCTTGGCCGATTCGCCGGGAATCTTGCCCGCGCCGACCAAGGCGGCGATCAACTCGGTGATCACGCCGTCGCGATCCGTCGCCTGTAATTCCGCGATGGTCGCCTCGAAACACACAAACTCATCGAATCTCATCTTTGCGTCCCGTCTTATCCGATACCGCCACCATCCATCGATCCCACCGCGGCGCCGGCCGTGCCGCGGCTCTCAGGCCGGCCCCGCAGAACTGTTGCCCTCACCCATATGCTTTTCATCCCTTTCCTTGGCCTTCTTCTTGCGAAGCTGCTGCTCGAGCTTATGGAGTGCCCCGTCGATGCACGGGTAGGCGCTTTCGCCCATCTCGGTCGCAATGAAGACGTGGCCGTGCTCCCCTCTCGCTATGATTTCCACGCTCATTTTGTTCGCCCCGTGGCTGCTATCGACGACCACTTCCACCTGATTCACCCCATCGTAGTACCGGGGGAGCTTCGAGGTCTTCTCTTCGGCATAAGCCCGAATCGCATCGGTAATCACGATATGTTTGCCTGAGATCGCGAAGTTCAATTCCTGTCTCCTTAATCAACGGTTGATGTGAATGCTGACATGCTCCTGCCGTAGACCATACCCCCAGCCGGAATCCACAGGGTCAGTATCGTCGGCAGCAAGACGTCCAACCCGCGCAGAAGATACTGCTTGACGCTCTTAGTTACACTCATCCATCCACGACAGCCGTTAGCTGCCATCCTTGAAGGCCCTAAATCTCTCAGTGCACGGAGCGGCAAAATCACGCTCATAGCCTAATTTGCACGCTCTTGGCCGTCAACAGAAATCTCCTGCGGCGGCAGGTGGGCGCCGAGCAGGTGAATCACGCCGCCCGGGCAACGAGGACAAGACCCAGATGAACCTCTGGCATAAGGCCAAGGTCGTGCTCAACTGGCGTGGCGTCCCGGCCAGCAAGGCGAAGAGCCCGACGGTCCCTGCCTCGGTGATGCCCAGTCCGGCCGGGCTGATCGGGATCGCCCCCACCACCCACGTGATCGGAAAGATCACCAAGTAGTACCGCAAGCCCGCCTCAATCCCAAGATCGCGTCCGAGCAGCCAAAACGCCACGATAACCGTGCCTTGCGAGAGAAACGTCAGCCCCAGCGCCACCAGCAGCGTCCACGGCCGCGAACAATACACCGCGACGGCGTCTTTCACCCTCCCCAGCGAGGAGACGCCCTTCTCCCAGCACCTTCTCGCCCCGTGCCCAGCCTCGCCCGGCTGGCCGGATGCGCCAGCAGAGCCGCGAGTACCGCTCCAACCGCTGCGACTGCCCATAAAACCACCCCCCAAAACTGTGCGAGCCCCTCCGGCGCCCCGGTTTTCCCGGTCCCGCCCCAGATCGTGGCCTGCCCCCACACAAACGCCAGATACGTGAAGATCGCCATCAGGACCATCCCGAACAGCCCGATCACGCGATCCATGAAGACGCTCAGCACCCCCTCCAGCCTCTTGTCGGTGTGTTTTGTGACGTACCACGCCTTAACCAAGTCGCCCCCGACCGACCCCGGCATCAGGTTGTTATAAAAAAGCCCTAGGAAGAACAACCGGATGGCCGCCGCATATTTCGATGTGAATCCCCTGGGCTCGCAGCAGCAGCCACCATCGGACGGCGTTCCGGCTTGGGCCGCCGCGTAGATGGCCAGACTGAGCCCGAAATACCACGGACTCAGGCTTGCCTCGAGCGTGTGCCAATCCAAGCCCGCGCAAAACCCATAGAATCGCTGCCGTCGCAACCGCAATGCGAACGATCAGCGACAAGTGCCCCTTCCTGCCGAGCGTTGTGAGCATCCTGCAAGGCGTCTCTCCCCGAAAAAGAGCTTGTCATACTAAATCATAACCTGTAAAACATGGCCTGACAAGACGTTATCAATCGGTATTCGGAAGTTGGAAGCTGTGGAAGTGCGAAGCCGGAATGCCGGCAACGGCTCGGAGACGCTGAGCTTCAAACTGAAAACTTGACACTTGAAACTCGGTCTTCTGAGGGTGGCACACGTGGATTCGAAACAAGTTGAGGAAGGTTTGCAGTTTACACCCAAGTTCGACGCCAACGGCTTGATCCCGGCTATCGCCCAGGACGCCCAGACGGGCCAAATCCTGATGGTCGCGTGGATGAACCGCGAGGCCCTGGACCGCACCATCGAGACCGGTCGAGCTACCTATTTCAGCCGCTCCCGCGGCAAGCTCTGGCTCAAAGGCGAGCAGTCCGGCCATTTCCAGGCCGTCCAGCAAATCCTCGTCGATTGCGACCAGGATTGCCTGATCCTGAAGGTCGCCGTCAGCGAAGGCCAGTGCCACGTGGGTTATAAGTCCTGCTTCTACCGAGCCTTAAAGCCGGCCACCAAAACCGAGCTTGAGTTGATCGCCCAGAAGGTCTACGACCCCGTCCGTCGCCTACAAGAAGTCGTAACCCCAGAGCCTGTTGCCCGTAAGGAGAAGGAGAGAGCCATGTTGATCGTCCACGTGCACGTGCACGTCAAGGCGGACCAGGTGGAGGCGTTTCGGGCCGCGAGCCTCGAGAACGCCCAGGAGAGCGTAAAAGAGCCCGGCGTGGCCCGCTTCGACGTGATCCAGCGGCAGGATGATCCGACGCGTTTCGTTCTGGTGGAGGTCTATCGCTCGGCGAGCGATCCGGCCCAGCACAAGGAGACCGCCCACTACCAGAAGTGGCGCGATACCGTCGAGAGCATGATGGCGGAGCCCCGCTCCAGCGTGAAGTACACCAACGTTTTCCCCGGCCCAGAGGGCTGGGACTATATGAACGTGTAGCGGCGCCGGGCCTATGAGATTCGAATTCTCCACCGCCGGCAGGATCGCGTTTGGCCCGGGGGCTTGCGACCAAGTCCCGGACTTGGTCGCCGGCTTTGGCAAACGTGCCTTCCTCGTACTGGGCGGCACGCCGGACCGCTTCAGCCGCATTTTGGACCAACTCGCCGCGCGAGGGATCGCTTGGCAGAGCATCAGCGTCACCGGCGAGCCCACGACCGACATGGTTCAAGCGGCAACCACTTCGGCGCGCCAAGCAGCAGCCCAAGTCGTCCTCGCCCTCGGTGGAGGCAGCGTCCTCGATACGGGCAAAGCCGTGGCCGCCATGCTGACCAACGAGGGCGAGCTGCTGGACTACCTTGAGGTTGTCGGCAAAGGCCGGCCTCTCCGGAACCCGGCGGCTCCTTGCATCGCCGTGCCCACGACGGCGGGGACGGGCGCCGAAGTCACCTACAACGCGGTCCTGGGCGTGCCGGACCGGCATGTCAAGGTGAGCATTCGCAGCCCCCTGATGCTCCCCGCTGGGCCATCGTCGATCCGCTGCTGACCCACTCGATGCCGCCGGAACTGACGGCCAGCACCGGCTTGGACGCCCTGACCCAACTGATCGAGGCGTTCGTCTCCAACAAGGCCAACCCGATGACGGACGGCGTCTGTCGCGAGGGCTTGCAGCGGGCCGGCCGCTCCCTCCGGCGTGCCTTCGAGGACGGCGCCGACGCCGCGGCCCGGGAAGACATGTCGCTGGCCAGCCTCTTCAGCGGCATGGCGCTGGCGAACGCCAAGCTGGGCGCCGTCCACGGTTTCGCCGGGCCCCTGGGCGGCATGACGAGCGCCCCGCACGGCGTGATCTGCGGCAAGCTCCTGCCCTACGTCATGCGGGCCAACGTGCGGGCACTGCACAGCCGGGCCGCAGCTTCGCCCGCTTTGGCCCGCTTCGACGAAGTCGGTCGCATTCTGACAGGAAGGGACACGGCCCGTGCCGCGGACGCCGTCGCCTGGACCGAGGAGCTTTGCACCGCGTTAGGTTTGCCCGGACTTCGCCGATATGGCCTTTCCGAGAGCGATCTTCCCGCCGTCGTGGCCAAAGCCAAGAACGCCAGCAGCATGAAGGGCAATCCCATCGAGCTGCAGGATGACGAGCTTCTCCAAATCCTTCAACAGGCCATCGACTGACCTGCACCGTCGCCGAGGGCCAGGCAGGTCCCCGTTGTAGGGCTGGGGCTTGCCCCACCGCTTCGTTTGACACGCGGATCTTGGTGGGGCAAGCCCCACCCTACACGTCACAGCGTGCGCGGATTCCCCGTCGGGCTTGGCGATCTCCCGGAACGGCACCTCGACCTCCTTGCTGTCCACAAAGACCACAATCGTGCCCCGGCTCTTGCGGACGCGCTCGACGATCCCATCCCGGCGGAAACGGAACCACGTAGACGGTGTCGCCCCGGCGAAGCGCCCCGATGAACTCCGCGTGTCGCTGTGCCAGCGGCGTGCTGGCCGCCAACTCCGCCACCTTGCCGGCAAGATCCTGGGCCTTCTGGCTCCACGTGCCGGGAGCATTCTGCATTTCGGCGGCAAACTCCTCCATGAGGCGGCGAATCGCTTGCATGGAAGTGTCAATCTCGCGGTCCGCCTGGCCCCGCAGCCGTCGGCCCTCGTCCTCGACGCGTTGGAGCCTTTCGGCCGCCTCCGACCGCGCGACGCCGGCCTCATCGAGCAGCGATTGTGCCTCCGACCGCTTGCGTTCCGCATCCTCCCGCGTCGCCTGGATCTGGTTGATCAGATCGGAGGTGCCGTCGGATTCCGTCGCCAGGAGCGAGCTGGCCTTGCCGACTACATCCTTGGGCATGCCCAGACGCTTGGCGATCACAATCGCGTTGCTGCTTCCCGGCGTGCCGATCATCAGCCGATAAGTCGGTTTCAGGGTCTCGCTATCGAACTGCACGGAGGCGTTCTGGGCCCGGGCGCGGTATACGCAAAGGACTTGAGTTGCCCCAAATGCGTGGTCGCGACGACCTTGCCGCCCTCGCGCAGCAGCTTCTCAAGGATGGCGGTCGCCAGCACGGCCCCCTCGATGGGGTCGGTCCCGGCCCCGAGCTCATCGAGCAGAACCAGCGTGCCGGCGTTCGTCGCGTTCGAGGATTCTCACGACTTGGCCCATGTGGGCGGAGAACGTGCTCAGACTCTGCTGGATGCTCTGCTCGTCGCCGATATCCGCGAAGACCTGCCGGAAGACAGGCACGCGCGAGCCGGCCCGCGCCGGGATGTGCAGGCCGCTCTGGGTCATGACCGTGAGCAGCCCGATCGTCTTGAGCACGACGGTCTTACCCCCGGTATTCGGCCCGGTGACCAGCAGCAAATCGAAGTCGTCGCCGAGCCGCACGTCGATGGGCACCACCTCGTCGGTCAACTGCGTCACCTGGCAGTTCTTCTGCCGGGCGGCCAGTTGCAGCAACAGCGGATGGCGGGCCTCGCGCAGATGCAAGGATCCGTCGGCATTCACATCGGCAGGACTCATCCCGTAAGCGATGCCGAACCTCGCTTTGGCATACGTCAGATCGACCAGGGCGAGTGTTTTGACGCTGTCGAGGATCGCCTCCTGTTGGTCCAGGATCATCTTCGTGAGCACGAACAGGATGCGGCCGACCTCTTTCTTTTCCTCGAACACCGCATCTTCCAGATCGTTGCTCAGCTCGACCAACTCATCCGGCTCGACAAACAGGGTCGCCCCGGTATTCGACCGATCCAGGACGGTGCCCCGGACGAAGTTGCGGTACTGGGCCTTGACGGCGACGACGGGCCGGCCGTGACGCATGAGGAAGTTCTCATTCTCGATCGCCTTACGCATAGCCGGCGACGGCGATGATGCTCATGAACCGCTGGTGAATGGTCTCGCTCAATTGCCCGATCCGGCGGCGAATCTCCTTGAGCTTGGCGGAGGCGTCGTCCCGCACGCGTTTGTCGCCCCCGATGCACCGGCCGATCTCGTCCACCGTCGGCTGGAAATCGCCCAGCTTTTCGCCCATCGCGATCAAGTGGTCGCAACCACTTGACAAACCCTCGTCAGGCGTCGAACGGTTGCGCGGCTCGTTTCGTCCAGAGGTTGCGTCAGTCGGCGCCGTTACACGCTCTACGCGGCCGATACGAGCATCGCAACCGCAACCACTTGACGATCTTTCCAGATTCGTGAGAAACAGCCGCAAGCGGCCGCTGGCGGCCAGCGTATCGGAGATCTCGATCAGTTCGGCCGGCTCCAAAACCGTCTGCTTCTTGCCGAACTCCTTGAGCACCGGCCGAATATCCCGCAGCCCCGCCATCGGCACCCGCTCGCCGCGCTCCAGCACCTTGGCCAATTCCGTCGTCTCGGCGATCCGCGCCTGCACCCAATGCCTCTCCACGGACGGGTACAGCGACTTGGCCGCATCCCGCCCCAGATCGCTGGCCGCAAACGACGCGAGGATGATCTTGACCTCCTCGAATTCCAGCACTCGCAGTGTATGTTCGTCTATTCTCTTTCCGGCCATTCACCTCGGCTCCGCCGCCGCCGGGCCATCCGCCCCGACAAGCTGCGCCTAATCCAACTCTGAAAAGCGTTCGTGTGGGGAGCATTATACCACATTCGGCCCGCCCGAACCACGGTTCGCTTTCTTGCGGGTCCGGCCCAATGCGGTCATCATAGGGGCGGCACCCACCCCCTTGCAGTCGCCTAAGTTGTGTCCCGCGGTTAGAAGACGTGCGACAAGTGCTCTATTTCCGTTGAACAAGGCACGCGACTCACACAGAGCGGGCGCGTTCGAGGAACTTGATAAGGTTGTAGAGAGCAAGATTGTACGGAACGGCGAGGCCATGCTTCTGGGCGAGGTGGATGACGGCGCCGTTCAGGGCGTCGATTTCGGTGCGTTTGCCGGCGGTGATATCCTGGAGGGTTGAGGACTTGTGTTCGGCGGTGTCGGGGACCAACCGGCCGTAGAAGATATCAAGGAACTGCTTCGGCTCCTGCCAGTGGGTCCGATAGCCGGCGGCCGTCAGGACCGCGAAGACCTCCTCGACGATTCGGTCCATCAAGGCCCTGGTTGTGTCTGACTTCGGCCAAGGCCCCGTAAGGCACGCCCAGGACTGCGCCGAGCGGATTGAGGGCACAGTTGTAGAGCATCTTCGCCCAGAGGTCCTTCTCGATGGCATCGGTGCTCGCACACGGGATACCGCCGGCACGGATGGCTTCGGCCAAGGGCTCGATCACGGCAAGGTCCGCCGCGAAGAGGCTCCCGATGTGAATGGCATCGGCGTGGACCGTGATCTCGACCTCGTTCGGCCGCGGTCGGCGAAAGCCGGTGATGACCCGGGCACTGTAGATGCGGCGCTTGTCGAAATGCGCGGCAAAGGCCTCCGCGTTGCCCCAGCCGTTTTGGAAGAGCACAAGCTTCGCGCTACCGCCGATACAGGCCTCATGTTCGGCAAGGTCTCTGGCCGCCGAGGCGGAATCGAAGGACTTCGTACAGATGAGCACGAAATCATACGGTCCGCCGACCGCTTCTTCCAGCGAGGTGCAGGAGCCGAAAGGCCTCGGGCTTGGCGTGGAAGCGGCCGAAGATGCCGGTTCGCAGCAGGCCCTCCCTCTTGAGGGCGGCCACTGTTTCGGCCCGCGCGAGGATCTCGACGCGATGGCCCGGGCGGATCAGGCAACTCGCGATGCCCAGCCCCACTGCTCCCCCGCCGTAGATCAGCACATTCATATATCTACTTCACCGTCATGTGAGAAGCCGATTTCTCGTAGCATGGGCATCTTGCCCATGAGTCAGTAAGCGATCCCCCGCCTTCGCGGGGGCAAGCTTTGGCCCTGCTGCACGGGCGAGACGCCCGTGATACACACGGGCAGGATGCCCGTGCTACTTTACGCCGAGCCTTTCTCGCAGGACGTGGAGATTCAGCACGTCCTCCCGGTTGTATTCGAGCAGCCTTTGCAGGGCTTCAGATCGTTGTTGTTGACGTAGTCCCACCAGAGCCGCACGGCCATGTAGCCGTTCATGTCGGTCAGACGCCGCGCGATGCCGAGGCGGACCTCGACAGCCTTCAGGCCGCCTTTCAAGTCCCGCGCCAGCAGTTGTACATCAGGTCCGTATGGGCGAACTGCCGGCGCAGGTCGAGACCCAGGCTGCCCTTGATGAACGGCAGATCGAACCGGCTGCCGTTGTACGTATAAATCTCATCCACTCCTTCGAGCAGGCCGAGGACGCTGTCGGTGTTGATCTGGCCGCCGTAGAGCTGGCCGAACCGGTGCTGGCCCGCCCGCACAGTGCCACCCCCACGACCGTCAAATCGCAGTACTGGCAACTGAATCCCGTCGTCTCAATATCCAGATAGCCATAGCATTTCACCCGGCCGTCACTCTGCTCGTTGATCGTCAAAGGTCCCCGGATCAGAGTCGCGGGGTGCAAGGTTGCGCCGGCGTAGCTTCGTGGACGGTTGCGCCCGGCGTGGAATGGGCACGCCGCTCCACGATCCACGCCACCGAAACGAGCAACGCAACCGCAACCGCTCTTCTAGCGACGTTTTCCTTTTCGGGCGGACAGAATCGCGGCATGCTCATCGCAGAACTCCTTTCTGTCACAGTCCCGACAGTGGGAACCGCGCCAGATGCCATCGAATTGTTCCATGATTTTCTCGATCAGCGTCGGATCGGTCGTCACGATACCCGACTCGAAGTTGCGTCGGTCCACGCTCTTGGCCCCGACGCCTGCGCCCGTGAGGTTGGCGCTGCCGACGTAGGCGAAGGTGCCGTCCACGACCGCGCACTTGAGGTGGACCCGCGGGCAAAGCATCCGCTCCAGCCCTTTGGCGAGGTTCCGGTAGCGGTCGAAATCCCGGCGAAACACGGGACCCGGCTCCTTCGCGTGGAGCAGGCGAATCTCCACGTTTCTCCGCGCCAGGTCCGACAGGATTTCCAGAAAGGGGACCATCTTGCCCTGCTTGTGGACGTGCAGATCCTTGAGGTCCGCCGTGGCCAGCCAGAGCAATCGCTTCGCCTGGGGAATGGCCCCGCAAATCACCTCTTCGTATATCTCTCGATCTGTGACGAACTTCAACATGTGCTTCGTTGCCCAGCGGGCCAAGCCCCACAATCCCCCGCACTCGGCATCTGCCCGTGATCCCGAACTCATGGGCCCCCGGGACGCCCATGCTACTTGGAAGGCCCAGTCTACAGGTCTCTCCCGCCCTTTTCAACACGCCCCGGCGGAATCTTCCTCACAAAGCGAAAAACTCCGGAGATCGTGCCTCGGTATTTTTGCTTTTCCGCCGCGCGCCGATTTGGATTTTGACCGAGTCATGCTACATTCTATGTAGCGGCCGTCTTGTCAGGGAATCGGCATCCGATAATGTCATAGAAAAGACAAGGCGGCAGCGGGAAACGGGGGCCTTGTATGGCAACGCAAAACCTGTCCGAGCACGTTCTTCTCATCACTTTGCCGGCCGAGCCGTCGTCCGGCAGCGATCTGGAGGCCGTGGTGAAATCAACCCGCCCGGGGTCGGATCGCGACGTCATCGTGGACTTCGCGCTGGTCGAGATCCTGCCCTCCGCGACGATCTGCAACCTGATCGTCCTGGAGCGTGTGTTGAGCGCCGCCGGCCGCCAGCTCGTCTTGTGCTCCGTCTCACCCAACATCAAGGCGGTCTTCCGGCGCGTGGGTCTCCACAACCTGTTCCTCTTCGCCGACGACGAGCTGGCCGCCGTGCAAGCCCTGGACCGGGGCGAGTGCACGTACCCTTGAGCCGCGTCTGTCGTCCGTCGGTTGCGACGCTCGTTTCGTCCAGCGGTTCCGTCGAGCGGCGCCAACGCCGCATCCACGCCCCACGCAACCGAAACGAGCTTCGCAACCGCAACCGTTTCACGAACCTACAGCCACTCGTCGATCAGGTCATCGGCCTGGTCCGGCAGCACGCCGGTCAGCCAGGCCAGATCGACGATGGTGGGACGCTTGCGGATCTCGTGCATGTGCAGGATGGCGGACCTGATCCGCTCCCGCGTACAGCCGATGTCGGCCATCGACACGGCGGCGCCGGCCCGTTCGAGCCACGTGCGAATCGTCGCGGGGCTCTTGGCCTCGGCGGCCAGTTTCGTCCGCAGCCGGTCCCACGTGTCGTGTCGTGCGATCTTCTGGCGAATCGAGCTCCAGCCGCGGCTGCTTCGACGGCATACTGCTGGGCCACGGCGGCGACCACGGTCGGCACGGACCAGAAAGCACTCGTCCACGGAGGCCGGCAACGGATTCAGAGCGGGGCTGTCAATCGCCAGCACTCTCTCGTAGAGAGCGGCGGAAAAGAGCGTGCCGATGCCGACCTGTCGGCCGTGCAGATCGTGCGTCTCCCCGCGCACTTGGGCCATCATGTCCAGGGTGTGGCTGAGCAGGTGCTCGCCGCCGCTGGCCGGGGCGCTCGTGCCGACCAGGGTCATGGCCATGCCCGTCCCGAAGAGGGCCTCGAAAAGGCCGCGAATCGCCTCCGCCCTGCCCTCCCGGATGTCCTGCGGGCGATCGAGGTACAGCGGCTCCAAATCCGTGACGATGCCCGCACAGAACTGGCAGTAGTACTCGTCGAGCAGGAAGTGATTCATCACCCAGTCGGCGTTGCTCTGGTGCTTGGCGATGGTGTCGCCGAAACCGGCGGCGGTCATCGCACGCGGCGCCTGCTCGATGACGGCCGGCTCGGCCAGCACCGCCACCGGCGGCCTTGCCTCGATGAGGGTCTTGACGCCCGCCACCGTGGGTGCGACGTTGGCCGCGGAATAGCCATTCATGGAGGCGGCGGTCGCCACGACCACGTAGGGAAGGCCCAACTGGAAGCTCGCCCACTTCGACAGGTCATTGATCACGCCGCTGCCCACCGCCACGACAAGATCGGGGTGCATACCCCGTAACTGCTCCACCAGCGGCCGGACCGTCACATCATCACACACCGGCCCACCGCCGGCCCTGTCAGGAACGATCACTCGGGCGGTCTCAATCCCCGCCCTTTTCAGCTCTTCTTCCGCCTGCCGCCCACAGACGTCCCACGTGCGCACGTCGGCGACGACCACGGCATGGCGCAGGTCCTCACAGCTTTGCCGGGCGACCTCCGGCAGCGAATCCACGGCCCCAGGCTCATAGAGAAACCGGCGCACCGGCACGTGGTGCGTTCTGCCACAGTCACACGCGAAACTCGTTCCCAACAGTCCCGACAATTCCATGCAAGCAACCTAACCAGCAATCTGGATGATCGTTTTCCGGGCCAGTGTAGGGCAACGCCCCCTGCCGGTCAATCTGCTCCTAAGACGAAGGTGCAGGACCGTAGTTGCGTGGTTCGGCTCACTGACCTGCGCAGGGTCGTGAAGTCCTTCCTGCGAAGGCAGGAATCCGCCTTTACGGCGGGTATGGGAGTCTTCCGGCGCTAGCCGGCTCCAGTGCACACCGACGCAGGACTTTCAAGGCTACCCGGACAGTTTGACCCGCCTAAAGGCGGAACTCCGAACGCCACGGGATTGGCGCGGCCGAGGAATGAGTATGATCGGGCGTACCATGAGCCTGAATCGAAGAGACCTGTTGAAGTCGGCCGGCGTGGGCGCAGCCGCGCTCGCGTTGGGCGTGCGGTGCGGCCAAGCCGCCCTGCCGCAGAGGAAGCCCAACGTGGTCTATGTCTTCGCCGACCAGTGGCGGGCCGAGGCGACGGGCTACGCCGGCAACAAGGAGGTGCGAACGCCCCATCTGGATCGTCTGGCCGGTGAGAGCGTGAATTTCGCGAACGCCGTGTCGTGCTGCCCCGTGTGCTGCCCATACCGCGCCAGCCTGATCACAGGCCAGTACCCGCTGACCCACGGCGTGTTCCTGAACGATGTGCCGCTGAAGAAGCGACGCGGTCTCCCTCGCCAAGATCTATCAGCGGGCCGGCTACCAGAACCGCCTACATCGGCAAGTGGCACTTGGACGGCAACCAGCGTAGTGCCTTCATTCCGCGGGAGCGGCGTCAGGGGTTCGAGTTCTGGAAGGCCTTGGACTGCACCCACGCGTACAACAACTCGTTCTACTACGCCGACGAGGACGTTCGCCTGAAATGGGACGGCTACGACGCGATCGCCCAAACCCGCGAGGCCCAGCAGTATATTCGCGACCACGCCGGCGGTCCGCCGTTTCTTCTCGTGCTCTCCTGGGGTCCTCCGCACGACCCGTACGGGACGGCGCCGGAGAAGTACCGGAGACCTTTTCCAGCCCGACAATCTCACGCTGAGGCCGAATGTGCCGGAGGCCGACCAGCAAAAAGCCCGGCAGGCCCTTGCCGGTTATTACGCCCACATCGCCGCTCTCGACGATTGCATCGGCGACCTTCTCCAGACGTTCCGCGAAACCGGCCTGGAGAAGGACACGATCTTCGTCTTCACCTCGGATCACGGCGACATGCTCTTCTCCCACGGCGGCCGGAACAAGCAGCAGCCCTGGGACGAATCGATCCGGGTGCCGTTTCTGCTGCGTTATCCCGCCCTGCTCGGCACAAAGGGCAGAACCATCGACATACCCATCAACACGCCGGACATCCTGCCGACCTTGCTCGGCCTCAGCGGCATCGCGGTCCCACCAACCGTCGAAGGCGACCGACTTCTCCGGCGTTCTGAAGGGAGAATCCCCGGCGCCGGACTATGCTGCCTTGATCGAGTGTCCCTCCCCCTTCGGCCAGTGGGACAGATCCAGCGGCGGCCGGGAATATCGAGGCGTGCGCACCCGCCGCTACACCTACGTCCGCGACCTCAAGGGCCCTTGGTTGCTCTACGACAACGAGACAGGACCCGTACCAGTTGGCCAACCTATGCAACAAGCCTGAGCATGCGGCCCTTCAAGCGAGAATGGATGCGCTTCTGTCGAAGCGGCTCAAAGAGACGAAGGACGAATTTCTCTCGGGCGGGGACTACATCAAGAAATGGGGCTGGGAGGTAGATACCTCCGGCACCGTGCGCTACACCAATTAGCGAGGCTCGGAGTATAGAGTGGCACATAGCCTCCGGGTGGCAGCCTCAAGCGCAGCTTGGGGATGGCCGGCTCGGCGAACGGGGGCACGCTTGAAACGGGAGTCCAACCATCCCCAAGTCCTTGCGGACTTGAGGCTGCCACCTGTTCTCACATTGCCTCTTTGACCAAATGCCCTTCGCGCAGGTGGATGGTCCGCGTGGCGAATTCCTGGGCGGCGGGGCCGTGCGTGGCCATGATGACCGTGCCGCCGCTTCGTCTGAAAACCCTGGAGGTGTTGGAGCACGCCCCGGGCGTTCTCCGGATCGAGGTTGCCCGTCGGCTCATCGGCGAGGATCAGTCGGGGCTCGTTCAGCAGGGCCCGGGCGATCGCGGTACGCTGTTTCTCCCCGGCACTGAGCTCGGCCGGCCGATGGCCGACACGAGGCCCAAGCCCCAACCGTTGCAGGAGTTCTCCGGCCCGGGCCCGTCCGTCTCTTCTCCGGGCCATCGCGGAGGCCAGCAGGACATTCTCCATGACATTCAGATAGGGCACGAGGTGGAACATCTGAAACACAAAGCCGATGTTCTGAGCCCGGAACCGAGCGCGGGCCGGACCGGGCATCTGATAGATGTCACGGTCGTCGAACCGCACCGAGCCCCGGCTCGGGCGCAGCATGGCGGCGATCATCATCAGGAGCGTCGTCTTGCCGCTGCCGCTGGGCCCGCAGACGGCGACAAACTCGCCTTGGTCGATTCGCAGGCTGACACCATCCAGAGCCCTCACCTCGCCCGCCCGCGTCCGATAGACCTTGGTCAAATCCTGGAGGACCAACATGATCATTCCTCCCTCAACGTGGTGGCGGGATCGTAGGTGACGGCGACTACCGCCGGCACAAAGCTCGCGACCATCGCAAACAAGGGCGCCAGGATGGCGGCCCGGAGCCAACAGAGAGAACTCCGGCCGCAGCATGGCCTTGGCCGTGATCTCGAAAACGCCGGGGCCGAATTGCAGGCCCAGCTCCGTGCCTACGCAGGAAGCCGGCGGCGGCGCCGAACAAGCCCACCAGCAGGGCCTTGCCCAGAAACAGGAGCATCACGCGGGCGGTATCGTATCCCAGGGCCCGCAACAGGCCGATCTCCGGCCGGCGGTCCCGGACGTTCATGATGGCCAGCACCGCGATCCATACGCCGCAGGCCATGACGACAAAGGGCAGCATCACGGCGAAGATGTTGTGAATCATCAGTCTCTGCTTGGCCCGGGCGCTCGCCAACGGCTTGATTTGCAGCACCTGCGCCTCCGGCAGGACGGAGCCGATCTCCTTCCGCAGAGTCACGACCGGATCGCCCTTCTCGAAGCACAGGCAATCGACCGCCTTGATCGTCGAGATCTGTCCGGGCAGGCCCAGGATCTGCCTGCGCATCCGCGCAAGCTGCATTGAATACGCATGTCGTCCAGGCTCGCCGGATTCGGCAAGACAACGCTCGACGCGGAGCTTCCGGCCGTTCATCTCGATGGTGTCGCCCTTCTGAACCGCCAGTGCTTCGGCGACGTGGTGCCCGAGATAGGCGGTCCCCGGCGCCACGCTGAACGTCATAGCCTGCTTCTGCTGTCCGGGCGGGCACACCTCCGGGGCGAGTCCCGTGAGAATCACGTCCACGTCGCGGCATTTCGTTTTGGCCTCCAGCGTCGCCAGCAGGTGATTGTAGGAGACGCTTTGCTGTGCTGCGAGCTTGTCCAGATACGTCTTCGGGCATCGTCTTGTCGGCCAAACCCGTCATCAGAAAGACGCCGCGGTCGGCATCCTTGGCAATCACGTGGAGATTGTAGCCCATCGACGAGCATCAGGCGGGCGGTCTCCCGCTCGGAGGCTTTGGAGGCCGTGAAAAACGCCACGAGAAAGGCCACGGCGGTCGTCACGGCCAGCACGGCCAGCAGGAAGTTGACCTTCCGATGCCATATCTCCTTGAGAATCATGCGGATGATGAGCATACTACTCTCGAGTCCCTTTCATGGCTTTCGTGCCCTCAAGACGACTACCAAGGACGTGATGCCGGCGAGCACCACCATGCCGGCCAGCGAGCCGACGAGGACCTGCCCCACAATGCCAGAGGACGGAGGACGGAAGACGGAAGACGGCGCGAACGTTCCGTCCTCTGTCTTCTGTCTTCTGTCCTCCTTCTTCGTTCGCGTCGCGGCCGACTTGGATCTCGCGGTAGTCGAAGGGCACGCCCGGAATAGTCGGACCCGCCCATGCCGCGACGGACGATCGAGACCATCTCCATCTTGGTCATGGGGTCCTCGGGATCGAAACCGACGCTCTGCGCCACCTTCTGCTGGAGTCCCTCGTCCCAACGAGCCGGCAGCATCGTCCCTTGCAGCCAGTGGTGATCGAGACTGCACTCGCAGTCCGCCCCGACCATCGACAAAAGCTGCGTCAGGTTGTCGGCGGTGAGAATCTCACCCTTGAACAGCGGCCCGATCCACCGGCCCCGGCCATAGAAGACGGCGGCATACGGCTGGTTGACGTCCTCGGCCTTGAGGCGGAGGGTCCAGAGCAACACCTGCTCGCCGGCCAGAGACTGGCGGTCGAGCACCACCAGTTCCGGCGCTTGGCCGATGGGCTTGGGCAGCGAGTCCAACTGTGCGGCGATTCGGCTGATGGCGGTGGACGACGGCTTCGCGGGCCGCCTGATTGCGCTGGGGGTCCGGGCCGTCGATCAGGAGCACGACACCGTAAGTCTCCGCGCACTTCTCCAGAATCTGCCGGCGAATCGGAGAATCCAAGACACGGCCCAGGGCGGAAGGAACCGCCTGAACGAGCGACGCCAGGTTCTCAGGCAGAATCACCGGCATCGACTGGGCCGTCCGGCGAGAGCAGTACGGCGGCCGGAAAATGATTGAGGTCGTGCGTCTTGGCCAATTCCATGACGGTCTGATTCGCGTCGGCACCGGCGACGACCGGCTCGAAGCGAACGTTCGTGTCCGCCAGCGCCAGATCCATGGCCTCTTTCAGGCCGGGGACCCCGCCCGCAGAGTGTGTTCTCCGGAAGATATACAATCAGCCGGTACGGCTCGATGCCGACATCGATAAAACCGACCTCGCGAACGTTGTACTGGCAGGCGTGCACCGCGCAGATCGCCCAGACGAGATGCCAGACGGTAACGGCCGCAAGCCACTTCAGTTTGACCACGCCACAACTCCTCTTGCCGGGCCGAAGCACAGGACCTTTCCGTCTGTCAGAGTGACGACCGCCCGGCCGGCCCCATCCACCGCCAAGCCCCACGGGACGGGCGGCTTCGGCAGCGGCTGCTTCCATAGCACCGTGCCGTCAGCCGATTTGCAGAGCAACCAACTCCGCATCCGTGGCGACCAGCGTCGCATTCTGGCAGACGGCCATCGCGCAGGCTTTCTTGAATGGGGCGGACCACGCCGGTTTGGTCGAGGGAGCGATCTGGCCCCAATTGATCTGGAACCGATTGCCCGGGTTGGCCATCTTACGAGCGAAGGCTTCTTGGTCGAAGTTCCGGAATCCCATTACCTTATGTCCGGCGAGATCGGACGTCCACGCCACGGTCAGATCGCCGCTCGAAGGCCAGGAAGGCCCGGTTGAACACGGTGCCGTCGTAGACGTCGTAAGCCGGATGGCTGTAGAACGGCTTGCCGCAGGCGACGACCTGACCGCCCAGCAGCGACAGCTCCCAGCCCCGCGGGGCGTGTGAGGTGCACTCGGCTAACGGGGCGGCGTCATTCAGGCATTTGCCCGTCGCGGCATCGTAGACTGCCGGCGAAACCGATGTCCCTCCGGCCAGGTAGAGCTTGCCGTCATGCAGCAGCAGGTGGCCCTGGACGCTCACGCCGGTGCGGGCCTCCTTATCGAGATGGCCCGAGGTGCTGTTGTGCCACTTGAGCTGCCCGGTCCGGGCATCGACCGCATACACGTACGTACCGTCGTAGTTGGCAATCCCGGCGGCGAAGTAGGCCGTGCCATGATCCACGAGGACGCCGGTCGCCACAGGCCACGTGGACATCAGCGTGCCGTAGACTGGGATGATACGCTCCGCCGGCGCCGCGCGGAAGCGCCACAGCAGTCGTCCGGTCGTCGCCTCGTAGGAGTACACCCAGCCGTCGCCCGAGCCGACGAAGACCCGCCCTTCCCAGACCGTGGGCGGCATCCGGACGGCGCCTCCTGTGTAGGCTTTCCAGCGAATAGCTCCTGTGGCGGCGTCAAGGGTGCGCACAATGCCGTCGGTCCCCGCCACCAATACCAGTCCCCCAGCCGTCACGGGAGGGGTCATGCACGGCAGACCCGGCACCGTGGAGGCGCGCGGATCGAATTGCCAGAGCAACTCGGACTTGCTCCGCAATGTTCGCCGGCGTGGCGGCACTGCAGGCGTTGTCGGCCCGGAAGGTGGGCCAATCGCCGGGCAACATAGGCAGATCGGCGACGCTCGCCCCGGAGTCGCTTCCTTTCTCGAGGCGCTCCGCCTCGACAACTTCCGGCGTGAAATCGAAATTGCCCGCCGGACCGAGACACGTCGTCCCGTAGAGCGTCAACTGGCAATCGCACACCGAGGGCCACCAGTAGAGCAGCCCATTGGCGATAGTGACGCCCTCCTGGCAGACCGGCCGCATCGGAGAGACCCACTGGGGCCGAAGCGAGGCCGTATCCAGGCGGACCGAGCCGTCATCCGCCCGGAAGAAGATGGCGTCTGCGGAGCCCGTCGGACGCGTGCAGGCGCGGCGCGGCTTGGCGATTTTGGCGAGCACCTCTCCCGTCAGCGGGTTGAACTTCATGCTGGGGAACTTGTCAATCTGGCCGCTGATTCCGTACAGCCCGTCGTCACGCAGGACGAGTTGGAAGTTGCTGTAGGCGTTTTCCCAGAGGACGCTCCCGTCCCGCGTCGAGAGAGCCAGGAGCTTGTCGATAGGCGGCCCGGCGAAATACAGGGCCTGGTCGCTGCACTTGAGATAGCACGTCGTTCGCCAGTTCGTTCGCCAATCCTGCCGATTCTGATACTTGCCCAAAGACGCAAACAGGTTCGCCGCGTTCTGAGGCGTCCTGCGCCAGATCTCATTGCCGGTCTTGGCATCAAGGCACACGAGATACGTGCCGAAGCAGAAGTAATATAGTCGCCCGCCCTTCATGCAGATGGCCCGTCCGTCGATCGGGTCCTGCTCGCGATGGCTCCACAGGACCTTCTTCGTCTCGGGGTTGATGGCCAGGACGTTGCGCCCGTAGCCCCAGGGATTCTCCGGCTGGTTCCAGCCCTCCGAGATGGGATTCCAGGGCCATCCGTGCTTGTCCATTTTCCACTGCTTGGTCGAGTCGCGCTGCTCCTGCTCGCCTATCATGGCATAAAGAACAGAGGACGGAGGACGGACGACGGAGGACGGCACTGCCTGCGGGACTCCATTCTCTGCCTTCTGTCCTCTCTCTTCCAGGGCCATCCACTTCCAGAACGTGCCCCCGGCTTCGCTGACCGGCGGGACAATCTCGTCCAGCAGCCGACCTGTGGCCGTATCGATGACTTTGCACGACTTGTCGTCCCCCACGTACAGCTTCGTCGGTGTCGCGATCATCGTATTGCGATGGATCATGACGCCCTCGGTCAGCTTCCGCTGCCAGAGGATCGAGCCGTTGTAGCCGTTGAATGCAACCAGCTTATTGAGGAAGGGCTCTTCCCGCTCCTTGAACGCGACATGCCCGAACGCCTTGAACATGCGCCCGGCGGAAGACACACACACCTGGGGCAGCGGCGCATACCGGGGCTCGGCCAGGAATTGCGTGAGATACGGAGCGACGATCACCTTGTCGTCGGATTGCGGGTTGTTGTCGGGCCCGTGGTAGGGGTGGGTCCAGTCATCCACGCCCTTCGGGAAAGGTTTTGTCACTGTTCGATCGGGAAACAACACCTTGCCGGCCGGACGGACGACCCGCAGGAGTTCCGCCTCCGAGAATCCTGAATCACGGTCCTCTACGACCACGACATCGGCCACGTTGTCCGCCAGATGGAGCTTCCCGGCGCCTTTCCCAACGAAGACGCGCGCTCCCGTAGCAGCCCGCCTTCTCCGCAATTTGGCAGATCCGTCTCCACGTCCTTTGCCTGTGGCACTTGCACGTAGATCAACCTGTTTTCCGCAACCAGAGAGGAGAACTCCGCGCTCCCCAGTCCCACGACCACACAGATTGCCTGGCCCGGGCCCAGGTCCATCGCGCGGGCGGTTCTCCGGCAGCACGTAGTCACGAGATAAGTAAAACCCGGGCGACGCGAGAACGATGAAGGCACTGAGCAATTTGCCAACCATAGTGCGACCCATATCACTCCCCTTTCAGATTCCGCGCACAGAATGAAGCATCTTACCTGGCCTCGCCCGCAGTGTCAAACCGACGGCTGTGTCCACCGTTCTTGAGATACGTGTCGGCCGGGTGGCAGCGGCAAGCCCCGCTGGCCGATGGTTCGCCTGTCCACCGGCGGCAAAGCCTTCGGCCTTGCCGCTGCCACCCGTCGCGCGGCTACGCCGCGGTCACAGTTTGCCGCTGCGGAGGATGGAAATGATCGAGCCAGATGCCGAAGAGCGCGGCAATCACGTAGCCGGCGATCCCGACCGAGCGCAAGGAGCCGCTCTGCGGGACCAGCAGGCTGGAGGCCAGGATCAGGGCCGCGATGATCAGCGCGAAGCTGATGCGATTGGAGCTGCGGTCCAGGGTCTTGATCAGGCTCTCCAGATGCTCGTGCTGGATATGGACCTGGATATTGCCCTGCCGGAGCTTGCTGAGAATGATGCTCAGATCGTCCGGTAGTCGGGCCACCAGGTCCGTGGCGTCCTGGGACACCCGCCGCAAATAGCGCAGGACGCGCTTGGGCTCCAGGTCCTGAAGGCTCGATTGCCGGGTGAAACGCCGCAGGGCTTCGATAATGCTGAAGTCCGGATCGAGCGACCGCGCAAATGACTCCACCGTGGCGAGGGCCTTGAGCATCAGGGTGAACTGGGCGGGCAGACGCACGTAATTCGAGCGAAACAGATCGAAGGTCCGTGTGACGATCATCCCGAAGGGGATGCTCTTGAGAGGCATGCTCTGATACATGTCGATGATCTCGTCTGCCCCGGCGATCAGTTTGGCCCGGTCGGTCCTGTCATCGAGCATGTCCCGGCGCTCCAGGGCGCGGGCGATCCGCGGCGGATCGTTATCCACGATCGCCACGATCATCTCGTTGAACAGTCGGCGGTTCGGCGCGGGACAGCCGGGCGGCCTGGCCGAAGTCGATCGGCGCCAGGACGTTGCCCGGCAGCAGGAAGAAATTGCCGGGATGCGGGTCCGTGTGAAAGAAGCCCCGCTCGAAGATCTGCCGCAGGACGAAATTGGCGCCCCGCCGGGCCACCACCTTGCAGTCCAGCCCCTGCTCCAGGAGGGTCGGGCAATCGCTGGGCCGGACCCCGTCGATGTACTCCATCGTGAGAATCGCGTCCGTGCAGTATTCTCGTAGACTCGCGGGATGTGGACCGTCGGATCGCCGGCGAAGTCCCGCTGGAAGCGCAGCAGGTTTTGCCGCTCGTTCGCCAGGTCCGTCTCCTTGGAGATCGTCTCCACCAGCTCGCGGACGATCTGCTGCGGGTCCACGGTCCCATCCTTGAAGACCGTGAGCTTCAGGATGGGCGCCACTTCCTCCAGGATCTCACACTCCGTTCGGATGATTTCCACAATCCCGGGCCGGCGCACTTTCACGGCGACGACGTCGCCCTCCCGCGTGACCGCCCGATGAACCTGGGCGATGCTCCCGGCCGCCAGCGGCGGCAAATCGAAACTCTGGAAGATCTCGTTCAGCGGACCGCTCAGTTCCTGCTCGACCTCGGCCACGATGCTCTCAGGGGCCTCCGGCTTGACCTGGTCCTGCAAGCGTTCGAGCTCGCGCACGTATTCGGGCGGAATCAGATCGGGGCGTGTGCTCAGGAGTTGCCCCAGCTTGATGAACGTCGGACCCAACTCCTCCAGCACCAGCCGCAACCGTTCCGGGCGGGTCCGGCCTTCGACCAGGCGATGCACGTGCGCGGGGCCGGCCCGCGTGCCCAATCGCAGCCGGACCCGCGATTGCAGCGCATCGGCAACCTCCTCGAAGCCGTACTTGATCAGCACGGCCAGAATGTGCCGATACCGCCGAAGCCGGTACAATCGGCTCCTGAAAGGAGGCTGCCAGAGACTCAAGCCGTGCGACTCCGTTGACGGCGGATTCCAGAGGACGGAGGATTGATGGCGGAGGACGGCAATCGGTCCTCTGTCTTCCGTCTTCGGTCCTCCGTTCTCACGCCTCGATCGTGCTTTTCGCCAGCAACTGGTCGAGCTTCAGCTCGATGCGCAGGAGATCGTCCTTGGTCGCCAGATGCAGGTTGTTGACCGTCTGGCGGACTTGGTCGGCCACCAACCTCTGGAACTCCGCACGGGTCCGCTCGGCGTTATCCATGACCTCCCGGACAAAGCCGCTGCGGGCATCCCGCTCGGCCTGTCCTTTGCTGACGTACTCGTCGAACAGCTTCTCCGCCCGTTCGCGGGTCATGGTCAGCGCTCCCAGTCCGGCCAACATCAGTTTATCCAGGGTTTCGAACATAGACACCACCTCCCAATACTTCAGGAATTCGAGACTACAGTCCCTTAGTACGCGTTCGGGAGCGCCTCGTTTGCACAAAATTAGGGATTGTCCTCATTCGTCAACCTTGCGGACACGAACCGAGTACAGAGTGTGAGGGGCCGCGTCTGAGGTCTGTCGCGTTTGGGATAGCCATGACATAGGAGGTACGGATATGTTCGGACGCAAGATACATCTGTTCACCATCTTCGGCTTCGACGTAGGCATCGACTTCACCTGGTTCTTCCTGGCCATCCTCGTGACCTGGTCCCTGGCGACGGTCTATTTCCCAGTGCTAGTATGGCAGCGAATTCTCCCGGGGCGCGTATTGGTGGATGGGTGCGGCCGGAGCGTTGGGCCTGTTTCTTTCCATCGTTTTCCACGAGTTCTGGCATTCCGTCATCGCCCGGCATTTCGGTCTGCCCATGAAAGGCATCACCCTGTTCATCTTCGGCGGCGTCGCGGAGATGGATGATGAGCCGCCCAATGCCAAGACCGAGTTTCTCATGGCCATCGCCGGTCCGCTCTCCAGTCTCGTTCTGGGCGGCATCTTCCTGGCGATCTACGCGGGGGGCGTCGCCGCCGGCTGGCCCAAGCCGGTCTGGGGCGTCCTGCGCTATCTCGGCGGGCTGAACCTCGTGCTGGCGGTGTTCAACCTGATTCCCGCCTTTCCGCTCGATGGCGGCCGCGTGTTTCGATCCATCCTGTGGGCCGCCAAGGGCGACCTGCGCTGGTCCACGCGGATGGCCGCCGCGTTCGGCTCCGGGTTCGGCATGCTTCTGATCCTCCTGGGACTGCTGGGCATCGTCCTCGACCGGCAGACTTCTTATCACCGGCATCTGGTACCGCCTTGATCGGCATGTTCATCCGCGGAGCCGCCCAGATGTCCTACCGCCAAGTGCTGATCCGCAATGCCCTGGGCGGCGAGCCGGTCGCGCGGTTCATGGAGGAGCACCCCGTGACGGTCCCGCCCTCGATCACGATCCGGGAACTGGTCGACAACTACTTCTACCAGTACCACTTCAAGATGTTCCCGGTCTCCAGCAACAGCATCCTGGAGGGCTGCATCAGCTCCAAACAGATCAAAGAGATCCCACGGGAGCAATGGGATCAGCGGCGGGTACAGGATGTGCTGGTCTCCTGCTCGACCGACACCATGGTGCCGCCGAATACCGACGCCATGAAGGCCCTGGCCATCATGAACCGCACCGGCAACAGCCGGCTCATGGTCGTGGAGGGCGACCACCTCGTCGGCATCATCACCCTCAAGGACATGCTGAAGTTCCTGGACCTGAAGATGGATTTGGAGGGCAGATAGAGTAACCCGTGCATCGGTGCGGCTTGCGATGCTCGTAACGGTCGCCTGGAGCGTCCAGCGGTCCAGGCAGCACCCTGCGCAACGGCGAGGGGATGGCCCTGCGACTCAAGCGGCGAACGTGCCACCATCCCTACGAGGTAGCCCGGCGTCCTTCCTGCTCACGCCACCGTGATGTCTTTGTCCAGATACACGTCCTGCACGGCGTGGAGGAGTTCCACGCCCTTCATTCATGGGCTTTTGAAAGGCTTTCCGCCCCGTGATCAGGCCGGTGCCGCCGGCCCGCTTGTTGATGACGGCGGTCCGCACCGCCTGCTGGAGGTCGTTCTTGCCCGAGGCCCCGCCGGAGTTGATCAGCGGGACGCGGCCCATGTAGCAGTTCGCCACTTGATAGCGGGTCCAATCGATCGGATGGTCCGAGATGAGCTTCTGATACATGTCCGGATGGGTCTTGCCGAAGTTCAGGACTTTGAAACCGCCGTTGTTCGTGGGCTGCTTTTGCTTGACGAGGTCGGCTTCGATGGTGGCCGCCAAGTGATTGGCCTGACCGGTCAAGTCGGCGGCCGTCTCGTAATTTACCCCATCTTTCGTAAAGTGCTCATTTCTCAGGTAGGCCCACACGACTGTGAACATGCCCAATTCATGGGCCTGTTGGAAGGCGGCGGAAATCTCCTCGATCTGCCGCCGCGGACTCCTCGGAGCCGTAGTAGATGGTCGCCCCCACCGCCACGCCGCCCAGGTCAAACGCCTGTTCCACGGAGCCAAAGAGACGCTGGTCGTAGGTGTTGGGATAACTGAGCAGCTCATTGTGGTTGATCTTGACGATGAATGGAATCTTGTGCGCGTACTGGCGGGACACCGCCCCGAGCACGCCCAGCGTCGAGGCCACGGCATTGCAGTGTCCCTCGACCGCCAGCTTGACGATGTTCTCCGGATCGAAGTAGATCGGGTTGGGCCCGAACGCGGAGCCGGCGGAATGCTCGACGCCCTGGTCGACCGGCAAAATGGACAGGTAGCCTGTCCCGCCCAGCCGGCCGTGGTCGAAGACCGCCTGCAAGCTCCGCAGAACGCGGGGCGACCGGTCCGTCAGGGACACGACTTCATCGATGAACGTCGGCCGCGGCAGATGCAGCATCTCTTTCGGGATGGTCTGGCAGCGATGGTTCAGCAAGTCGTCCGCCTCCGGCCCCAAAATCGTGCGTGTCCGGTTATCCATCTTCCGCTCCTTGCGAGTAATATCATGCCCTATTTTACCAGTTTTGTCGGTGACCACTCTTCCCACTCCTACTAATACGGCCCCCGGGGGACGGGTCAAGTAGGAAAAACCCTGGTGCGCCTCGGCAGGACCTGCCGGGCGTCTCACCCTCCGGCCCCCAGCGGGAATTGCGTGTTTGCCGGAGGGGAGATTAAGGAGTTCCCTGATATGTCCTGATTTTTGCCTTCCGCTACGCTATCTGAAGAGACGGCCAACTCGTACGGGTGTGGAGTCTTCCAGGCACAACGTCGCTGCCGCCGATTGCCGGTGGATCGGCGGCGTACCGTAGTGTTTCGAGCAGAGGTAGATCGTCTTTATGGGGTCAGCGAACACGGAGGAGCGGGCATCCCACCGAAGCTTGGCCGTGATGTTGAAACAGACGGGCTGACGCAACATGGAATCGCTTTTTTGTAACCCCGCCGAGGCGAGCAAGCGCGTGCCGGAGCAGGGGACGGAACATTTTTTGTGAACTCGTGGAAAATGAGGACGTATTTCTTGACAGGACTTGCGGAACGGGTGATAGTGTAGGTCTCATACTCATACCTACCAAAAAGCAGCAATCTGCGGCAGGATGCCTGAAATGCGTCGAAGCTCCGCCAGATAAGCCGGTGTGCGTAGGACCTCGTTCAACGCGGTCAGGGAGGAACGATCGATGAAGATCAAAACGCTCATGCTTGGCTGGGAATTCCCGCCCTACATCAGTGGCGGACTCGGCACAGCGTGCTATGGACTGACCAAGGCGATGAGCCGTCTCGGGATGGAGGTGACGTTCCTCCTGCCCCGCATGGGTCCGGTGCGGCTGGCCGGCGGCGCCGAGGTCTTGGAATCCGGATTCCCTCACGTTCGACTGCGCGCGGTCTCGTCCAGCCTGCTGGCCTATGGCCGCTATGGCAATCCCCGGTCGGCCCGCAGCACGACCGGCGCCGGAAAGCAGGAAGAAACCGTCAGCGGCCCGGCTCCCTACGGCCCCAACATCTGCGAGGAGGTCCAACGCTATGCGATGCGTGTGATGAAGATCGCCGAAGCGGAAGAGTTCAACGTGATCCACGCCCACGACTGGATGACATTCCCGGCCGGGATCGCCTTGGCGGCCCACAGCGGCAAGCCTCTCGTCGTGCAGGTTCACTCCACCGAGTTCGACCGCAGCGGCGAGCACGTCAACCAGTACGTGTACGACATCGAGCGGCATGGCATGCACGCGGCGACCAAAGTCATCACCGTCAGCAACTACACCCGCAACATCGTGATCAACCGCTACGCGGTGCCGCCGGAGAAGGTGGAGGTCGTGTACAACGGCATCGACTTCTCCGAAGGCGCCGAAATCCTGCCGCTGCCGTCGTCCAAGAATGACAAAGTGGTGCTGTTCCTCGGCCGCATCACGATGCAAAAAGGTCCCGAGTATTTCCTGTACGCCGCGAAACGGGTCCTCGAAAAAGAGAAGAATGTGAAATTCGTCATGGCCGGCGACGGCGACCGTCTCTACGGCACGATCGACCTGGCCGCCTGGCTCGGCATCGGGCACAAGGTCTTCTTCACCCGTTTCCTGCGGGGCGCGGACGTGGCCCGCGCCTATCAGATGGCCGACCTGTACGTGATGCCGTCCGTGTCCGAGCCGTTTGGGATCGCGCCGCTGGAGGCTCTGCAGCACAATGTCCCGGTGCTCGTCAGCAAATCGAGCGGCATCGCGGAGACGTTCCGCAACGCCTTGAAGGTCGATTTCTGGGACATCAATGAGATGGCCAACAAGATCGTCGCCGTGCTCCGCCACCCGCCGCTGCAGGAGACGCTCCGCGTCAACGGCCGCCAAGAGGCTCTGCATTTCCGCTGGGAGGATTCGGCCGCCCGCGTCCATGAGGTCTATCGCCGCGTTTTGAACGTCGCCTGAGCAACTTGTTGATTTGGGGAGATTAGGTTAATGGCGTCAGTCTGTTTTTACTTTCAGGTTCACCAGCCCTACCGGCTTCGACATTACACCATCTTCGACAACGACACCAACTACTTCGACGAGTACAAGAACGCTCAAGTCTGCCGCAAGGTCGCGGGCAAATGCTATCTCCCCACCAACCAACTGATGCTCGATCTGATCCGCCAGCACGAGGGCCGGTTCAAGATCGCCTACAGCATCACCGGAGTCATTCTCGAACAGTTCAAGGAATACGCTCCCGAGGTGCTGGCCAGCTTCCAGGAACTGGCGGAGACGGGCTGCGTCGAGTTTCTCGCCGAGACCTATTATCATAGTCTCAGCTTCCTGTTCTCGCCCAAGGAGTTCGCCGCCCAGATCGACGCCCATAAGAAAGTCATCCAGGACCTCTTCGGCCAGACGCCCCGCATCTTCCGCAATACCGAGCTGGTCTACAACAATGCCTTGGCCGAGACGATCGAGCGGATCGGCGGCTTCGACGCGATTCTGGCCGAGGGCGCCGATCACATCCTGGGCTGGCGCAGCCCGAACTTCGTCTACCGGCCGCCCAACGCGCGGAAGCTCAAGCTGCTGCTGAAGAACTACCGGCTCAGTGATGATATCGCTTTCCGCTTCTCCAACCGGGGCTGGCGCGAGTGGCCGCTGCGGGCCGAGAAGTTCGGCCAGTGGGTCAACGCCGTCAACGGCAAGGGCTACACCGTCAACCTCTTCGTGGACTACGAGACCTTCGGCGAGCACCAGTGGGAGGACACGGGGATCTTCGAGTTCCTGCGTCATTTGCCCACAGAGATCCTCAAGAATCCCGACAACGACTTCAAGACGCCCAGCGAGGTCGCGGACGCCTATGAAGCGGTGGACGCGGTCGATGTCCCCCACCTCGTCAGTTGGGCCGATACGGAGCGGGACCTCTCCGCCTGGCTCGGCAATCCCATGCAGCACAACGCCATTCACGAGCTCTACAACCTGGAGCCGATGGTGAAGGCTTCCGGCGACCCGGACATCCTCGCTTGCTGGCGCAAGCTCCAGACTTCCGACCATTTCTACTACATGTGCACGAAGTGGTTTGCCGACGGCGACGTCCACAAATACTTCAATCCCTACGACTCGCCCTACGATTCGTACATCAACTTCATGAACGTCCTCGACCATCTCCGCTCGCGCTGTGGCACAGTCGCTACCCCATGTCACGACCCTGTTATGGTCGCGACCCCCGCGTGAGGTGAAATCGCGGACGGCCGTCGTTGCTTGAGAGCCATTCTCCTACGGACTCATTCGCGCCCTCGCTCGTCGTGCGGAGCGCAGCGAGGGACCTGCTCTTCGTAGGGCGAGCGTCCCCGCTCACCAAGAAGGGTCGTGCGCGGACGGACGACCCACGAAGAGGTCGCAACTCGTGTCTTTCAGCGAAGAGAAGGGAACCGGACTGTCCAGTGTACGTCGCGACTTGTCCGGGAATCGATCTGGACCCTCACTTTCCAACTCTCCTGCCGGGCGGGGCTGATCGTGACTCCGGCGGCGGCATCTTCGGGCGATACGTTCGTTTCCGCCACTTGCCAGTTCGTCGATACGCCGAGCGCGGCAATGCGAAGCTCATACGGATCGTTCGCCACGACACGGCTTACGCCCCTCAATTCGCGCACTGCGGCGTCCCAGGTCTCCTCCAGCAGGTCCACGACACCTTGCGTGATGTGACGGGAGGTACTGATGACCTGCGGCTGTCCGGAGACCGGCCGGACCGCCAAAATGCGACAACTGGCGGGCGGCAAATCGCTTTCCAGCGCGCCTGTGAAGGGACCAACGAACTGATCCGCCCAAAAGTCGAACCCGATGAATGGGCCTGTCTGGGCCAGACCAATCCTCTCCAATGGGCACGACACATGCGTCCGCTCCTTCTCATCCCAGTTGAACAGTCCGATGACATCCCGCCGGGGCGTGCGCCGGTCATCGGTCAGCAAGCCAGAGACGCGGGATCGTCTCTTCGAAGAGGTCCACCGGCCGAGGCTTGAGGCCGTGGGCGGGCATCGAGCACTGCAACAAATGCAGCCGCTCGGGCGACAATTTCGTGTAATCCTCGCTGCCGGCATTGAGTTGTCCCGTGAGGGCGACCCAGGAGGTCAACGTCCGCGCCTGTTCGAGAGGCACATTGTCTCCGACGTAGATCGGGTCGGGGTCGTTGTACCAGACGCGACTGTGAAGGAAATAGAGATTGCTCCCGCTGAATGGGCCGCGGCAGATCTCCGGCCATTTGCGGCCGTTGTCGGGTCCGATCCGCATCGCGTCGACCAGACCGAACGACGCTCCCAGCGTCCGCATATTCTGGGCGACATTGCAGCCGAGGATAAAGACGCCCTCCCCTGCCGCCGCGCGGATAATCTTGAGGCCGTCGCGATAAGCCTGGATATGCGTTACCTCCGGATCGTGCAGCGCCGATTCGCCCAGATGATCGTCCTTGTAGCCCGTGTTGATGTAGCGGATCGCACTGGCCGTGCCGGTCCACAACCCATCGAGCTTGAAGTACCGGTAGCCCCAATCCCGGCCAATCCGGCCGGCCACCGACCGCACATATTCCCGCGTCTGCGGATTCGTCATATCGAAGCAGGTCCCACCCCAGTTCACCTCGAAGGGCCTGCCGTTCACGGTCGCAAACAGGGACTGCTTATCGGCAAAGAACGGGTCGTTCCAAGTCCCGGCAAACGGCATGAACCAGATGCCGGGCGTCAAGCCAAGCTGTTTCAACTTGTCCGCAGTCTGTTTCATCCCGGAGGGATAGGGCCCGTCCGCCCGGTGAGTCGTGAAATCCTTGCGCGGGCCGTTGAGCTTCGCGCCGGCTTGCCAGCCATCGTCAATCTGGACAACTGAGAAGCCAAACGGCGCCAGACGCTCCCGGGCGAACTTGGCATTTTTCAACAGATCCCGCTCATTCGACGCTCCCGCGTGATACCACGTGCAATACACCGTCGGCTGTGGCGGCAGTCTGATCTGGTAGTGCTGCGCGACGGCATCGGCGTAGGCCTCCAGACCCAGACGGGCGTCCTTGAAGTACCCGATCAGGAGCATCTCCGGCTTGATCGGCCGTCCCGGCTTCACCCGCACTCGCCCGTAATCCAACTGACCCTGGATGACTGCCTTGCCGTCCTTGACATCTGAGAGTAGCAGGCCGCTGCCCTGCTCGTGCGTGAGCCAGCCTGCCACGACACCGCCGCGGCTTTGCGGATCGGCGATAGCCAGGAACGAATAGCTCCCCGGGTTCGATCCGTGTCCGACGCCGGTCAGGCCGGCCGTTCCAAGAGCATGGAGTCGGCTCACGGTTGTGGAAAGCCCCAGCGTCATGCTCAAGGGGCGAATGCTGTCAACGGTCTCGTTCACGTCCGAGCCATTGGCGATGGCACTTTCAAACACGATGAAAGGCAACCCGGGAAAGACTGTAAGCTGATCGTAACCGCCGGCCCCCTGCTGGATCCGGATCGCTTCTCCCCGCCCCCACACCGGGTGAGCCACGTTCAGCCAGGAGGCAGTGGCACCGGGCCGCTGAAGGGTCCCGCGCTCGATGAAACATGGACCGTCATGAGAAGTCGCACGGAACGCCCGGTCCTGCGAGTTGAATTCCACCACCAATGACTGATTCTCGATCCGCACGGTGCCGGGTGATTCGGCACCTGGCGTCCACCCACAAGTAAGTGCGACAAAGCCAATTGCCAGACGGATGATCGCAATGCGAGTTCTCGGTTGCACCTTTTGCCTCCGGACCAGGGAAGATTACCGTTTCACGAGATGCGGTAGACGGTGGGCCGGCCGCGGTTAGCGCTGTCGAACATAACCAGCACCGTCACGCTGTCTTTCGTCTCCTCCAGGATGACCATCGCCTCGGCCTTACCGCCATCTGTCTTGGGCAACTGCCCGATCTGGTGCGCATCCGTGCCCTTGCCATCCCAACTGTACAGGAAGAAGCCGCGATGCTCCTCGTAATCCTCGGCCACAGGGTATTTCTTGGAGGGCTCGGAGCCGGCGTTGCCCGCGATCAAAAGGAACCCCGATTGGGCGGCGACGATCTCGCGGATGCCTAACCCTACTCCAAGCCGGAGCTTGTGCAGCGTGTACGGCGATCGCGGCCTGCCGCTGAACACATCATCCGCCCGGATTTCCATGACAAAGGCGTAGCCGCCCAGATTGGGGTTGCGAAAGCCAACGAAAAGCTGCCCGTTGCGAATCGCCAGCCCCTCGATGTTGATCCCTTTGTGCTGGAGAGGCTGCTCAAAATGGGGGCCAAGCACCGGGTCCGCGCGGAGCACGCCGGACAAACTCGCTCTCTGCACTCCGGCGGGCACACTGGAACTGCCGCTCTGAAAGCCGCGCGGCAGCCCCGTAGCCGGGTCCACCGGCAAACGGAAGATGCTGTAGCGGTTGTCCTGCTCTTCGCCCTTCTTTTTGGAGGCGCCATGGGAGCCGGTGATGTAATAGCTGTCGCCCTCCGCAGCGATCGCTTCGATATCGATCTCCGAACCCGAGGGCGCGAGGGTGATCGTATCCAGGATTCGCAAAGTCCGGGTCTGGCGTGAAATCTCAATGGCCTGGACGGCCCGGACTTCATCGGCCCCGATCAAGCCGAAGCGTTCGGAAATGAAAGCCACGCCGCTGATGTTCTTGGGATCCAGAACATCCCCCCGCAGGGCGTATCGGCCGACCTCCTCAATTCGCGTCCACGGCTTGCCGGCACTGCTCGCGGTCTCGACCTGCCCGCCGCCGGCCGCCGCGCACAGGCTCAGGATAACTGAGCACAAGACAAATCTGATGGTGAACGCCCGATCCACGATTCGACGCATATCTGACCCTTTCCTTCTCTCATATAGTGTGGATGCCAGGGCCAGTCAAGCTGGCAACCTCCGTATTTGGAAAGGCTTGCAGGAGCCCGGCTCGGCCGGTACACTGACGAATGAGCGGAGCCGACCCGGCAGCTAACGTGCGGGCCCGTAGCTCAATGGCAGAGCAGGGGACTCATAATCCCTTGGTTGAAGGTTCAAATCCTTCCGGGCCCAGTCTCGTGAATGAGATCAAGAATAATCTGGCGGACCCGGGAAGCCTGCTTGGTATGCTCCAGCGGGGACGCGGCAAGGGCTATCTGGCCGCGCTGGAAGCGAGGCCGGAAACGGTCTGGCCGCTGCTGTTCGAGTGCCTTACCAACGACCCAAGACACGATCCGCAATGCGAGAACCGAGAAGACTACTATGCCTCTCTGATCGTTGCCACGGACATGGAGCTGGAGCCGCTGCGGTCGCACCTGGTGCGACATGACGCTGACGACGATAATGATGACTGGTCCTTGGGCCTGCTCCTATCCACGCTGAGTTGTCTCGCCGAGAAGAAGAGAAATCCCGCTGCTCTGCAGATTTTGCGCGACTACATCTCGTATGGGCGAGATTGGCACGATGTCCTGTGGAATCTGGCCGACATCGACACGTCGGCCGCCCTGAACCAGAGCGTTGCGGTGCTGTGCCGCCGGATCCGGGGAGATGCTGGCGTCCTGACGGAGTTTCAGGATCGGGTACGAGAGAGTTGGGAGTGGTACTGCCAGGATGACAGGGAAACGCGAACCAGGGGTCGCTTCTTCCTGCCAATCTCTGAACCCTGGAAGACAATCTGCTCGCGCAGCAAGGAGCTTGCCGCTCTCTTTCGCGACGTGGGAATTGCCTACGATCAACCTCCGCCGGCCCGGGAAGAACCCGGCGCGGAGTACTTGGCCGGTCTCCCCCTGATGGACCTGTTCGCGCGGGTGAACGAGTTCAACTACATTGCGTTTTGGCGAGTTCTGCCTGAAAAGGTCTCGCCGGACGATGAAGACTATCTCCTGCAGCAACTGGCGACAAGCGACGCGTATCGCATGATCCTCGCCTTTCGTGGGCTGGGGGCTCTGGGAACACCACGGGCGTTTGGCGCGGTCAAGTCGTACATCGAGGCCAGTGAGAACGCGGACCGCAAGGTCCGCCGGCGAGCGATCGAAGCCATGGAAGAGATGCCTGCGTCATTGACACTGGATTTGGCGAGATGCTGGTTCCGCCGCAAGGAATGGTACCTGCACGTCCCGGCGGTAGGCGTGCTGGAACGTCATGCCACACGGGAAGACGTACCTCTGCTGCTCGAAGCACTGCGTACCCCGGAGACCCTCCGAGGCGAGGACTTCCGCTTGTCCAGCGCCCTGGACGCCTTGGCCTGCTTTGAGGGGTTAGGCTGAATCTCTGAGGTTGAGCAGGTTTTCTGCGAGGTGCAGGACTGTTTCTGGAGGTACGACGCCGCAAGAGCGATGCACGTTACGGCCCCGGCTGAGTTTGCCGCCAAGTATGCGTTTGAGTGTTTGTGGGATTGCCATTGGCGGACTCGTGAACTCGGCTGTGAAGTAGCGAATCTCTCGACGCCCGGGATCTTGGAAAGGCTCCGGGAGATTGCGGCGGATGAGAACGAAACTGACGGCACGCGCCAGGCCGCACGAGAGGCGCTGGGCCGGAGGACCGCGCACAACTCTTGACGCTATCGCGGGCACTGGGTTTAATGACTTCCGGCAGGTTCAGCCGTATGACCGTCACCATCTACGTAACTACGGAAAGGAGAAGAACGATGAATCTTCGAAGAATGACCCTGACACTCACTGCTGTCACGATGCTGGCCGTATTGGCCCTGACACGGGCCGCGCCGGCACAGCCCGCGGCGAAAGCCCCCGCGATGCGTGGCCCGCAGGGGCCGCGAGTGGTCTCGCCGGAAGTCGCGGCGGATCGGAAGGTCACGTTTCGTATCCTCGCCCCCAAGGCCCAGGAGGTGCGGCTGGGCGGCGGCGACATTCCCGGCAACGGCCAGGGCGCGGAGATGAAGAAGGACCCCAACGGGGTCTGGGAGGTAACGCTGGGTCCCATTGGTCCGGGGGCGTATCGGTACAATTTCAACGTGGACGGCGTGTCGGTCATCGATCCCCGCAGCCCTTCGATCAGCGAATCCAATACCAACGTCTGGAGTCTCGTGTACGTGCCCGGGGCGGAGTTCATGGATACCAAGAACGTGCCCCACGGCGCCGTCGCGGCGGTCACGTACTACTCGAAGTCGCTCCAGCGGTTCCGCCGGATGCACGTCTATACGCCGCCGGGCTATGAGTCGGGCGAGGGCAAGTACCCCGTCTTCTACCTGCTGCACGGAGCGGGCGACTGCGACGAAGCGTGGACCTCGGTCGGGCGGGCCGGATTCATCCTGGATAACCTGATCGCCGCCGGCAAGGCCAAGCCGATGGTGGTCGTCATGCCGGCCGGGCATACGAGCGCGTCCATGTTCCGTCCGCCGAGCACCGGCGCCTCCCGGCCGACTACGGATGAGTTCGTCTCCGATTTCCTCAACGACATCATGCCCTATGCCGAGAAGAACTATCGCGTGTACACCGATCGCCAGCACCGCGCGATCGCGGGCCTGTCCATGGGCGGCGGCCAGACGCTGAACATCGGCATTCCCAACTTGGACAAATTCGCCTACCTGGGCGTCTTCAGCTCGGGGGTCTTTGGCATCACCGGCGGCGGGCGCGGGGCGCTCGGGGTCCGGCCTCCGGCGCAACGTGGGAAGAGCAGCATAAGGACGTCCTGGACAATGCCGAGTTGAAGAAGGGGCTCAAGCTCGTCTGGTTTGCCACGGGCAAGGAGGATGGCCTCATCACCACGTCCCAGGCCACGGTCGAGATGCTCAAGAAACACGGATTCGACGTCGTCTTCAAGGAGACGGACGGGGCCCATACCTGGATCAACTGGCGCAACTACCTCAACGAGTTTGCCCCGCAGCTCTTTCAGTAACGAGAATGAGGCCGAATTATGTCATTGCGAGGAGCGCAGCGACGAAGCAATCTCCGTCATCGCGCGGGGGTTTGAGATTGCTTCGCTGCGCTCGCAATGACATAAGACAGTCTTTGTCTCCTTCTTTTGGAGACTGTGGGGATATTCCTGCGGCAAAGTAGGCACGGGCCGCATTGCTGGGGCGGCGGTAAACCGCTACCCTGCGCGAGTGGCAATGAGACTGTTCCAGATCGACGATCTCAGGGCGCTGGCCGAGCAGGAGCAAGGGCCGTGTGTCTCGCTTTACCTGCCCACACACCGGGCCGGAAGGAAGGAGACGCAAGAGGACCCGATCCGTCTCAAGAATGCGGTCGCGGATGCCAAGGAGCAGCTTGTCAAGGCCGGCTATCCCAAAGACCGCAGCAGCGAGTTATTGCAGCCGGCCGCCGATCTCGTTACCAGCCGGGACTTCTGGCTCGAGCGGGCGGATGGTTTGGCCCTCTTCCTCGCCCCCGGCGTGTTCCACTACTACCGCGTGCCCCTGCGCCTCCGGGAGGAAGTCGTCGTCGCGGACCATTTCTCCGTCAAGCAATTGATTCCCCTGTTCTCCGAGGACGGCCGCTTCTATGTCCTGGCGCTCAGTCAGAAGCGGATTCGCTTCTTCGAGGCCACTCGCACCAGCATCCAGGAGCGGGCGGTGCCGGACATGCTCAAAAGCATCGACGACCTCCGGCAGTTCGACGAAGCCCAGGCGCAGGTTCAGGGTCATACCATGGCGCTGGCAGGGGCCCCCGCCGCCCAAACCAATGTCGTCTTTCACGGCCAAGGCAGCATCGCCGATAAAGCGACATACAAGGCGGAGGTCATGGAGTATATTCAGCGCCGTCTGCAAGAAGCTGGAGAAGTACCTGGATGCCCAGACCGCTCCTTTGGTTCTGGCCGCCGTCGATTACGAGCAAGCTCTCTACCGCGAGGCCAACTCTTACCACCATCTTTTGGACGAAGGCATTTCTGGGCAATCCCGATGAGCTCAGTGAGGGGCAGATCCACGCGGCGGCCTGGGAAATCGTCGAGCCCCACTTCGCCGAGGGACGCCAAGCCAGTCTGGAGACACTTCGCCGACCTCTCGCACACGGACAAGACCTCGGACCGGCTCGAAGAAATCCTGCCCGCCGCCTGTCACGGGCGGGTCCGCACGCTCTTCGTCCAGGCGCAGGCCCACACCTGGGGGAAATATGAGGCCGAGGGATTGTCCGTCGAGACCCACACCGCGCCGGCCCCGGGCGACGTGGACCTGATCGACGTGGTCACCGTGTGCGTCCTGCAGAACAAGGGGATGATCTACGCCCTGCCGCCGGACCAGATGCCGGTCCAGAGCAACGTGGCGGCGCTGCTGCGATACTGAGGGAAGGGAGAGTATGACTCGGTCACAAGCCCGGGTCGTTCTGGTTGGGGTCGCCGTGGCTGTCGTGCTCGGGGGGTACCTGGGGCGCCGGCCGATGGTTGTCGGGAACGTGAAGCCAGGTGAGTTCTGCGACACCACGCTGCATGCCATGATTGTAGCCGAGACACAAGCGGGACGCAGTTACTACGATGTGTGCGGCCCCCTGCTTCTAAAGCACGGTTATGCCGTGCGGCCTTTCGTTCATTGGCGCTTGCCTACCCTGAACTACTTGGCAGTCGCACTGAAGCGTCCCCTCGTAGCCAAGATCGTCTTGTTTCTCTTGGGGAGCGCCAGACCTATGGGCTTGGGCCACACGGGTGCGTCCCACGGTCGGCCGCCGCACGACTCATATTCTTGTCGTTGGGTTGGCCTGCCCGCGGCACTTTCCTTGTTGGGAAACTGGTATCTGCAACATGAGCTATGGGCCGGGATTCTGATCGCTCTGTCGTTGGGCTTGTACCCACGGTCGGTCGCCGCCTCCGTTGTGTGTGGCTTGGCTGCGCTGGCCATCCGAGAACTCGCCTTACCCTACGTCATTCTGATGATGGCGCTGGCCTTCGTCGAGAAGAGACGCCAAGAGGCAATGATCTGGCTCGCTGGAATCGCCGGCTTCGCGTTCTATCTCGCCTGGCACGCCCACTTGGTCAGCATCCACATGATCGAGGGGCCCGCAGATCCCTCCTGGCTCCGATTTCCCGGCTGGCCGCACGTGGTCGCCTGTTCAAGCTGGATGTTCTTCGCTCTGCCGCCGTACTGGCTGGCCGGAGGTCTGGCGGTTCTTGGCATCATCGGAGTGGCGACCGCGCGCGATCTGCGTCTGGCATTGACCGTCACGGGCTATATGCTGGCGGTGGCCATCGCCGGAAAGCCGTTCAATGATTACTGGGGCCTTGTCTTCACGCCGCTGCTGGCGGTTGGCTTGGTATACGCCATGCCTTGGGTGGCGCAGGTGCTGGCCGCGCGTGGGGACGCCTGGCGCCGGCCGCCGCTCCCGGGGAAGCAAAGCCGTGGGTTCAGGTGTGAGCTGCGGTCTCGCCTTCTTGTCCTGCTTTTCCATTAGGGAGAATCCGGATTTCCAACGCGCGGGCAGGTGAATACTCTGGCCTCTGCCTACGGAGTCCAGCAAAACTAAAGGCACTCTTCCTTCACCAACGGCAATTTCGCACGTACGACGAACGATTTCAGCAATTGGGGTTGATGTTTTAGGGCCACCAGCGAGTCCCAGATATGACCACGCAGTTCCTCGATGTCGGCAGGGGCCAGATTGCACAACCGTCCATATTTGGTCCAACACCACACCGATTCATCCGGGTTGGTGTCGGGAGCATAGGCCGGAAAGTCCTCGACCACGACTTCGGGGTGCTTGGCCAACCAGCGGCGGACCACGAGCGATGGACTATGGATTTTGTTGCGGTCCCACACGATGGTCCAAGGACCTCCGATCTCCCCTTTGAGTTGCCGCAGGAACAACACTACTTCTTCCCCGTGGAAGTTTTCGTTATCTCCCAGCAACATAAAGTGCAACCCCACTCGCAAAGCGCGCGGACTGACGGTGATCGCGCTGATCACGGAAATACGGTCGTGACTGTCGGAACAGTCTACGATTGGTGTCTTGCCGCGGGGCGCCAACATGCCCCGCACCAGCGGGGCGAGCATGAAGCCCGATTCATCCAACAAGGCAATATGTGCATGCCGCTCCACCGCCTGCCGAAGCACACGCGGCCATTCCTCGGCGATCCAACGTTCCACCTCTTCGTCGTTACGCTCGCGGGCGTGCTTCTGGGGTTTCTGACTGGTCCAGTGCAAACGCTGTTTCAACAGCTTGCGTACATGCTCCGGATGATACCGGACCCCGAAGTGACGTTCGATCAAGATTGCCACCCGCCCCGCAGTCCACAGTTGGTTCGACCAACCGTGGGCCACGGCCCCTTGTCGCAGCAAGACGCGTAAGCGCCGCAACTGCCGATCGGATATCTGACGAGGGCGCCCCGAAGCAGGTTTGGCGCAAGCCACCCCGATGCCGCGCCATGCGTCGCCAACGATGGACCGAGGCAGGGGCAACCCCCAAGATCCGCGCCACCACCGTGGGAGACTCGCCTTGTCTGACCAACTGCACGGCACGCATCCGCCGTCGCTCCAAGTCCTCTGGGCATCCTCGCGGTCTCATACCGCCACTCTATACACGCCCAGGTCATCAAGTCATATAGGGACTTTACTTATGCTGGACTCCGTAAATTCCATAAATCAGGTGACGGGAATCGCAACATGGACAGATGCCTCAGGACCCTGGAAGAGCGGTGCAGCACGAGCGGCGAGTTCGCGTATCGTCCGGGGGGGCCGTCCCGACCGGATGCGACGTGCTGGGGGATTCTCGCCCTGCAAGCGGCCGGCGGCCGAAGGGAACTGGTGGAACGAGCCAGGGAGGCGCTGGGAAGAACGCAAGGCTCCGATGGCCGCGTATGCATCTCGCCACAGCACAAAGACGCCTGTTGGCCCACGGCGCTGGCGGTCCTCGCCTGGCACGGGTCCGCGCCGCACGCAGGCCATCAGGGCAAAGCGGTCCGGTTTCTCCTCGATTTCCGCGAACGTCCGCTTCCGCACAACAAGAGCGGAATGACGGCGGCGGATTACGCGGCGACAGGCTGGCCCTGGATCATGGGGACCCATTCCTGGGTCGAGCCCACCGCCTATACCCTGCTGGCGCTGCGTATCTCAGGACAGGGGACGCACCCCCGCGTTCAGGAGGCTCAACAACTCCTGCTCGATCGTCAATTGCCGGCCGGGGGCTGGAACTATGGCAGCACCGTGGTCTTCGGTCGAGAGCTGCGTCCCATGCCCGAGATCACGGGGATGGCCCTGCAAGCAGCGGCAGGGGTCCTCGCACGCCGGCAAGTGGAAAAGAGTATCTCCTATCTGCGCTCCCAGCTCCCGTCGTTGCACACGCCCTTCACGGCGGCATGGGCACTCTTGGGCCTGAGCGCGTGGCAAGAGCAGGTCCCGGAGGCGGAGGAACTCCTGACGGGCGTCCTCCGAGAACAAGAGCACGATGGTCCCTGCGACACGGTCTCTCTAAGCCTGTTGGTCTTGGCGCGGAATTGCCGACATGGTCTACTGGATTTTCTGAAGTCCGTGTCCCTGCAGGAGCGGAAGGAGCAGGTATGGTGAATCGTCTTAGGGAGGGGGGAGGACTGTCGCGCCGGCGTCTGCTTTGGGGTGCCTTGACCGCAAGTACGATGGGGACCGCGGGGGCATACCTTTACGAGCATTTGCAACACCACGAACGTCCCGCCGCAACCTTCATCGCCAAGGTCCCTTCTTATGCTGTCGATGCGGCGCCGCTGATCGAAGAAGGGTTGCGCCGCCTCGGCCTGGGACCGGAGGTGGTCCGGGGCAAAAGCATTCTGCTCAAGCCGAACCTGATCGAAACCGTGGCCGGCGCACAACATATCTGTACTCATCCGCAGGTCATTCGCGCGGCGGCCGAAGCGTGGCTGCGTCTGGGAGCGAAACGCGTCCTCGTAGGCGAAGGATCGGGCCACAGCCGCAACGTATACCGCGTTTTGGAGGAAACCGGCCTGACAGAGGTATTGCGGGCCCAGAAGATCGCCTTCCTCGACCTCAACAATGACGACCTGATCCTCCGCCAGAATGCCTTCGGCCTGACCAGTCTGAGGTCGCTGACCTTCCCAGCGGTCGTGGAGCAGGTGGATTGGATCGTCTCCGTCGCCAAGATGAAGACGCACCACTGGGTGGGCGTGACGCTCTCTATGAAGAACCTGTTCGGCCTCATGCCCGGCGTCGTATACGGCTGGCCCAAGAACGTCTTCCATTGGGCGGGAATCCCCCGGTCGATCCTGGACATCAATGCGACCATTCAGCCTCATTTCGCCCTGATCGACGGGATTATCGGCATGGAGGGCGACGGCCCCGTCATGGGGACACCGAAGAACGCCGGGGTTTTGGTGCTGGGCGCGAACCTAGCCGCCGTGGACGCCACCGCCGCGCGGATCATGGGGATTGACCCTCTGCGAGTCCCCTATCTCCGGGCCGCGCGGGGCCGCCTCGGGACTGTGTCTGCGGCCAGGATCGAGCAGCGCGGCGAAACCATTGCCGCTGTACAAACGCCGTTCGAACTGTTGGACCATATCCCCGCGCACCAGAATCTGCGTCTGTCGCCCGGATAGATGTGGTGCAAATCCCTACCGCGGACTGCTCGCGTCAAGCGCCGCTCAATCCACGAGTTTCAAGGGCCGCCGCATGGCAATCTGGCCAAATACTCCAAGCAACTGGCTCCGGTAACCGCTCACGGCCTGGCCGCCGGGGACGATGAACGACAATCCGCTGGTGATGGTGGCGATCTGCTGCATGAGGTTGGTGTCGGCATCGGCGCCAAGGCTGATCGTGAGAATCTGGAACTTGTCCTGCGCGGCCACGTAGGCCTCATTCAAAGCCGCCGTCGTGGCTGCGGAAACGTCGGCGGTGTGGTTGTTATCGATCCAGTTGGCCTGCCCGTCCGACAAAAGCACGATCAAACGCTGGGCGGAGGCCCGCCCGTTCGTTTGCAGCTCATTGATGGCCGCTTGAAGTCCGGCCGCAATGTTGGTCTCGTTGTGGTAATGTCCGGCCTGACGCTGCTGGGAGGTATTCGCGACCTGGGTATAGTCGGCGGTCAGGGGAACTTCCAGCTTCGCCGTGCCGTCGGTATAGGTGAACGCCACCAACCCGATGCGATCGTCCGTCCGAGGATTCTGCATATAACTCAGGAACAGACTGACGGCATCTTTGACCGCCGTGACCGGTTGTTCCGGCGTCTGCCACAGCGCGATCCCGTCCGGGCTGGCCCGATACTGCACCGCCTGGAAGTAGTCCATGAGCGTCAGGTAGCCATAATACTTGCGGTAATGAGAATCGTTGACGATGGTTTTGTTCTCGTTGTGCGTGATCGCGGTGCCCTGGACATAGCTGAAGTAGTCGCTCCAGCCGCGTGTGCAGGTCTGTATCTTCTGCGAGGAATCCATGTACGCCGAGTTCGGGTAGGGATAGGGGACCTTGCTCAAGCCCAGAGTCTTGAGGATCGTCGTCGTATCGGTCGAGGAGATGTAGACGGGGCTGAATTGCATCGATCCGTAGGCGGGTGAGCCCAAGCTGTGCCAGATATCCTGGAGGGATTGCTCCACCGCGCTGCGGCCCAGTTGGGAGATGTGTCGCAGTTGACTGTCGTAGCTCATGGAGGCGGAGTAATCGAGCACCAGGATGACATCGCGGGCCCCAAAGGAGCCAACCGCGGAGGCAGCCACATCGAAGGAGTTGATGCCCAGGACCCGGGCCAGGTAGAGCCCCACGGCGTTGCCCCGATCGTGACGGAGTTGGGCCGTGACTTTCACCGCGCCCGGGGACGAAGTGGACGGCGTGAAGACGTGGGTGGAAGGGTCCCAGAGGCCCAACTGCACGTCCGACGCTTGCACCGGGACGGCGGCGCCATTGGCGAAGTTCTTCTGCGTGTAGGTCGTCGCACGCCGACGAGCTTCATCCTGACTGACGCTCAGCCCGCTGGCCCCGGCCAAGGCGCCGGCGTCGGCGGCCGTCTGCAGGTTCTCCTTCACCAGATACAGGTATCCGACATCCACGGCCAGCGACATGACGCCCGCGATGACGACGAGCGCGACCACGACCAACGGCATCACGCCGCCCCTACGAAGCGATCCACCCTGCCCCGTTCTCATGATAGAACTCCCTCTGACGGGCAGACAGGCCGTCAGCCCTGTTTGCGCATGATGGCTTGGACCTGGATCGTGCCCCCCGAGTTCAGCCCCAGCAGAGCGAACGTGCCCAGGGAGATCTGCTTCTCGGGGACACTGATGCGAACAATGGCGTCATTCGGGTCATAGGGGGGCGTCGCGGGCGGGAACGTCACCGTGAAGGTGGCGTTGATCCCGGTGAGCTGGTTCAGCGCCGCCGTGGTCGCCTGTGCCGTGGTGCCTCCGCGCACGGCCAGCGTGCGTGCCCCCTCGCGTGCCCCGGCCGTCATCTGGTGCATGACGTGCAACTGAAAACCAAAATCCACGCCGCCCAGGATCAGCGCCAGGAGAACGGGCAGAACGATGGCCATTTCCGCCAGGGCCACTCCGTGCGTCCTCGTCTCAGTGCGTTGGTTCTTCATACGTTTTCTCCTTCCTTGGTCTGGTCTTCCCTGGGAGCCGCCTATCCGCCGGCCGGATGCGCGGATTCCTTTTCCCCCCGCCGCTCGTCACGCGGGAGGAGCCAGCGCGTTCCGCACGTGAATGATCCGCCCGACTTCGTTCCGGATGAGCTGCCAGAGAGCAGCAGCGCTCTCCTGGGGCACCGCGAGGGACAGCGCCGTACTGGCACACACCCCCAACGCCGTATAGACCCAATCCTGGCTCTTCTCCCGCCGCGCCGCCTCGGCCAAATAGGCGAATTTGCCGCGGACCAGCGCGACCGCCTCGCCGTCGAGTTTCAGCTCTTGTCCCACCCGCAGGCCCAGCCGGGTCAGGACCTGTCCAATCCGGTCTGCGTCGCAGGCGGAGATGGGCTCATTGATCGTGGCGTCGGACGTCTCCGCTCCAACGGCAATCCTGTACTTCGCCAGTTCGTCCCAGGGATCGGGAAACTGAATCTCGCGTTTCAAATGACTCATCCAGGTTCGGAAGATCCCCTCCTGCTCCTGCCAGTCCTTGGGATAATCGTAATCCACCGACCGGTACCGGCCGGGACAGGCGACGCACCAGGCGTTCAGCTCATGGGACGAGAATTGGAAGAAGTAGGTCCCCGCGCTGTAGTTCAGCCGGGAAACCAGGATGCCACCGACGATCTCCTCTTTCCCCCAGGAGAACTCGGCCGGCTCCAGACCCGCGTCCTGCAGCATCTCGAACACCCGGCTCCGTTGCGAACGCAGCAGCGTGAATTTCTTGACCATGAGGTTCCCCTCTCCTTGGCCGTGTCACCCCGGGAGATCAGGGAGGCGCTTGCCCCGCGCGAGACGTGTGTTCGATCCCGTCCCCCCACATCCGACACGCATCTGACTCTACGAGGAAGGATCGACGCTTGGGCGGGTTGCTATTGCGACCGTCATAAGTGACCATAACTCCCACGCTCCCATTGATGTCCGGGCAGTGGACAAGAGCCAGGGCGAGGCAAGGCACGATGACGCCGCGCCCGCCCCAGGGGCGCACCAGGGAAGGAAGAGAAACTCGGACCACGTCTCCTTCCTCCTTTCCGCCGGCTTCACCCTGGGCTTTCCCCCCGGTCTTGCCACACGGGATCTTCCACTCGATGCGCTTCATCATTCACCCCTTCGTTTCCTCCCGTCGTCCCCCCGGTCCGCCGTACTTCACCCGCAAACGCACCCGATAATCCATGACTGCTTTCACAGGGTACGCACCGCCCGCGGTCCCGTCAAGCGGGTGTTTTGCGTAACTGCAGATCAGTGGATTGCCCATGCTTTTCCCCCCTCGGGACGACGGCCAGGCCGGATGCGGCAACGCCCTTCTTTGTCACCATCCGGCCTGCTGCCCGCCGGGCCCGAGCCAGATAATTGTATTCTGACATTTGTATATCTTCTATTACGTGCCTCGGGGTTTTGCGTAGCCGCAATTCAGGGGATTGCCCATAGATCGACGCGGCCGGCCGTTGCTATCCTCCCGCAACAGATGCGTCGCCGCCATCAGAATCCAGACGCGAATAAAAAGAGACCGCAATCCCGTTCGATCGTTGCGAGGAATGCCCGGATCGTGACGGCGCAACGGCAGGCCGCGCGGAGCGGGAGAGTAAGGGCACCATCGTGAGGGGAATCGTGAAAAGGGCAGGGGAGCACGGGGGGCGGGAGAATTCTCGGGGGGTTCCCCTTACACCGGACATTGATTCCGCAGGTGCGCCTATTCCTGATCGTGAGGGCGCGAAGCCCTGTAACAGTTACTTCATGGACCTTCTGGTAAGGAGAAGCAGATGAGAACGATTGTGAGATTCCTTCAGGACGAACGAGGCATGGAACTGCCGGAGTACGCGGTCAATGTGGCCCTGATCATCGGGCTCACGGCCGGCGTCATTACCGCCCTCGCCACGGCCATCTCCGGCAAGTTCAGTGCCTTGTCGGCCCTCATTACCTCGGGCAAGCCGTGATTGATCCGGCGAGACTCTCGTACAAGAGCGATCTGAGCGGGTTTCTGTCTTAGGGAGAAGAAGATGAAGGGAATGGTGAAATTCCTAAAGGATGAACGAGGCATGGAACTGCCGGAGTACGCGGTCAATGTGGCCCTGATCATCGGGCTCACGGCCGGCGTCATTACCGCTCTGGCCGCGGCCATCTCCGGCAAGTTCAGTGCGCTGTCGACCCTCATCACTTCGGGTACACCGTGATCGATATGCCGGATTTCATGTGTACGAGCAATGTCAGCGGCTTCCAGTGGGGCGCCGTCCTCGGCGCCTCACTGGCCGCGGCCCTCTTCGACCTGAGGAGCCGTCGCATTCCGAATAGGCTGACGCTGCCCTTGGTCCTCGCCGGGACGGTCGTCGCCGCCTGGCACGACGGCGTGGCGGGTCTGGGCTCGTCCCTGGGAGGCTGTGCTTTGCTGGCGCTGCCCTATATCCTGTTGTTCGCCTTCGGCGGCGGCGGCGCCGGCGACGCCAAAATGATGGGCGGGATCGGCGCGTGGCTGGGCCTCCGGGCAGGTGGGATCGTCCTCGTGGCCGTGGCGCTGGTAGGCGGAGCAATCGGACTGGTCGGCATGATGACAGATCGCCAACATCCCTCCCGCCTGCGCGACTGGCTCGCCTCGCTCTATCTCTTTGCAACGACCTGGGCCGGCGGACGGGCCAGTTGGACTCTCCTGGCGGCCGGTCCCGCAGAACCAAGGCCGGCGGACAGCCGACGCGGGACGATTCCTTATGGACCGGCGATTTTCATCGGCGCCTGTATCGGCGCCTGGGTGATGTACTTATGGAAGATTTGAAACGACCGTGACCTTACCCACGGCCCCCCTGCAACTGATCAACGTGGTGCCCATGCCGAGCACCCTGCAAGCCGTGGTGACACTGCATAAAGAGCTGTGATAAGGGCACAAGAGACAACCGCGAACGGACAACGACGGGCCACCCCGCGGCACGCACAGAGAGTGGGAGACTGAAGATGAAAGTCGCAGTGGTTATCCTGGTGATACTGGGACTGGTCGCGGCGGGCGCCGCTGCCGTCCTTTTCCAAGCGTTGCATGCCAGGCCGGGCCCGACGCCGGTCCTGGATGTGGTGCTGGCGCAGACCGACCTGCCCGCACGAACCCGTCTGACAAGCGACCAGTTGAAAGTGGAGCGCGTGCCGCGTACCGGCCTGCCGCTGGATTGCTTCAGCGATCCGGCCCAGGCGATCGGCCGGACGCTCAAGGTGGCGGTCGTCAAAGGGCAGACGCTGACGGCCTCCTGCTTTCTCCCGGAGACCGCGATCGACGACCTGCTCAGACCAGGCATGCTGGCCTTCCAGATCACGCTGGGCCATCACGCCACCGCCATGAACCTGCTCTACCCTGGCTGCATCGTCGATGTCTTTGCCACGTTTCCCCTGCAAGACCGCAAGAAGGGAGACGCCGTCACGACCCCCCTGCTCCAGAACATCCAGGTCCTGGCCGTGCGGGACGAAACGGTCATCTCGGCTTCGGAGGAGAAGAACGGATCGATCCTGTCGAAGAAATCCACCGGCAGCACGGGGGATGTGACGGTCGCGCTGGAGGTGACCGCGCGGCAGGCCGCGGCGCTCCAGTTGGTCCAGGAGCGCGGTACATTGGGACTGGCCATGCGCAATCCGCTCGACAGGAACCTGAATCCCACGGACCCGATGGTGGTCAAGGAGGGCCAGTTGGCCGCCTCCAGCGAGGCCATGGATCCGCAAACCCTGGCGCTGGTCAACCAGCTTCAGACCATGCTGGGCAACAGGCCCGTGGGCGACGTCAACACCCCCGCGGTGGTCCCCGCGGTGTTTGAGACCAGCAGACCGATGTGGCTGATGACGGTCATCCGGGGCCCCAGGGTCCAGGAGCTGGAGATGAAGCGCGGAAGCACCAAGGAGCGGGAGGCACCTCTGAGCGCGGGCCGCGGAGCGACCGAATAACGCTCTCAGGTCATGAGCGGCTGGACCAGCGAACGAGGGTATGGGCAAATAGAAGGTGGGCCTGGCCCACCCTACAGAAGGGGAAAAACGATGCAACGGCACTTCTTGGGATGGCTTGGAGCAGTTTTCCTCATAACAGCATCGAGGAACGCGCTGGCAGCACAGACGGTGCCCGCTTCGAAGGAAATCTCGGTAGTGGTAGGCCGCGCGACCGTGATCAAAGCGCCGTGGCCGACAGCCCGCGTGGCCGTCACGGACCCGAACACGGCTTACGTCCAAGCGCTGACCCCGGAGCAGGTGCTCGTCCAGGGCTTCAACGTCGGTTCCACCGATCTGATCGTCTGGAGCGAGGACGAGCAGCAGACCTGGCAGCGCCGGGTGGTCGTCCGGCCGGATGTCGAAGCCATTCGCAGCACCGTCCGGGGGATGTTTCCCACTGCCGCGCTCGATGTGAACGATGCCGGTGAGGTCCTCGTGGTCCGGGGCACCTTGCGACGCGCCGATCAGGCCCACCAACTGCGGGTCTATCTGGAGCAACTCCGTGAGTATCTCGTGGGGACGAAGACCAAAACGAAGGTCCCTTACGTCAACCTGACAACGATTGCCGGCGCGGGAGCGGTCTTCCTCGACATCAACAGTATTCGCAGCACTCTCCGAGGGATGCTCCGGACGGCCGTACTCGACGTGAACGAGTGCGGCGGAATGCTGATCGTCCGCGGCGAGCTGCGGAACGCCGCCGAAGCCAAACACCTCGTGACTTATCTCGACCAGCTCGTCCAGGTTACGGAAGACAAGGACGGGAAAAGGACGGAGAAGCCCGTCCCCTACGTCAACATGACGACCGTATCCGGCGCGGAGACACGCTACCTCACCGTTGACACCATTCGCACGACACTCCGGGGGCTGTTCCTCACCACCGTCCTCGACGTGAACGAGTCCGGCGGGGTCATCTTCGTCCGCGGCACGTTGCGGAGCGCCGAGCAGGCCCAGCAGCTCAAGGAGTATCTGGAGCAGCTCAAGGAGTATAAGGAGGTAACGGTGACCGAAAAGAATCTCCTGCTCGGGCCCGAGCCCGGGCCCGGGCTCACGCGATCGTATAAGCAGGAGATGGGGACGAAGATCCCCTACGTCAACCTGACGGTCGTAGCCGGGGTGCAGCAGGTGCAGTTACAGGTCCGCGTCGCCGAGGTCAGCCGGGCCGCCGTCAAGGCCCTGGGCATCAACGCCTTCTACGCCGGCAGCAAATCGTTCTTCACGGGCCAGCGCGTGGGCACTTCCAATGGAGGCCCCCTCGTGCCCTCGGTGGATATCGGCGCCAAGGGCGGCCAGACCTGTCGCCCAACAACCGCTGCCTTTCGTCACCCCGGACGATGGGATTGGCTCCAGCCCGCTCGTGACGATCTTCGCCGGTTTTCCCCGGGCGAACCTGGAGTTCTTCTTCGAGGCCCTGGCGGAGAACCAGTACATGCGGATCCTGGCGAATCCGACGCTGGTCGCCCTCAGCGGCGAAGAGGCCAACTTCCTGGCCGGCGGCGAATTCCCCATCCCGGTGGTGCAGGGAGCGGTCGCGGGAGGAAGCACCGCGATCACGATCCAGTACAAGGAATTCGGCGTACGGCTGATCTTCCGGCCCATCGTGCTCGGGGAAAACAGCATTCGGCTGCGGGCCATGCAGGAGGTCAGCCAACTGAGCGACGTCGGCGCCTTGGTCGATCCAGGGCTTTCTCGATCCCGGCGCTGACCTCCCGGCGGGCCGAGGCGACGATGGAGCTCAAGAGCGGTCAATCTTTCGCCATGGCCGGCCTGCTCCAGCGGACCGACTCCACCATCAACTCCCGCATCCCGGGTCTGGGCGATCTGCCCATCCTCGGGCCCTTGTTCCGTTCGGTGCAATACAAGAACAACGAGACGGAGCTCGTCATCCTCGTCACGGCCTCGCTGGTCGAGCCGATGTCGGTGCCGACGGCCCCGCCGCTGCCGGGGGCGACCTTCGTACCCCCGAACGATTGGGAGCTGTACGTCGAGGGCCGCATCGAGGGCAAGGAGCCCGCCCGCCTCGATCCGGCCAGCGCCGAATGGCTCCGTACGATGGGCCTCGACCAGCTCAGCGGGCCCGGGGCCTGGGACTCCTACGAGGGCCAAAGCAACACTGGCCGTGCCCTGGGCCGAGGGCGCCGTCAATAAACAATAGCCCGAGGAGACGCCCTGGCGATGAAACCGGCAGACCTGCTGTTGCTGACCCAAGAGGACCCGACGATCGCGGCGGTGCGGTCGGTGCTGGAGGTGGACACCCAACCGGACATAGCCGGGTTGGTAACCCCCGCCCGCGGCCGCCTGGACACGGCCAATATCTGCGGCACCGATGATGGATCTGCGGGCGCGCTTGTCCCGGGGGCCGACGAATGGGACTCCCCGCGTCGCTCTGGTGGACATCGATCGGGACGCGGACCGTATCCTGTCCGAGTTGAGCGCGATCAGCACCCTGTATGCTGCACACGTGGTTCATCGTCCTGTCGAAGGAGTTCGACGAGCGGCGGGTGCTCCACGCGATGCAGGCGGGGGCGCGGCATTTTCTGCGGAAGGACGCGATCGCGACCGAGCTGAGCCCGGTGCTGGAGCGTTTGCTCGCCCACGGGCCGCAGACCGCCGCACGCCTGGGGACGATTCTCTCCGTCTTCTCCTGCAGCGGCGGCTGCGGCGCCACGACGGCGGTCGTCAATCTCGCGACGCGAGCTGCGGCAGGCCTTCGCCCAAGCGGGTCCTGATCGTGGATTTGGACCAGCACTACGGTGCGGCGGCGGCCTACCTCGGCCTGACCGGTCGCTACGGGATCGGGCATATCCTCAGCCGCGAGGGACCGATCGACCGGCAGTTGATCGAATCGACGGCCATCACGCACGGAGAGGGCCTGGATCTCGTGCTCAGCCCCGCCACGGCCCAGGCGGATTTGGGTGTCACTCTCGATTACGGCCGTCTGCTCGCGGCGCTCGAGGCGTGCCGGGAATCTTACGACTACATCCTGGCCGACGCCCCGCGTCTGCCGCGGCGGGTCATGGCGGACCTGGCTTCCGTCAGCGGGATGAACCTGATCGTGCTCCAGTTGACCGTGCGGGACGTGACCTTCGCCGGCGCCCTGGTGGCCTTTCTGGTCAGCCAGGGAATTCCGCCCGCGCGTCTGATGCCCCTGGCCAACCGCGCCCGCCGGGGGGCAGCTGGTGAAGCTGGAGGACGGCCGCCGGGCGATTGGCGTGGCGGCGTTGTATCCGATTCGCGACGACTGGGCCAAAGCGGTCCGCAGCGCCAATCGGGGCCAGCCATTGTGCGACGTGGCGGGCCGCTCCCGGCTCCGGCGGGACTATCGCCGCTTGGCCGCCCGCCTCCATCAGTTGATAACGAACGGCGATTCATCATAGGAGGACAAACGTGGTCGAAAAGAGTTCCGCTTTCCCGACGGCGCCCGCCTCGGTCGCGGGCAGCGACACGGCCATCCAAGTCAAGGCCCGCATCCATCGCAAGCTCCTCCAGGTCATGGACCTCAACGAAGCCCGCCGGATTTCGCTCGACCAGTTGCACGATCAGTGCGCCCAGCGGGTGAACGCCCTGCTGCTGGAGGAAAAGGTGCCTCTGTCCGGCCCGGAACGGCAGCAGATCGTGCGCGAGGTGATGGACGAGGTCTTCGGGTACGGCCCGCTCGACGAATTCCTGCGCGATCCGCTGGTCAGTGATATCCTGGTCAACGGGCCGCACAGGGTATACATCGAGCGGCAAGGCCGGCTGGAGATGACCGGCGCCACGTTTCTCGATTCCGACCATCTCATGCGGGTCATCCGCCGGATCGCCGACAACGTGGGCCGGCGGATCGACGAGAGCACGCCCATGCTCGATGCCCGGCTGCCGGACGGCTCCCGCGTCAACGCCATCATCCCTCCGCTGGCGCTGGACGGACCCGCGCTGAGCATCCGGCGCTTCGGCACCAATCCGCTGGACATGCAACGCCTGATCGAGATCGACGCCTTGCGGGACGAGATGGCCACCTTCGTCGAGGCCTGTGTCCAGTGCAAGACCAACATCCTGATCTCCGGCGGCACCGGGACCGGCAAGACCACGTTTCTCAACGCCTTGTCCAAATGGATTCCGGCGGGCGAGCGCGTCGTCACGATCGAAGACGCCGCCGAGCTCCAGCTTCAACGGGAGCACGTGGTCCGGCTGGAGACGCGGCCCCCGAACATCGAGGGCCAGGGCGAAGATCACCCAGCGGGACCTGCTCCGCAACAGCCTGCGCATGCGGCCCGACCGCATCATCATCGGCGAGGTCCGCGGCCCCGAGACGCTCGATATGCTCCAGGCGATGAATACGGGGCACGAGGGCTCGATGACCACCGTGCATGCCAACAACCCGCGCGATGCGCTGCGGCGGCTGGAGAACATGGTCAGCATGGCCGGTCTGAATTACCCCGTGCACGCGATCCGCGAGCAGATCAGCTCCGCCCTGAACGTGATGATTCATCTGGGCCGGCTCGCCGGCGGACAGCGCAAGATCGTCCAGATTGTGGAGATCACGGGCATGGAAGGCGATACCATTTGCCTGCACGACCTGTTCCGGTTCGAGCAAAAGAGCGTGGATGAGAACGGCAATGCCTACGGGGATTTCGAGGTCTGCGGGGTCCGGCCCCACCTGTTGGGCAAGCTCAAGGCGTAGGGGGTGGAGATGCCTCCGGACATGTTCCACCGCCGGGTGCTTCCGCCGCCGGCGCGGACCGCGGAGGCAGAGCGGGACCGATGCGCGGCGCCACGGTCTCCAAAGGCTCATGGTTGTAATCCCTCGACGGCCGTCGAGAGACGGCTGGGAAACGAATCAGACGATCCTGGGCAGGGAGGATTGAAGACGCATATGACGCCGCAGGAACTGCTGAACGCCATTCTCATGGCCTCCGTCTTCGTGCTGGTCTTCTCGGGCTGGAGCATCTGCGTCCTTTTGTGGACGGTCCAGTATGCAAAGCATCGGAAATGGCTGCAAAAACGCATCGGCGTCGCGGACGAGCAGACCCACGCGGTCGGACAAGCTGCAATTGTGGCGTGAGGAGTTGCAGGTCAGCCGGGCCTCGTCTGCCCGAAACCGGAGGGAGACGCTGGCCGAACGGCTGGAGCGGCTGCGCGTCGACGCGGGGTGGAAGGCGCCGGCCCTCGTGGTTCTGGCTTTGGTCTTGCTGCTGGCCCTCTGGCCGCGGCCGCGCCGGTGTTGCTCGGGTACCGATACTGGCTGGGATTGGCCCTGGGCCTGATCATCCTCGCCGCTGTTCTGGGTTCTCACCACCCAGCGCATCGCGCAGCGACTTGGTGCGTTTCGAGAGGCAGATCGTCGAAGCGCTCGGGATCGCGGCCCGGGCCCTGCGGGCCGGCCACCCGCTCGTGGGAGCGTTCCAATCCGTGGCCGGAGGAAATCCCCGAACCCGTCGGAAGCCATCTTCGGCGAGATCTGTCAGGAACAAGCCCTGGGTCTGGACCTCCAGGACTCGATCCGCCGCGTGGCCGATGCGACCGCGCAACACCGATCTGAAATTACTGGCTACGGCCGTGAATATTCAGTTGAAAACCGGGGGCAACATGGCGGAGCTCATGGAGACGCTGGCGGCCGTGATGCGATCCCGGATGCATTTGAACCGACGCGTCCGCGTTCTGACCGCGTCAAGCCGGATGAGCAAGTATGTCCTGCTGACCGTCCCGATCGTCCTGTTTGTCATCCTCAACATCGTGTCGCCGGAATACGTCAGCGTGTTCTATACCACCTGGCTGGGCCGATACATGCTGATGGTCACCGGCATCAGTGTCCTGCTCGGCGCGTGGATCATGAATCGACTCTGCGTATTGCGGTATTAGGATATCTCCCTGCTATGGTCCAACCAACTGATAGATGAACTCAACAACGACTTGACGCGGCCGGAGGTTCTGGTCGGCGTGCTGACCTTCGCCGTCGTCCTCTTCCTCGGAATTGTCATTCCTGCTGGTGCGCCAGCCAATACCGGAGAAGGGTCCACGAGAGGCTGGAGACCGGCCTGGCCGAGATGGCCAGCACCGAGCCCGGCCGGATCCTGGCTCGTGCGGTTTCTGGAGCAGTTCGGCAATTACGTGTCCCACGGCCGGGCCAGCACCAGCCTGTGGGAACAACTGGTCCGGGCCGGGTACATGACGCGCGCGGCGCCGCCATCTACACCGGCATCAAGCTCCTGCTTTTCGCCGTCGGCCTGGCGGCCGCTACGATCCTGGTCCTGCCCCTGGACTATCCGCTGCCGAAGAAGATCTGGCTGATTACCATGGGCGGTGCGATCCCCTTCTTCCTCCCGAACCTGGTCGTCCGCATGCAGGAGAAGGCTCGGCGTCAGGAAATCCGGCAGTACCTTCCGGATGCGGTGGATCTCCTGGAGATCTGCGTCTCCTCCGGCATCGGCCTGGATATGGCCTGGAACATGGTGGCCGAGGAGATCCATCACGTGAGCCCCGTGCTCGGGCACGGCGATGGACTTGAGCAATTTCGAGATGCATCTCGGCACCAGCCGCACGGACGCGATGCGCAACATGGCGGTGCGGACGGGGGCGGAGCAGTTGTCCTCGCTGGCCGCGATTCTGGTGCAGAGCGAGCGCTTCGGCACCAGCGTGGCCACGGCTTTGCAGGAGTTCGCCAACTGGATGCGGGACGAGCGCCATCTGCGATGCCGAGGAAGAGGCGGAGAAGCTGCCCATGAAATTGCTTTTCCCCATGGCGGTGCTCATCTTCCCGGCCATCCTGGTCGTGGCCATGGGACCGGCGATGATCCACATCTTCCGCGTGCTGGGAGGCCAGTAAAAGGACCGTTTCCGCACCACGAGCAAAACCGACAAAGGTAAGGAGAAAATTATGCGAACATCTGGGGTAGTGGCAATTGGTCTCGTGTGGGGCATGGTCAGCGGGTGCCACGAAGATGCGCGGACCGCCGCGGATAAACAGCTCGACACGAAGCTGGTGCCGACGCTCAACAACATCGGGGTGGAGAACGCCATTCTGGCCCAGCATACTCTGTATCCCTACCATTTCGTTCTGGACGGGGCGGAGCTCAACGAGCTCGGCCAACGCGACTTCGCCGTGCTGGCCCGGCATTTCGTCGAGCACCCCGGCCTCCTGAACATTCGCCAGGGAGAAGGGATCGCGCCCGAGTTGTACAAGGCGCGGGTCGCCTACGTGACGAGCCGATTGAAGGAGGCCGGCGTCGAGCCGCGGACGTGTGAGCGTGTCGGACGGCATGCCCGGCGGGCCCGGCCTGCGGTCCGAGAAGGTGGTGACCATTCTCCGAGAACGGCCGAGATGCTCGACCGCCCCTCCGCGAAGCCGGCTCCAGGGAGGACGCCAACCGTCTTGAAGGGCCACCGCTCCATGACCACACTACGGTTTGCCCAATCCCTGTCTGTCTTCTCTTGCTCTCCCTGTGCGGCTGCGCGCAGCCGACAGCAATCCGCCGCGTTCGACGGCTCGCACGCCGCCCAAGGCGCGGCCCGCGCCCGAGATGTCGTCGGACCAGCCGCCCACAGCCAAGACGCTCTACTCCATGGCGGAGATTCTCGCCATTCAGGGCAAGGACGCGGAGTGTGAGTTCGTTCTCCGCCGGTGCGTGCAGGAGCACCCGGAGTTCACGCCGGCCTACAACCGCTTGGCGGAGTTGCAGATGCGCCAGGGGCGTATCCACGAGGCTGTCGATACGCTATCGACGGCCCTGAAGAGCCGTCCGCGCGATCCCGTCCTGCTGAACAACATGGGGATGTGCCTGCTGCTGCGTCAAGCAGTACGAGCCGGCGTTGCAGCATTTCACGGAGGCGGCCGGCCTGGTGCCGGAGAGCGAGAAATACCGGGCGAACATGGCCACCGCCCTCGGGCTGTTGGGCCGCCAGGAGGAATCCCTGGCCCTGCTCCAGCAGGTCCTGCCGCACGACAAGGCCGAGCGCAACGCGGAGGTATTGCGTAAGGCATACGACAAGGCGACCCAGGAAACCACGCGCTGCCTTCCTCCGGCCTGAGTCGCCGCCCGTCTGTCTCTGCCTCTCGCAGCGATCTCATTAAGCCGACTGGCCGCCCGCGTCGGCCTTGGGATTCACCAGACGGCAGCTCGATGGCAAACGAAGTCCCTTTGCCCACTTCGCTGTGGACCGAGATCGTACCCCCATGCGCCTCGACGATCTTCTTGGCCGTGGCCAACCCCAAGCCGGTGCCGCCGGAACGCCAGGAGCGATACGGCTGGAAGATCGTCGGGAGCCTCTCCGGCGGTATCCCTCGACCCGTGTCGCTGACCTCAATGACCGCCCTTCCGGCCCGCCGGGCCGTCCGGATGATCAGCTCGCCACCTTTGTCCGGTGTTGCCAGGCCAGGATTCCGCGCGGCGGGGCCCTCCATCGCCTGCTGCGAGTTGATGAAGAGATTCAGCAACACCTGCTTCAACGCGCTGGCATCCACCCGGCACAGCAAAGGCCCCTCACAGAACCCCTGCCGGACCGTCAAGGCATGGCTGGTAGGCCTGCGGCGAATAGAAATCCACCACGTCGCTTACCAATTCGTTGAGGTTCACCAACGCCAGTTGCAGATCGGGTCGCCGCACGTACCGCAGGAAATTGTCCACGATCTGCTCGAGCCGCTCCGTCTCTTTCTGAACGATGGCGATCTTGCGCGTGGCGCCGGCCAAGCCGTGTCGGCACTGATCCCACAGGACTCGGCCCGGCTCCGTCAAATCCACATCGTCCAAAGCCTCCTTGGCAAGCTGGAGATTGATTTTGACCGTCGAGAGGGGGTTTCGAATCTCATGCGCCAACTCGCCGGTCAATCGGGTCAGTTCCTCATTCGGGTCGGTCGGCTCCTGCGCGCGGCCCCGCTTCCTCCGGAGGTCTGCCCCGGACAGCATCGCCGCGACCCCTGCCCCGGCCATCAGCATGGCTACGAACATTCCGCCCCAGAACTCATTCACACGTCTTTCACTCCGCTGGCATTTCGGCCGCCCAAAACATAGAGCCGAAATCTCAAGAGCGCTACCCCCGCACGGCGGAGGCCGCACTCTTGAGTTTCGGCTTTATGGTTCAGAACTCGATTGACGTTCCGTCAGAGGCCCAGTCGCCTACCGCTTGCCGGCGTGCCGGGGCCTTCGATCGTCCCTTCGATCGTCTCTTCGGCCTTCCCTTCTTCCTTCTCTTCGGTCATCTCTGTCGCGGTTCTCCGCTACCCTCTTTTACCTCTTCCTTGATGCCCAACTCGGCCAACGCCGCCTTACGCGACAGCTTGTAGCGGCCTTGCTCGTCGATCAACAGCAGCTTGACCGGGATGACATCCCCGATCTTGCAGACGTCCTCGACGCGATCGACATAGTTCTCGCTCAGCTCGCTGACGTGGCATAGCCCTTCCACGCCGGGCACGAGCTCGACAAAGACCCCGAATTCCTTGACCGAGACGACCTTGGCCTCCTTGTAGACCCGGCCGACCTCCGGCGGTTGGGTCATCGCCTCGATCATCTCTTTGGCCTTGAGGTGGCCGTCGCCGTCCGTGCAACTGATGTAGATGGTGCCGTCCTCTTCGATCTCGATGACGGTATCCGTCTGCTCCTGGAGGCTCTTGATCATCTTGCCCGCCGGACCGATGATCTTGCCGATGTACTCGGGGTCGATCTCCATGGTGATCAGTTTCGGGGCGTACTTGCTCAGCTCCGCCCGCGGCGTACTGATGACCCGGTTCATGACTTCCAGGATCTTCAGCCGGGCCGTGCGCGCCCGCTCCAGGGCCTCCACCATGATCTGCTGCGGCAGCCCCATCGCCTTGATATCGAGTTGGATCGCCGTGATGCCGGTCGTCGTGCCGGCAATCTTGAAGTCCATGTCGCCGAAGTGGTCTTCCTCGCCGATGATGTCGGTCAGCAGCTTGTAGCGTCCGGTGTTGTCGCTGACCCAGCCGACGGAAATCCCCGCTACGGCTCCCGTGAATCGGGACGCCGGCATCCATCAACGCCAGCGAGCCGCCGCAAACCGAGGCCATCGAGCTGGACCCGTTCGATTCCGTGATGTCGGAGACGATGCGGATGGTATAGGCGAAGTCCTCTTCCGACGGCCGGACGTTCTCGAGCGCCCGCTCGGCCAGGGCGCCGTGACCGATCTCGCGTCGGCCCGGGCCACGAATCGGCTTGACCTCGCCGACCGCATAAGGCGGGAAGTTGTAGTGATAGGTGAAGCTCTGGGCGTATTCATCCTGGAGGCCGTCGATGATCTGGGCGTCCCGAATGGTGCCCAGCGTCACGCTGACGAGCGCCTGGGTTTCACCCCGCGTAAACAGGGCCGAGCCGTGCGTCCGGGGCAATACGCCGACTTCGCAGGAGATCGGACGAATGTCCGCCTCGCCCCGGCCATCGGGTCTCTTGCCGTCCAGAATCATCTTGCGGACGACTTCTTCCTCGATCTTGTCGAGCACACGGTTGAGCATATTCGCGTCAACGGCCGCCTGCGGGTCGCTTTCCGCCGCCTCGGCGTAGTCGCGCCCGAACCTCATCGAAAAGTTCGTTGACGGCGTTGTTCCGCTCCTGTTTGCCGGTGATCGTCTTCAATACCACCAGCCTGTCATGGATTTCCGCCTTCACCTTCTCGTAGAGGTTGGCGTCGAGCTCCACGATGGTCGCCTCTTTCTCCACCGGCACCTGGGCCTGGAGTTCCTCGATCATCGAGACGACTTCCTGAATGACCTCATGGGCCTTCTGGATGGCCTGCGCGATCGTGTCCTCCGGCAGCTCTCTGGCGCCGACTTCGATCATGTTGATGGCTTCCTTCGTGCCGCCGACCAGCATGTTCAGATCGCTGCCCTCAAGCTGGGTAGTGGGTGGGATTGATGACGAACTCGCCGTCGATCCGGCCGATCCGGCAGGCCCCCAGGGGCCCCAGGAACGGGATCTTGCTGATGGACAGCGCCGCACTGGCGCCGATGATCGCCGGGACGTCGGGATCGTTCTCGCGATCCGCGCTCAGCACCGAGGCCATCACCTGGACTTCGTTGAAGTATCCGTCCGGAAACAGCGGGCGAATCGGCCGGTCGATATTCCGCGACGTCAGAGTCTCTTTGGTCGATGGTCTTCCCTCCCGTTTGATGAAGCCGCCGGGAAACTTGCCGGCGGCGCTTTGCTTCTCGCGGTAATCGACACTCAACGGGAAAAAGCCCACTTCGTCCGTTTGCCGCGGGGCCGCCACCACGGCGGCCACCAGCACCACCGTCTCGCCGTACGATACCATCACCGCTCCGTGGGCCTGCTTGGCGATCCGACCCGTCTCCAGGGTCAGAGTCCGGCCGCCGATCTCTCTTGAAACACGATGTACATCTGTCATTTTACACGTTCCTTCACTGTCTGAAACCTACTCGCACTATCGTACGGGCCTCACTGCAGATGACAGATGGCGGAAAACGGATGACAGAAGAGGGCTGACGAATCGCTTCGGTCCTCTGTCCTCCGTTCTCCGTCCTCTGTCCTCTGTCTGGCGGACTACTTTCGCAGCCCCAGACGTGTGATGATGGTCTGATACCGCTTGAGGTCTCCGTCACGGACATATCGCAGCAACGCCGAGCGGTTGCCCACCATCTTGAGCAAGCCGCGGCGGGAGGAGTGATCTTTGGGGTGCGCCCTGAGATGCTCGGTCAGATCGTTGATCCGCCGCGTCAGCAGTGCAATCTGCACCTCCGGCGATCCGGTATCTCCCTGGTGTACTTCGAAATCCCCGATAATGCTCCCTTTGTCCTCTTTCGTTAGCATACTTTCCACGTATCCTTTTTGTTTGGTCCTACTGAAGCCTTTCCAACAAACCAGTTAAGAGCTATAGACTCTATACGATGGAGAACGGCCTTGGCAAGCTTTTTCCGAGCCCAGGGCTAAAAAAGCCCCCGTATAACCCCAAGGACGCCTCTGTAATCGCCGAAATTGCCAGTAATGCCATAGGAATTAGAAGCCGGCCGATCGGGCGAGCCAGAGTCTCAACTCCCTGTCTTCTGCTCCAAGAAGGCCTGCAAGATCTCGGCGGCCGCCAAGGCGTCGAGTCGCTCGCGCTTTTTGCCCTTGGTAAGGCCCATCTCCTCCAGCTTCTGCTCGGCCCCGAAGCTGCTCAGACGCTCATCCTGGAGATACACGGGAATGTGGATCTGCGCTTCGAGCTGCCGTGCAAACACCCGAGCCTTTTTGGCCTGCGGCCCTTCAGAGTCATCCATGTTCAAGGGCAGCCCCAAGACGATGGCGTCGATATTCTCGGATGCCACAACCTGCCCGATCTGTTGGGCAAGGTCTTTCTGGCCGTGGAGCACGCCATAAGGAGAGGCGATGGTTTCAGCGGCATCGCAAACCGCCAAGCCCGTCCTTTTCGCGCCGTAATCAATGGCCAGATACCTCATGCCGGCGGTCGCCCTCGCTAATCCTACAGGTATTTTGTCCGCCCGCGCTGTTCGATCTTCTCCAGGAGGGTCTTTAGCCTCTCCGTCTGGCTGACGTGGCAAACCAACGTCGCATCCGGCGTATGCGCGATGACGATGTCCTGGAGCCCGATGGCCGCAATGAGGTGCCCCTTGTCTTCGGTCACGATGATGTCGTTGTGGCAGTCGAGCAACTCGCTCGTGCCGGCGACGACGACATTGTGGTTCTCATCGGACTTGATGACATCGGCCAACGCGGCAAAGGAGCCCATGTCCAGCCACTTGCAGTCGAGCTGGATGGCGTGGACTTCGTCCGCCTTCTCCATCACGGCATAGTCAATGCTGATCTTGGGCAGCTTCGGGAACCATTCCTGGAGCGTTTTCTCCTGTGCCGACGTGTCCCAGGCCGTCCCGATCCGCCGCAGAGGCTCGGCCGCCTCCGGCAGGAACTTCTGCAAATTGGCCAGAATCGTCTTCGCCCGCCAGACGAACATCCCGGAATTCCAGGAGTACGCGCCGCTCTCGACGTACTGCTTGGCCACCTCCAAGTCGGGCTTTTCCTTGAAAGCCTCGACGGAGTACACCGTATTGCGGCACTTGGGGCACGCACGCGGATCGGCACATTTGATATACCCCAGTTGCGTGCTGGGAAATGTCGGGCGGATCCCGAACGTGATCAGAGCATCGGGATTGCCGGAAATGAACTTGAACGCGTCCGTGAGCGCCTGCTGCAAAACTTGGGGCGGCTCGATGAGCTGATCGGCGGTCAGCAGCGCCATGACGGCATCGGGATCGTACTTGGCCAGGATCGTGGCCGCCAGCCCGATGGCCCCGGTCGTATCGCGAACCACAGGTTCGGCGATGACATTGTTGAGCGGCAGATCGGGAAGATTCTCGCGAACCAGGTCAGCGTATTCGATGTTCGTCAGGGCCAGGATGTTGCGCGTATCGAAAACCGGGGTAAGCCGCTCGAAACACCGGCCCAAAAGCGTTTGACCATCCAGAAGCTTCAACACCTGCTTGGGACGTCTCTGGCGGCTCAGCGGCCAAAGCCGCTTGCCCGTCCCTCCTGCCATGATCACTGCGTAGTTCATTCCCTGGCTCCTTCCCTGGACTAAGCTAATCGTATCTCCATCGGCCCTTTGAGATCCTTGTCGAGCGCGAACCGGCCGGCCAGGCGCCGATCACCGAGCTTGGCCTCGATCTCATACTGCCCGAAGAAGCCCTGGAAATCGACGCTCCCGCCCGAACCGGTCGTCCTTTCCTCCATCGTCCACCATTTGCCCTTGATCAGACTACGAAGCTGCTCATAAGCGGGTTTGGGGCTCATGTCCTCGCGGACCAAGCCGGCCGGAGCCTGCTGCCAGGCGCCTTGGTCGGTGAAATCCCACCACGTGATGGCTTCGACCGCCGGATGAGAGAACAGCACCGTGTAGAACTCGCTCACGCGCTTGGCCTGGTCTTGCTCCCCTTCCGGCGTCGTGATCCAGCCCGAATCCTTCTTCGGACCCGATACGACCGTCGTCTCCGTGAAATGCAGGGGCTTGCCGAATTTGGCGAAACGCTCGCACACGTCCCACGCGCGGGCCGCGCCCCAGTACCCGCCGTGCATGTGCGACTGAATGCCGATGACGTCGTAAAGAGGCTTGCCCGCCTCATCCACAAGCTGGGAAAGCACTTTCTCGGGGAAAGCCGCGTCCGTGCGATAGTCGTTGATCACGAGCATCGCCTGTGGATTCGCCTGCCGGGCCGTCTTGAAGGCCGTTCGGACGTACTCACCGATGCCCATCTTGGCGATGGCTTCGGTCAGCCTCGGTGCGCGCTGCTTCGGCTCGTCGCGGTCATAGGCGGTTGCCTCGTTGACAACGTCCCAGATATTAATGTTGCCCTTGAACCGCTCGGCGCAGCGTCCGATCCGGTCGAACTGGAGCCGCATCGCCTCTTCCGGCGTGCTCTGGGCCAGCCATGGGGGGTCCACATAGTTCCACGCCAAAGGATGGCCTTTCATCGTGACGCCGTGGGCGTTGCACCACCGCACAATCTCGTCGGTGTGTTCATCATCGGGCTTGCCCTTCTGCCGCTCATAGTTCCACCAATAGAAAGGCAGCGTCGCGTAATTCAGCAGTTCGGCGAAGTGCTTCTCGTAGCCGGCGTTGTCCTCGGCGGTCCGGCACCGGCCCAGCTTGAAGATATTGCACCCAAAGAGGAATTTGTGCCGAGTCTGGCTGATCCGCAGACTCATCCCGGGCGACAGCGGCTGACCATCTGGACCGGTGCATCTCAACATGGCGGTGCCCATGCGGCACTTGTGAATCCGGTCCGCCGCCGCGCCGACCACGGCCTCATCGGTCTGACTCGGCTTTTGCCTCCCGAACGCGGGAGCACTCGCTGCCAGGGCAATGGTTGTTCCGCCGGCCGCTTCCAGAAACTCTCGTCTGTCCATGATTCTACCGCCTCGTTCGATCAGACTCTGACCGCCTCATCCACCATCTTGATGCCCGTGTACCGGCAGAACCGGCCCAGATCTTTGGTCACGTTGCCGTAGACCGTCACGCGGTGCAGGCCGTTCGACCAGTTCTTCCAGAGCGTCGTCACGTCGCCGTCCACGCGGACGTTGATCTTGGTCCGGCAGCCTCGGTCATATTCCACGCCCACCGGCGTGTCGATGATCTCGCCCGTGAAGTACTGGATCAGGTCCGTTCCGATCAGAATCGCCTGGGTCACTTTCTGGCCCTTGCGCATCTGGCTCTGGGAGGTGACGCCCTCCTGCCTCTCGTGGACGCTGCGCAGCTTGTACGGCGACAGCGGACCGCTGGGGCCATCCATCTTCCGGGAACCCATGCAATGGGCCAGGATAATGCTGTTGGTGGATTCATCGACCGTCGGGTCGCTGATGAACCCGGGTCTGCCGGTCAGACCCTGCCAAATGATGTGCGTCATGGCACTGCGGAGGTCCGACTCGCAGATCCCGCCCAGGCCCATGTCGTTGAGCCGGCAGAAACCCACGCACGGATACGCCGGCAGCTTGATCGTCTTATCCCACATGGTGCCGTAGCAATCGACGGTCAGCACCGTCGCCTCCTCCTCGGCCATCATGTTCTCGAAGGCCAGGGCGAGCTTGCAGGATTTGTAGATATTCTCCGGGGAAGGCTCGATCACCGCCTCGGCCCCTTTGATCCAGCGCTCGGTCTCGGCCTTGGCGTCCGTCTCGGAGATGGCGTTGTACGCCTTGACCACGGTGTCCAGGTCGATCTGTTTCATCTCGGTGCCGAACTTCGCCTTCATCTGGTCGGCATAGTCCTTGAACGAGCGCGTGGTCACGTTGAGGATCTTCGCCTCGCGCAGATGATGAATGGCCCGGAACGGCCGGATGGCAACCGCGAGCTGGCAGTAGTCACTCGTGAGGAAGCACTCCATCTTGGCCCCGGCCGGCTGCTTCTGGAGAGCCCCGAAAGAAGCTCCACTCATGGCCCGAGTAAGGGATGGCAAAAACGGCCGTCGGCTTGCCGGCACTGAGAATCTCCTGGAGGATACCTGCGACGCCCATGCTCACGTGGATCGCCAGGATGCCGTCGACGTCCTTGAGCTTGTCCTTGATCTGTTTGACCTCGGCCGGCGACGTGACGACCGCATCCACGGCAAAATCCACGTCGGCCAGCTCGCCGCTCAGTTTGTCGAACTGCTTGCTATAGGAAGCGACCTCCTCGTCGAAGTCCAGCAGCGGCGTCGGCCAATGGGCCCCCTTGACGCCCATGAAGATCCGGGCGACCTTGACCTTGCTCTGGCGGCAGCCTGGGCTGATCAGTTTCGTGCCCGCGGCTCGTGCACCCGTGGCGAACACGCCGGCGCCCGCCAGGCACACGGCACTCCCCGCGGTCAACTCCAGGAATTCCCTGCGATTGATCTGTCCCGACATGGTGTACTCCCCTTCAATAATGGACAGCGGCCACAATACCTTACTCTTTGGTAAGCTCGGCGTATTGTAGCAGCAGGGATTTGGTCTGTCCACTGTTGAAGGAGATCACGATCACGCTGTTGGCGCCCATATCCACGAACTTCTTGACGCGGCCCAGGCCGAAGCTCTTGTGCCGGACCAGTTCGCCCGGCGTATACGGGGCCGGACGGGCCGGAGCGGCCGGCGGAGGCTGGGATCGCGGCGCCGGCGGCAAGCGGCACTGCTGCACCTCTTCCTCCGGCTCGGGCACCTGGTGGATGAAGTCGGCCCCGAGCTCATAGAGGAATTGGGAGGGGATCGTGCGAAGCAGTTGCCCCCGGAACGTCCGGTACCGGGCGTAGCTGACGTGCAGATTCGTCTTGGCCCGCGTCACGCCGACGAAGAACAGCCGGCGTTCTTCTTCCAGCTCGTCCTGGTTGCCGTTCGCCCGCTCGTGGGGCAGCAGGCCGGTTTCGAGTCCGATGATGAAGACGTGTTCGAACTCCAGCCCTTTGGCGGCGTGGAGGGTCATCAGGGCGACTTGGCCGCTGGTCTCGTTGTAGACGTCGGCGTCGCTGAACAGGGCGATCTGCTGGAGATAGTCCACCAGGGAGGGACTGTCCGTCTGCTTGTCGTAGTCGGCCGCCGTGCTGATCAGCTCCTCGACGTTCTCCGTCGTCGGTCTGGCCCTCCGGTCCGGCAGCTCTTGAGCGATATCGCCAGGCCGGTCTCGGCGAAGACCCGTCTCCATGAGCGGAGCGACCTTGCCCTCGATCTGCCGGGCGAAGCCGTCGATCATCTTGACGAAGTCGGCCAGCTTCTCCTTCACCGCCGCGCTCAGGCCCGGGACCTCGCTCGTCCCGTCGGATGGCGTCGAACATCGTGATGCCGCTGCGGGAGGCATAGTCGCTGATCTTGTCGATGGTGACCTTGCCGATGCCGCGCGTGGGCGTATTGATGATCCGCTGCAACGCCACCTCGTCCGCCGGGTTCACGAGGATCTTCAAATAGGCCAGCACGTCCCGAATTTCTTTGCGGTTGTAGAACTCGACGCCGCGCACCACCTGATACGAGACTCTGCCGGCGAATGAACGCTTCTTCCAAGGCCCGGCTCATGGCGTTGATCCGGTAGAATACGGCGATCTCCCGGCCGGAGACGCCCTGGGCGAGAAGCTCCTGAATCCGCCGGGCGACGGCATCGGCTTCCTGGGCCTCATCCTCGTAGCAATCGACGCTGAACTGGCCCTCGTGGCGTCCGGACCGGCACGAGACTCTTCTGCTTGCGGTGCCGGTTGCAGGCGATGAGCTTGTCGGCCGCCCGCAGAATCTCGGCCGTGCTGCGGAAATTCTCCTCCAGCTCGAATGACCGTGGCGCCGGGCCAGTCCTTCTCGAATGCCAGGATGTTACGGATGTCCGCCCCCCGCCATCGGTAGATCGACTGATCGGGATCACCCACCGCGCAGATGTTGTTGTGATTGGAGACGAGAGCCTTGGCCAGCCGGTACTGGGCGTGGTTCGTGTCCTGGTACTCGTCGATCAGCAGGTACTGGAACCGGTCCGACAGCTCCCGCCAGACGGTCGAGTTGTCCTCCAGCAACAGCGCCGCCTTCATCAGCAGATCGTCGAAATCCAGCCCGTTGCGTTCGGTCAGGATTCTCTGGTAGCGGGCATATACTTTCGCCAGCGTCTGTGAGAAGAAATCCTCTGCCTGCTGCTTGAACGTCTCGGCATCGACGAGCTTGTTCTTCAGGGTCGAGATGGCTTCCAGCACCCGGCCCGGCGGCAGACTGGTGGCATCGACGTCGCAGTCGTGGAGCGCCTCTTTGACGCACCGCGTCTGGTCGGAATCGTCGTAGATGCTGAAGTTGGGATGAATGCCTGCCGCTTTGGCATAAGTGCGAAGGATTTGTACGCACAGCGAATGGAATGTGCTGATAAACTCGCCTGCCCTGCCCTCCAGCGTCGCGGCATGCTGACGAATCCTCTCGGACGATCTACGCACCGATTGCTCCAAGCCATACAAGATTTGGATTTGGCGTCTCCGCATCTCCTCCGCGGCCTTGTTCGTGAACGTAATGGCGCAAATGTGATAGGGCTTGACGCCGGACTCGATCAGCGCCGCGATCCGGTACGTGATAACGCGGGTCTTGCCGCTGCCCGGGCCGGCCAGGACCAGCAAGGGCCCCTCCCGATGGCAGACCGCCTGCCGCTGTGACGGAGTCAACTGTTGTGTCTGAAGATTCAAGCTCAAAATCGTAAATCAAAAAGAGCTGGAAGTGGCAAGTGCGAAGTTTCAAGATCTTCCGCTCCAACTTGACCTTCCAACTGGTTTTTACTGTTTCTGTGTCTTCTGCGACTGCTCGAGTTGCTGCCGCAACTCCACTCTGGTCTGCTCCAACTCTTTGTAGAGATCGGGCTTCTCGCGCTGGATACGCTCCATGAGCTTCTGCCGGATGTAGACCGGATACGTATCGCTGTAGAGGAACTGGCTGAGGGCAAACCAGCGCAGCCAACGCATCGGGGGCAGATCGATTCTTTCGTTGTCGCCGTACTTGGCCTTGTAGGCATCCCAAACTTGCTGAGCCAGTTGCTCGTTGATGGCGGCCGCGTCGTCATCGCCGACGGCGTACAGACCATAAGCGTTGCGGAGAAGCGAGGTAATCTGCTCGCTGGCATCGGTAATGCCCAGGCCCTGCATCTCCTCTATGATGCGGTTCCGGGCGAATTGATCGAGCGAGACCTTGAATTCCTCCAGCGGATACTGCTGGCGCAGCCGGTTGTAGATCTTCACGGCCTCGCTCTTGAGACCCGCCTGATAGAACAAGAGCACGGCATTCTTGAGCATATTGCGATGGCCGTTCGCAAACGACTCATCGCGACCGCGTTCCCCCGAGTACTTCCCATACACCACCCGATAGGCCTTCTCGTAGGAATCGAAGTAGCGGGGATCGGGGCCGAGATAGATGTCCTTGCGCAGGACCGGCTGCGGCTTCTGCGCCGGCGTCCGCCGTCTGCGGCTCGGGGGTCTCCCATCCCTGGAAGATCATGATCTTGCCGTTACGGAACAGGTCCTGGAGGCTGTGCAACACCATGCGGTCGGTGTTGACCTCCTGCGCGTCGATCTCGCGGTCCTTCTCCTGTTTGGCAATATCAAGCCCTTTGAGGGCCCAGTACATGGAGTGGCAATCCGCATGACGCCAATCCATCGCGTGATGCGTGTTGGGATCGCGAAAGTCGACCGGCCCATACGTCTGGCTGACCTGCTGCATCAGAGTGGGATCGAGCTTCCACACATGTCGAAGCTGGTACGCTTTCGCAAAGAGATCGAAGCATTTGAGGGCCGCCGTCCCTTGATACGCCCGCAGGACGTCAAAGACCGCCGGCTTGAACTTCGAAACGATCTCCGCCGTCGGCGTTCCTTCCGTCTTCTGTCCGCCGCTGTCCGCCGTCTGCCTGGCCTCTTCCTGCCGGAGGGTCAGGTAGTTTCTCACGAAGTCCTCTTCGCGAGCCGAAGCTCTTATCCGCCGCCTGGATCGCCTGGACGAACTTCGCCACGTTCGGATCGGCCATCACTTCCTTCCATTCGCTGAGCCGAGGCAATCAGGGCCTCGAGGTATTTGTCGTCGGTGCGGGCCAGGCCGTTGTCCGCGGATTCCAGCAGCGGCCCGATTTCCTCGGCAAACTGGAGCTTATAATACTCGTGGGCATCATCGGAGACGCCGCCCAGCTTGTGCTGGAAGATCTGCGACAGCTCGCGGTAGAGCTGGATCGATTTGGGGTTCAGGGGAATGCCCTCGTCGCGCAGCAGCTCATAGCCGTTCTTCACCCAGCGCCAGCGTTGCTCCGGCTGGGTGGCCGGGATGGCCACGGAGATGTTGTACGCCATGTTCCACGCCTGAAATTCCCAGACGGCGGCAAACCGCGGCTGCAATTTCGTGATCCACTCGGCCAGTTGCCGGGCATCGAAGAACTGCCCGTCGTCCTTGAGCTTGTCGGCCCGCATCCAGAGGATGTCCACGACCAAGCCGCGGAACGCCCCCATCGCGGCCGTGGCAAACGCCAGGGAAGGAGGCGCGTTCTCCAGGGCCGGATTGATGACGATTTTCATCGCCTCCCGCTGCGCGTTGATGTGGTCGAGCTGCACGTCGGCGGCAAACAGCAGCCCCGCCGCCGCCGCCAAACCGACGAACATGATGAAGTAATCACGCGTGCGCATCACTCCCTACACCACGACTTTCGCCAGCTCCCGATAGGCGAAGATGAGCAAGGCCAGCAGCAGCAACAGCGTCGCCTTGATGAGAACCATGACCAGCACTACTTGGCCTAAGAAGCCCCACGTCATCAGCCGGGCCGGAACCAGGAACTTCGTCGGATTGCACTTATCAAACTGCGGCAAGAGTTGAACGAGACCCTGCACGGTATACGTGTAGACCAGACTGATGTTCTTGCCCATGTAGCTGAACGACTCGATGATGAAGCCGCTGACCGTGCCCGTGAAGAAGAACCACGGTGCAGAACAGAATGGCCACCGGGAACGACAAGAAACTGCGCCGCCAGCACGCCCAGACAGGCCAGGAACACGAGCCGGCACAGGATCAGCAGGACCGACCGGACGAAATTCGCGGTGAACGTGTCCGCCTTGTACAGCACCTCCAGACCGTCCTCGACGGGGAACAGAACGACGGTCTGGTTCAGAGGCGGATTGAGGAAGCCCACCGCCAGGTAGCCGTCCCGGGCCACCACGGAGGCGGGCACCTCCAACTCGTGGAACTTGCGTACACTATCTTTGCGGAGCTGGCGCCAGATGGGCGTCTGGATATCGGGCCGAGCCCCTTGTTGGAACTGGCGCTGGTCGCCGATGCGCCAGTCCCCATACGCCTGCTCATCCTCCGGGGTCACGGAAACGTCGTACTTGAACCGGATGAACAGGCTCTCGTTCGGGTCTCGCGGCCGGACGTTGTGGAACTCCCAGACGAGCATCTTCCCGATCGTCGCCGCCCGTTTCTCCAGCCGGAGGCGGTTCGTCAACGCTTTTAGGATCTCCGGCTGCGTCATGTTGTGGTAGACCGCCTCCAACTGATCCTTCTTCACCAGGTCGTTGTAGACCGCCTCGACTTCCTTCTGCACGTCGACGGTGGGCGGTACCAGGCTGGCACGAGCCGTATAAAACTGGTTCCGGACCTCCTGGATTTCCTCTTCGGAGGCATTGACGAAACGGGGAATCAGGATAGTCACACCATAGACGAGGCCGGCAAAGAGCGTCAGCAGGACGAAGTCCAGCACGATCACGCCCACGACCTTGCCCAGCAGGATCTGGTAGCGGCGGATCGGTTTGGTCACCACCGTATAGATCTGCCGCTGCTCGATGTCGCTGGTGATGGCATACGTGGAGGCGATGATCGTCAGCAGGCTCAGCAGCAGGCCCGTCAGCGACAGGCCGTAGCTGACGCACGTTTGCAGCCGACCCTTGAGCGTGCCATCGCCCGTGGCGGTCAGGCCCATCACCGGCAGCAACACTAAAAGCAGCAGGATGAAAACGACCGCCACCCTCATCCGCAGGGCCTGCCGAATCGTATTCGTCGCCACGGCCCATATCTTACGCATGGCCGGCGTCTCCGTCCTTGGTCAACTCGTCCAGCACACTCTTCTTGATCTCCGGCGGCGGCACCTCGGCCGGCGTCTGGACCGGCGTCGTGGGCGAAACCACCTCCGTCTGCGGACTGGCGGCCGTTTGCGTGAGCTTGCTGAGCAGGTCCTTGTTCGGCTCGGGCACGACGGTCTCACGCGGCTGCACAGCCTCGGTCTTGACCGGCTGACCCGGCGCCTGGTCGGACGCGGACTTTGCGACCAGCTTGTCGAGAATGGTCTCCTTGCGGCTGCCGGCCGTGAGGAACTCGCCGATCTGGGTCGTGCTGACCGCCCCGCTCGTAGGTCGGGCTTGTTGCTGCGCTTCGACAACGGTTTTGATGAAGAAGGTTTCCAGTTTCTCCATCGGGGCCGTCACTTCGCATTCGGCGTGCTCATCGCTCAAGATCTGCCGGATGCGGCTGACCGCGGTGTCGCTGATGGCGTCGGTCGTGATCTGGGTCTTGTTCGTCTGTTGCAGGAGGTCCTTGACGCGTCCCTGTGCCTGGATCTTCCCGCCATAGAGAATCGCGATGCGGTGGCAAACATCCTCTACATCGGCCAGTAGATGGCTGCACAGCAGGACCGTCTTGCCCCGCTCGGCAAGCTTCGCGATCAGGTCTTTAATCTGCCGCGTCCCGATGGGGTCCAGGCCGGTGGTCGGCTCATCGAGGATCAGCAGGTCCGGGATCGTTGATCAGGGCCTGGGCCAACCCGATCCGGCGGGCCATGCCCTTGGAATAGGTCCCGACCGGCCGGCTGGCGACGGCCTTGAGACCGACCATCTCCAGCAGGGCCTCGATGCGCACCTCACGCGTCTTGGAATCCAGGCCGAACAGCCGGCCATAGAAGTCCAGCGTCTCCCGGGCGTTGAGGAACCGGTACAGATAGGACTCCTCGGGCAGGAAGCCGACGCGTTTGCTGATCTTCGGATTGAGTCCCGTCGCCGCCGAGGATCAGGGCGTGTCCCTTGGTCGGATGCAGCAGGCCCAGGAGCATCTTGATCGTGGTAGTCTTGCCCGAGCCGTTGGGGCCCAGCAGGCCGAAGACCTCGTTCGGGAGGATTTGCAGGTTGAGGTCGTCCACGGCGTAGACCCGGGCCCGGCCCCACCAGTCGGAGAAGATCTTCGTCAGTCCGATTGTCTCGATGGCGTATTCCATAGGATCCGTTATTTCACGCGGTTGGCGGCTCGCGGTCAAGCTCTTCGCCCTGGCGGAACAGCCGGGCACTGTTGAAGACCACCACCAGAGAGCTGGCAAAGTGCAGGAACGCGGCGACGGCGGGCGGCACGAACTTCGACAGCGAGATGCCCAGCACGATGAACAGAACGCCGAAGGCCAGGTTCTCGTTGATGACCCGCCGGGTCTTGCGCGAGACATCGACCAGGAACGGGATGCGTCCCAGGTCGTCGTTCATCAGGGCGATGGAGGCCGAGTTGATGGCCACGTCGCTGCCGGCCGCTCCCATGGCGATGCCCAGATCGCCCGCGGCCAGGGCCGGAGCGTCATTGATGCCGTCGCCGACGACCACGACGGTATGGCCATCCTTCTTGATCTGCTCCACGACGGCCAGCTTATCCTGCGGCAGGCACTGGGCCTTGTAGTCCGTGCAGCCCAATTCGCTCGCCACCCGGTTGGCGACCTCGCTGCGGTCGCCCGTGAGCATGGTCACCCGTTTGATGCCGATATCCATCAGCCCTTTGATGGCCTTCCGCGCCTCGGGACGGGTCTTATCCTGGAGGCCGATCCAGCCGATGCACCGGCTACCTTTGCCGACATAGAGAGTGCTAAAGCCCTGCTCCTCGTGCAAGCGCGGGTCCGGCACGCTCCGCACGTCGATGCCGTTCTCGGCCAGGAACGTGTCGCGTCCGACCATGATCCGGCACGAATTGATGTTGGCGGTGACGCCTTTTCCCGGCGTTTCACGGAAGCCTTCCGACGCCGGCAGCGCCAGGCCGGCCTCCTTGGCCACTTCCTGCAGGGCGCGGGCCGCCGGGTGCTTGCTCATCTGCTCCGCGGCCGCCGCTTCCGCCAGGAGTTCCCCGGGCTCCACACCCTCGGCGGGCGTGAGCTTGGTCACGTACAGCCGGCCGGTCGTGACGGTCCCCGTCTTGTCGAACACCAGGGCCGTCATCTTGCCGGCGACTTCGAGGTCGGCCACGTTCTTGACCAAGATGCCCAGCCGGGCGGCGGCGGAAATCGCGGCCACCATCGCCGTCGGCGTCGCCAGGATCAAAGCACACGGGCACGAAATCACCAGGATCGTGATCGCCTGGTTGATGTTGCGCGTGAAGAACAGGACAATGGCAGCAATCATCAGGACCGTCGGCACGTACCACGTGATGTACCGGTCGATGATCCGCATGAGCGGGATTTTGGTGTGCTCCGCCTGGACGATCAGCGACTGAACCTTGCCCAGCGTGGTATCGCCGCCCGCTTTCGTCACGCGGATGTCCAGCACGCCGGTCAGGTTGTTCGTGCCGGCGAAGACCTGCATCCCCGGCACCTTGTCGACGGGCAGCGACTCGCCCGTGATGGTCGCTTCGTTCACCGAGCTCAGGCCGCTTTCCACCTCGCCGTCGGCGGGGATATTGTCGCCCGGACGCACCCGGATGCGGTCGCCGGCCTGCATCTCTTTGACCCGGACCTCCCGCTCCGTCCCGTCGGGCTGGAGCAGATTCGCTTTCGTCGGGGTCAGCCGGATCAGGGAGGCGATGGAAGCGCGGGCCCCCAGCGCCGTCCGTGTCTCGACCAGCTCGCTGAGCAGCATGAAAAACCCGATCAGGCCCGCGGCGACGTACTCGCCGGTGGCGAACGCCGCGATGATGCCGAGGGCGGCCAGCTCATCCATGTGCGATTCGCCCCGGATCAGGCTGTGGACCGCGTGGATGATGATCGGCGCCCCGAGCAGGACGGCCCCGAGCATGGCGAACAGCTCCGTGTTGAAGCTGCCTTTGCCGTAGATGAACCGCCCGATGCCGCTATTGATCAGGAGCACGCCCCCCGCCAGCGTCCCGATCAAGGCGATGCTGACGCGAAGCTGCTTGTCCCGAGTCTGCTCGGTGCCGAATTCCTCTTGAAAATGCAAGTGCTGGTGAGCCATAACTTCGTTCTCAAATGCCAATCGTCACGTCCGTCCCGCGCACGCTCACTTGGCCGCGGCATTCTGCGGATACTGCTTCGGCTTCAACAACGGGTCACGGTTGACTTGGACCCGGACTTCCCGTTCCTTGACGTTGTCACATTTGTTGACGATGAACTTCTCGTCCACATTCCGCAAGACCTCCTCGATCGCGTCCAAGTACAAGGCCCGACTCACGAGCTCCGGCCGCAGGCAATACTCGGGCAGGATTTGCGTCAGGTAGTCCGCGTTGGCCCGGGCCCGTTCGACCACGCTCGTCTGGTAGGCCTGGCCTTGCAAGATGGTATCCTGGACCTCGCCCGTGACTTGGGGCCAGAGGGCCGCCTGTTGCTGCACGCCATTCTTGTCCAGCAAAGCCTGATACAGCGTCTGGGCGACCTGGCCGGCCACCTTGTTGAGGGTCGTCTCCGCGTAGGTGCGGGCCTGCGTGAACGCCTGCTCCTTGGTCTGGCTGGCGCTGACGTACGCCTCGAAGGCCTGGTTGACCTGCTTGGGCCACTTCACGCTCACCAACTGCACCTGCACCACGCGGATGCCGCTCTCGATGGCATCGAGCTTCTGCTGTACAAGTTGCTGCACCTGCCGCGGGATCGTGTCGATGCTTTGCAGCGCCTCGTCGATCGTGCAGTGGACCATCGCCTTGACAATGGCATCTTCGACCAGACTGCGCAGCAGTGGGGTGATACTTTGGTTCATGACGTCGAAGTAGATTTCGCCGGGCTTGGCCTCCTGGACATAGATATTCCGGAAGAACTGCTCGACCCCGGTAATCTGGTAATTGATCTGCCATTTCGTGTGCACGATGTTGTAGTCGCTGCCATCACCTTGCCAGACGGCCGGCGACACGGCGGCCACCGTTTGCGCCGGTGCGGTACCGGAAGCACCCGCCCGCTGGCTGCCCGTGAGGCAATAACCTTCCTGCAGGGGATCGAGCTGCTCGGCCACATAGGCCCTGGGCTTGACCCCCGGACCCAGAATGTCGTCGCGGGTCTCCTTGTACCAGAAAGTGTTGATGGCGAGGTTGATGTTCTTCTCGACCGGAATCCGCACCAGCTCATCGATCGGATAGGGGAACACCCAATGGGCGCCCGGCCCGAGGATCGCTTCCTGGCCCACACCCCGGACTTGCCCGAACCGCAGGACCAGGGCCTTCTCGTCCGAGCCCACGCTCTTGAAGCCCGAGGCCAGGAAGGCGACGACCAGGATGACCATGATGACCTTGAGGATCCCAAAGCTGATCCGCAGGGCATCGGAGAGGGACCGGCCGGCCGCATCGAGGTCTTCGCCTGTTGGTCCAGCTTGTGGCGGCTCGTGCACGTCCGCCGGATCATGCTCATGCTCGTGCTTGTGCTTGTGTTCGTCCACCATAGATTACCTGCTGTATGCTCCTGCATAGCACGGGCGGGACGCCCGTGGCACTCGTGGGCGCGATGGGCTCCCAACGCGCTTCATCGCGTTTGGGGTCCCATGCCCATGCTACTGCTGCGGTTGCGCCGGCTTACTCGGTTGCAGGGTTGGCATCCCCGTCAGGAGCCGGAACGGATCGGCGTCCGCCGGAATGACCACCGTCGCGTGCTCTTTCAGAGTCACAATCAGGGCCTCCAGGTTCCTCAGGAAAATGGCCAATTGCGGATCTTTGTCCAGCATTTTGTAGTATTGGGCCGCTTCGGCATCGCCCTGGCCGCGAATGGTCTTGGCCCGTGCCTCGGCCGCCGCCAAGAGCACGTCCCGCTTCTTGTTGGCCTCAGCCCGAATTCTCGTGGCCTCGGCATCCCCTTCGGAGGTGGTCCGGTCCGTGCGCCGCTGCCGCTCCGCCTTCATCCGCTCGAACACCTGCTTCGTCACGTCCGCACTGATCTTCAGTTGCTTGACCCCCAGGGTCTTGATCTCGATGCCGTAATCCTTCAGAGCCGGCCCTTTAAGATCGGCCAGCATCTCCTCCTGGATCTGGTCGAACTTGATCTTGTCAGGATCGCTGTTGACGAATTCCCCGAACGCGTGCTGGCCGATCACCCGGTTCTGGGTGCTGTTAATCTGATTGCGGAGCTTGACCTCCGCGTTGTCGATCGTCTTGACCGCGTTGAGGAACTTCAACGGCTCGGCCACGCGCCAGACTACATAGGTGTTGACAATGATGGGGATCGTGCCACTGGTGGTGGTCTCGCTCAGCTCGGCCTCCAGGACCCGCATCCGGGAGTCGAACTTGTGCACCCGCTCGATGGGCGTGGGCCACTTGCGGTACAGGCCCGGCGCCGTGATCGTTTGGACGGGCTTGCCAAACCGCGTGATGAAGGCCGATTCGGTCTCCCGGACCTGGAAGGTGACCAGATAGACGATCATCACGAGAAAGATGGCCGCAATCAGAATCGGAATCGCGATGTTCTTCATTTTTGCCGAACTCCTATTTTACGCTGCCGACGTCCAAGAGATTGGTCGGGGGCTTATCCTGCAAATCCAGAATGATGACTTCCCGGTCGTTCGGGTCCGCCGCCACGACGTACTTGCGGATATTCTTGAGGCCCTCTTCGAGGGCCGCCGAGCGCTGTTCGCACCGATAGATATCGGGGGCGGCCTGATAGGCCTGCAGTTGTCCGGCGAACCGCTCGCCCGTAGCCTTGGCCAGGGTCGCCCGGGCGAACTTGTAGCTCTGGGCCTCGCTGAGAATCCGGTAGACCTCGCCGCGGGCCTCGTTGAACGCCGCGTCGAACTGCTCGCCCAACCGTTTGATGTCCTCCTCGCGTTTGTCGGCGACGGCCTGCTGATACTGAGCGGCCAAATCCGCCAGTTGGTCGGCCCGCTCCACGGAGCCCACCAGCGTGCTCAGCGTCTTGTTCCGTTCGGCTTCCGCCTTGAGGACCGCCGCCTGCTTCATTTGCACGGCCCCGATGACTTTCTGGTACTCCGGCGCGACCTCCGGCGGCGGATGAATGCCCTGCAAACCGAGGAACACCAACTCCACGCCCAGATCCTGCGCGTCGGCCGCCTCCTGGATTCGTCGCATAAGGGTATCTGTGGCCTTGGTCCGGCCGGCGCCGAGGATACTCGCCTGCGTCTGGCCGGGCGTGCCTTCCTCCACATCCACTTTGGCCGTAGCCGCCAGCCGGGCCAGCTCGCGGTAGCAGATGTCTTCCAGGAGTTTGGCCGGATTGCTGTGGTTGTAGATATAGGCGTACAAATCTTTGATCCGATACTGGACCGGGACATTCGCCTTGACCAAGCCGACCGGCACGGCACGATCCGCCACTCCCGCGCCCGTCTGATTCTCGGTATACGCGGTGGCCACCATCAGGTCGTGTTCCGTTTCATAGTGGGTCTGGCCCCACAGGAGACTCTTCTCCGGGATGATGGCGCCGGTCTTGGGATCGGTCTTCGGCACGTAGCCGATGTAGAGGTCCATGACCTCCCCGGTCGGGTACGTGTACGCCGTGTCGATGGGCCAGGGCAGCTTGACGTGAAAGCCCGGGCCGATCCGCCGGACTTGGCCATCGTCCATCAGCGGGCTGCCGAACCGCTCGACAATCGCTTCATCCGTTGGCCCGATGACCACGATGCAACTGGCCAGATAGAGCGTCGCGCCGGAAAATAGGATCAAGGGCACAATCGCTTTTTCGAGCAGCTTATAGAACCAGGTCTGCGAGACCTTGAACCCGAATTGGTAGTCGATGGCGGCCGCCACGCTGCGGAAGATCCCGCCCGGCTCGTTGATGATGCCCAGCAGCCGGCTGTCGAAGGCCGCCCGGCTGTATTGCCCTTTGAGCCTGGGGCGGTAGATGTCGAGGACCAGGTTCAGCGCCGTCTCAACGCCCAGCACCACCAGAAGAATGGGGATGACGTAATTGACGACTGTGACCACGGGGACAATCTGAAAGTGCACCAGGGCCAGGCCGATCGCCAACACGAACGACAGCACCGCCACCCCGAGGAAGAAGCTGCCTCCGGCCCGCAACGGCTTCCAGCGCGGCTCAGCCGACATCCCCGTTGCATACCGGGACATCAAGAAACTAATGAAAGCCAGGGCCGTGGCGACAATGGCACAGACCAGCGGCTGCTGCGTACGGGTCGGCAGAGTAGACCCCAGGCCTTTGAACAGATAGAGGCCGAGGCCGATCTCATAAGCGGCGATCAGGGTGGCGAAGATGGGAAGGAACCACTTCTCCAGCGACTCCAGCCGCCGCTGCGCGACGGCGAACACCGCCCCCTGCTCGCCTTTTTGGAAGATCGTGGCGGAACTCTTCTCCTTGGCCAATTGGCTCAGGTCGAGTCTCTCCTGCTCGGCGAGAGTCCGCTGGTGGAACTGCACGGCCAGGACCAGCCAGATCAGGGCCGCCGCCAGGGCTTGCCAGCCGAGGGCTCCTACCGCGAAGAAACCGCTCCAGCGACCCAGGAAGAACGTGACGCCGAAGAACACCAGGCTGACAACCAGGGAGGCCCAGGCGACCTGTTCGGGACGTTTGGACGACACTGTCATGGGCGATCAAGCTCCCAATACGAAGTCTGAAGTGTGAAGTTGGAAGTGTGACGTTGCAAGTGGCTTCGGACGTGCGCCGAGACGGCCGACTTCCCACTTGACACTTCCGACTTCAAACTTGCGGCTACCACCATTGCGAACCCAACACCTGCCGATTCAGTAGTATGTCGGTACTGACTCGGCCCTTTACAGATCGAAAGTTCGGTACTATAACACGAAAATGACTTTCGTGTAGCGACAATCGTGAAAAAAACCGCAGGAAGTTTCAAATGTCAGGCTCAGCCCGGAGTGTCAAATTGGGAGTCTCTCGCTGGAAGTGTGACGACCGGCCGGTTGCCCCTTCCGACTTGACACTTCCCACTTCAAACTCTCCTTCTCGAGGGACGGATGAATAAGCTGCTCACAATCGCGAAGAACACTTTCATCGAGACTTTGCGCCAACCCGTTTACGCGGTTATCATTGCCACCGCCCTGCTGCTGTTTGTCATCAGCCCGTCCCTGTCCATGTATACGATGGACGATGACAACAAGCTCCTGCGCGAAATTGGGCTCTCTACGCTGTTCCTCACCAGCTTGTTCATAGCGATTTTTTCCGCCTCGGGCGCTGTCTCCGTGGAAATGGAGAATAAGACCATCCTGACGGTGCTGACCAAGCCCGTCCAACGTCCGATATTCATTGTGGCCAAGTTCCTCGGCGTCATCGCAGCCGTGGCCCTGGCACACTTCGTGTGTACGGTGGGCCTGCTGATGACGATTCGTCACGGGGTCCTGTCCACCGCCTCGGACTCGCACGACCTGACGGTCATCGGCTCGGCTGCCGTGGTCCTGGTGGTGACGGTCCTGCTCAGCGCCTTTTTCAACTTTGCCTACGACTGGAAATTCACCTCTACGGCCGTCGTCATCAGTTCCATCCTGGCGGCGTTCGTCCTGGTGTTTCTGGCCCTGATCGACCGGGACTGGAAGTTCGATCCCGCCAAGAACAGTATCAACCGGCTCGACGTCTATGGCTCGATCTTGCTGTTCTTCGCGGCCGTCATTATTGCCGCCTTGGCCGTGACGATCTCGGCGCGATTCAACATCGTCGTGACGCTTTCCGCCTGCATTGGGGTATTTCTGCTGGGTCTGATCAGCGATTACGTGTTCGGGCGGTTCGCGGACGTGTATCTCTGGGCCCGGATCGGCCGGTACTTGGTGCCCAACCTCCAGGTCTTTTGGATCAGCGACGCCATCTATGAGGGCAGCGTGGTCCCGTTCAAATACATCCTCATCACCGCTTCCTATGCCCTCTGCTACACGGCCGGCATCCTCGCCCTGGCCGTGGCCCTGTTCCAGCGCCGACAGGTAGGTTGAGTGCCGCGTTCTTCTCGCCGAGCCCCGGATTTCACCGCCCGTCTGTTACACCCGGGGCGAATTATCCCCACAAGGATCGTTGCACCGGCGGCTCGCCCATTGGCGTGCCGCCCGGGCCGAGCGTCCGGATCATGGCGACTTCGTCGCATTCGGTCTGCTTGGGGCACTTCGCGCAGTCGCTCCAGACCTTCATGGGCAGGTCCTCCTTGCGAATCGCCGTAAAGCCGGCCCGCTCGAAGAAGGCCGGCTCCAGGGTCAGGGCAAACACCCGCGGCACGCCCAGGTAACGGGCCTGCTCCAGGGCCATCGTGACCAGGGCGGTCCCGACGCCCTTGCCCCGACAGGCGGACTCCACCGCCAGAGACTTGATCTCCGCCAGGTCCGACCAGATGACCTCCAGGGCACAGCACCCGATCGTTTGGTCTATCCCGCTCGGCGACCAGGAACGTCTGCAGGTTCTCGTAGATCTCCGCCAGCGAACGAAAGAGCATCCTGTCATGCTCGGCGTAGTAGTTGATCAGCGAGCAGATCACCTTGGCATCTGAGATTTTGGCACTGCGAACGTTCACGGGGACGGCCTACAATTTACTATTTACTATTTGGCCTGGGCGGCTTACAATCCTGGCCTGCCTGACGGTCGGTTGGTTATCGTAAGTCGTAACGGGTTGATCGTAAATACTAAATTCCCAAGGGATTGTGCGATTCATACTGATTGACAAGATTGTGACGCTGGAAGAAGGCCGCAAGTTGACGGCGGTCAAGAGCGTGTCGTTGGCCGAGGAGTACCTGGGCGATCATTTCCCCACGTTTCCCGTCCTGCCGGGCGTGCTTCTTCTGGAGGGGCTGGTGGAATCGGCGGGCTGGCTCGTGCGGAAGACCGAGAGCTTCGCGCACAGCATGGTCCTGCTGGCCGAGGCCCGCAACGTAAAATATAAGAGCTTTCTGGCGCCCGGGTCCCAGATCGAGTACACGGTCGAGGCCAAGGCGATTGAGGAGAGCCGCAGCAGTTTCGCCGGTTGCGGCGTGGCCGACGGGCAGGAGATTGTCGAAGCCCGGTTCGGCCTGCGGCATTTCAACCTGGCCGACCGAAACCCCGCCCTGGCGGCGGTGGATGCGCAAATCGTCGAACAGATGAAGAATCGATATAAGCTGTTGTCGCAGCAGAGTTGAAGGACGTAGGGTGGGCTCTGCCCACCAAATTCCAACGAATGGAAAAGGACGGTGGGCACAGCCCACCCTACCATGGAGGTCGCAACGATCATGGGCATGAGTCGAGATGAGGTTTTTCAGAAGGTTCAGGGGGTTCTCGTGGATGCTCTCGGGGTGGACGAGGAGGAAGTGACCCCCGAGGCCACGTTGATGGGTGATTTGGGCGCCGAGAGCATCGATTTCCTGGATATCGTCTTTCGCCTGGAGAAGGCGTTTGGGATGAAGGTGCCGCGGGAGGAGTTGTTCCCGGCGGAAGGACTGCTGAGCAATCCCGAGCTGATCAGCAACGGCAAGTTCACCGACAAAGGCCTGGCCGAGCTGCGGGCGAAATTGCCCCACACGGACCTGACCGCCTTCGCCAAGGACCCCAATATCAACAAGATCGCCGATCTGTTTACCGTCAACGCCATCGTCAATTACGTGGACGGCAAGGTCAACTCAAGTATGATTTTTGATCTTTGATTCCTGTGATTGGGAGGTCTGAGAATCATAAATCGTGAATCAGTCAAATCATAAATCGCCTATGCGTTGGATTTGGATCGACAAGTTCGTGGAGTTTGAGAGCGGCCGGCGGGCCGTGGCGGTCAAGAATGTGACCACCGCCGAAGAGCACCTGCACGACCATTTCCCGGGCTTTCCGGTCATGCCGGAGTGCCTGATGATCGAGGCGATGGCCCAAACCGCGGGCATCCTGGTCGGGCAGGCCAGCGACTTCCAGGAGAAAGTCATCCTGGCCAAGATCAACAAGGCGGTCTTCTTCGATTACGTGACGCCGGGCGACAGCCTGCGGATCGAGGCAAAGATCGAGACGATTGCGCCGGAGGCGGCCGGCACCACGGGACGGATCACCTGCGCGGACCGAACGATCGCGGAAATCGATCTGATGTTCAGCCACATCGACCATAACATCGCCGGCAAGAAGTTCCCCGAGGAGAATTTCGTATTTACGGGAACGATCACCTCCCTGCTGCGCGACGTGGTCTTGGACGCCGGTCCGCAGAGGGAGACGCAGGGATGAGTGCGGCACGTGTCGTCGTGACGGGGCTCGGCGCGGTCAGCCCGTTGGGGTTGACGGCTCAGGACCTGTGGGCCGGCTTGTCCGCCGGCCGTTGCGGCTTCGGCCGCATCCGGGCCTTTGACCCGACCGGATTTCCTTCGGAGCTGGCCGGCGAGGTCCCCGAGTACAGGATTCAGGATCGGGTCCCACGTTCTTGCCGCAAGGCGGTCAAGCTGATGTGCCGGGATATCGAGTTGGCCGTCATGGCGGCCGGCGAGGCGATCGCTTCCAGCGGCCTCGTCACGAAGGGGATCGACCCTGAGAAGGTGAACGTCGATCCGACCCGCCTGGCGATCAACGTCGGGGCAGGGATCATCTGCTGCGATCTCCCGGAGCTGGCGCCGGCGACAATGGTGAGCGTCACCGATGGCCGGTTCGACCTGCGCAAATGGGGCAAAGACGGGCTCGACCTCGTTACCCCTCTGTGGCTGCTCAAGTACCTGCCCAACATGCTCGCCTGTCACATCGGCATCATTCACGACATCCAGGGCCCGAGCAATACGATCACCTGCGGCGAAGCCTCCGGGCAGTTGGCTATCGGCGAGGCGGCGCACAGTCATCGCCCGCGGCGACGCCGACGTGGCGGTCGCCGGGGCGGCGGAGGCCAAAGTCAACCAGTTGGTGATGGTCCGCCAGCACCTGCTCCAGCGTGCCGTCTCCACCCGCGAAGGCGACCCGGACAAGATCTGCCGGCCGTTCGACGCGAGCGCCTGCGGATCGATCTTCAGCGAAGGAGCCGGCATGATCGTGCTGGAGAGTTTGGAGCACGCCCGGGCGCGGAAGGCCCGGATTCTGGCGGAGGTCGCCGGAGTGGGCTCCAGCCACAGCATGTGCCCCGGCTACGCCAGGCTGGAACCGGACGGCCGGAGCATCCAGATCGCCGCCGAGAAAGCGATGGCCGACGCCGAGATCCGCCCGGAGGACATTGATCTTGGTGATTCCGCACGGCACGGCGGTCCCCGAGGACGATCTGGCGGAGGCCAAGGGTCTGGCGGCCGCTCTCGGTCCGGCCGTAGAGAAAGTCCCGGTATGGCCGATCAAGAGCATGATCGGCACAACGGGCGCCGCCAGCGGCGCACTCGATGCCGTGGCCGCCGTGCAGGCAATCGTGGCGGGCGTGATCCCCCCTGCCAAGAACTTCGACCGGCCCGCCGCTGGTTGCCGGCTGAATGTTGTCACGAAACCGACGCGAGGCCCCGGTCCGGCATGTGCTTTGTTGCAGCTATACCTTTGGCGGCCAGACTGCCGCGTTGGTGCTGAAGGCATTTGCGGAGGACACGACACAGTAGATGAGAACGCCCAAGACAAAAGAGCGAGTCGTCATCACGGGATTGGGCATCGTCTGCCCGTTGGACCATGACGTAGAGTCCTTCTGGGCTTCTATCCTCTCCGGCCGCAGCGGCATCAATCACACAACGATCTTCGACGCCTCCACCTTTCCCACGACGTTTGACGCCGAGGTCAAGGACTACGATCTGCGGTCCGCACCTGCGCCGACCGGAACTACATGAGGGGTCGAATCGCAGCTCCCGGTTTGCCACCGGGGCTGCGGTGCAGGCCTGTCGACAGGCGGGCCTCGACGTGGAGACTTCGAAACCGGCCGACGGCATCGACCGCAGGCGCATGGGCATCTATCTCGGCGCCGGCGAGGGCCCCGTCGAACACGATACGTTCTTCGCCTGCGTTCTCGCCAGTTGGGACCCGCAGCAACAGACGATGGCTTGGGCCAAGAGCACGCCGATCGCCTTCACCCGTATGACGGCGGCTTACGAGCTGGAGCAGGAGCCCAACATGGCCGCGGCCCACGTCGCGATGCTGACGGGGGCCCGCGGGCCCTCCCGAAGCTGTCTGACGGCCTGTGCCGCCAGCACGCAGGCGGTCGGCGAGGCCACGATGCTCATTCGCCGGGGCGAGGCAGATGTGATGATTGCCGGCGGGGCCCACTCCATGATTCACCCGCTGGGCGTCACGGGCTTCAGCCGGCTGACGGCGCTCTCGCGGCGCAACGACAGCCCGACCACCGCCTCCCGGCCTTTCTGCGGCAGCCGCGACGGGTTTGTCCTGGGCGAAGGGGCCGCGATTCTGGTTCTGGAGTCGCTCACGTCGGCCCGCCGCCGGGGCGTCAATATCCTGGCGGAGGTGGTCGGTTACGGCAGCAGCTCGGATGCTTTCCGCGTGACGGACATGCACGAAGAAGGCCGCGGTCCGGTCCAGGCGATGCGGGCCGCCTTGGCCGATGCCGGCCTGACGTATCACGACATCGACTATATCAACACCCACGGCACCAGCACGCAGGAGAATGACTCCATCGAGACCCTGGCCATCAAGACCGTATTCCAGGAGCGGGCCAAACAGGTCCCCGCCAGCAGCATCAAGAGCATGCTGGGGCACCTGATCGGAGCGGCCGGAGCGGCGGAGTTGGTCGCCTGCGTCCTGGCGATCCGCGACAACATCGTTCCGCCGACGATCAATCTGTGCGACCCCGATCCCAAGCTGGACTTGGATTACGTACCGAATGTGCCGCGGAAGATGCCGGTGAATATCGTGATGAAGGAGTCTTTCGGCTTCGGCGGACAAAACAACGTGGTGATCCTGAGACGATTTACGTAGCATGGGCATCCTGCCCATGTGTACCACGGGTCGCCCCGCCCGTGGAAAGACGACTGTTTGCAGGGCCAAGAGGGCCCTGCGATTCATGGGCAAGATGCCCATGCTACGAGGATGAACAATGATCGATATCAAGCTCATTCGTGACAATCCCGACCTCTTCATGCAAGCGGCCAAGAACAAACGGATCGACGCCAATATCCCGAGACTGTTGGAGGTCGATAACCGGCTCCGCGACGCCAAGACCAAGCTGCAGGATATCGCCACGGAGAAAAATCGCGTCGGCAAGTCGGTCCCGAAGCTCGTCGGGAGACGAGAAGAACGCCGCGATCGCGCGGCTGTCCGAGCTGAAGCAGCAGGAAGAGCAATTGACGAATGAAGTCAAGACGCTCCAGCCGGAATTCGACGCCCTGCTGTTGGAGGTGCCGCAGCCGGCCGATCCGGATGTGCCGGTCGGCAAGGACGACACAGAAAACGTCGAGTTGCGGCGCGAAGGCCAGGTCCGGCAGTTCGACTTCGAGCCCAAGGACCACGTCCAGCTCGGGCTGGCCCTGGACATCATCGACATCGAGCGGGGCGTCAAGCTGGCGGGGACGCGCAATTACTTCCTCAAGGGCGACGGCGCCATGCTGCACTGGGCCGTGCTGCGTTTCGCCGTGGATTTCATGGTCGGGACGCGGGTATCTGCCGATGGCGGTGCCGCTGCTGATGCGGAATGAGGCGATGCACGGGACCGGCTACTTTCCCGGCGCGGAGGAGCAGACCTACCAGATGGAGAGAGACGAGCTGAACCTGGTGGGGACGGCCGAGGTGCCGCTGACCGCCTACCGGATGGGCGAGATTCTCTCCGCGGAGGAGCTGCCGCTGAAGTACGTCGGGCTGTCGAGCTGCTTCCGGCGCGAGGCCGGAGCGGCCGGCAAGGACACCTACGGCCTGTACCGCATCCACCAGTTCGACAAGGTCGAGCAGGTCGTCGTCTGCCGCAACGACGTCGAGGAGAGCAACAAGTATCACGCGGAGATCCTGGCCAATGCCGAGGGGGTCCTGAAGGCCCTCGGACTGCCCTACCGCGTCGTGGTCGTCTGCACGGGCGACCTGGGCCGGGGCCAGGCCAAGAAGTACGACATCGAGACCTGGATGCCCTCCCGCGGCGGCTACTGGGAGACGCACTGCGCCAGCAAGTTCTACGAATTCCAGGCCCGCCGGATGAACCTGCGGTACAAAGACCCCGAAACCAAGAAGAACCTCTTCTGCCACACGCTGAACAACACGGTGATCGCGTCGCCGCGGATTCTGATCCCGCTCCTGGAGCTCTACCAGAACGCCGACGGCTCCGTCACCGTGCCCGAGGTCCTGCGGCCCTACATGGGCGGCAAAGACAGGATCGTCCCGCTCGTAGAGGAGCATGAAGCGATCGCGTTCCTCGTATCGGTGGCAACACTCGTGGAGCGGCGCCGCTGCTGTTCCGCGCATGCCTATGTCATTGCGAGCAAAGCGAAGCACTCTCTCACCCGTCGGATTGAGATTGCTTCGTCGCTGTGCCTCGCCATGACATAGACACAACCGATCAACACCGGGCAAGCTACTCTTCTTTGTCCAGCATCTCGTCCAGCTTGTCGGCCATGTCGTTCAGCTCTTGCTTCGTCTGATCCAGACGTCCCTTTGATTTCTCCAGAGCCGCTTTGGCTTCGTCCGGACATGACACCGTCGCCGATGACAAAGGCGTGATGAACACGATCAGCTCGTTGTTGCTGAGATTCACATTGTTGTGCTGGAACAGCCCGCCGATGAGCGGCAGATCGCCCAACAGCGGGATCTTGTGCTTGATTTGGTTCTTCTGCTGGAAGAGGATGCCGCCCAGCATGAGGGTTTCGCTGTCCTTCACGATCATGTTCGTCTTCGTTTCCATTTCCGAGCGCACGGGCTGGGCGTTGACCAGATCGCCCGTGAGCTGGGACAACAGCACGTTCACGATCATGTCCACGTTCTTCTCGGGGGTAATGCTCGGCCGCACGGCCAGCGTCATACCCACCCTCTTGAACTAGAACATTCTGATTGCGACCCGCCGCCGCTCGGCAGATCGTGGTATCCCCCAGGAAGGCCACCTCGCTCCCTTTGAAGAAGCTGGCCTCTTCGTTGTCCTCGGTCCAGAGGGTCTGCTCGTTCAGGATCTTGGCGTTGACGTGCTTGACCAGGAAATCGATCAGGGCATACATGTTGGCCTGCGTGCCGATGATCGTGCCGGTGCCTGCCGCACCGAGAGCGTCATTGCTGCCCGACGGCCGATCCACCCGTAGGATGAGGCTCGTCAGCGAGCCGAGGGCGACCGCGGAGTTCTCCCTGCGAAGTGTCGAACACGGCGGGGTTCGTGGCGAGCTGGAGGCCCAGGGACGTCAGGGCGCTGTGATCCACTTCCACCACCGTGGCCTTGATCATCACCTGCATGCCCGGGACATCCAGGTTCCGGATCGTCTGCTCGATGTCCGCATGGAACTCCGGCGGCGCCAGCACCAGGATCGATTTGCTGTGCGGATCGGGGATGAACCGCACGTGTCCGATCACGTTGCTCAGCGGCTGCTGCGTTCTGGGCGCCCCGGTTGACGCCGGCGCGGGACCACCACGGCGTGTACTCGCCGGGATTGTTGCGCGGAGTTGTTGGGGTTGTTGCCCCCGCCGGGTTGATTGCCGCCGGGCTGGTTGCCGCCGCTGCGTATTCTGCTCCATGGAGTAGTTGCCCAGGCCGCTGGGCGTGCGGCGGATGGGAGCGATGGTGCCCGGCTCGTTGAACATGGCGTTGAGACGCTCCGACAGGTCCTCCGGGTCGGCGTACTTGAGCACCACGACCTTCGGGACTTCCGCCATCTCCTGCCGATCCAGGTCCAGAATCAATTGCTCGACGATGTCGTAGGCCTCGGGGATCTTGCTGATCACGATGATCTTCTTCGTCTCCGGGACATCCTCAAAGGTCAACTGGCCGTACAGCGGGCCGACGATCTTCTTCTTCTGCTCCGCTCTCATCCGCCGTAGAAGAGCAGCCGCATGAGCGAGCGGCTCGAGTCGTCGCTGGCCTCGCTGAACAGCTTCGTCAGCAACTGCGCCATCTTGACGGGGTCCGAGTTCTTCAGCTCGATGATCCGCGGCTTCACCTGGTTGATATCCAGCGCGACGTCCCATTCCTCGATCTGCTTGCGGATCTTCGTCATGTTCTCCGGCGAGGCGATGACCGTCACCTGCTTCATGGAGGGATAGGAGATCGCTTTCACGGTCTCGCTCGGCTGGACGTTGCGAAAGCGGGTACGTCCGATAGCTGTAGCTGTAGCATGGTGCCGGACTGGCTTTCATACAGCCCTTCGATGTTCGCCTTGACCTGGTCGGGGTCGGCGTGCTTGAGCTTGAAGTTCTCCGTCAGGAATTGTCCCGGCGGCATATCCACTTCCGCGATCAGCTTCTTGACCATGTCGCGCAGGTCCGGCCGGCCGAAGATCATGATCTGCCGGGTCTGCTCCAGGGGCTGGACCACGATGTTGGGCTTGAGGTCCGTGCCGGACATCTGCTGGAGCGACTTCTCGATCTGCTGGGCGACTTCCCGCACGTCCGCATAGATGATGGAGACCGTCTCGCACTCCGATTTCACCGGCTCGGCCACGTCCAGCTTCGCGATCCATTCGCCGATCAGCTTGATGTCCTCCGCGGAGCCGCGGGCGATGACCCGTTTGTGCTTGGCTCCGGGATAAGAACGAGGGGGATGTCGCTGGCGCCGATCACCACCGACGACGCGGCTTTGGACGCGCCGCCCCGGGGCCCGCCGGCGGGCAGGGCCGCCCGCCGGGGCCCCCGCCGCCGGGCCTGCGACGACACCCTTCCGGTATATGGCCGTCGCATCGGGCCGGCCCGCCGTCCATCGGCGATTCCCCGAGGAGCATCCGCAGGAACTGGACGATCTCGACGGGGTCGCCGTGTTTGATCTCGAAGATCTCGCTGACCGTGCGTCCGGCATCCGCCACGTCGAACTGCCCGATGATGTTCTCGATCCGCATGAGGTTGCCCACGGTGTCGATCACGAGCAAGCGGCCGGTCGCCTCGTCGGCGCTGACGTGCCCGTACTCGCCGACCAGCGGCTGGACGATCTGGCTCATCTGCGCCGGCGAATAGTGGGCCAGCTTGAAGAATTTCTGCACGATTTGATCCTTGTTCTCGAACTGCCGCCAGCGGCTGCTCCGGGCCGACGATCGGATACGATGCCCAGCTTGGCCTCCGCCAGCGGCTTGAGATAGATCGTGTCGTCGACACCTCGGGCATGAAGCCCTTCATGCGCAGCGCACTGTAGATCTTCAGCAGGGCCTTGCTTGCGAGGCAGCTTGTCGGGCGGCGTAGATCGTGATCTTCTGCGTCATGGCCTGGTCGCTGGGGATCACGGTCTTGCCGGTCCACTGGGCGATCTTCTCGATGATGTTCTTCATCTCGACGTCTTTGAGGTTCACGGCCTCCAGGGGGTCGTTCGGGTCCTCCTTGACTTTGGCCTGGCCCGGCTTGGCCTTCCGGCGGTTTGGACTTCGCCCGGCTTGGCCGCCGCTTTCGCCGCCGCTCCCGGCGCGTTGGGCTCCGCGCCGCCCGCCTTCTTCTGGGCCTGCTGCGCCTGTTGCGCCTTGTTGGGATCGCTGCTCGCCCCCGGGGCTTTCGACGTGCCGCCGGGCTCCTTCGTTTTGGGCGTCGCTGCCTTGGCGGCCTCCTTAGGCTGATTCGCGTCCTTTGACGCCCCGCTCTTGCCGCCGCTGGCTCCTTCTGTTGTGCCGTGTCGCCGGTCGGAGCGACTTCGGTCTCCACCATCAACTCCACCACAGGCACAGAGGAACCGTGAAATCCGACCCACCAGATGATCCCGCAAGCGGCCGCCGCAACGCCGGCCCATACGATGACCTTCGACCGTTCCAATTTCTCACCTCACTTTAATCTGATGTTGGTTCGTGGCTATCCACTAACCCGGGCCCGCTTTTCCTGACTCGGAGCCGGTTTTTTCGGTCTTATTCGTATTCGGTTCGGCAGGGGTCTTCGCCCCCGGAGAAGGCGGCGTGTTGGCATCCTGCTTCGGCTGCGCGGCTGCGTCCGCGTTCGGGGTCGCAGGCACTGGAGACGTCTGTGCCTGCGGCGCCCGGGCCGCGGTCATCTGCCGTCCCCGGCGGCCGCGCCGGTTCGTCACATCTTTGACCACGCTGATTGCGGAATTCCTCTTTCTCCTCCGGGGTCGCCGTTTTCACCTTCTCATTCGCCTCCGCCCGCTTTTCCTTGTTCCGAATCCGGGCTTCGAGGGCCTCCTTTGCCTTCACCGCGCGTGTCCACCGCCGTCTTGTCAGCCTCCCCCGGCTGCGGGCCGCCCGTCGCGCGTGGCGGATCAGCAGACCCAAGCCGTAGGCAAATACCAGCACGGCGGCGATCACGATCACGGTAACAACAGCGTTGGAGGTCTTCATCCTGTGAACCTTTCTTTGACCCTGCAAAACTTACTGTCCTCGGGCCCCGCCTTTTTGACGCATCTCTTCCCGGAGACGCTGTTTCTCTTCCGGACTCGCATTCATCCACTGCTCCCGCAACTTGTCCATATCGGCCGAGTTTCCGGCACCTCCCCGGCCCAACCCGCGCCGGCCCCCGGCGCCTCCCGCCCGGCCGGCGCCCCCGGGACCGGCCCCTCGGCCCGACAGCCCCTCGGGGCCTCCCCGGCCGCCCGCACCGCTGGACCCGATCGGCGAAAACTCCTGCTCTTTGCCATCCCAGGCAACTTTCACTTTCGTCGGCTCGATGGCCACGATCCTGGCGTCGCCCACGCGGTCGCCTACTTTATACCATTTGTCGCCGATCAGTGCCTCCCGGCCCAGAATTCCGATCACCTCGGTGACCGGGTTTTGCTTGCCCAGTCCCGGCACGAAAAGGTTGTTCTTCTTGATCTCATCGGCACGGGCCTTGGTCTCGGCCAGCAATTTCTTCACGTCGTCCGGCCCCGCTTTGTTCGGGTCCGCCTGGGCCACCATCATCATGGCGTTGGAGGAGTTCACGAAGAACCCCACTTTCAGGAACGTCACCGCCACCAACAACGCCGCGACGGCCACCAGGATGCGCGTGAGGAACTCCGTTTTGTTCTTCCAGGCTTCAATCTTCATAATCGCTTTACACTTCTACGCGGGGCGGGATGCGTCCGCGCTTACGCCTACATGTTCTCCATCATCTGCACATACTGCTGCTTCTGATCGTCCGGCAGACTGTTCCACATCTGCTTACCCTTCTCTTTGTCCTCGGGCGAGGCCTTGTTCCACTCCTCCAGCAGCTTCGCCCGCGCTTTCGCGGACAATTTGATGCCCATCCACGCGAGTGGATCGTCTTCGACCGCCGGGGCCTCGGCTTTGGCCACCTTGACCTCGGGCGGTTTCGACGCCGGCGGACCGGCCTCCTTCTTCGGCGGCCCGGCCATGGCGGCGGGGTCGGCGGACCGGCGCTGACCGCCGCCATCGGCGCGAAACTCGTCTTCTTGCCGTCCCATTCGACCTCTACCTTGGTGGCGCCGATCGCCACGATCTTCGCATCGGCGATCTTGTCCCCCACCTTGTACCATTTGCCGCTGATGAACGCCTCGTCGCCGAGGATGCCATCCACCTGTCGAACAGGGTTCGTCTTCGGCGGCGTTTTCACGAAGAGGTTGTTCTGCTTGAGCGTATCGGCAGTCTTCTTGGCGGCGCCGAGGCTGTCCTTAAGACCATTCGGATCGCGCTGACGCTTCTCCACGGTCAGAACGCTCTGCATCAGTCCGCGCTGGACATAGAAACCGGCCACCTTGCGCAGGCCCAAGCCCCCAGCAGCACCGCCGCCGCCCCTAACGCCAGCGAGATCCGGTCCCGTTTTTTATCGACTGTTCGACTCTGCATGTGTGACCGTTTTCGCCTCCACGCGTTTGACTGGACTGTCTTTGACGAATGTGCTCACGACGAGATCGATATCCACGTCCTTGTCCTTTCGCTTCTCCGGCGGGTCCTTCGTGTCACAGCGGATTTGCAGCTCCTCCACGCCCACGAGGTAGGGGTTCTCCTTCAGGTTGCCCAGCAGCTCGAGCAACTGATCGAGCTTGCCCTTGCCCTTGCACTTGATCTTCACGACCTGGTACGCGGTGCCGCCGATATTGATCTTCTTGCCGAGCACCGGCTGCGGCGGCTCGCTATTGATGCCGGCCTTCTTCAACTGCTCGTAGAACTTCTCGCGAAAGAGCGACGTTTGTTTCTCCAGGACTTGCGGGGCTCTCGAACACCGGCACCAGGGCCAGCAGGCCGGCCAGTTTCTCCTGGTCGGTCTCGACCTCGCTGAGTCTTTTCTTCGCGGCCGCCAGGGAAGTGCGGCTGCGGCTCCAGCGGTCCATCCCCTTGGTCCCATAGGTGAAGAACAGGATGGCCACCACCGCGATCCCGCCGATCAGGAACATGCGTTTCTCACGTTCGTTCAGTTTTCGCACAATGATCGACCCTAAAGCAATCGGACTACTGGAATACTGGAATATTGGGCCAATGATCCGCCCCCGCCCCAACCTTCCATTATTCCATCATTCCATGTCGTTACAACACCGCCTCTTTCTTCGAGAAAGTCTTGTAGTTGAACGTGATCGTGAACTTGACCTTCTTGGTCTTGTTGTCTTGCGTCGGGTTCACGATCGTCACGCCGCTGATGTCCTTCTGGGCCCGCAGGTTCTTCTCAAAGGTCCACATCTGCTCCGTCGTGCCCGCCTGCCCGACGATCATGACGGTCTGCCCCTTCTTGAAATGCAGGCCGTCGAGCAGAATGCCGTCGTTTTTGCCGGCGTTGATGCACGTCAGCAGATCGAGCACGTCGGGCCGATACCGGGCCACCGCCTTGAGCAGCGCCTGATGCTGCCGGGCCGCTTCGAAGTCGGGGCGGGCCACCAGCTCCGCCCAGCGCCGGGCGCCGGCGATATCCGTCAGGTACACCGTCACCAGCAGAGCGACGAGGGCGACCGCGGCGACCGCCCCCGCCACCAGGACGCTCCGCCAGGCGGACGTCATCTTCTCCTGCTCCTCCTGGGCGGCGATCCGCTCGAAGAGGTTCAGCGCCGCCGGAGGCTTCTCCAAGGCGAGCAACGACAGCCCCAGAGGCGTCCGATAGTCGTAAATATCCTGCGATGTGCCGCCGGATGGCAGACGCAGATTCCGCACTTCGGGCACACTGACCTTCGCCGGGACGCCGGCCGCGTTCAGCGCCTCGACGACGCGATTCAGCGCCTCCCCGCCGTCGGAGAGCACGAGAATGGGCCAGGGCGTGGACTCGTTCCAGCCGAACCCCGTCAAGGTCGCTTTGAGATCCTGCGCGAACCACTCGACCGCTTGCGGACGGTGGCATCGTCGGAGCTGGCGGTGATCATCGATGGCGACTTGCGGTTCGTGGCGTCAGTCTCGTCCGCTCCGCGCTCCTGGAACTCCGCCAGCCCGGTACCCAGCACGGCGGCCTGCGACGACAAGGCCGTTTTGGACCAGGCAGACCTGGGTGTTCTCCGCCGTGATGCTCACGAGCACGGCGTCCTGGTCCCGGTCGGAGAACAGGCTCTGCCACGCCTTGGCCGTCCCTTCGCAGGACAACACAATCTGGCCGGGCCCAAAATCGCGCACGCTGCCGGCGAATTTCTGGAGATACTCGCGCCGGGCGGCGGCGATGGTGATATCGACGTTGCCGTTCGTCCCCGGCATCGTGCCGCCAGGCGACTTCGATCTGGTCCGGCGGCAACGGCAGCAGCGACTCGGCCTGCATCCGGACGATCGACCCCATCTCCTGCTGCTCCACGGCCGGCGCCGTCACGCGGTAGAACGCCACGCCGGTCGAGTCGAGTCCGACGACCGAGGCGGTGTGCCTCCGCGCCGCTCTATCATGCCCGTCCCGCGGGGCGGGGATGCCGCACGTCGCCGCAAAGGCGGTCCACGTCTGGCTGTCGGCGGGCAGGCTCTTGGCCCACAGGACCTCGATGACGTTGTCCTGCTTGCGCACTTCCACCGCCTTGAAGCAGGCATCATCCTTCGCCGCCGCGATCACGACATGCGGCACTCTCTCGCCTTTACTCATCATCAGTAGTTGGCTCCCTGATACCAGTACAGAATCGCACACGGCGTTTCACTGCGGTCCACGACGCACTCCGTCTGCATCTGGGCCCCGGTCACGTCGGCCGTCGCGTAGCAGCGGATCGTATACACGTCCGAGCGGACGGTGATTTGCTCGGCGATGGCCTTGAACAGATCCACGGTCATCGACGGCTGGTTCAGCAGTTCGGCGATGCTCTGGAACCCGTACATCAGGCTCGCCCGGTTCGCGATGACAGTCTGGGCAAGCTGATCGGCCGAATCATCCCCGCCGAAAAGCGCCTTCAGCACTTCCCTCGGGCGCCGTGTTGATATTGACCTTTCCCACGATCTTCTGCTCGCCCGAAATGGTGATCTTGTCGGCGATCTGGCCGAAGGTCTGGAGGTCGATCGGCTGGGCCTGGTTCTGGCCCCCGCCCCCGCCCGAGCTGTCCGGCGGCGTCTTGGCGCTGTTGCTGTTGATCAGGTCCGCGATGCTCTTGTATCCCCCGCTGCGATTGTCGACGATCCATTTGGCCTGGGCGGTCGGGAGCCCCAGATCGCTCTCAAGCTGCTGCTGGCTGGCCTGGTTGATGTTGACCCGCTTGTTGCCGTCGGCATCGACGTTGTTCTCATACGAGTAGCAGGTGAGAAAGGCGATCCAGCCCTGACCGACGACCTCCGCGCTGTTGTTGTCTGCTGCTATTATTATTGTTGTTGTCGGACGAGCGGCATCGCCCGCCCGGAGCCCGGCCGTTGGCATCGAGCCGGCCGCTGAGATTCGGGTCCGCCCCGTACAGCAGGTCCTCCGTGACCCCCTTGACCCGCAGCAGCTCCCGGATCGTGCGGAACGGTCCATTGCGAATCTTGTAGGGGACGGGCATGTTCTCATAGTAGCCGGCTTCCGCTCCCTGCGTCCGCACGTCGTCATCGGTGTCCCGCCAATCCAGAATGGCGTCCGCGATGGACTCGTCCATGTTCGGCAGCGCCATGAGCTGCTCTTTCGTGGCGGTGTTGATATTGAGCTTGCCCGCCTCGTCCCACACGCGTACGTTGTACCGGCACCGCTCCAGCGGCACGTTGTTGAAATCCTTGTCGTTGTCGGCCCACAGGTCCAGCAGACAATCGCTGGCCTTGGAATCCTCGGCGAGAACCGCGATGGCGCTCTCCGTGCCGGCCCGGCAGGCCCACTTGCAGCGGACCTCATCCGTGGCCGACACGGCCATCTTCTGATTCAGCCGGCTGGTCTGCCCTACCATGGCGGCCAACGCCATCATCACGGCGATCATCCAGAGCACCGCGATCAGAATCAAACCTCGATTGTTTCTATGGGGAGCTCGTCATCCACGCCTTCCACGCGTTATCCGCCCCGATTTCCCGGTGGACCGCTGTTTCCCGGCCCGCCTTGCGGCCCGGACGATCCGGGCGTCGCCCCGGTCGTCGCCGACGTATCGGACCCCTGCTGGCCCTGTTGGTCCCCCGACGCCCCGCTCTGCAGGCCGGTCGCCGCCGATTTGCTCAGGCGCGGGAAGGTCACCGTCATGGTCTCCACGATGGGATCGCCCTTGTCCGGCGGCACCGTCGCCAAGGTGACTTCCAGATACTCCGGGAGCGACTGCATCTCCTCCGTCCAATCGTCGACCCACTGTTTGCCGTCGAAGAACCGGACCAGGAAGACCCCGATGTTCTCGGCAATCGGCGTCAGAACGCCGCCGGGGGTCCGGTCCTTATCGGGGTTGGGCCACAACCGCCGAAAGAGAATCGTGTTCTCTTCGGACGAGTTCGGCCGCCGACACTTTCTTGCCCTTCTGCGGCTCACTCGACGGCGCGCGTCCCCAGGAAATACTCGACCTCGTAGACGTCGCCCTCGGGCTGATCCGCGCGTGCCTTGGCCCGGCCGGACATGTAGAAGATCAGCGATGGCGGTCCGTTCTGGGAGCCGCCCTGCGCGGACCCCACCAATTTCATCTCCTGTGGATTCGGGTCCCGATACAGATTGGCCAGGTCGCGGGCGATCATGCGTGCGGCGAACCGGATCTCCGACGTCGTCTCCGTCGTCCGATTGACGGCCTGGGCACTGCCGGCGATGGCGTTCAACGCTCCCACGGCGATCACCGCCACGAAGCCGCTGATGGTCGTCGCCACCAGGACCTCCACCAGGGTAAAACCCCGGTTGTTTCCGGGTCTTGCCTCATGGCGTCTGCTGCTGGCCTCCGTCTGTCCGCACCGGTTCCGTACTGCTGCTGCCGGTGCTGGTGCCGTCCAGCATCGTCTGGGCCGTGACACTATACGGCCGAATTCCCTCCAGCCAGCTCACGGTGATCGTGACCAAGTAGAGGTCGTCGGTGCCCTGGTATTCCGTCGTCACCACCCACTGGTACGGGGGCTCGAAATCCTCTTCGACGCCTTCCATCTGCCCGCCCTGGATGAACGCGTCGATTCCCATGTAGTCGATCAGGCTCAGTTCCTTGTCGATCACCGCCGCCGCCATCTCGTAGTGCCGGTGCAGACGGGTGCTCGACAGGGCGTTCGTGCCGATCGCGCTGAAGGTCAGCACGGCGCCGGAGAGGATCATCGCGGCCACGAGGGCCTCGACCAGGTTGAAACCGCCGGGATGTGACCTTCGCCGTCTCATTCCAAATCCAAATCGATCGACACCATCTCGACATCTTTGACCGTGCCCGCGTAGAGCGTCGCCTTGCCGGTGGCGGCCACCACGGCGAGGGCATAATGGCTCGTTCCGTCCCCGAGCTGCAGGACCGCCGTCTCGGCCGAGCCGTTCGGGAGAAAGACCACCTTCTGTTCGTCGCTCGCTCCCGCTCGTCGGCATCCCCGTCATCTCCGGCAGGATCATGTCCTCGAACTTCACGTCGCCTTCGAACTCCACCGGCCGGCAGTAGTAGTCGTGGACGATGACTTGTTCGGTCTGCGCCCGTCTGCCGGTTGACCGCCGTGGTCGTCAGCAGAAAGCCCCGGTTGCCCGCGTCCAGCCGCAGCTCGTAGGGCCGCTGCTGCTCAATGGCCATGATCCGCGCGTAGATGGCCATCTGGAGCAACTGGCGGGCGGTCTTCTCCACGATCAGCCGCTTGTACGTGCCGACGCAGTACGTGCCCCCGAGCCCGGCGACCATCGCAATGATGGCCGTCACGAGCAGAATCTCCATGAGGGTGAACCCGCCGCTGATCTTCGGTTTCTGATTTTTGATTTTTGATTTGGGGACACGAGGCTCCACCTTTCTTCCAATCAACATCAACCATCAAAAATCACACTTCAACCTCAGTCATTGACGATGTCCGCATTCTCGCCTTCGCCGCCCTGCTGGCCGTCCGCCCCGTAGCTGATCAGGTCGAAGCTGCCCGGGTTGACCTGGCCCTCCCGCATGTAGATGTACGGGTTGCCCCACGGATCGAGGAGCTGGCTCTTCTTGAGATAGGGGCCGTTCCATTTTTCTTCGAGGCCGGCCGGCGGCCGCCACCAAGGCGTCCAGTCCGCCTTCGGACTCCTCCGGCAGCCGGCCGCAGTCAAGCTCGAACTGCTTGAGGGCGTCCTCGATCACCGCCATGCTGCGGCTTGGCCAAGTCCGCCTTGGCCCGGCGGAACTTGCTCATCACGTTCGGAGCCACGAAGGTGCCGAGCATCGCGATAATCAGAATGACCACCATGAGCTCGATGAGGGTAAAGCCCTTCTTTGCTTGTCGTCTGACCCGTACCATTCGGATACCTCTTTTCTTGCTACCCACGAAACTACTTCTTCCACCCAGACCGCTTAATGGCCGGCCGTGCCGACCGACATCGTGACGATCGGCAACAGGGCCGCCGCGATAATGAACCCGATCACCAGGGCCAACAGCAGAATCAAGACGGCGGGGAAAATCGCCATGAACCGGTTGATCGCCCCATCCGCCTCGGAGTCGAACGTGTCGGCGGCGTTCAACAACAGCTCGTCGAGCTTGCCCGTCTGCTCGCCGATGGCCACAATCTGAATGAGCAAGGGAGGGAAACGTCCCGATTGTTCCAGCGGATCGGCCAGGTTCTCGCCGCGCTTGACCTTCTCGGCCACCGTGTCGACCTCCCGGGCCAGCACCTCGTTGCCCAAGGTGTCCCGCACGACCGCCAAGGCCTCCAGGATCGTCACGCCGCCCTTCGTCAAGGCACCGAGCGTCCGCGTGAACCGCCCGACCGCGATCGTCCGCAGCACCGGCCCCAGGACCGGGATCTTCAGCCTGAAAGCGTCCCAGGCGTACGCGGCCGACGGTCTTGGCCCAGCGCCGCAATCCGTAAAGCCCGGCCCCGAAGCCGGCCAGAACGACCCACCCGCCGATACTCGTGAACAAGGAACGCAAGGAATGGCTGATGTCCAGAAGGATCCGCGTCGGCGCGGGCAGGGAAGCGGTGCCGGTATCCAGCGTTCCCAGAATTTTGGGCAGCATGAAGGTGACGATCACCGTCGCGGAGATCATGCCCAGGCCCAGCAGGAAGATCGGATAGGCCGCCGCCGTCTTCATGTTCGCCTTGACCTTCTCTTCGCGGCCCAGGATCATGGCCAACTGCAAGCTGGTTTGTTCGAGGATGCCGCCCGTCTCGCCCACCCGGATCATCGACAGGTACAGAGGGCTGAAAACCTCCTTGTGCTCGCCCATCGCCTCGGAGAGCGACATGCCGCCGCTGACGGACTTGGTCAGGTGCTCGAACATGCGCTTCATGGCGGGCTTGCGCTGCTGCTTGCGGAGCAGCTCCAGGCAATTGAGCAGCGGCAGTCCCGCCCGCACGGCGGTGCTGAGTTGCGTGGTCATCGCACAGATGTCCTTGCTCGAGACGCGCCGGCCGCCCCACGACCGGCAACGCCGGCAATTGGAGAGCCGAAGTCCCCTCGGCGGCACGCGTGCCGCCTTGGGTCTTCTCGAGCAACTCCGTGACGAGATGGCCCCGGCCGGTCAGAGCCGCCACGGCGCTGCGCCGGTCCGCCGCATCGACGACGCCCGCCACATGTGCTCCGGCACGATCCACCGCCTTATAGGAAAACTGACCCAAAGTCTACTCCCGTAATGATCGTCCACCGTCCAGCGGTTGTGAAGCTCGTTACGGTCGCGTCGAGCGTCCAGCGGCCGTGTGCCCATCGACCCGGGACGAAACAAGCCGCGCAACCGTCTGACGCTCAACGGCCCTAATCAGTCATCCTCCCCAATGGTCTTGGCGACGCGGAAGACCTCGTCCGGCGTCGTGACCCCCGCCAGCACTTTGGCGATGCCGTCGCGCACCATGTTCACGTGGTCGGCCGGGGCTTCCCGCGTAATCTGGTCCGCCGAGCAACGCGTCGGGATCAATTCCCGTAGTCGTCCGGTGATGCGAAGCATTTCGAAAATGCCGACGCGGCCGGTCATCCCCGTCCCGTTGCAGTGGTTGCACCCGGCCCCATGATAGAACTTCATCTTTCCGTCGGACGGCACGGCTGCCGTTAAGACTCTTGAGCAGCGTTTCGTCCGGCTGGTACTGCTCCTTGCATTTCGGGCAGATCTTCCGCACCAGCCGCTGGGCCAAGAATTCCTTCCAGCGAGCTGGCCAGCAGGAACGGTTCGAGCCCCATGTCGAGCAGACGGGTGACGGCCCCGGGGGCATCGTTCGTGTGCAGGGTGGAGAAGACCAAGTGGCCTGTCAAGGCCGCCCGGATGGCGATATCCGCCGTCTCCCGGTCGCGGATTTCGCCCACCATGATGATATCCGGGTCGTGCCGCAGAATGTGCCGCAGACCCGTCGCAAACGTCAGACCTCGCTTGGGATTGACGGGCATCTGGTTGATGCCCGTCGAGCTGGTACTCGACGGGGTCCTCGATCGTGATCATCTTGACCCCCGGCGAGTAAATCTTGTTGAGCGCGGCGTAGAGCGTCGTCGTCTTGCCGGATCCCGTCGGCCCGGTGACCAGGACGATTCCGTGCGTCTTCTTGAGGCACTTGGAGAAGCCCTCCAGGGATTGGGCGTTCATGCCCAGATCTTCGAGACTGAATCAGCGAGGCCGACCGATCCAGAAGACGCAAGGCGACACCCTCGCCCCAGACGGTGGGCACCGTCGAGACACGGATGTCGATCCGGCCTTTCTTGCCCGTGAACTCGATATGGCCGTCCTGGGGCACGAACCGCTCGGCGATGTTCATGTTCGCCATGATTTTGATGCGGGAGATGATCGCCGCGTGCAGCCGCTTCGAGGAGGGGGCTTTTTCGACGAGGATGCCGTCGACCCGGTACTTGATCTTGACTTCCCGCTCGAACGGCTCGATATGGATATCGCTCGCGCGGGACTCGATCGCCTCGAAGATGATCAAATTCACCAAGTTAACAAGGGAGGGCTCGCGGGCCAGCTCACTCAGCCTGGCGGGCGAGAAATCGCCGTTTTCGGAATTCTCGTCTCCCCGCTGCTCCGCCGGCGCCAGGTTATCCAGCATTCGTGCCACGTTGCTGCCGTAGAACTTCAGCACAGCGTGCTCAAGCTGGCTGGGCTCGGCGTAAAACCGCTGGATGAGACAGCCGGTGACGAGTCGAAGGTCTTCCATCATCTGAGGCTGGAACGGATCCGTCATGGCCACGGCCAAGCGGCCATTTTGCCGCCACAGGGGCAGGATATTGTACTTGCTGACGATGTCGGCCGGCACGAGACCGATGATCTCGCCCCCGATGGACACGTCGGAAAGATCCACTCTCTCGATTCCCGCCTGGATGGCCAGAGCTTCCGTGAGTTGGACCTGGGTAATATACCCAAGCTCGATAAGAATCTGGCCTAATTGCCTATGCTTGACCTTCTGTTCCGCCAACGCCACGCCCAGAGCGGCTCTCGTCCAGGTAAGCCTTCTCGCAGAGCAACTCACCCAGCTTCTTCTTACGAATGGTGCCACCGCGTGATTCCATCCCCATCCTGTAACCTCAGTAGGAACCGACTCCGCCTACAAATTCACAACTATAGACATTTCCACAGCTTAAGTCAACTGAACTATCACTGCCGACTAAGCTACCGCTATCTGTCAGCGCAAATAACTCCGCTCAGCCAAGAACGCCGTTCCGCCCGCCCGAAACCGTGCAGGCCCACCGCTACGCCGGGGCATCGTCGCCAAAACACTCTACCCAACGTGCCGGCGTAAAGCCACACAAAGTCCCCCCCTTGGCTATTATAATCAGACGCTCGCGGCCGCCGCTTTGTTACAGGAAAATGGATTTTTCGCGGCGCGGCACCCTACCTCCCGGTGCCAACGGCACGTCTACTTGAGGCATAATCCTCAATAATGGTGGGAAAAAATCATTTGACAGCCCCTCTCGGCGGCGCTGACAATAGCCGCAATGCGATGTGTCGTTGCTGAATCGACTCCAAGCCGTTCGCAGTGACGACCGGGGTGAGTTGCCCGCCACATGGCGTGCGACGGGATGCGGCTGCCGGGCTTGGCGTGGGGGTTATATGCCGGTAACTGACGCGCAGACACCGGCGCAGGCAGGCTGCTTTTGGCAGATGGGCGGGCAGGGATGAGTTGAGGTAGGACGCGGGCTTGGCTCCCAACCCGACGACCGGGTTTCGGGCCCCTTTCCCGGGTTCCCAAACGTGCGGTATCGCGTTCGCGGGACCCTACTGGAGGATAGGCACGGATGCTGATATCCAGGCATGGAGTGGATGGGGAATCACAGGATGCCCGTTGTCTGCGGAGGGGTTCTCCGGCAAATGTCGCCGGGTCGCAATTCTTACCAACCGAAGGGAGGGAATACCCTTGTCTCCAGAGAAGCGAATGCACGACCGCTCTCAGCAATCTGGATGGGTCCGCGCACGCGCTGCGTCACGGGTGGGATCCCGACGCCTTCATCGATGCGCACAGGAGGTGGCGTTATGAGACTGGAGAAAAGGCAGCCGTCCGGGCGTGAGAAGGATCAGGCCGCGATCGAGCTGTTGGAGAAGCTCCGGGAACAGTTGTATGTTTCGAACGTCTCGACCGTTCGGCAGAGCGCGTTTCATCTGTCGTGGATGCAGGAGGACGGCCTGGACATCCTGAGAGAGGCGCTGCTCGTCAGCACCTCGCGGCGCGCCAAGAGTGCGGCCGCCTACGGGCTGCGCAAAATGCGGGGCCGCATGCGCAAGAAGGCGGAGGAGACCCTGGTGGAAGGGACGGCCCACGCCGACCCGGCCACCGCCGAGATCAGCCGCAACGCCCTGCTGGTGCTCAAGAAGGGTAAGGGCGCCGGCAAACGCCCCGCCCGACCGAGGCCCCGAGGCAAATTCGAGATTCGTGAGGTCCCAGGCAAGGAACGACCCAGGAGGCCACAGCCCCAACAGCCCAGGCCGCAGACGGCCGGACGACCAATCGCCCACGCGCCGGCGTTGAGTCGCCCCCGGGCCGACATCCTGCTAACTGGACTTCTGCCATGGACCTTGGGCCTATATTCTTGGGTTCCCAAACGCGCGCTAGAATCGCGTTTGGGGGTTCTTCCCGGAAATCCGTTTCACGATTTCCGGGAAGAATTGATTTGCCTTTGGCTCGGACAACAATGCACAAATGGGGAAGGGAAAATCGCTTCGTGATTTTTCCTTCCCAAGTAGGCTCAATGTCCATTCTGCGGAAGTCCGGACGTTGAGAGACAGGAACCTTCAGGAATGCCACGCAGACTACTTGTCCTGATTCTGCTGACCACAGCCTCCAGCCTGTGGAGTGACGAGCCGCTTCAGTTTCCGCGGGAGACGCCGGTGGTGGCCGTCTACAAACGGACCCACAACGCCGTAGTAAACGTCTCCGGCGAGCAGACCGTCTCCCAGCGTGCGTGGCCTCAATTCGATTGGCCGCCGGCCTTCGATTTCTGGGGACCACGCGTCCAGCAACAGGTGGCCGTCCTCGGGTCCGGCTTCGTGGTCCACGAGGACGGCTTTCTCGTCACTAATGCCCACGTCGTCGGAGAACGTCAAGCGGATCAAGGTGGTCTTCAGCGATGGCCGGGAGTTCCAGGCCCGCGTCGTCAGTGCCGATACGAGCAAGGACTTGGCCGTGCTCCGGATCGACGCCGGCGGCAAACTGCCGTTCATCGAGCTCGGCCGCAGCGATGACTTGATGATCGGCGAGACCGTCATCGCCATCGGCAACCCCTACGGCTACTCCAACACCGTCACCAGCGGCGTCGTCAGCGCGGTAGGCCGCGATATCCAGGTCTCCGAAGGCTTCTGGCTGCGCGGCCTGATCCAGACCGATGCCCCGATCAACCCGGGCAACAGCGGCGGCCCCCTGCTGAACGTCAACGGCCAATTGATCGGCATCACCACCGCGATCCGGGCGGAGGCCCAGAACATCGGTTTTGCGATCCCCGTGGACACGCTGGTCGAGAACGTCGGCCAAATGCTCATGCCGGAGAAGCTGCGGCGGGTGCGCCTCGGCTTGACCATCGGCCGCATGACGACAGCCGGCTCGTTCCGGGGCTTGGTCGTCAAGAGCGTCAGCAAGGGCAGTCCGGCGGATGAGAAGAAGCTGGCGGCCGGAGACCTGATCCTGGAGATCGACGGGCACAAGCCCCACAGCATCGTAGACTTCTACATCCGGATGATTGACAAAGAGGTGGGCCAGCCGATCCGGGTGAGCTACGTGCGACCGAGCGACAAGAATCCCAAGACGCGAACCGTCGAGCTGGCCCTGCTGTCCCGGCCCGTGCCGGACGGTCGGGCATTGGCCCGGAGCCTCTTTCAGATGGACGTCTCCGAGTTGACCGCCGCCGTCGCCCGCCGGTTCCAGTTCGAAAGTGCCTATCCCATCCTGATCGTGACCGAGGTGGAGGCACGCGGCAGCGCCGCGCGGGCCGGTCTCAAACCGGGCGACCTGATCCTCCAAATCAACGATGCCGCGCCGCGCGATCTGCCGGAATTCGCGCTGCAAATGGAGAAGGTGGCCCCGGGCGATACGGTGGACCTGCAGATTCTGCGGATCACCGTGGGCCAGTTTGGCCAGATGGAGCGACGCTTCCAGGTCCGCCTGGAAGCCCGTTCCCGAGGTGGCTCGTCGTAATGTGGATAATGGCCGTCCTGGAGAACAACGTCCGCGATCTGGACGCCACGCACCTGCCGCTGGAGCAAGTTGTTCACGTTGACGTAGAGCCGCGGGTATTCCCACCGGCCACCGTAGTCTTCGATTCTCGTCGCCGCAACCATCTTATTCACCCACGACTGGAACTTGTCGATCAAGCCGTTGGTCACAAGCTGCAGCACGATCTGCCCTTGCTCGAAGCCGGCAAACCGTATCCGCACCGGAACCGACGGGAAGATCGGCAGCGGCGTGGCCACCTGCAGTTTGATCTCCTCGCCTTGCGTCTCCACGCTCTTCACCTGGTCCGGCATCCGCGCATTCGCCGCCAGGATCGAAATCAGCTCATCGCCCGACAAAACAATCTGACCCATACGCCATCCTTCGCCACTTAGCATTCAGCCGCCATCATAGCAGGCCGCGGCCTGCCAAGGAACCAGTCGGCCTATCTTATCGAAGCGCAGGTCCCAATCCCATGCCTTTTCCGTCGTCGCGCCTATTTCACGTGGAGTCTTTTTAGCGAGGAGGCCGAAAAAGGACAAGGACGACGAGTCGCTTGCGGTCTGCGGTGCGCCTGCGAGGCGTCGCGGCAAACCACAACAAACTGGGGTAGGTTTCACGGCGGCGGAGCCGGCAAGGTTCAGCCCGGAACTCACAATGAAGGGAATCAAGGCGCGTCGCGTCAACAGAAAGGATTCCGCATGAAACGACGGCACCTTGGCGTCGCACTTGTTGCCATGGCATTCCTCAGCCAAGCGACGTTGTCAGGTTTCGACGATCGGGCCCGCGCCGGACAAGCGGGTGCCCTGAGCGTCGGCGGCACGCTCAGCGATGTCGATTACAGCTTGGACGTCAGAATGCTGACAGTCCCTCTAACGTTGGACTGGTATCCCTTTGCAGATGCCTTCCACCTCAGCGCCGGCATCATCGTCAACCAGACCAAGATGGATCTGAACGTCAGGTCCAGCGCCATGTTCGACAATGGCAGCATGATCTACTCGGCCGCTGAGGTGGGCCAACTGCGAAGCAATGCAACCGGCAATCCGATCGCTCCCTATCTGGGTCTCGGCTGGGGCCATGCTTTCGGCCGGGAGAAACGCTGGGGCCTCCTCACCGATGTCGGCGTGGCTTTCCTCGGCCGATCCCACGTTTCCCTCCATGCCGCCGACCCGACGTCCCCGTCGAACCTGGCCGGAAGAGCAAGACAGTGTTTGCCAGGACTCGGGCCGCATCCGGTTCAACCCCGTGATCTCGGTCGGCCTGTTCTTCCGCTTCTGAACACCTCAGCGGATCAAGCGGCGTCTCAGCCGCCGGATGGCCAACCAGCCCATGATCGCCGTGAAGACGACAGCGTAGGCCAGGCTCAGGAGCAAGCTCGGCGAGTAATGGCCGATGCAGACGGCCCGCGCCAGGCGCACGCAGTGCGTCAGCGGCACGATCTCCGCGATGAAGCGCACCGACGGCGGCAGGTTGCTGATCGGAAAGACCACGCCGGAGAAGAAGAACATGGGCGAGATGACGCCCGTGAGATAGAAGTTGAAGTGGTTGATCGTCTTGACGAACGAGGTCACCCACAGGGACAGCGTCGCGAACATGACCCCCGTGATGAAACCAACCAGCGGCGTGAGCAAGCCCTGCGGCAGGTGGACGATCCGGAACACCGTCAGCACGCACAGCACGGCAAACGTGAAGAACACGCCCTTCGTCCCCGCCCAGATGATCTCCCCGACGATCAGGTCGTTCACCGTGATCGGGGCCGCCAGCATCCCATCGTAGACCTTCTCGAACTCCAGCCGAACGAAGGTGCCGAAGGTGCACTCATAGGCCGCCGTGAACATGGCCGCCGTGACCAGCAGGCCCGTCCCGAGAAATTCGAGGTAGCTGAGCCCTTCCATGCTCTGCGTGATGTACGTGCCCAGCCCCAGACCGACGCCCAGCAGGAACAGCAGCGGCTCCAAAAACGGCGGCAAACCGTTGCTGAGGAGGTTCTTCGTGTAGACCCGCGTATGGCGGTACCACACACTGAAAAGCCGCGGGATAGCGCAGGGTACGGGACCGCATTACTGCTTCTCATTGAGGGCCCTCCCCGTCGCTTTGAGGAACACGTCCTCCAGCGTCGTCTGTCGCAGGTAGTAAGGATGGCCGCTCAGCTTGTCGGCGAAGCCCTTGAGCGGATCGAGGTCCTGGGCGTAGAACCGCAGGCTGGCCGGCGTATGGTCGACGCGGACGCCGCCCGGCAGGTTCGGACTCACCGATCGGCGGCGTGCCGTTCGTGACGGGTACCTCCAGAACATAGGCTTCGATATTCTCACGCAGGAGCCGTCGCGGACTTTCCTCCAGGACCTTCTTGCCCTTGTCCATGATGAGGACCGTATCGCAGATCTGAAACGCCTCTTCCATGTAGTGGGTCGTCAGCAGGATGGTCGTGCCCTGGGCCCGGAGTTGCCGTAGCTTGTCCCAGATCACGTGGCGGACCTGCGGGTCCAGGCCGGTCGTAGGCTCGTCGAGGATCAGCAGCTTGGGATTGTTCAAGAGCGCCCGGGCGATGACCAGCCGCCGCTGCATACCCCCGGAAAGCTCTTTGATCGGCGACTTGATCTTCTCCGACAGTTCCAGGAACTCCAGCAGCCCCTGGATTCGCTCTTTGGCCACCTTGCCCGGCAGGCCATAGAACTTGGAGTAGATCATGAGGTTCTGAATGACGTTCAACTCGTCGTCTAAGTTGTTCTCCTGCGGCACGACGCCGGAGAGGAACTTGATAGCCAGCTCTTCGCGGGCGGGATCGAAGCCGAGGACGTCGATGACTTCCCCGTCGTGCCCATCCCGGTGGCTCCGGCCGTAGATCATCTTCATCATCGTCGTCTTGCCGGCCCCGTTGGGCCCGAGCAGGCCGAAGCACGTCCCCTCCTCGACCTCGAAGCTCAGGTCATCCACGGCCCGCAGCCGGCCGAATGACTTGCTGACGTTATGAACGCGAATCACTTTCATGCGGCCAGCATAACAGACTTGCCCGCCAGACGCAAAGCCGTCGCCTCCACCAACGAACCTGCTTGGGGTAGCTTCCCTCCTCGGCCAAGCAGTTCCACTGAAGTCTCTTGACGCTCGTGGCATCAGGGAATTCTGGCATACCTGCTCCAGAATCACCCCTGAGGGCGGGGGTGCTACAGAGCCGCGTCCGAGGTCGCCAGCTTGACGAATGACGGAACTGCGTGCTGTCGGGAAGACCGGAACTTGTAGCCCAGCCGCCCCCGGCTGGGGGTTCCTGAGTATGTCCGGTTCCTCAAAAGACTTGTGCGGGCCCGCTCAGGCCGCTCGTTCATACAGAATCTTGCCTTCGCACACCGCCTCGCCAATGGTCGTTCCGCTGACATCACGATACTTCTCGACCTCCTCCGGCGTGGCCACGATCAGGTCAATGGGAATGGGAATACCTTCCAGGGCCAGATCGATCTGCACAGCTTGTTGACGCTTGGAGCCAGTCACCGGCATAACCACCAACAAATCTGCGTCACTGTCCGGGCCTCCTTGGCCCCGCGCCGACGATCCGAATAGAATTATCTTGTGGGGCTGGAATTGCGCTGCGATGCGTTCCACTGCTTGTTGAATCGCCGATTCAGATTCTGCCGGTGTTTGCATCATGGTGGTTTCTCCTATCGCGCCACAGCCACAAGCCTATTTCCAATTCCGTCATTCCACGGCACTCAAAGGATAATGCACTGCCAGAAGATCGGCCAGAAGTGACAGCCTGTGACGACAGAAGAACAGGTAACAACGACACACTTCGAAGGATCGCCACATGCTCTCGATGCTCCTTCACGATTTCGACACATTGCCCGCGAGATCGAACAGGAACAGCTCGATCTGGTCGGCCTCACAGGCCATTTGCGATGCCAATTCGTGAAGCAGATTCGTATACCGCGTGTAGGCGCTGGCCGTCCCCTTCGTTTGAATCGAGACCATTCCGAGAAGATCATTGCGCAGACCTCCTACTCTGGCAAGCCCTACGGCAACGCGATTGTCAAATATCAATGGGTATCCCTTAATCCCCAACGACTTGCCGACAAAATAGAAGTACTTCGAGCGAAAACTCGGTCCGCACCACGCTATGTCAAAACCTCTGTAAGCCTCTTCGAGGGCACCCTTCTCGATTTGGCACGCGGTGTCGCGAAGCACGTCCCGCAGATGATCAAGTTTAGATGTCATCTGCTCAACTCGCGCCGGCCCGCGATTGTCCGACCTGCCCCCTTCATCGGGTCCATAACCCCATATCATAGTCGCCAGAAACTTGGTGACGTCAGCATCTCTCCCCCCACGTTGAAAGAACTGAATAATGTTTTGTCGTGTCATTATATCCGGGAATGCTTCTCTTACGATCTGGATATGCCTGCAAATCTCGCTCTTCTCCCTGAATCGGTGCTCCCACGGACCATAGTTGCACCGGCACTCGCGCGTCAGGACATCGGTGGACAGAATCTGTTGTCTGTACTCCCACATTTTTGAGGTCCATCTGGCGAGCCGCCTTTCGACCTTTTCCAGAGAGACTGTCCCTTCGCTCTCCGCCCGTTCGATGCCTTTGCGTATCTTCTCAATCACGTAGAGGTGATATTGAACGTCCTCGAAGGTGCAATCATCGGGCAGCTTCCGGAGCAACGACTGAACTTCATCTTTTGTGGTATTCACGATAGCCTCCAATTCATAGCGGCATTGTAAGGCCAAACCGGTGGAAAAGCAAAGGGAGTTGTGCTCTCAACTGGAGTTTTGCATTCTATGGTAGGGCCAAGTGACTTTTGACTTCGGCAAAATCCCAGCGGTCTACCTCGATCCGTTTGATGACCCAGGCCAGGGTGTCACTGAGGGTCTGACGCAGGACCGCCATGCAGGCTTGGCCGATGGTCGTCAGCCGTTCCAGTGCCCAGCCACGCGTACGACTGTGCCCCAATTGCCGCATCAGGACGCTGTACGCCAGGAAGACCAGATACAGGTGCCGGGTCTGGCCCAGGCCACTCCGCAACTGACAGTCGCCCATGCCCAATTGTTGCTTGCCGTCCCGATGGAAGCACTCCGTGCCCGTCCAGCGGTACCGATAGACCTTCAGAATTCGAATCACCTCCCAGCCCGTCCGATTCGTCACCAGGATCTTCTTGACCTTGGCCTCCTGCCGGTGGCCCCACAGCAGCAAGACGCGGACCTTGTGATCCACGCCCGGAAGCCGCACGGTCCGGGTGAAATACCATTGTTCCGTGTCGCCGACCCGAATCTTCTGGCGGTCGGCCGGTGCGACCTGGGCCGCGAAGTCCGTGGCCTTGATTTCCTGACCGTTCACCCGCAGCTTGCGATTGGTCTTCAGATCGCCCACGTAGGCGCGCTTCAGACCCTCGATATAATTGAGGTTGTCCTTGTGGGTGAACCAACTGTCGAAGGTGAAATCCCCCGGGATGCCGTTAGCGATCACCCAATCGACCAACTGGCGAAACAGCACGTTGTGATCGCGGAACTCGATCTCTTGCTGTTCACAGTCCGTGCGTTTGACGAAGCGATAGAACTCCAGGGGATAGTGCTTGCCCGAGGGGCAGACGTAATTGACGATCAGGTAGTCGTGGGCAATCTTGTAACGCTCCTCGGCATGATCCCAGAAGTAGCCCGCGTCCTGGATGAGCTGGCCGTCGTGATCGATCAGCACGTTGTCGAGGGGGATTACTCCCCGGCGCTGAACCGGGTCTCGCGGTTCTTGCCTAGCC
>CAVVRJ010000013.1:0-204949 GCA_963750205.1 uncultured Planctomycetota bacterium
ATGGTGACTTTGCGTCATTTTGGCGAGGATGGCGACGCTGTCATTCGTGTCAGTGGCATGGGCTTCCAGCCCATGAATCATCGGCAGGATGCCGGTGCCACGAAGGTCAACCTCAAAAGCGGTGTGCAGCAAGTGGAGTTGATGGTGGATGCCGTGGCGAGCGAGACGAAGCGGCAGGTGACCGTCGAAGTGGCCGGTAAAACGGTGGCCTCCCGCGAGGTCACGCTCAAGCCGGTGAAGAAGCTCACCATCTACATCACGCCGCACTCGCACACCGACATCGGCTACACGGAGATCCAGACCGCGATCGAGAAGAAGCAGGTGCAGAACCTGGTCGACGGCATGGCGGCGGCCAAGCGCACTGCCGACTACCCGCCGGGTGCTCGCTTCATCTGGAACGTCGAGGTGCTCTGGGCGGCGGACCTGTACCTGCATCGGCTCAACGAGCAGCAGAGGGCGGACTTCCTCGACGCCGTCAAGAAGGGCCAGGTCGTGCTGAATGGCATGTATCTGAACGAGTTGACCGGCCTGTGCCGGCCGGAGGAGTTGGTGCGTCTGTTCCGCTACAGCACGGAACTGGCCCAGCAGACCGGCGTGCCGATCGACGTCGCGATGACCTCCGATGTGCCGGGCCAGACGTGGGGCACGGTCACCGCCATGGCCCACGCGGGCATTCGCTACTTCTCCACCGCCCCGAACTACTTCGACCGCATCGGCACGATCCTGCGGGAATGGGAGAACAACCCGTTCTACTGGGTCGGGCCGGACGGCAAGACGAAGGTGCTGGTCTGGATTCCGTTCTGGGGTTACGCGATGTCGCACCGCTACGGCAACATGTCGCCGGGGTTGGTCGAGGACCTGTACGCCGGGCTGGAGAAACGCAACTACCCGTTCGACATCGCCTACGTCCGCTGGAGCGGCCACGGCGATAACGCCGTGCCCGATCCGGCGATCTGCGAGTTCGTCCGCGATTGGAATGCCAAGTACACTTGGCCGCACTTCATCATCTCCGGCGCGAGCGAAGCGTTCCGCGCCTTCGAGCAGCGCTACGGCGACCGACTCCCGAACGTGCGGGGCGATTGGACACCCTACTGGGAGGATGGCGCCGGCTCGTCTTCCCTGGAAACGGCGATGAACCGCGCCAGCTCCGACCGGCTCGCCCAGGCGGAGACGCTCTTTGCGATGCTCAAGCCCGCCGCGTATCCGGCAGCCGCCTTCGAGGACGCGTGGAACAAGGTCCTGCTCTACTCCGAGCACACCTGGGGCGCCGACGTGAGCATCAGCCAGCCGGAAAGCAAAAAGACCCGCGAACAGTGGGAAATCAAGAAAGGCTACGCCGAAGCAGCAGACAAGCAGTCGCGTGAGTTGCTCGCTGCGGCAGTGGCTCGTAGTGTGCCCGCAAGGGCATCAAAAGAAACGCCTGACGGCGTCACTACAAACGCGGGAGCCGTCGATGTCTTCAACACACTCTCGTGGCCACGCACAGGGCTCGTGACCCTATCGAAGGAGCTTGCCGCCGCTGGGGATCGGGTCACCGATGACAAAGGAAAGGCAGTCCCCTCACAGCGGTTGGCCTCGGGCGAACTCGTCTTTCTTGCGACCAGACGTGCCGCCCTTTGCGGCGCGTCGCTATACCGTGGGCCCAGGCTCAGCCCAAGCTGGAGGCCGAGCCGCCGCTCAAGGCACGACACTGGATAATGGCGCCGTTCGCGTGCGCGGTCGATGAGAAAACCGGCGGCATCGTCGAATTGACGGCCCAAAGCGCAAACGGCAACTTCGCGGACACCAGTGGCGGCGAAGCCTTGAACGATTATCTCTATCTGCCCGGGGACAACTTGAAGGACCTCCGGCGTAATGGCCCGGTAACGATTCATGTTGGCGAAAAAGGCCCGCTGGTCGCGTCCCTTGTCGTCGAATCCGCTGCGCCCGGCTGCAAGAAGCTCGTGCGGGAATTGCGCGTTGTCGCCGGGCTCGATTACGTCGAGATCACCAACACAGTGGACAAGGACCGCTTGCAGGCGAAAGACTACCACGCGAAGGAAGGCAAGGAGAGCGTGAACTTCGCGTTTCCCTTCGCCGTGCCGGAAGGCGACATGCTGCTCGATGTTCCGCTGGGCGTGATGCGGCCGGAGGCCGACCAGATGCCCAGTGCCTGCAAGAACTGGTTCAGCGTGGGCCGCTGGGCGGACGTCTCGAACCAGGATCGCGGCGTTACGTGGGTGACGCTCGATGCCCCGCTGGTCCAAGTGGGCGGCATCACGGCCAACCTGCTCAACTCGCAGTTCGATCCGAACGTCTGGCGTAAGCACGTCGAGCCGACGCAGAAGCTCTACGTCTGGGCCATGAACAATCACTGGGGCACGAACTACCGCGCCTACCAGGAAGGCCCAACCGTGTTCCGTTTCATCCTGCGGCCGCATGGCCGGCGCGATCAGGCAGAGTCCGCCCGCTTTGCCACCGGCTTTAGCTATCCGCTGCTCGCGGCACCCGGCCGCGGCGAGAAACCGTCCAGCACGCCGCTGCTGACGGTGGAACCGAGCGACGTGCTCGTGACGGCCCTCAAGCCCAGCGATGACGGCAAGGCCTTGATCGTTCGTCTCTTCGGAGCGGCGGCAGAAGTTAAATCCGCTCGGCTCCAATGGGGCAGCGTGCAACCCAAGGCCGTGTTCCTTAGCGACACCAGCGAGCAGCCAGGCCAGCGTACCGGCGACCGGATTGAAGTCCCGCCGTCCGGCCTTGGTGACTCTGCGGGCGGAGTTCTAACGATTTGGTAGGGTGTGCACGGCACACCAAAAGCCGTAGGACAAGCAATGGGAGAGAAGATGATGGGAACGATCCAGTCGCACAGAGCGTACCTCACACGCGGGTGGTTCTGGTGTGCGATGCACACCCTACCGCTGCTGATCGCGCCAACGGTCGCCTCGGCCGAGGTGCGCGAGGTCATTGTCACCTTCAAGACCCACTTCGACATCGGCTACACGGACCTGGCCAGCAATGTCGTGCAACGCTATCGCACGACCATGATCGACCAGGCGCTCAAGGTCGTGGATCAGAACCGCGATCTGCCGCCGGCGCAGCAGTTCGTGTGGACGATCCCCGGCTGGCCGATGAGCAAGATCCTCGCCGACTGGGAGGGCCAGACGCCCCAGCGGAAACAACAAATCCTCCAGGCATTCAAAGACGGACGCTTTGTGGTCCACGGACTGCCCTTTACCATGCACACGGAGTTGCTGGAGCCGGAAGATCTCGTGCGCGGACTGGGCTTCGCCGCACGGCTTTCGCGGGAGGCCGGCCTGGCCCTGCCGCGGGACGCCAAGATGACCGACGTCCCCTGCCACTCCTGGATTCTGCCCACTCTGCTCAAGCACGCGGGCATCGACTTCCTGCACTTGGGCTGCAACTCCGCGAGCAGCTCGCCCGAGGTGCCGGCGCTGTTCTGGTGGGAAGGCCCGGACGGCTCGCGTCTGCTGACGATGTACTCGGCCGGCGGCTACGGCACCGGGCTGGTCCCTCCCAAGGACTGGCCCTACAACACCTGGCTGGCGTTGCAGCACACCGGCGACAACCACGGCCCGCCCACGCCCGAGGAGGTGAAGAAGCTGCTCACCGAAGCGGCACAGAAGCTGCCCGGCGTGAAGGTCCGCATCGGCCGGCTGTCCGACTTCGCCGACGCGATCCTTGCCGAGAAGGCCGAGATTCCGGTCGTTCGCGGCGACATGCCGGACACCTGGATTCACGGCCCGATGTGCGATCCGGCCGGCGCCAAGATCGCGCGCAATATCCGGCCCGCCCTGGGCTACGCCGAATCCTTGAACACCCTCCTTGGCCTCTGGGGTGTGACGGTGCCGGACGCCGCCCCCGCGTTTGCCGAAGCCTATGAGAAGAGTCTGCTCTATGGCGAGCACACCTGGGGCGGCGCCCTGTACTGGGTCACGACTTACGGGAAGCAACTGAAGTGGGGTTACGGCGACGTTTGGAAAGCCGACCGTGCCGCCGGCCGGTTCACGAAGCTGGAGGCCTCCTGGGCCGAGCACACCGCGTACATCGAGAAAGCCCGCGACTTGGTCACGCCGGTCCTTGAGAAGAGCATGCGGGCGCTGGCTCAATCGACCGGTCCCGCAGGGCTGCGTGTGGTCGTGTTCAATCCGCTGCCGTGGCAACGCGATGGCGTCGTGCGCGTGAAGCTCGCCGGCGCGAATATCTCCGCGTTGCAGCCGGCAGACGGCGGAGCCGCCGTGCCGGTCGTCTTGGACGGTGACGAGCTTGGTTTCGTGGCCCGGGACATTCCGGCCCTGGGCTACCGCACCTTCGTGCGATCCGAGACCGCCACAGCCACCAGATCAACTGCGCAGCGATGCCCAGACAGGAAGCATCGAAAACGACTTTCTCAAGGTCACGCTTGACCTTAAGCGCGGCGGCATCCGCTCCGTGCTGGACAAACGCACCGGGCGCGAGCTGGTGGACCAAAGCTCAACGTACCTCCTCGGCCAGTATCTCTACGAGCGGTTCGACGCCGATCAGGTCGCGGCTTACACGAAGTGCCTATGTGAAGAACCATTCGGACTGGGCCGTGGCGGAGTTGGGCAAACCCGCCATGCCCCCTGCCAACGACGTACCCTACGAAAGGACGTTGGCGCAACCGGACGAAGTTCATCTGACGCAGTCCCCCGTGTCCGTGGCCGCGATCCTGCACTGCGCCCCCACGGCGGGCCTGTCCCATGGAGTGACGGTCAACGCGATTCTCTATGCGGGCCAGCCTTATCTCGACCTCGAAGTCACGCTGCACAACAAGCCGGCGGACAACTGGCCCGAGGCCGGCTGGCTCTGCCTGCCGGTGAACGCCCCCAAGCCGCAGTTCCGCCTGGGCCGGCTGGGTGGTATTGCCGACCCCGCGAAGGATTTCGTTCGTGGCTCCAATCATGATCTCCAGGCCGTAAACACGGGCGTGACCATTGCCGACGCGGCAGGTCCCGGCGTGGGCATCTGCCCACTCGACAGCCCGCTCGTGAGCCTCGACCGGCCGGGCCTCTTCCGGTACTCGCCCGACTTCGTGCCGACCAAGCCCGTGGTCTTCGTCAACCTCTTCAACAACCAGTGGACCACGAACTTCCGGCTCTGGAATGAGGGCACGTGGACGATGCGGGTCCGCCTCTGGCCCTTCGACCGCTTCGACGCACAGGCCGCCCTCATCACGCCGTCGCTGGAAGCGAGATATCCGCTCCTGGCGGCAGCCGCTGATGGCAAGGCCGGGACGCTGCCTGCCACGCAGAAGGGCCTGGAGCTTTCCGCTCACGGCACGCTCGTGACGGCGTTCGGCCCGAACCCGGACGGTCCCGGCACCGTCCTGCGACTGTGGGAATATGCCGGCGTCCGGGGTCCCTGCGAGGTCCATCTGCCGGCAGGACTTGACGTCAAGGAAGTCCAGCCGGTGAACCTGCGCGGCGTGCCGACAGGCCGGCCGCTGCCCGTGGAGAACGTCAGATTCACCGTGAATCTGACGGCATTTGCCCCAGCAAGCTTCATTATCCCCAACCCCTCGAAAGGAAGGCTGTAAAAGCATGCACGAACAATCCATCAGTCGGACCAACGCGAACCACGGTGGGATCGTCCTGCTAACCAGTGCCATTGCCGCCGCCTTGGGGTCGTTTCTGTTCGGATTCGATACCGCGGTGATCTCCGGCACGACGGAGACGCTCAAGGCGTTGTATTCCCTCACCGAGGGTCAAAAGGGGTTCACGGTGTCCATCGCCCTCTTTGGGACGCTCTTCGGCACCTTGATGGTGGGCCGACCTTCGGATCGATGGGGACGCCGGCCGGTGCTGACTGTGCTGTCGGTCGTGTTCGTCGTGTCGGCCATCGGCTGCGCCTTCGCCTGGGACTGGTATGCGCTGCTGGTCTTCCGGTTCATCGGTGGCCTGGCGATTGGCGGCACCTCGGTGGTCTCGCCGGTCTACATCACCGAGATCGCGCCGGCGCGCCGGCGCGGCCTGCTCGTCGCCGTGAGCCAGTTGAATATCGTCGTGGGCATCCTGGTCTCCTATCTCTCGAACTTCCTGGTGGCGGCCGTGCTCGGGGCGGATCATCCCGCCGTATGGCGCTGGATGTTCGGCGTGGCGGTCGTGCCCTCGGCGGCCTTCTTCCTCGCGTCCCTGGCGATCCCGGAAAGTCCCCGCTGGCTCGTGAAGAAAGGCAAACGTGCCCTGGCCGAGAGCATCCTGGCCCGCTTCGGGCACGAGAATCCTTCGCGCGAGGCCAACGAGATCGAGCGGTCCCTCCAGACCGAGAGAGCCGAGGGACACCAGCGGTTGTTCCAGCCCCGCTACGCCAAACCCCTGCTGCTGGCAGCCATGATTGCGGCCTTCAACCAGCTCGACGGCATCAATGCCGTGATCTACTACACCGCCGACATCTTCCGGATGGCGGGGGCGGATAAGACCAGCGCCCTGATGCAGTCGGTGATCGTCGGCTTGACCAACCTGGTGATGACGATCATCGCGATGGGTTTGATCGACAGAGTGGGGCGCAAGTCGCTCCTCTTGGTCGGGTCGGTGACCTTCGTCGTGTCCCATCTCCTGGCCGCCTGGGTCTTCCAGACGCACGCCCAGGGCTGGATCGTCATCGTCGCCCTGATGGGCATCGTCGGGTCGCACGCCTACTCGCAGGGCGCGGTCGTCTGGGTCATCATCAACGAGCTGCTGCCCAACGCCATTCGCGCCGTCGGCTCGGCCGTGATCACCTTCCTGCTCTGGCTGCTGGATATCGCGGTGAGCTGGTCGTTCCCGGTCCTGGCGAGCAAGTCAGGCGCGCTGGCCTTCACGTTCTTCGCCGCGATGATGGTCGTGCAGTTCTTCCTGGTGCTCAAGTATCTGCCCGAGACCAAGGGCGTCTCCCTGGAGGACCTCCAGACCCAACTGGCCGGCGGATGAGTAAGAAGGGGAGAAGATCAGAAGGTAAGAGGGTAAGAAGGTCGGAAGATGAGGGCACGTTCCGACCTTCTTCTGTTCTCACCTTCTTACCTTCTTCTTCACGTGTAGAACCCGTATTCGTAGGCGGCGTCGAAGAGGGCGACGATGTTCTCGGGCGGGACGCCGGCTTGGAGGTTGTGGACGTTGTTGAAGACGTAGCCGCCGCCGGGTTTGAAGATCTCCAGGTTGCGCCGCACGTGCTCTTTGACTTCGGCCGGGGTGGCGACGCTCAGGACATGCTGCGTGTCGATCGCGCCGCCCCAGAAGACCAGCCGGTCGCCGAATTCGGCCTTGAGGTCGCGCGGGTCCATGTCGGCGGCGCTGATCTGGACCGGGTTGAGGATGTCGATGCCGTTGTCGAGCAGGTCCGGGATGAACTGGCGGACCGAGCCGCAGGTGTGATACCAGATTTTGGCGGGCGTCAGGCTCTTGATGTGCTGGACGAGCTTCTTTTGCCGGGGCTTGACGACCCGGCGGTAGAAGGTCGGGGAAAAGAGCGGGCCGGATTGACCGCCGATATCGTCGCCGATCATCACCACGTCCACGAGATCGCCGACTTCCTTCATGAACTCGCGGTAGTAGCCGAGCCAGAATTCGAGCGTCCGGTCCAGCAGGGCCTCGCAGAACGCGGGATTCTCGATCGTGGCCATGAGCCACCGCTCCAGGCCGCAGAGGTACCAGCAGATCTCGTAGACGACCCCGCCGATACCGGTCGAGAGAGCATAGGGCGTTTCCCGCCGGAGCGTCTGCGCCTGCTCGCGCAGGCCGGTGAAGCGCGTCGGATCGTCGCCTTTGGGAAAAGGATAATCGGCGAGATCGGCACGCGTGGCGTCGGCCAGCGGATGATGCGAGATGTCCATGTACAGCGGCTGGTCGTCCGGCATGGACCAGACGACGCCGAACTCGTCCTTCAGGTCATGCCATAGCCGGCCGTTACGGGTGTTGTGCTCGATGCCCCCGTGGAAGCTCTCCGGCCCGTGGGCGACAACGTAGCGGATATCGACGTGGAACCGCTCCAGCAACTCTTCGCAGGGCCGGGCCAGTTGCTGCACCGGGTCCAGGATCGTCACCTCGTCCCGAATGCCCAGATACTCGATCAACTGGGTATAGGCACTGCGGTGAATCCCGGTCTGGAACCCGCCCAAATCGATGGGGACCCGATCCGGCGTCTCGTGGTTGAGGGCCTTCAGCACCCGCTGCCGCGAACTCATTGTCTCTTTGTGTGCCATCGTAATCCGGTAGGGTGGGTGCTAACCCACGCCGTCAAACAACTTCGAGACATCAAAACGCGTGGGCATTAGCACCCACCCTACCGAATCTGACTCCTCGATAATCTGTCTCAATGTGAACGGCTCGAAAAGGCCGTAGTCAATCGTGTCATAGCTGCTGCCGGCCGGCGGACCGTTCTCGGGGGCCTTCTGGAACGACGCGGGCCAGGCACTGCCGCGCATCGTGCCATTATGGTGCGGCCCGAGCGTGTTCTTCAGCGTGCCAATCACGCGGACCTCGACCGTATTCGTCCCGGCCTTGATGAACTCCGTGACATCGCACCGCCAAGGCTGGTAGGCGATGTAGCCGGCCGACTTTCCGTTGACGACCACTTCCGCGACACTGCCGTACCATTTGCCCAATTCGACAACCCAGCGTCCCGCCGGCCGCGCCAGATCGTAGGATGCGTTTGTAGGAAACGCCGGCCGAATATAATGGATAGCCCTGGCTCTTCCAACTGCCAAGATGCAGAGCGTGGGTTGGGATTCGCCGACGATGACAAATCCGGATGCAACGGGCTTGAGTCGGAACGTCCCGAGAACGTAGGCCGATTCCAGCTCGTGGTAGATCGTGAAGGGCGACGCCTTGATCGTCACGGCGTTCTCGCCGAGCTTTGCGGCTTCCTTGATGATCGATTCGCCCGAAGGCTTTGTCCAACCACCAGGAGTCCTTCTGGGCCGAGACCGGCTTGCCGTTGCAGGTGATCGTGTACAGGTCGGGCCGCTCGATGACGATGGAGAGTCGCTCGGGCAGCCGCTCCTCGATCGTGAAGCGATAGGTGGCCTCGAAACCACTGTCGGGGCCGAACTTCTTGCGTGATCAGCTCGTCCTTGAACTGGACGGAGCTGTCCCACGGGTTGCGGGGCATGCCGTTCTTCGCGAAGGCGAACTGGGACGCCCGGTAGAAGTAGATGCCCTTCTTCGTCTCGCCACCGGCTGTGACATCCACATAGTCCAGAGTCAGGACGTTATCTTCCAGGGGGACAATCTGAGATCGCCCTTGGCCTCGATTCCAGTATCGGGGCCTGCGCTCTGGCGGCTTCGCCAGGATCTTGAGGCCTTCTTGGACAAGAAGAACAAACGACTGCCGCACGGCGGCAGGTCGAAAGCGGCCGTCACACCGCGCTCGGCTCTTTCAAAAGGATAGACGGACGTCTGGCCCGATTGCGGGTCCCACTGTTCGACACTCTGGGCTGTCGATTTGATCCTGCCCACCGAGGGCGCGTCGATGCTCGTATTGACGAGCAGAAGGAACTCGCCATCGTCTAACAGCCCGCCGATGATGAAAGAGGTTGCCTTTGTCGTCATCGGACCCGTTCGATGGCGAAGCCACTTTGGGTGCGGCGCCAAGAGCGTAGCGGGAACCTCGGATACCTCCACATGCTTCCACCCCGCCTGCTTGGAAGCGATGTCGCCACGATCCGAGGGACGACCGTCGACGCGAGCCGGGACGTCGCCGCAGCAGAGGACCACGCCTTGGGCCTTCATGTAAGCCTCCAGCAGGTCCATCGTCGGGCGGTTGAGGTTCTCGGTGAGGGGCGGCAGTACCACCGTGTCATACGAGGCTTGGCCGACCTTGAGGTTCGGGCCCTCGGTCGAGCCGTGGCGGGCAAGGATGTCCTCGCAGCCGATGTCGTATTCCACCTGGGCTCGCTCCAGGGCCACGAGCAGCGCCTGGAAGCGGTCGCCGATCTCCTTCAGCTTCGGGTCGCCCTGGTACATCCAGGCCGTGGTCGTCGGCTCAATCACGAGGATGTGGTTGACTTGGCGGCCTTGGGACATGATCAACGACAAGCGCGTGAAGTACGAGGCCATCACGTGATAGGCGTTCCACCAGGGCTCGTGATAGGAGAAGGACTGCGGGTGGTCGCGTTTGCGGGCGCCGCGGATCGTGATGTAGGACAGGTGCTGGTCGAGCGTGTTGACGCCCAGAACGTAGATCCAGTCGCCGATGCGCTTCATATCCTCGAAGCGCAGGTCCCAGCCGCCCGCGCCGTAGGCCTCGCACAGCGTCCGCGGCATGCCGAGCTGGTTGGCCACGCTCGACAGCTCCTTGACGGCCCGCACGTTGCCGAACTGGGCGTGGACGTCCTCACTGTACTGGTTCATCAGGTTGTCGATGGCGGGCCTTTGGGACCACGCGTACATCGCCATATTGTCGGGGTCCGGCAGGCAGTTGGGCCACTCGTGCTCCCAGTAATGGCCGGTGAATTCGAGGCCATGCTTGGCGCAGTAGTCGTGGTAGGGCTTGGCCCAGCGGTCGATGAATAGCTCCAGCAGGGTCTGGAGGTAGTCGTGCCGGACTTGTTTCCAATCGCCCACCGGCTGGACTAAGCTCGGCAGGCTTGACGATCAGATCGTAGCCCCACCGCTTCTGGAACACCTCGGGCAGATCGTCGGCCCAGGGCACGCCGCCCGCCGGCAGGATGTGCGGCTCATCGGTGAAGACGCCGGGCACGCGTTTGCCGAACTGGTCGCCGATCTCGCGGGTGTAGGCGTCCAGCGTGATCGCCAGGAACTTCTCCGTCACGCCGGCGGTCAGGAGGTTGACGTAGGACTTGCCGCCGTGCCAGGGCGACGTGGCGGCCCAGCGCAGGGAAGCGACCATGTACTTGCCCGGGGCAGCTGCTGCTCCGGCTTTGGCCTGCTGGGTGACGTTTTCGAAGCCATCCGCCGTCGGCCGGAGCACCGCCACGCAGTTCTTCGTTCGAGCTTTGAGCGGCGTCTGCTGCTCTCTTGATCTCCAGCCCCTTGCCGCGAGACTGGGGCATCACCTCCGGGACGAAGCCACCGGCAAAGCCCGAGGGATACGAGTTCTCATCGTAGATCCACACGTTCATGTCGAGCCGCTCGGCCTCTTTCAGGGCCACCTTCCAGAGCCGAAACCACTGCTCGGACAGGTACGGCGTCATCAGGCCGGGGCGGGGATGCACGAAGACCTGCTTGACATTCTGACCCGCCAGATCGCGCAAAGTTCCGATAATCTCTTCCTCCGTGAGCATGTCGTTCCAGACCCACAGCGGGGCGGAGCTGTATTGCCGCGGCGGATGGGCGAACTGGCTCCGCAGCTCCGTCGAGTCCGCCGCCGCCAGGGGCAACACGAAGACCCCGCAGCAGAGGGACGCGATCGCCCCATAGGTGAATGCGTGAAAGGCCGGCCGTGGTTTAGGAAAGGCGGGTTGGCACATGACAAATTACCTCCGTTCAAACACCAAACAGCAGGTGTGCACGGCACACCATACAGCCGACGAATGATAAAGCGGCCTTGATAAGATTGCAAGGACGCGATTCGCGGCATCCGCACAGCTCGGGCCCGCCCCCGCGATCTCTGTTTCAACGGTTTCCGGCCGAGGCCAAAGCACTTTAGCGCCGTAGTCGCCGCAGAATTCCTTCGGAGATTGTTGACTTCACGGTGGGAGCACAGTAGTCTATCACCCTTTATCTGCGCTGTGGCACAACAAGAACCTGCGCGGTTGCACCCCCAGCGGCAATCGCACGATGGACATAGGTCTCAGATGCACTGCATCGCGTTTGGGATGGGTTCTTGGCGCGAGCCATCGCACGAGGCCCGATGAGACTCTGTGGTTTTCTGGACTTGCGGTCGGCAAGAGAGATAAAGAGTTTTTATGGAGAATTCGGCGGCACTGTTGTCTATTGTCCTGGTTCCCGTCCTCGGGGCGTTTGTCCTGCCGACGGTAGGCCGGGCCTCGACGCGAGGGCGAAACCTGCTGGCCCTGGGCTTGGTCCTTTACTCGCTCGTGGCAACGATGACGATGGTGGCGCCGGCGATCCGGGGCGAGCCGACGCGCCACCACCGCCATCCTGGGCCACAGCCTCGTCCTGCAGGCCGACGGCCTGGCCTTGTTCATGGCCTTCGTATCGGCCCTGATCAGCGCGATCATCGTCGTGTACTCGTTCGGGTACATCAGCCACTATGAAAACCAGGGCGAATACTACCTCATGGTGGTGCTGTTCTTCGGCGCGATGATGGGGCTGGTCTTCTCGGCCAATCTGATCTTCCTGTACGTTTTTTGGGAGATCACGGCGATCACAAGCTGGCGGCTCATCGGCTTCTTCCGGGAGCGGCAGCACGTCATCCGGGCCGACAAGGCATTCCTCGTAACAGCCTTCGGCGCCTTGCTGATGCTCGTGGGGTTCATCGAAGTCTATCACCAGTACGGCTCGTTCGATCTGACCGTCATCAAGCAGCACCTCGCCGGCAATCCGCTCTCGAATCTGGCGGTCCTGCTCATCCTGGCGGGCATCCTCTCGAAATCCGCAACGCTGCCCTTCCATACGTGGCTGCCGGACGCCGGCGTGGCTCCTTCGCCCGTCACCGCCCTGCTGCACGCGGCCCTGCTGGTCAAGATCGGGGTGTACGTGTTCGCGCGGCTGTTCATCGCGACCTTTGTCGTGGACGATTTCTGGCACACGCTCGTGCCGGTCCTGGCCGGCTGCCAGCGCATTGGTTTCGGCCGGGGCAGCCCTGGTCGAAACCGATCTCAAGCGGATCATCGCTTATTCGACCGTCAGCCAGATCGCTTTCATCTTCCTGGGCCTGGCGGTCGGCAGCCCGATGGGGATCGCCGGCGGAATGCTCTATATTATGATGCACGGCCTTGGCAAAGGCGGGCTCTTCCTCTGTGCCGGCATTGTCGAGCAGAACGCCAAGACCAAGGACATCCGACAGCTCGGCGGCCTTTGGAAGACTATGCCCATTACGGCCCTCTCCTTCCTGCTGTGTGCGTTCTCGATCATGGGCCTCCCTCCTTTTGGCGGGTTCTTCAGCAAGTACATGGTGATGACGGGGGCCATTCAAAGCGGACATCTGTGGGTCACGCTGGTCTTCCTTTTCGGGGCCTTTATGACGATCGTGTACCTGCTGCGGGTCTTCAACCTGGTCTTTCTCGGTGAGGCCAAGGGCACTGCTCCGCGCGAGGGCTCGGCCACGATGGTCGGCAGCGTGGCCACTTTGGCGACGCTGTCCCTGATCGCCGGAATCCTCATCTACTTCCCCTCGCAGTTCATCCAATCCACCATGCTTCAGTTGCCGGGAGTGCTCAAGTGAACGATTCCACGTTATTGCTGCCCATCCTGGTGCCTCTGATCGCGGGCGTGATAACACTGCTGCTGCGGAGACGTGGCGAGGGCAAGATGTCTTCGCCACGAGAGATCGTCGCCTTGGCGACAACGCTGTTCACGCTCGTTCTGGCGGCAGTCCTATACAACCATGACAAGACCTTCTCACTGCCTTGGGCCGGCTTCGGGATGGAGTTTCTGCTGCGGCTGTATCACTTCAGTTCCTTCATCCTGCTGGCCGCCGCGGGGTTCTCGTTCCTGGTGGTGCTTTACTGCGTCTCGTTCATGCGCAGCAAGGAACACACAAACCAATTCTACGCGTACTTGCTCTTGACCCAAGCGTTCGTCAACGGGGCCGTGCTGGCCGACAACCTCGTCCTGATGCTGTTCTTTTGGGAGGGCTTGATCGGCACGCTGTTCGGGATGATCGCCCTCGGCGGAGGCAGGAATGCGTTCAAAACCGCCATCAAGGCCCTGATTATCGTCGGCATATCGGACCTGTGCCTGATGATTGGCATCGGATTGGCCGGGCATCTGGCCGGCACACTGACCCTATCGCAGATGCATCTGCCGATGACGCCGCTGGCGAGCATGGCGTTCGTTTTCATGATGATTGGGGCCATTTCCAAGGCCGGCTCAATGCCCTTCCACAGTTGGATCCCGGATGCGGCGGTCGATGCCCCCCTGCCTTTCATGGCGTTTCTGCCCGCCTCGCTGGAGAAATTGCTGGGTATCTACCTCCTGGCCCGGATTTCACTGGACCTGTTTCAGCTTACGGCCAATTCGTGGATCAGCGTCACGATGATGATTATCGGCTCGCTGACGATCCTGCTGGCCGTGATGATGGCTCTGGTGCAGAAGGACTACAAGCGGCTGCTCTCCTATCACGCCATCAGCCAAGTCGGCTACATGGTGCTCGGCATCGGCACCTGCGTGCCCATCGGCATCATCGGCGGGCTGTTCCACATGATCAACCACGCCCTCTATAAGAGTTGCCTGTTCCTTACGGGCGGCGCCGTGGAGAAGCAGACCGGCACAACGCGCCTCGCGGACCTTGGAGGCTTGGTCCGCGCGATGCCTGTGACATTTGGTTGTTTCGCAATCGCGGCCTGCGCCATTTCCGGCGTGCCGCCCTTGAACGGCTTCTTCTCCAAAGAGCTGGTCTACGCGGCGCCCTGGAGCGTGGCTCGATCTACTATATTGCGGCGTTGCTCGGCTCTTTCTTCACCGCCGCGTCCTTCCTGAAACTGGGCCACGCTGCCTACTTCGGCAAGCGAAATGAGGCGCATCGCGACGTGCAAGAGGCCCCGTGGCCGATGCTGGTGCCCATGGTCGTCATTGCCGGGATTTGCGTGCTCTTCGGCCTGTTCCACCAATGGCCGCTCAATGAGTTCATCCGGCCGATTCTCGGCGAGCAGAAGCTCGGCTCAGCGGAGTCTTCCGCCAATGGGATGCTCATCGCCCTGACCGTCATCGTGCTGATCGGCGCTGTGCTGCATCATCTGTTCGCGGCCAAGACGATGGGCGGCGGTCTCCACGCGTCGGATCACATCCGTCACGCTCCCATCTTGTCGGCGACCTATGACCAGGCGGAGAAAGGGCATTTCGATCCTTACAACCTGGCCTTGGCGGTCATCCAGTGGGTCGCCGGCTTGGGATACCAATGCGATCGTGCGATCGACAGCATCTACAACGGCCTGTCGGTGCGGCTGGCGTATGTGTTGTCCCGCGGGATCAGCCTGGCACACACCGGCAACTATTCGCTCTACGTGGTTTGGATCTTGCTCGGCGTCGCGATGGTGCTGGCCTTCATGAGGATGTCTGTGTGGCAGACGTAGCATGGGTGTGGGACCCCGTCCCGCCCATAGATTTAGGAACACGGGCAAGATGCCCGTGCTACGGGTGTTTATGTTATCGCTATTGCTCTTATTGCCTTTGCTGGCCGTAATGCTCCTGAACCTGCCTGTGGGGAAGGTCAGGAAATTCGGCGTGTGGGTAGCCCTGGCCCTGGCCCTGTTACAGGCCTATACGGTCCTGTTCGCCCCGGCGGCCCTGTCCGCGGACCACGATGCGTTGGGCGGTCTCTTCACGCTCGGGATCGTGGCTGACAATCTCAGCCGGGTGCTGCTGCTGTCGATCAGCATCGTGGCGTTCGCATCGCTTCTGGTGGGCATGCAGACGATCCGCGAGGAGAAGCAGAAGGTCAGTTTCGTCAACTTGGTGCTGATCGCGATGATCGGCATGAACGGCACGGTGCTGCTGACGGACTTGTTCTCCCTCTACGTCTTCTTGGAGGTCTCGGCGGTTGCGTCGTTCATCCTGATCGCCTTGAAACGCGATTTGAACGCACTGGAGGGGGCCTTCAAGTACGTCGTGCTGTCGGCGGTGGCAACGATCCTGATGCTATCGGGGTTGGCCGTACTGCTGCTGGTTTCCGGCGGCACGTCATTCACTACGATTGCCGCCGCCGTCAAGACTTCGGCCCATTCCCCTCTCGTGGTATTTGCCATTGCCCTGTTTCTCTGCGGCCTGTTTATCAAGGGCGGCTTGGTCCCCTTCCACGGTTGGCTGCCTGGCGCTATTCGGCGGCCCCGGCGGCGGTTTCGGTCTTGCTGGCCGGCATCATCACGAAGGTCTCGGGCATTTACGCCCTGATCCGGCTGGCCACCTCCGTGCTCGGACCCAGCAACGCGGTCAACGCCCTGCTGATGATCGTGGGAACCATTTCCATCCTGGTCGGGGCTCTGGCGGCTCTGGGCCAGACCGATCTCAAGCGGATGCTGGCCTATTCGAGCATCAGCCAGGTCGGCTATATCATCCTGGGCCTGGGCTGCGGAACGGAGCTCGGCATCGCCGGAGCGATCCTGCACCTCTTCAACCATTCGATTTTCAAATCGCTCCTGTTTGTCAATTCCGCGGCGGTCGAGGAGCAGCTTGGCACGACCGACATGGGCCAGATGGGTGGCTTGGGAGCGCGCATGCCGGTGACGAATATCACGTCGCTGATTGCATTCCTCTCCACAGCGGGCGTGCCGCCGCTGTCCGGGTTCTGGAGCAAGCTGATCATCGTGGTGGCCTTGTGGCAGAGCAGCTATCACGGCTACGCGATCGTTGCGGTGCTCGCCAGCGTGCTGACGCTCGCCTACCTGCTGGTGATGCAGCGCCGGATTTTCTTCGGGATTCTGGCCCAGAGGTGGTCCGGCATTCGAGAGGCGGGCTTGGGGATTACGCTGCCCGCCATCGTGCTCGCCGGGATCACAGTCGGCGTCGGGGTGGCCTTTCCGCTGGTCTTCCAGACCTTCCTCCTGCCTGTGGCGAGCTTTTTGAAGTAGATCGACGAGAATCTTATGATAACGACAGTACATTGGGTTCTGCTGGGAGCGTTGGTCGTCAGCGCAACTTGGACCGTGATGACGGCGCGGCTGCTGCGGTCGGCGGTCGGCTTGGCCATCACCAGCGCCATCCTGACGGTCCTGATGTTCCAACTGGCTTCGCCCCTGGCGGCGGTGTTCGAGTTGTCCGTATGTGCGGGCCTGATCTCCGCGATTTTCATCAGCACGATCAGTCTGACCCAGCGGGTGACGTCGGAGAGCCTGCCCGCCCGCCAGAAGGAGCGCCTGTACCGGTACTGGCTTTTGCCCTTGCTCCTCTTGGCGGTCGGCGTGGCCCTGATCAGCTTTCATTTCGTGCTGGACGTCAAACTGCCCGCACCTCCGGCGGAAAATGACGTAAGAATAGTATTGTGGAAGCTGCGGCACCTCGATTTGCTGGGGCAGATCGCCATTCTGCTGGCCGGCGCTTTCGGCGTGGTTACCCTGTTCAAGGAATGGAAAAATGAGCGGTGATTTGTCGCAGTTCTTCTGGGTATTCAGCGTCGCGATCGCGCTGGTGATGATGGCCGGGTTCTATTGCCTGCTGCTGACGCACAATTTGATCCGGGCGTTGATCGGCCTGGAATTGCTGACGAAAGGGACGACCCTGTTCATCATCCTGGCCGGTTACCTCACGGGTCATATGGGCATCGCCCAGGCGATGGCAATCACGTTGATCGTCATCGAGGTCGTGGTGATCGTGGTCGGGGTCGGGGTGGTCTTGGGCGTCTTCCAGCATAACCGGTCGATCGACGCCCGGCTGATTCGAAACATAAAGGGATAAGACGGATGTTCGACTTGCTGATCTCACCGCCGATGGCGTTTCTGGTCATCCTCGTGGCGGTCCTGGGCTTGTCGCTCGCGTTGTCGCGGCTGGCACTGCGGCCCAAGACGGTCCCGAAGGGGCTGACGGAGCCGTATGCCTGCGGCGAAAACCTCGACACGCACATGATCCAGCCGGATTACAGCCAGTTCTTTCCCTTTGCGTTCTACTTCACGATCCTGCACGTGGTGGCCCTGATGGCCGCCACGGTGCCGGTGGACACGCTCGGGACCTACCTGATCGCCGTCGTGTATGTGGTCGGGGGGATCGTGGGCCTGTTCGTTCTCTATAGGAGATAAGCCCCATGGCTTGGCTGGATAGATTAGTAAGATGGGCGCGGATCAAGTCGCCCTGGATCATTCACTTCAATACGGGCGCGTGCAACGCGTGCGACATTGAGGTGATTGCGGCGTTGACGCCCCGCTTCGACGTGGAGCGTTTCGGCGTGCTACTGAAGGGCACGCCCCGGCACGCGGATGTGCTGGTCTGCTCGGGTCCGGTGACCCGCCAGATCAGAGATCGGCTGGTCCGGATCTACGAGCAGATGCCGGAGCCCAAGTTCGTCGTCGCCGTCGGGACCTGCGCCTGCTCGGGCGGCGTCTTCAAGGGCTGCTACAACGTGATGGATGGCATCGACGCGGCGATCCCCGTGTCGGTCTACATCCCCGGCTGTCCGGCCAGTCCGCAGGCGATCATCGACGGCGTGGTCAAACTGCTCACCAGTTTGAAAGAAGGAAAGCCCGCCCCCGCCGCCGAGGGCAAACCGGCGGAGAAAGAAATCGTAGAAGTTACAGAGTAGCATGGGCGTGGCGAACGGAATATTGGAATCCTGGAATGTCCAACGAAACGACAATTCAGCAACAGCTTTGCGAGCGGTTCGACTGCCTTAAAGAGAAGGTGCGCTCCAGCGGGCCCGGCGGATCTTCGCCCAAGTCCCGGCGGCAGACGTGTCCCGCGTATTCGAATATGCGGTGAAGGACCTGCATTTCTGCATCCTCGCCACCATCACGGGGCTGGATGAGGGTCCCACGCTGGGGCTGATCTACCATCTCGCCCAGGAGAGCGGCATCGTCCTGAACTTGGCAACGAGCGTCCCCAAAGACAAGCCCGTGCTCCAGACCATTACCTCGTACTTCCCCGCCGCCGATGCCTACGAGCGGGAAGTCACGGACCTGTTGGGCTTCCAAATCGAGGGCCTGTCGCAAGGCAATCGCTATCCGCTGCCGGATGATTGGCCCGCCGGCCAGTATCCTCTTCGCAAGGATTGGAAAACCGACATGCTCGGCTCGAAGCAGCCCGGCCAAATGGAGGTGCCACACGATGCCTGAGAGAGACTTCACCATTCGGATCGGGCCGCAGCATCCGGCGTTGAAGGAGCCGGAGAGCTTCAGCGTCGTCCTGAGCGGCGAGAAGATCACCGGGATGAGCGTGCGGCTTGGCTACAATCACCGCGGCATCGAGAAGGCCTGTGAGGAGCGGTCGTTCGTCCAGGACGTCTATCTCGTCGAGCGGGTCTGTGGCATTTGCTCCCATTCCCATTCCACCTGCTTCGTGCAGGCCGTCGAGGAAATCGCCGGGTTGGAGGTGCCCAAACGCGGGCTCTACATCCGCACCCTCGTCGCGGAGCTCGAGCGGGTGCACAGCCACCTGCTCTGGCTGGGTGTCGCGGGGCACGAAATCGGCTTCGACACGCTCCTGATGTACACGTGGCGGGACCGGGAAGTGGTCATGGACCTGTTGGCCCTGCTGACCGGCAATCGCGTCAACTACGGCATGAACACCATCGGCGGGGTCCGCCGGGACATCACCGCCGAACAAGTCTCCCAAATCCGCGCCGGCATGGATACGCTGGAGGAGCGAACGAAATACTACGCGCAGGTGGCCACCGAGGAAATAACGATCATCAAGCGGCTTTCCGGCGTCGGCGTTCTGTCTCACGAGGACGCGATCCATCTGGCGCGGTTGGTCCAACGGCCCGTGCTTCGGCGGTCGATCGAGATATTCGACGTGATGACCCCTACGCCGCTTACAGCGAACTATCCTTTAAAGTCATCACGGACAACCATAATGACGTCTACGGCCGAGCGCTGGTGCGCGTCGGCGAGCTGATGGAATCGTATCAGATGATTCGCCAGCTCGTGTCGAACCTGCCGGAAGGGCCGATCTCGGTCAAGGCGCCCCGCAAGATCCCGGCCGGGGAGGCCTTGAGCCGCTACGAGGCGCCTCGAGGCGAGGACGTCCATTACGTCAAGGCGAACGGCACTGAGAAACCGGAGCGAGTGAAAATCCGCGCACCCGACGCTGGCCAACGTCCAAGTGGTCGCCCATATGCTCAAAGACCGGTACCTGGCGGATATACCGATCGTGGTCGCCGCCATCGACCCGTGCTTCTCGTGCACGGACCGGGCGCTGGTGGTCCGCCAGGGCGACTAGTGCTGACGGTCAGACGATGAGTTGGCCCACGTTGCGTGAGCAGAGCATCGACTGGTACCGTCGGCAGGGAATCGACTTCACGCAATTGAACAAGACCTTTATGGAGAAGAAGTAGGGTGGGTTCCTAACCCACGCGTCTACGCCATTGACGAGACATAACGCGTGGGGTAAGACCCCACCCTACCAGCTATGGCAAGCGCATTGTTCTATATCTTGATCTTCCCGGGACTTCTCTTCGTCAGCACCTTCGGGCTGGCAGCCGAGTACGTCGATCGCAAGCTCTGCGCCAAGCTGCAAAACCGCGTCGGCCCGCCCTGGTTCCAGCCGTTTGCCGACTTCGTAAAGCTGCTCGCCAAGGAAACGGTCGTACCGGCGAATGCCGACAGGGCCGTCTTCTGCCTGATGCCCATGATCGCCCTGACCTCGGCCATCACCGCCCTGCTCTACATCCCCCTGTGGGGGGCGCACGCTTTGTTCTCCTTCCAGGGCGACGTCATCGTCGTGCTCTATCTCCTGACGATCCCAACGCTGACGTTCTTCCTCGGCGGCTGGTACTCGCGCAGCGTCTTTTCCATGATCGGGGCCGTCCGCGCGATTACGCAACTGTTCGCCTATGAGATTCCGCTGTTTCTGAGCATCCTGGCCCCGGCCCTGCTGGCCAACACCTGGTCGCTCAGCCAGATGACGGTCTTCTACGAGCAGCACCCGCTGTACGGCCTCTGCAACATCGCCGGGTTCTGGATCGCGCTGACCGCCCTGCTGGGCAAGCTGGAGAAGGTGCCGTTCGATATCCCCGAGGCGGAGACCGAAATCGTCGGTGGCAGCTTCACCGAGTATAGCGGCCGACTGTTGGCCTTCTTCCGCATGGCCATCAACATTGAAATGGTGGTCGGCGCTTCGTTGCTGGCGGTGGTGTTCCTACCGTACGGACTGAATCTCGGTCCCATTGTGGGATTCGTCCTGTATCTGCTCAAGGTGCTCCTGGTCGTTGCCCTGCTGTCGCTGTCCCGGACCCTGTTCGCCCGCTTGCGGATCGATCAGATGATCGACTTCTGCTGGAAGTACGTCGCCCCGGTTGCCTTCGCGCAGCTCCTGGCCGACCTGATTCTGAAAGGAGCGTTCGGCCGATGATTAGACCTGGAAGAATGATTCGGCAGGTGCTCGACTCGTTGCGCAGGAAGCCCGCGACCACACGGTATCCATTCGTCAAGGCCGAGATGCCCAAGGACTTTCGCGGCAAGATCCGGTTCACGCCGGAGAAATGCATCGGCTGCAAGGCCTGCATGAGGGATTGCCCGTCCGGCGCGATTACCATCCGCCAAGTCGGGGAAGTGCCTCCCCCGCCCGATTCTCCGACGGGCAAACCCGTGAAGAAGTTCGAAGCCGAGTTCGACCTGTCGCGCTGTATTTATTGTGCCCAGTGCGTGGATTCCTGCCCGCGCGACGCACTGGAAGCCACCCCGGAATTCGAATTGGCCCAACAGGACCGCACGAAATTGAAGGTGGTATTCCATGGCGACTCTCCAGACAACGATAAGAACAAGCCTGCAACAAAGACTTGAGGGCGAGCCGCCAGGATCGCCGTCCTGGGCGTCGGCTCGGACTTGCGGGCCGACGATGCCGCCGGCCTTCTGGTCGCGCAGGCGCATCCAGGAAGCTGGAGGACAGAGGACAGACGACAGAAGACAGACAACGGAGGACCGTGCCGTCCTCCGTCCTCCGTCCTCCGTCCTCCGCCTGGAGGTCTTTCTCGGCGGCACCGCTCCCGAAAACCTCACGGGCGAGATCAAGCGGTTCAGCCCTACTCATCTTGTCATCATCGACGCGGCTGACCTGAATGCCGAGCCGGGCGCGATCACCCTGATGGACCCCGACGGCATCGGGGGAACCACCTTCTGCACCCACAGCTTGCCCCTCAAAATCATGATCGACTACCTTCTCGACTCATTCCAGTGCCAAGTCGCGATCATTGGCATCCAGCCCAAGAGCCTGGAGGTCGGGGCCTCGGTATCCAAAGAAGTCCACGACGCCGTGGAATCCCTGGCAGCCATGTTCCTCGATGCCCTGCCGCGGTAAAGTGCAGACCCGAAAACGCGACCTACCCCAGCGGGTGCCCCTCTCCAACCCGCCGCAGGAGAGGTTCCTTCTCTCTTCGCTCCCAAGAACCTAACTTCACGGGTGCCATGTCTACGGTTTTGCGTAGACATGCGGAACGTGGGGGAAAGACATGCCTACGAGGCGTAGGCATGGCACCCACAGCAGACCTCTGGCGTTTCTACCGCCTGCTCGCCGCGCTGCGGCTTCGCGACTTGCAGCGACATATGGGGCTTTCGACGCGTATCAGCGACCTTTGTGGCCACGGTGGTGTCTTTGCGAGTGTTTGCGGCGGGAGTTCTGTTGTTGGCTCTGCTCCGGTACTTTTGCGACGAAAGGATGAGCCGGAGCCAAGTCGAGCTGTCCCGCGGCAGGATGGACATCCACGATCCGCACGCGGAGCGTTTGCGCCAGCCGCAGAATCGCCCCGCTGTGGCGGCCGACCAGGCATTGGCTTTGCTCGTCGAACTGCCAGTGGTCCGGGCCCAGGGCTTCGCGGGGAATCAAGCCCTCCACACCGTACTCCGGCAGATTGACGGAGGCCCCGAAACCGGTCAGGTTCACGACGATGCCGGTCAACTCCTGTCCGATTTGCTTTCGCAAGAGGTGCAGGATGAGGATCGTCTTGAGCTCCTGTTCCGCCTCTTCGGCGGTCTGCTCGGTCTCGGAAATGTGCTGGCCGATCTCTTCCAAGTCCGGGAAGGCAAATTGCCGCCGGGCGCGATCCAATTGGCCGGTGAGATAGGCCTGGAGCGCCCGGTGCACCATGAGGTCCGCATAGCGGCGGATGGGACTGGTGAAGTGGCAGTATTTCGAGGCGGCCAAGGCGTAGTGGCCGATGCTGGCGGGCGAATACGTGGCGATTTCCAAGCTGCGCAGGACGAGAATGTTCACGGGTAGCGCCATCCGCGTGTGCTGGATTCGATCCAACAAAGCCTGCAAATCCGACCGCTGGGGCTGGCGCGAAAGGGTCACGCCCAAGAGCCGGAGCGTTTGAGAGAGCTGACGCAAGGCGTTCGCATCCGGCTCCGGATGAACCCGCCGCATAAAAGGGATGCAGTAGCGGTCCAACAGGGTCGCCACGGCCACATTGGCCTCGACCATGAACATCTCGATGATGGTGTGGGGATAGCTGGTATCCTCCGGCTGGACACCGATCACCTGCCCTTCATCATCCCTCACGAGCTCGCGCTCGGCCATTTTCAGTTGCAGCATCCCGGCCCGGCGCCGACGGGTCTCGATCAAGCGGGCCAGGGTCTCCATGTCATGCAAGAGGGCAATGACCTCCTGCGAGAATCCGCACGGGTCGCCTGTGAGAATCCGGTCGGCCTCCTGATAACTTAAACGGGCGGATGACTTGATCATCGTGTTGGCAAAGTAACTGGACTGCACTTGGCCGTCTTTGTTGTAGACGAGGTAAACGCTTTTGGTATACCGGGGCTGGCCGGGTTGCAGAGAGCAGATCCCGTTGCTGAGCATTTCCGGCAGCATAGGCAGAGTCCGGCCGGGCAGGTACACGCTGTTGCCGCGCCGGCACGCGGCTCGATCCAACGCCGAACCCTCCGGGACAAAGTAGCTCACGTCGGCGATATGGACGCCAAGGACCCAGCGTCCCTCTTCATCGCATGCCAGGCTGACGGCATCATCGAAATCCTTCGCGTCCGGCGGGTCGATCGTAACGATCAGCTCGTCGGTAAGGTCCTCGCGGCCCGGCACGTTGCGCGGATCGAACGCCATCTTCGCGTTGCTGGCTTCGACTAAGCTGCTCGCGTCGAAGGCATCGCAAAGGTGATGCCGCTGGATGACGGCGGTCGTCTCCGTGTCGAATCGGCCCGGGCGGCCCAGGACCGCCGCGATCACGCCGCGCGCCGGCTGAGAATGGGTGGGGTAGAATCGGATTTCGACCGAGACCTTGTCGCCGTGGCGGACCTTGCGAGCATCGACGCCATCGATCTCAATGGGGCGCGAGAAGTCCCCGCCGTCGGGTTGGACCAACCAGGTAGAGACGCAAGATTTTGCGTCTGGATCGGAGACGCAAGATTTTGCGTCTCTACAGAGCAACGTGCCCACGACGCTCGTGTGGGCACGCTGCAGGACCCGGACGATCTCGCCCGTGAGCCGGCCGTCCTCGTCCTTGGAGCCGCGCCGGGTGATTCGCGCGACGACGCGATCTCCGGTCATGGCGCTGCCGGTCGCCTTGGCCGGAATAAACACGTCGCCCTCATCCATGGATTGCTCCGGACTGAGGAAGCCGTAGCCACGGGCATTGGCCCGGAAGACGCCGGTTATCTCGCCGGACAGCGACGGCAGACTGGCCACATTCCCGGGACCTACGATCAAACGCCCCTCCGCACAGAGCGAATCGATCGCGTCACGGAAGGCCATTTTGAGCTCGCCGCGAATGCCCAACTCCTGCTCCAGGTGGATGAGCTTGCGCGGGGTGTCATCCTTCTGCAGAAGATGCAGGATGTGATTTCTGAGCATGTTCATTGCGCGGAGGCCCGTAAATGATCGTTCAACGGTTGCGGTTGCGAGACTCGTCGCGGCGACCGCTAAACGTCTTACGTAACGAGTCTCGCAACCGCTTGACGCCGGACGGTCTTTTCACGCCGGGTGCACAACGAAATACGGCTGATTCGTCAGCGTAGCGTCGAAGCCCGGATACAGCCACGCCTGACCCGCTTCGTTGCGCAACTCGAAATAATACTCCAGGGGGTACGGCGTGTTCGTATACTCGGCCGGGATCGTGGCCTGGCACCGATTGCCTTGCGCCGGCATGTCGGCGGTCTGGTAGGACTGCGCTTGATGCACATGCCGGTACCAGAGGCGAACGGAAGCCACGGCCGGCGACTGACCGGGCTGGGGCCCCCCAGCGCGAGATTTCGCATTGGGCCCTCCGCCGAGCAGCATCAACTCGATCGTGAACGGTTGCCCCGCCGCAAACGAAGGCGGGATCACATGCACCAGGGGAATCACAGGCCGCTGAACCCGGCCTAGGACCGCCTGAACCGCTCGCGCCACCGCTTCCGGCGCTCGGCCACCGGCCTGCCCGCCTGCCGGGTGCGGCTGAGCCTTCTCCATGTCGGCGATGTCTTGGTCGATGTCCGGCAGACGATCCAGCCAGTGGCCCCGCAACTGCTTCTCCAAGCCAAAGGTGATGTCGTGTACATAGACATCCTGGACCTGCGCCGCCGTCTCGGCCCAGATCGTTCGGGCCACACCGTAGGCTTTCAGGGCCTCCTGCAGCGCGGCGGGGTCGCCGGTCTGATCGTAGATCGCGTAGAGCACACCCGCCCGCAGCTTGACGGCAAAGAACCGTCCGAGCCCATTCTGCACGACCACATCCGCCGCCAACCGTCGCAGCGCCGGCGTTTGCGGGTCCGCCACCTGCATTTGGGCTTTGCGCAGATTCTCCTCGCTACGACGGCCAGTCCCTCCATCCACCGGGCCACTTCCAGGGGAGAGTACTTCGCCATCGATCCGCCCTCGAGCAGAGCCTTGGCGCACTCGTCCACTCCGGCAAAGAGCTGCGGGTCCAGCGGGCTGACCGTCCCAAACCGCTTGGGGCTGGGTGTATCGCCGTAAGGATGTGGCCGGGAGGCGTCCACGATGGGCATGTTCGTATACATCTCGGGCCAGTAGTTGTTGTTCGCGGCCGAGGGCATGTGGGCGGTTGTGAACAGCGGCAGAATCCGGCTGGCGTGGGCCAGGGCTTCCTCACACGCTACCGCGCCCGGGCCATACTCTTTTTCGAGGAACCTGCGCCAGGTTTCGGGCTGCGCGTCCGGATTGTAGAGCAGCCGGCCCCAGAGTCGGTACTCGTACAGGTACTTCTCGTAATCTGCGCCGGGCGGAGCGAAGCGTCCGCGTAGGCATCGCGCCCCCCGGGCAGACCGGAGCCTTTGCGCCCCTTGAAGGAGAGCGGCTCGAACAGTTCCATTCCGCTGCTGCCACAGAAACTGGAGGCCCGGCCGTAGGCCGCCGCCAGCGCCGGATCGCCCCAGAGCAAGAGCCGTTGTGTCCCCGGCCACATACGGTGCAGGACCCCGTAGGGCCGATTCTCGGAGAGCAGGTCGCCATAGCCATAGCGCAGAAAACTCCGCGAGCCGGAGCTGCGCGAGAAGAACCCTTGATCTCTCCGGTCCTGACGAGGCAACTCGACGGACCGGATGGCGGCCTGATGATAGGGCAGGCCCATGTGCTCGGCCCAGTACTTCGGCGAGATATTGACCGGCAGGCCCGTAGCCACGGCCAAAGCGATCATGGTCGGGTCCATGCCCTTGGCGTGCATGTCGATCTCCACGCGCCGGCCGCAACGCCCCGCGCCCTCAAAGACCGTCTTCCAGAACTCATAGCTGCCTTCCGCCACGCCGCTTTCGCCATGGATGCGGAAAGTGACGCCGCTGATGGAGGGACAGGCCTTTAGCAGAGCCTCCAGGGCAGCCCCACAATACGCCGCATGGTTCTTGGGAGATAGACCTTCAATCGTGTAGTTCACATCGGGGCTGTCCGTCCACTGATAGGCGTGCGTCCAAACGCCAAGTTGGAAGTGCAGGCCGCGGCGGGCGGCCTCGTCGCTGATGAAGCGCAGCATCTCCAGGTTGCGGTCGCGCTCGGCATCGGGCAGTTGGGTCACGCGGACATTGGTGCCCGGCACTGAGATGAGGAAGGGGTAGGCAAAGTGAAAATACGTGTCGCGCAGGTGCGACGTGAAGTCGTAGCCCAGACCCAGCGCCAAGGCGAAGCGGTTGAATCGCTGGGAGACAAGCATGGACAGGTACTGCTGCCAGAACGCCTGGTCGCCGTACCAGCTCTTATCCTCCACCTCGCTGGCAAAGACGCGCAGGATGCTGCGAATCGGATTGGCCGGCTGTTCCACGATCGGCTTGGGCACTTGCAGGGCCGCCCAAGGCTCTGACGCACAATCGACCCGATCCACCAGTTCCAGAATCGCATACACCAAACCCCGGGTATCGCTGCCGCAGGCCAGCAAGACCGGCCGGCCTGAGGCCGCACCAGGGACCAAACCCAGCGACTCTGGTGAATCCGACACCGACACGCCGGTCTGGGAGAGCACCTCACGGGCCGCGGACGCCGAGGCGCCGGAAGCCACGATGCACATGGCCCCGGGGGGCGACTGATCCGCCCGTTGGCCAATTTCACTGCCAATGCCTTTGGCCAACAGAGATGCCTGGAGTAGCTCGATGCTCCACTGCGCCGGCGGACTGAACACCACCGGATCGAGAGGATCGCAGGCAATGAACACGCTGGAAGCACGGTTCACCTTGGCTTTGCCTGGGCCACCCCCGGCGGTGCTGCGCTGGGTTCCGCCACAGCCGGCGAGAGCCCCGGCCGCCGTACAACCAGCCGCAAGGGCCGCCTGCCGGAGGAATTCTCTGCGACTGGCCCGATATTTCTGTGCTCCATCCATACGTTCCTCACTGTGGCACGGGCATCTTGCCCGTGTGACTTTTGGGCATCGGCATCCTGCCGATGATGCATGGGCTGGAAGCCCATGCCACTTAGGGTTCCAACACTATCACTTCGTGGTCGAGTATTGACTTAAGCTCGAATTGTACCCAGCCCTTCGCGGCAGTAATAGCCCTATTCTCCTGGGAAACCAGCATCTTGAGCGTCTTCGGCTGAGTCTCTTGCGGCGGACGGACTCTCACCTGGAAAGGGCCAACCGGAATCAACTCATGCACCGGGGCACGCCATGTCCCGGCACTGGTGAGGTTCACCACGTGCAGAATCATCCGGCCCGGCTGCTGGTAAAGCTCGCAATTGATCAAGCCCCGGCCGCTCACCTCCAGTGGCAGATTGTCTTTCGCAGCCCATCGAACCAAGTTCGCGAGGAGGTCGCCGTGGTCGGGCAAGTTGTCGATAGCAAACCGGCGGTCGAGGTCCGCAGGCAAATAGGCCACACGGCTGCCGTTCGATTCGTTCAGGACCAAGCCGGGAATGTTGGTCCGCGGCTGGCGCATCCACGCGGTCTCCGGCGGGAACATCGGGAAGGAGGGGATGAAGGTCAGCAGGACCTTCGCCTTCTCGCTGACCGTCAGCGGATCGAGTGCACCCCCATAGGGCAGGATATCGGTTTCGTCAAAGCCGGCGAGCACAGGATGACGCTCCCCTGTGATAGCCGGTTCATCGCCTGCCTTCGGACCATAAACGCGGCCGCGAAGCTCCGGCGTCAGACGCAAGTACGTGTGTCGAGTTGAGCCGTTCGGAGTACCGCGTTTACGCGGATAAGAAGAGTCCGACCCGCCTGAAGGCGGTACTCCAAACTGAACGCCAAAGAGATCGGCCAGGGCAAAATCCGGACGAGGGTCGCCCCACTCGTTATAGAGACTGGTCTGGCCGGTCGCGATCAGGGCCCCGCCCCGCTCGACGAAGCGATGCACGGCGGCGACTTGCTCGTCCGACAGCGCCGCCACGTTCGGCAGGATGAGCACCGCCAGATTCGGCCCCTCCCGGTCGATGTGGTCCACGTGCACCGGCAGATGCGGAATACGGGCACGGATCAGGGCCTGCGTGAAGCCGCGCCAGGGCTGCTCCACCAGCTCCTCCGGATTGTCCCGCCCATAGAAGTCGGTATTTCGCTGCGACCATACGATCCCCACGTTGGCGATGGGCCGGCGGTTGACAAGGTACGCCTCGTTCGCTTTGTGCCAGCGCAGAATCGGCTCGGCCGTGCGATACATCCGCCGGTCCTCGTGGTACGCGCTGATGTGGTGCCACCATGGCTGGATCCCGCCTGCGAACCCGGCCAACATCCACATCCGCGCCTCCGGCTCGGGCTTGCTGGCCAGCCGGAACGTGGCCCGGCCCATCTGGTACATGGGCATGCTCTCGGGGATCAGCTTGTCCCAACCCAAGAGGCCGTGGATGAGCTTGCCGGTCAGGGCGTTGTGCTGGAAGCCCTCGCTGTCGCTGCGCGACTGGTGGTCCAGCATCACGATCTCCGTGCGAGCGCAAATCTCCTGGCAGTCGCGGAAACTCCGGCTTTGGCCGCTGATGCTGCCGCTGTTCATGCCGAGCCACAGGCAATTCGGCCCCCCCGCCGCTTTAGTCACGCGGTTGTTCAAGTCCCAGATCTCCAGCCGGCGGGCGTAACTCCATTGAATCCATTCGCGATAAGTCGGATCGTTCCAATCATGTCCCTTGGGCAGCGGCTTGCCCGTCCGCTCGCGGAACCGCCTGGCGCAGCTCTGGCAATAACAAATGCTGCCGCGATCCAAGCCGCTCCAACTGTTGTCCGTAATGCCTTCGGGGTGCGATCTTCCGATGATTTCACGCAGCACATCCGGCAGGTACTCCTCATAATAGGGTCCGTTGACGCACGACACGTAGAGGTCGCCGGCCCGGTAGGGGTTGCCGCCGGCATCCACCGCGAACCAATCCGGATGCGCCTGGTAGAACGCTTCGTGAGCCCGGTTGGAATCCATGCGAGCCAGCACGACGAGACCATCGTCATGGGCGGCACGCGCCAGCTCGCCGTACAGATCGCGGTCGCCCAGTGCCGGCGGACGGTAGTGCAGAGGAAACTTGCTCGGGTAGTACGCAACGATGCCTCCGGCGTTGATGATGACGCCCTGGATCTGCGTGCGTTTCCAATGCTGCCGCCACCAAGCGATGTCGTAGCGGGTGGGGTCGATCTCCGTGATGTTCGTCTGCGCCCAGCGGTACGTCCGCCGATCCCAGGCCCCGGGACCCCCGGGACCGTCAATCTCCTGATTGGCATCTTTCGTTGTGCCGCTCGGGAGAGCGGCGTTCCCGTGCAGCGCCGCCGCCGCAGCTACCGCCTTGATGAATTCGCGTCGCTCCATGCCTTCTCCAATCTGTGCGTCTGTCCCGTTAAATGTTGCTCATCCCGGTGGCAGCCTCAAGGCCGAAGGCCTTGGGGATGGTTGGTCAAGGTGCGTGAAGCCATCCCCAAGCTGCGCTTGAGGCTGCCACCCAGAAACGCATTTCCCGCAACAACCTTATTGGGACAGGCTCAATGCTTCATCTCGTCAGGGCTGTCCCTTTGACCAGTTCCGCGCCAGCGCGAGATCTTCCTCGACTTTGGTCGTCAACTGATTGAGATCCACATAGCCGATACGAGTCAGCAATTGGGGCCGGTATTGGCTGGTCGCCGCAGCCGCGTATTTCTTCCAGTGTTCCAACGCTGCCTCAAGGTGTTTGACCGCAGCGGCTTGCTGCTCGGGTTTGCCGGTCTTGTCGAATAAAGCCAATTCGGTCGCGCCGAGAATCTTCTCGGCATAATAATCCCCCAGGTAGGCCATCGCCTTCCAATCGCCGACCGTCAGACGCAGTTCCTTGCCGGCACCGGCCGCTGGTAGTTCCGCGACGAGTCGCAGCGTGGTCTGTGCGTGGTCCTGCAAGGCCTGTGCGACCTGCGGGGGCGTGATGCCGTCCATCGGCTTGCCCTCCAGCAGACGATCGCGATACGACGCGATGTTCACGATGCCGCTGCCTGGCATGGTCTCGCCCGTCATGAAGTGGCGCACGGTGCGAAAGCCTTTGGGAGCCGGATGGCTGAGGCAGGCCTCGGGGAACCACTTGAGATCGATATCGCCCCAGAAGAACCGCGTGATCTGCGGGATGATCTGCGAGGCCGCCGAGGAAGCCCTGAACAGCTTCTCCTCCGGCACGCCCGGAAGCCGCGTCGCCAGCGTGCGCTGGAACAAGGCATTCGGCAACTGGGGATCGTAGCTGAGCCGTCCCCAAAGCAGGAAGCTGTACCACTGCTTTTTGATCACGAGCTGACGGGGCGAATCCGGCTCAGTGCTGAGGAACTCACGGCCCCAAATGTAGCCGTCCGGGCCCATATAATAGCCGGCCAGCTTGTCCGGCCCCGGCATGGCCAGCACATACGCCCGGGCATACTCTGGGTCGCCCCAGCGGAAGCTGTAGATGTCGTCGTTCCGCACGGTAAGCCACGTCCGCAGATTCGCCGGCAGCGCGGCCAACGTCTCTTGGGCAAAGACCGGTGCGGGCAGCGAATACATGTGGGCGACCGAGTACTTGTAGCTGAAGTCAAACGTGTCGGGGTAGTCCTTCCACTCGTCTAGAATACCCTTGAGATTCGTCTGATGGAGCCGGTGGATCAGGCGGATAGAGCGGTTCGGCTGGAGTTTCTTCACGTCACGGAGGCCTTCGCCGTAGGTCTTCCACAACCATTTCTCATTCGAGAATTCCCCCTTGAGGTTCTGCATATTCTCGCCGGCCGTGATGCCCAATCCGGCAAGCAGCGGATAGGTCAGGAGGGTCTCACGAACGCTCGTGCGGAAGTAGTCAATCGTGGTCGGATTGGACTGGTCCGAGGTGATGCCGTATTTGCCCTCGGCGCCCCAAACGAAGATGTTCCACGTGAAGAGGTACACCTCGATGCCGCGGTCGTGGGCGTACTGCATGACCTGGCGCCAGAACTCGATCTTCTCCTCGACCGTCATCTTCTTGAGCACTTCCAGGTGGGCCAGATGCGTCGGGCGGACCATGTCCTTGCCGCTGAGCGAGTAGCTGCTGTCGAACTTCACGGTGGTCCGCATCACGTCGGCGAGGGCCACCTCGGGATACTCCGGCACCTTGACCAGCGACGGGAAAGGATGGAGGTTCCACAGCGTCAGCACGTTGAACCGGTCCCGCGCCATTTCGTCGAGGAACTCCCGCCAGAAATTCATGCTCCACATCTCGGGAATATTCTGCTGGGCGGCGTCGCCGGCATCGGAGTAGCTCGGCGTGCGGGCGTCGAGGGGAATGTTGAATTTGATGCCGCGCTTGACGATGTAGGGCGTGTGTTCCTGTTCCTTGAGTTCCGCCAACGTGCCCAGACGGATCGCTTCGGCCACGTCCAGCCCGCCATACATGGCGCCGTTGGCATCGCCGCCCGTCACGCGCATCTTTCCCTCGGCACGCTCCAGCCGATAGCCCTGCGATTTGAGTCCGGCCGAATCGACGGCGAACTCCACCGTCAGCGGCCCAGCCTCCGGCGCTGCTTCCGCTGACTTGCGGATCTCCGTCGCGGCGAACGCGATCTGAGGAGCCTCTTGATTTCCACTGACCGTCACCTGCAACGCTGCGTTGACCGGCGTGCGAGCCAGGGCAAGGATCATGATAAGTGTGAAGACTGTTGTTTGCCGTTTCGCGTCCATGGGTATCGTCCCAGAGTGTGATTAGAGAGTGGCCTGATCGCGGTCTTTCATATCGAGATCCACGCCATCGGCACGCAGGGCCTTCTGCAAATCGGCCACCTTCAACTCGCGCGGCAGGATACTCGCCTTGGCACAGAGCGCCGCCGCGACACCCGCGGCGTGGCCCGTGGCCATGCAGTTGCCCATGCTCTTGCCGGCAGCGGCCGCCACGTGCGTGGCCGAGATACAGCGCCCCGCCACCAGCACACCGTCCAGCTTCTCGGGCAGGAGCGCCCGGTACGGCACATCATGGACTTTCATCTTCACGAACTTGCCTCCTCTTTGCCCGCCCAAGTCCAGGAAACCGCTGCGCCAGGCGATCGTATCCTCGAAGGTCCGACCCACCATGGCGTCTTCTTCCGTAAGCACGTACACCCCTTTGACCCGCGTAAACGCGGTACTCCGAACGCCGCCGCTGCGGCTACTGTCCCCAAGAATCTGCGCCGGCTCAGACCTTCTTTGCTCGCAGGGCTCTTCATAAAACTCCTCACTCATGCATTTTCCGCACTGGTCTCAAAATGAACGCCGCCCTTTTCGAGTGCTGCTCGAAGGTCGGCATATGGAAGCTGACGTGTGCCACAGTCGGACGTGGCACACAGGGCCGCCGCCGTGCCAACTGCCTGCCCCTGGGCCATGCAGCTTACCGTGTTGCGGGTGGACATGTGGGCCCGGTGGTCCGAGGTGATCATCATGCCCGCGCACAGCAGGTTGTCCAAGCCCTTTGGCAGAAATGCCCGATACGGGATGCCATACGTACCACCGTTCTTGATCTGAAGGCGCGGGGCCATGTCGTGGAAGCCATAGGCCATCACGTCGTCGTCGAAGTGCCGGCCCTCGATCACGTCCTCATGCGTGACATCATAATCGCAGACAATCAGCCGGCCACGACGGATATTCAACGTCGGGCTGGTCCGGGCAATGAATGCCTTCTCGCAGCCGGGGATAGTCTTGCGGGCGTGCTCGATCCACTGCCGCTGCTGCTTTCGCAGTTGCAATTCGGCCTTGGCCGTGGCGTCACGGTTGGTGGGACTGACCGGCATCTTCACGCCGAACTTGACGAACATAAAGTAGTCGTCGTGCACCGTGGTCATGAGCAACCGCGGCTTGCCGCTGCCCCGGGGGCCATCGAGGCGCACCACCTTGCCCGGGACATCGTCGTGCAGACCCAGGGCGAGATTGCCGGCGCCGCCGTTGGCCTCGACATACTTCACCAGCTTGTCCAAATCGACCCCGGCGACGCCAATGCTGTTGGCGACGTCGTAGTCGTTGGGCTCACTGTACTTGGCTCCGGCGTAGGCCGCCAAATGACCATAGGCAGTGGTGTCGACGAAGGCCTTGGCCGCAAACAGCTCGCGGCCGGAGCGGCTCTCCACAACGGCGCCACGCATGCGCGAGCCATCCACCGCCGCACCGACAACCATCGTGTTGAGGGCCAGGAAGACCCCTGCTTCACTGAGCATCTCCATGCTCACCAGCTTGTAGATCTCCGTATCGACCGAGGTGTTCACGGAATCGTAGTCGTATCCCACGATCATTTCCGCGTGGCCCGAGCACCCACCGGCCTGAGTCAGGCGCTCCACGATCTCGCTGGGGATGCCCCGAACCACCTGGCGTTTCTTGACCCCGGGGAACGCCTTCCACAGATTGAAGAAACTGTGCAGCGCCGTGCCGCCTTCGACGACGGTCCCGCCGGTGTAGCCCTTGATTTCGATCAAGGCGGTCCTGGCCCCGTGGCGCCGCCGCCAAGGCCGCGACCACCCCCGCCGTACCACCTCCGGCGACCACTACGTCGAAGTGACGCACCGGGATTCTCTTGGCCGGCTCCTCGTAGAAGTCCCCGGTTGGATCGGCCGCCTTGTCGGCGCCCGTCACCAACCGGTTTTGCGTCACGATGCCCAACAACACGGCTCCCTTGGCAAATTCCCGTCGATTCATTCCAGCCTCCCTGGCGTTTCGCGTCACGTCTATAATTCTTGTAGGATGGGCTTTAGCCCATGCGGAACACTCGATCATAAGAAAGCAGGATGGGCTAAAGCCCATCCTACGTAGACTGTAGGCCCGGACCTGGAAACAGTCAACTGCGAAGGATAAGTGTGCCCCACCACATTGATTCGACAGGCCTGGAAGGCTATAATGGAGCCTGTGAAAGGCACGAACCCGCGCGGCAACGGGTAGTCACGATGCCTCTCAGAGAGAATGGAGGAGAAGTGACCAGAACACTGTTGTTGATCACAGTCTTGTGGGCGGCCCAAGCGGCTGCGCAAATCAATATCACCACGCCGCTCGATGCCATCCGGGGTGTCCCGAATGATGGCGATTGGCCGGCGGCCGAGTACCCGAAGCTGGCGCTCGATAACGACGTCAACACGAAGTTCCTGCATTTCAAAGGCGCGACCCAGCCCACCGGACTCCAGGTGACGCCCTTGGTGGGCGCGACGGTTGTCACCGGTCTAACCCTCACGACGGCCAACGATTCTCCCGAGCGGGACCCCGTGGCCTTCGAATTGTACGGCTCCAATACGAGCCTCGACGGTCCGTATACCCTGATCGCCAGTGGCAATGTCGTAGACTTCGCCGGGACGACCAGTTGGCCGCGCCTGACCCGCAATACCACGCCGATCACCTTCGCCAATAAGGCCGCCTACGCAAATTATCAACTCCTGTTCACGAAGGTCCGGGATGCAGCCCACGCGAACAGCATGCAGATCGCGGAAGTGGAGTTGATGGGCACCCTGGCCGGACTGGCGCCGACTCCAGGCGGCACGACGGAACCGAATGCCGCACCGGGGAGTTCCCCCTCGTCATCAGCGAGTTCATGGCCCGCAATGAGTCCACGCTGGCCACAACGGTCGAGGGCAAGATCGTGTATCCGGACTGGATCGAAATCCACAACCGGGGCACGCAGGCAATCAATCTCGGCGGTTGGTATCTGACGGATGACCCGGCTCATTTGACCAAGTGGGCCTTCCCGGCGGTCCCACTGTCGGCGGGCAGCTATCTGGTGGTCTTCGCCTCGGGGATTGAGCAGGCGGATCATCCGGAGAACTGGCCGTATCGGGACCAGAAGGGTTACTATCATACGAATTTTGCTCTGAATGGCGACGGCGAATACCTGGCCTTGGTCGGACCTGATCTGCAGGTGGCGCACGAATACGGCTCGCACGCGAACCTGGCCGAGCATCCGGGCTTTCCGCCCCAGCGAGCCGATTTGTCCTACGGCCTCTACGGGGACCAGGAGCAATACTTCACGCCGCCCTACACCAAGCCAGCCCAATTACCCGGGCTACCCGACCATCTCGCAAGAGCCGACCTTCTCGCGTGCCGGGGGCACATTCACCGGGTCCTTCCTCCTGGAGCTGAGCTCGCCCAACCCCGGCGCCGAGATTCATTGGACCACCAACGGCCAAATTCCCACGCTGACCTCGACCAAATACACGAGTCCCATCACGATCACCGGGACCAAGGAAGTGGTGGCCCGCGCGTCGAGCCGGGTAGAGCCCCCAGCGCCGTGGTCAGCCAGACCTACATCGCCTTGGCCAGCGACGTGCTAAGCTTCAATTCCAACCTGCCGATTGTCATCGTCGATACGAGCCGCCGGAGCGTTGGCACCACCCTGACCCAGGTCTCCGCCGTCTTCATCGACACGGGCCGCCAGGGCCGGGCCACGATCACCGATCCGCCCGATTTCGCCGGACAAGGCGGAATCAAGAAACGCGGCCGGAGCACGGCAACGCAAGCCAAGCCCCAATATGGGTTCGAGGTATGGGACGAGAACAATCGGGATAGGGACTATCCCCTTCTTGGGATGCCCGCCGACTCCGACTGGGTCCTGTACGCTCCCTACACCTTCGATCGGGCCCTGATCAACAACGCGTTTATCTACGATCTGAGCAACCAAATCGGCCGGTATGCCGTCCGCACGCGGTTTGTCGAAATGTACTTCAATTCGAATGACGACACGGTCTCGGCCAGCGATTACGTCGGCCTCTACATCTTTATGGAGAAGATCAAACGGGGCAAGGAGCGGGTGGACGTGGAGAAGCTCGAGCCGTGGGATAGCACTGTACCGGCGATCACCGGGGGATACATGCTCAAGATCGACTCGCCCGATCCGGGGGACCAGGGATTCCACACCGCCCGGGGCAATCCCACCTACGGCGATGGGACCTTCTGCTATGTGGACCCGAAAGAGTCCGAGATCACGACCGCCCAATCCACCTGGATTCGCGGCTACCTCAACGACTTCGAGACGGCTCTGTACGGCCCGAACTTCGCCGATCCCCAGACCGGCTACGCCAAGTACATCGACGTGGATTGCTTCATCGATCACAACCTGCTCAACCTGCTGGCGGAGAACGTGGACGCCCTGCGCTGAGCACGTACATGTACAAGCCCCGCAACGGCAAACTCGGGATGGGGCCGATCTGGGACTTTGACCGGTCGATGGATTCCTCCGACAGCCGGGACGACAGTCCCACCACCTGGCACGGCACGAGCGACGCCACCGATTATTTCAACTACATCTGGTGGGACCACCTCTTCAAGGATGCCAACTTCTACCAGAAGTACATCGATCGCTGGTACGCGTTGCGGAAAGGCCCGTTCAGCACGGCCAACATCAACGCCACGATCAATGGGATGGCCAACGAGGTTCGCGAGGCCCAAGTGCGCAACCAACAGAAGTGGCCCAGCGTGGGCCCGCGTCCGGCACCGGCTTCAATGGCACCTTCCAGGGCGAGATCGACCACCTCAAGCAGTGGCTCCAGACGCGCTGCACGTGGGTCGATAGCCAGTTCGTGATGCCGCCACAGGTCCTTCCGGCTGACGGCCATGTCCAAGCCGGCAGCGTCGTGACCCTGACCAACAGCCTCTCGAACGGCGTGCTCTACTACACGCTCGACGGCACCGATCCGCGTCTGTCCGGCACGGCCCACGTTGTCCAGGAGAGCTTCACGTTAGTGCCGGAGAACGCCGCCAAGCGCGTGTTGGTACCATCGGGGCCGATCAATAACGGCTGGGCCACCAGCAACGCTTTCGACGACTCGACGTGGATCAGCGGCACCGGCGGCGTCGGCTACGAGCGCGACACCGGCTACGAGAAGTACTTCAGTATCAACGTGGGCTCGCAGATGCTCACCCGCACCACCTGCTACATCCGCATCCCGTTCACCGTCTCGGATAATCCGAGCACGTTCAACACCCTGACCCTGCGGATGCGCTATGACGACGGGTTCATCGCCTATCTCAACGGCTTCGAGATCGCGCGGGCGCTCTTCACGGGCTCCCCCGCCTGGAACTCCGCCGCCGATACGACGCATGACGATGCCGCCGCGGTGGTCTTCGAAGACTTCGACGGCTCGGCCCGGCTCCCGTCCTGCGCCAGGGTCAGAATATCCTGGCCATTCAGGGCTTGAACGCCTCGACCTCCAGTTCGGACTTCCTGATCAGCGCCGAGTTGGTCGCCGCCCGCAACACCTCGACCATCGTTGCCGGCGGTCTCCGGCGTCATCTACCAGTACTCCGGGCCGATCCCGATCACGAAGACCACCCAGGTCAAAGCCCGCGTGCTGGTACCCAGCAACGCATACAGCCCCTGGAGCGGATTGGCGGAGGCGGTCTTCTCCGTCGGACCGGTGGCTCAGAACCTGCGGATCAGCGAGATGATGTATCACCCGCTCGACCCGAATACCGAGTTCATCGAGCTGACCAATATCGGCACCGCCGCGATCGACCTCAATCTCGTCAAGTTCACCGACGGCGTGGAGTTCACGTTCCCGAGCATCGAGCTGGCCCCGGCCAAATATATCCTCGTGGTTCAGGACGTCGCCGCCTTCGAAGCCAAGTACGGACACGGCTTGCCGGTCGCCGGCACATATGCCGGCCGACTGAACAATGCCGGCGAGCACATCGAGCTGCAGGACGCCGCAGGGAAAGTCATCCACAGCTTCACGTTCAAGCCCAACTGGTATAGCACTACCGATGGTCAGGGTTATTCTCTGACGGCCATCGATCCCGTCACGACCGATCCCAATACGTTCGGCGAAAAGAGCGTCTGGCGTCCCAGCACGAACCTGGGCGGCTCTCCAGGCGGCGCCGACCCGGGCAACTGAAAAGGAAGAAGGGGACGTTCCTGGGCCATCTGGCCCCGGTGCCTACCTCCGTGACGCATTGGACGTGGGCACACATTCATCCGGCCGGCTGGATCGTGGAGTTGACTCCTTCCGCCTCGGGCGCAAGAATCTCCCCGTTTGCCAGGTTGACGTGCGCTGGCCTATCTGGTATACTATGAGGGCGTAAAAGAGAACGGAATCTGGGGGTTGGATCCCTCTTGATCGCCCAGCAGCGCAGAGAGCCGTCTTCGTGCGGCCTTGACGGAACCGCGGAGTGGAGAACCAGAAATGATATCAGCCCGATCATGTCGAACCCTGTGCACGATCCCTTTCCTGGCCGCGGCGTGCTTTTTTAGTCTTTCTGCTCAGGCCAAATACAGCGGCGGCACAGGGGACCCGAACGATCCCTACCAGATCGCGGCCGCCGCCGATCTGATCGCCCTGGGGGACGATTCCAACGACTACGACAAGCATTTTATCTTGATGGCGGACATCGACTTGGACCCCAACCTTCCCGGCGGTAAGGTCTTCGATAAGGCGGTGATTGCGGCAGATGCTAACGCAGTCGAAAAAGCGTTCAAGTGGACACCTTTTACCGGCGTCTTTGACGGACACGGTCACACAATTTCGCATCTGACGACCAAAGGTGAGGACTATGTGGGCCTGTTTGGCCACTTTGGGCGGCAGATCACACCCGCCGGCGAGATCAAAGACCTGGCGGTTGTGGATGTGAGCATGGCCGGCACCGGCTCCTGTGTCGGCGGGCTGGTGGGGTGTAATGATGGCGGTGCTGTGACCCGGTGCTCCAGCACCGGAATGGTCAGCGGCGCATACCTTGTCGGCGGCTTGGTGGGAGCCAACAGCAACAACGTGGCCCAGTGCTCCAGTAGAGCTACAGTCAACGGCGCCAATTATGTCGGCGGGCTGATAGGAGACAACGGGGGCAGTGTGACCCAGTGCAATAGCGCCGGTCCGGTCACAAGCCCCGGAGGGTGTGTCGGGGGGCTGGTGGGACGGAATTACGGTCCCCTGGGCGACTGTTGCAGCACGGGTCCCGTCAACGGGAGCAGTCATGTCGGTGGTCTCGTGGGGGCCAACCTGGACGGAGGTATCGTGACCGCCTGTTACAGTACCGGTGCGGTGGGCGGGAGCTACTGGGTGGGCGGGTTGCTGGGGTACAACCTGGACGCCACCGTGACCCAGTGCTACAGCACCGGCGACGCGACCGGCTTCTCCTCTGTCGGCGGCCTGGTAGGACGGAACGGTTACGGCTCTGCCCTGACCCAGTGCTACAGTGCGGGTGCAGTCAGCGGCTCCGGAGAATATGTTGGCGGGCTGGTCGGGGATAACTACGGCATCGTGACCGCCAGCCTCTGGGACCTCCAAACCTCAGGTCAAGCCACCAGTGACGGCGGCACGGGCCAGACCACAGCGCAAATGCAAACGGCCGCGACCTTTCTGGACGCCGGTTGGGACTTCGTGGGTGAGACGGTCAATGGAGCAGCAGACATCTGGTCGATCAATGAAGGCAAGGACTATCCCAGGCTGTGGTGGGAATTGACTCCTGCGCGATGATGGGTGTCTGTCCTCTCGGGAACGTCATGGGCGTAGTCCGCCGGAGGCGAAGGAACGTCTCAAGAACCAGTCAGCCGGCCGGACGCGACAGACAAGACCGAAGGGAAGCTGGTCGCGGATTGCCTGAGTAACCTCCGCCGGGACCCGCGAGCGATAGGCGGGTCCCACATGGCCACGCGTGTCCTGATTTTCCGCAATAGTCTCCGCCCGCCAAGCGTCTTGATCTACACGGATGGCAATCAGGCGTTGGGTGGCCTCGGGGCAGAAAGGGGACACTCGAGGTCGAACGTGCGAAAGGACAATGACCGTGCAGGCGTCTCGAATGGCTGCGCTCATCGGAGGGCTCATAATAGCCGGCGGACTCGCAGCGAAATCCATGCCGCCAGCACCCAAGCCCCCCAAGAATGATATCTGGCAGGATGAGCCCAAGGCGACACCGTCGCCCTGGTGGCAGCAGGATCTTTCGAGCGACATGGTCGAGAGGATCATGCAGGGAATCCAGAAGCGCGATCCTGCCGCGGCTCAGCAACTGAACAAACTCCGTACCGAGGACCCGGAACGATTCAAAAGGGAAGTGCGCGTGCAGGGCCTGCCGGAACTGGTGCAAATCATCGGCGAGCGTTTCGAGAAGCGCCGCCAAGAACGAAATGCCAAGTTCCTCGAATGGCTCAAAGCCAACTGCCCTGGAGAAGAGGCATCTCTCGTCAAGAGCAAGGAAAGAGGCCCGCAACTCTACCTTAGCTACTTCGACTCCCTAATGAAGCAATACGGGCACATTTTCGAGGCCGACAGTTCCAACCCGCAGAGGGGAGCGGTTCTCAAGGAGGATCTCGAACTCAAGAAGCGAGCGAGGGATCTATGCCAGCAGATCCGTCAGGAGAAGTCGGATACGAGGAAACAAACGCTGGGGAGCGACCTTCAAGTTGTGGTCGCCAAACGATATGACCTGATCCTGCGGCGCAAGGAGATCGCCTACGAGCAGCTTCTCAAGAAACTCGCTGATCTGAAGAAGAACGTCAGAGACAGCGAGGACGAGATCGCCAAGTGGCGGAACTCGAGCGTCAAACAGGAGAATGTCAGGCAGCGTCTCCAAGACTTGACCAGCGATAAAGCCAAGTTCAAATGGGACTAATCCGCCAGCGACGAGCGAGGCGGGTCGAGAGCCTGTCGGCAGTCGGCCGGCCGCCGAGTGGGCCGGCATGGCTACGCAAGGCCATTGTTCGATCACTCGGCGCCTGGTGTTCCTATTTCGGACCGTTTGCCCCACGCCTGCAGGTCATTCACCCCGTAGCGCGATCGGCGCGAGCTGAACCTCACGCCGGCTAATAGGCAATAGCTAAGAGTTGCTGGGGCCTGCATCCCCCGTCGCCCAGACTCGCACTTAACGAGATCCTTCCCCGATCACGGCCAAGATGAGCACGCCGATGATGAGGGTCAACAGACCGGCCACAACGGGGCCCCAGACGACATCCGCCATTCTGGCCACCCCGGATAGCAACGTGGAAATGCGTTTTCTCGGCATGTTCCACCTCCTCTGTCTCCAGTTTCACGCCGAACGAGCCGGCCGGAAGAAACAAGTCCTTGATTATCGCTCGAATTCGGCTACCATGTCGTTAGGATTAGGCAATGGTTGTCAGGACAGGCCCGGAACAGCCGGGCACCCGGACCGCTACCCCGTATATGGTACAGGAATAGTCAAGTTGAAACGTATGTCTGTAAGTCACCTCGTCGGGTGGTTCCCCGAATTTCTGAAACTCGGCAGCCATCGCATCCGGGGTCAGGCCCGCCTCCTGGGATTTGCGGCCCTGGTGGGTATTGTTGCGGGGCTGGGCGGGATCGCTTTCTATATCGCCACCCGTGTGGTGGAGCATTACGCGCTGGGAGTCTGGGCCGGTTATTACCCGCAGCCCCATCCCGGCGGTGAACCCTCGTTCGCCTGGCTTACGGTCGTGAAGCACCCGTTTCACCCGTGGCTGTTGCTGGTGATCCCCACGCTGGGCGGAATCGTGAGCGGCCTGCTGGTCTTCACGTTGGCCCCCGAGGCGGAAGGACACGGCACCGACGCCGTGATTGCGGCCTACCATTACCGCCAGGGCCAGATTCGTCCGCGTGTCCCGCTGGTCAAGATCGTCGCCAGCGCCATCACCCTCGGGACCGGCGGCTCCGGCGGGCGGGAAGGCCCGATCGCCCAAATCGGGGCCGGCTTCGGCTCCCTGCTGGCCAATCTCCTGCACTTGCGTCCCGTCGAGCGGCGCATTCTGATGGCGGCCGGCATGGGAGCCGGGATTGCGGCGATCTTCCGCGCCCCGCTGGCTGGAACCATGTTCGCCGCCGAAGTGCTGTATCGATCCCCCGAATTCGAGTCCGAGGTCATTATTCCGGCAGGGATTGCCAGCGTGGTCTCCTACTGCATCTTCGGTGCCTACACGGGATGGGAGCCACTCTTTACCATACCTGATCTGACGTTCACCAGGCCCGTGGAGTTGGGCCCGTACTTGCTGTTGGCCCTGTCCATGGCATTGCTGGCGATGCTCTACACCCGTTCGTTCTATGGCTGCAAACGGCTCTTCAGTCGTCTGCCCCTGCCCCGCCATTTCCGGCCGGCCCTCGGCGCTTTCCTGACCGGATTGGTGGGTCTATCGTTGTATTTAGTTCTGGGCCGGCAGCAAAGTGCCCTGGCGGTTCTGGCCTTCGGATATTCCTCCCTGCAACAGGCCATGACCCAAGACACCGGCGCCAGTGCCGCCCTGCTGCTGACCATTGCTCTGGGCAAGATCCTCACCACCAGCCTGACCATCGGCAGCGGCGGCTCCGGCGGTGTGTTCGGTCCCTCCATGGTGATTGGCGGCTGTGGGGGCGGGGCGCTGGGCCTGGTGCTCCATCACCTCTGGCCCTGGGCGGTCCCACATCCCGCCAGCTTCGTCGTGGTCGGCATGGCAGGCTTCTTCGCCGCCGCGGCCAAGACGCCGTTCTCCACGCTCATCATCGTCAGCGAAATGACCGGCGGTTATAGCCTGCTGTTGCCTTCCCTCTGGGTGTGCACGCTGTCCTTCATCCTCTCGGACGAGCAATCCATCTACTCCTCCCAGGTGGAAGGCCGGTCGCGCTCCCCGGCCCACCAGGGAGCTTATGTTCGGGAGGTCCTGGCGGGGGTCCGCGTGAGCGAATTTCTTTCTCCCCAGCGATCCCTTGTCGTGCTCCATTCGGGCGATCCGCTCGCCACGGTGCTCGACCGGCTTGAGGCCGCCGTACATGCGATCCTGCCCGTCGTGGACGACCAGAACCGGCTGCTCGGCGTCGTCGATCTGGAGGAGGTCCATCTGGCCGCCACGGAGCCGGCGCTACAGCCCTTGATCCTGGCCGAGGACCTGATGCGAACGGATGTCCGGCCGCTGACGCCGGACGACACCCTGGACCATGCCCAGGAATTGTTTGTGGAAAACGACCTGTTGGCCCTGCCGGTCGTAAATGATCTGAAAGAACGAGTGATCCTCGGCATGATCCGGCGGCACGACATTGCCAGTGCCTACTTGCGTCGCGTCCAGGGACCGGCCCGGACAGAGGACCGATGATCGATGGTTACCGACAAGGATTCGGACATCCTGCGCGTCCTGCAAACCAAGGACGAGGTGAAAGCGTTCTACAACAAGATCGCCCGGGTGTATGACCTTCTGGCGGAGCATTCCGAGCAGCCGATACGAGAGATCGCGCTCCAGATGCTGGCCCCGGCACCGGGGGAACACCTGCTCGAAATCGGCTTCGGAACCGGCCACGTCCTCACGGAGCTTGCCCACGCGGTCGGCCCGACAGGCCAAGTATCCGGCATCGACATCTCCGAGAACATGCGGGATCAAACGCGGGAGCTTCTCCAGCGCGAGGGCCTGACCGAGCGCGTGGCCCTCGTTTGCGGCGACGCCGAGGACCTACCTTATGCCGACGATTCCTTCGATGGCATCTTCCTATGCTTCACGCTCGAGTTGTTCGACACACCGGAGATTCCGCGGGTGTTGGCTGAATGTCAACGAGTCCTGCGACCGGGCGGCCGGATCGTGGTGGCCGCCGTGTCGAAGGAGGCAAAACGCGGCTTGGTCCTGAGTGCCTTCGAGTGGACCCACCGGCATTTTCCCAATCTCATGGACTGCCGGCCGATCCATGCCCGGCGGCCCTGGAGGCGGCGGGTTTCCTCGTCGAAGAGGCCCGGATCGAGTCCATGTGGGTCCCCGTCGAGATCGTGCGAGGCGGAAAGACAAACCAATAACGGAGGTCGAATTCCTCCAGGGTCTTTTCCGTTCTGCCTGCCTTATCCGACCAGTCGAGGACTCGCCAAGGCGGTGAATCTGTCTTTGGCAAACTCGAACAGATCGTCGATGTGCGCCATGGTGAAGACGCCCCGGGTCGCCGGAGCGACATCACAGAGGATCAGCTTGTGCCCGCCCTCATGGACCAGTCGCTGGATCCTCTGGAGTTGAGTGAGCCACGCCCCGCCCACGACTCGCACGTTGGAGAAATCCACCACGACATCGCGGGCGCCCTCTTGGCGGAGCATAGCGATGACCGTCTGCAAACCGTTATGTTTCGTCAAGTCCTCAGGCAGATCCACCAGGAGCACATCTTGCGACCACTGTTGAATACTCATTCCTTACCCCCGTCAAGCATCGGCGGTCTCATACATCATGACCGCCTTCCAGTCCTCCGCGAAGCGACGTACCGCCGTGTGCAGCCGGCTCTTGACTGTGCCCACGGGAATCCCGAGAATCCCGCGGATCTCTTCATACGAGAACTTCTGATAATACGCCAAGATCAGGATTTCACGCAGCCTCTCCGGCAGCCGCGCGATCACCTGCTGGACCGCCGCGGCCGTCTCGTCCCGGATCAGATCGTCACAGGGCAGGTGGTCGTCGTGATGGAGCAGGCTGAGCACGTCCTCGATCGAACGTTCCTCGTTGTCGAACATGCTCCCCAAGGTGGTGAAATCCCCGTGCTGCCTGCGCCGCAGCGCGTCCTTGGCCTTATTGGCCGCGATCGTGAACAGCCAGGGGCGCAAAGGCTTGGACCGGTCGAACGTGTCGCGACTGACGTACAGTTGCAGGAAGGTCTCTTGAAACACGTCATCCACGAGGTCCCGGTCGTTCAGGAATCGGCGGAGAAAGGTGTACACGCCATCCTTGTATTGGTTGACGAGTTCCTGAAACGCGTCTTCTTTGCCGGCCGCATAGCGCTGTAACAACTGCACGTCGTCCATGGTGAATCCCTTTCCACTGTGAGGTCATTGCAAACCGACAGCACCGCCGCCCGGCGGCTGATGCGGGGCGACCTCGTGGAGCTTGGCGAGCAGCTCGTCGATTCCGAAGGGTTTGTCCAGCACCGCCGCCGCTCCGGCTTTCTCCGCCCGCCCATGGGTGCCTTTGTCGCCAAAGGCGGTGATCAGAATCACGGGCGGGAATCCTGTGTGGTCATGCAAGGCTTCAAGAATCTCCAGCCCCGTCGGGCCCGGCATGAGGATATCGGAGATGATCGCCGCGAAGTCCAAGGCGGCGTGGCGCCCCACAAACGCTTCCAGATGCCCAAACAGCTCGATCCCGTCGCGGCACTCCACGGCGGCGTAGCCGTCGGCCTTCAGCACCTTGACCAGAAGCCGCCGCATCTCATCGTCATCCTCGGCGAGCAGGACGCGGAGGTGGCCGTTCGCCTGCGGCGCCACCGGGAGCGCGTCCCGGTTGTTATCCTGAGAGTCGCGGTTGTTCTCGATCATTGCGTCACCATTCATTCCTGTTCTGTATTGGTGTTCTCTGGTCTTTGAGCAAATCCGGTGCCAGAGTACCCGAGCCGTGTCGGCCCAGGGAACAAGACCGTGCGAACAGAGACTTTGGACGGCGGCCCGTGGCGTTTCCGGTGGATGGGGGTTCCCAAGGCGGGTGAAAAAGCTGGGAGGGTGGAGTCTGCAGCAGCGCGGCAAAATGCCCCACTGGGGAACAATGCCACGGAACGGGTCAAGCCCAAGGCTTGCCTGCCCGGGCTATGACTTCTCCTCGCCGTCGGCCGCCCCGTAGAGACGGAGCTTGCGATGCAGGGTCTTGCGATCGAATCCCAGAGCTGCGCGCGGCCAGGGTCTTGTTGCCCCCTACCGCCTCCAGGACGTGGAGGACGTAGCGGCGCTCGACCTCCTCCATGAGAACCAGTTCCGCCGGATCGTTGCCGCCGACGAAGACGTGCGAATGATGGTAGGCCCGGATCTTCTCCGGCAGATCCTCGACAGTGATCTCCTCGTAACGCGTCAACGCCACCGCATGCTCGATGGCGTTGCGCAACTCGCGCACGTTCCCCGGCCAGGCATAGCCGAGCAACTTCTCGGCCACGGCGTGCGACAGGCCCGTGACCTGCTTGCCGGACCGGCCCGCGAACTGAGTGAGGAAGTGCTGTCCCAGGAGCAGGATGTCCGTGCCGCGCGACCGCAGCGCCGGCAATTCGATCTGCACGACGTTGATGCGAAAGAACAGGTCCTCCCGGAACCGCTCTTCTTCGACGGCCGCGTCCAGGTCGCGGTTCGTCGCCGTGAGCACCCGGACGTCGAAGGCCACCTCCCGATCCGCGCCGACCGGACGTAAACGTCGTTCCTCCAGGGCACGGAGCAGTTTCGGTTGCAGACTCAGGGGAAAGGCGCTGATCTCATCGAGAAACAGCGTGCCCCCGCTGGCCTGCAGAAACAACCCCTTGCGCTCCGTTTTGGCGTCGGTAAAGGCCCCCCGCGTGTGGCCGAAGAGCTCGCTCTCCAAGAGGGACTCCGGAATGGCCGCACAGTTCACGGCGACGAAAGGCCCCTTGTGCCGCTGGCTTTGGGCGTGCAAGGCGTGGGCCACCAGCTCCTTGCCCGTGCCGCTCTCCCCGCAGATCAGCACGGAGACCTCTGCGTCGGCGACCCGCCGGATGCGGTCGAAGAGTTGCTGCATGGGCGCACTCTCCCCCAGCAGCCCTTCGCAGCGCGTCGAGTTCTCCACGATCGCGCTGAGCTTTTTCACCTCCTGCTGCAACGAATGATGCTTGGCGGCCCGTTGGAGGGCGAACGCCAGCATATCCATTTCGACGGGCTTGGTGACGAAATCGTAGGCGCCGGCCCGCAGCGCCGCCACGGCGGTCTCCAGACTGCCGAAGGCGGTGATGACCACCACGGGCAGGTCCGGGCGGTTGGCGACGATCCGTTCGCACAGCTCCACGCCACTCATGCCCGGCATGTTCAAGTCGGTCACGACGGCATCGAACTGGCCGGCGGACAGCGCCGCGAAGGCCGCGGCGGCCGACGTATGCCAGGAGGACTCAAAGCCCTGCGTGCGGAGAAAGGCCTCGATCATCCGGCACATGCTCTCGTCGTCATCTACGATCAAGACTCGTCCTGGCATATGGCTCCATCCTCTGGCAAACAGACACAGAAGCGGCTTCCTTTTCCCAAGGTGCTTTCTACGGTTATCCAACCGCCATGTTCGTGGATGATCCCCTCGGCAATCGCCAGACCCAGGCCGGTGCCCCGACCGGGTCCCTTCGTCGTGAAGAAGGGCTCAAAAATATGGCTCAGGCTCTCGGGGGAGATCCCTTCGCCCTCGTCCTGGACCGACAGGCATACGTAGGAACGGCCGGGGTCGGCGGGGCCGGCGGGAGGGCTTCCCGGCGCGGGGCCGACGGCCACCTCCACGCGGCCCCCCTGCGGCATGGCTTGCACGGCATTCGTAATCAGGTTCAGCAGGACCTGTCGAACCTGCTCGGCGTCGGCCCGCACGACGGCCGGCCCCGCGCCGTCGGCCAGAACCAGCTTGACGTTTTGCTTCTGAGCCAGCGGGACCATCAGGTCCAACGTCTGACGCGCCAGCAGGCGCAGATCGACCGCCGTTCGCTGACTCGGTCGCCGCCGGGCAAAATCCAGGATCCGCCGGACCAAGTCGGCAATCCGTTCGCTCTGGGCTTTGATGGTCTGGGCACTCTCGGCCGCGTCCGGCCCGGACAGACGGCCGCCGGCGATCATGCCCGCGTAGCCGGAGATGACATTCAGCGGCGTGCCCAGCTCGTGCGCGATGCCCGAGGCCAGTCGCCCCAAGGTCTTGAGACGATCCTCATGGCGCAACTGCTCCAGGGCCGCGATCCGCGCTTCCGTCTCCCGGCACAGCTTGGTTCGCGCTTCGTCGAGCTGGGTGCACATCGCGTTCAGGCCGGCCGCCAGTTCATCGAGTTCATCATGTCCGGAAAGAAGCAGCGGACCCGAGAAATCGCCGGCGCCAACACGCCGCATTTTCTGGACGACCAGATCCAAGGGCCGTCCAATCAGCCGGATTCCCAACACCAAGGCCGCGCATCCACTCAGAAGCACCAGGGAGCCGGTCAGGCCCACAATCCTGCCATAGGCCTGGGCGCGCGAGCGTGTCCAGCCTTGACACCGCGCGGACCTCCAGGGCTCCAGGACGCGGATCATCGACGGTGGTCGGGAAATAGGCATAGATGTACACCTGGCCCTTGGGGTCGCGCTTTGTGAGGGGGACATGCGGGTCGCGAAGGACCGGCTCCAGCTCGTCTCGGGACACGCATGGAGCGTTGGCGTCTCCCGGCCGGGCATCCAGCCAAACCCAGCGGACGCCGATCTCACGCTCCGCATCGTTCGCGTCCCAGATCAGCCGCCAGGCACGCTCACGGCCCCCGATACGCCAGGTGTCGGCCACCATTTTCTTCATGGTCAAGCCCAGCACGTGAATATCCCGTTGGACATCGGCCGTGGACAAGTCCCGTTGGCGTCTGAAGGAGACGTACCCATCGACGACCAGGACGAGGGCAATTCCCAGAACGACAACGAGAACGAGTTTGACCGCCAATTTCATCTTTGACTCTCCGGCGTCTTGGTTCCGGCACCTGTTCCCTCGGGGGATACGCGAACCTCTCGACTCCCACCCGTACGGGTGTTCCAGGGCCAGCATACTACCAGAACTACGTTGCCGGAGGCAAGAAGGTCTACGAGGCGCAAGTCTGGCGTCCGGCGATAGACAATCTCGGATTACCGATTCCGCTCGTCAAGACTACTTGGGGGTGTGGCAGAATTCCACGTAGCGGAGAAACGCCACACGTTCTCGTCCCGTGGGCAGCCGCGTAAACACGTCGCTGAACCCATGAGACCGTGGCACGCCGTTTGCAAGGGGAGAACAAGGAGATCAAGAGCATTCCGCGGTGGAATGTAGCCCCTCTTCGTCGATCGAAAGGAGAACAACGATGAGAAGACAAGCAGTCCATGTCATGGCAATGTTCTGTGTGGTTACCCTGTGGGCGGGAACCAGTGCCATCGCCCAGGAAAGCGGAGACATCGGACCCCAAGAGCAAGCCCAGGGTCCAGAAGACGGTACAGGGCGAGAGGTCGCGGCCCCTCGAACAGCGCGTGCAGGAGGCGTTGGGCGCGACCCAGGAGCAGTGGAGATCGATTAGGCCTCGGGTCATGAAAATCTATGCTCTGGACCAGCAGCTCGCCGTCCATAGGATGCCCAGCGTGAGGGGCGAACGACAAGGACGTCCGGCCACCCCTGCCAGACAGTTGACGCCCTTGGGCAAAGCGACAGCGGCACTGCAGGAATCCTTGGCGAACCCGGCAGCTTCGCCCGAGACCATCCGAGCGCAGGTAGCAGCGGTGCGCCAGGAACGGGAGAACATCCGGAAAGAGCTTCAGGTGGCCCGCGCGGGGTTGCGACAGGTACTGACGGACCGGCAGCAGGACCAAGCCCTCCTCCTGGGGCTCTTGGAGTAAACAAGGACGCGCTTCGCGTGTAGGCAGAAGGGGTAGGATCGGGGAACAGTATCTATGGCCGCGCGGGGGAAATCCCAGGTAGTGCAGTTCCGGAGTCACCTGTCGCATCGCCACACGATCCTCGTCATCGGGCCGGGAAACAAGTACACAACGTTTTGCATGATGGAGGTGTTTTATGCAGGAGCACAACATAACACGACTGTTTACTAAAAAAGTAGTTATTCGCATCGCCGTTCTCACGGCTATTCTGTGCGTCCCCCGGCCCGGCTGGGCCCAATCCCACACGGCGGCGGCCAAGGAGCTGTCGCAAGCCTTTTCCGCGGCCGCCCAAGCCGCCATGCCGGCCGTCGTTTCCATCAAGGTGGAAAAGGCGGTCGAAGTCAGCTCGGGGATGGACGGTTCCTCTCGGCCTCAACGATCCCTTCGGCCAGTTCGGCGACGAGTTCCTCCGCAGGTTCTTCGGCGGCCGGCTGCCGCAGCGGCAGGACCCCCGGAAGTACCACGAGGAAGGCCTGGGATCGGGCTTCATCATCAGCGAGGACGGCTACATCCTGACCAACAACCACGTGGTGGGCGACGTGGACAAGATCACGGTCAGCCTGAAGGATGGCCGCACCTTTACCAATGCCAAGCTGATCGGGACGGACCCGGACTCGGAGGTGGCCCTGATCAAGATCGAGGGGCATGGCTTCCCCGTGCTGCCGATGGGGGACTCGGGCAAGGCCAATATCGGCGACTGGGTCATCGCGATCGGCAATCCGTTCGGACTGAATGAGACGGTCACGGTGGGAGTCATCAGCGCCGTGGGCCGCAGCAACGTCCACATCGCCGCCTACGAGAACTTCATCCAGACGGACGCTGCGATCAACCCGGGCAATTCCGGCGGGCCGCTGATCAACCTCGACGGCCAAGTGGTCGGCATCAACACCGCCATCCTCAGCGAGAGCGGCGGCTACATGGGGATTGGTTTTGCCATTCCCATCAACATGGCGCGGACCATCGAGGAGCAGCTCTGTACCAGCGGCAAAGTCAGTCGCGGATACCTGGGATTGTACGCCCAAGACGTGACCCCCGAGATGGCGAAACCGCTCGGTCTCAAAGAGGCCGCCGGGGTGGTGGTGGCTCAGGTCGAGGAGAATTCCCCGGCCGAGAAAGCCGGCCTGAAGGTCACCGATGTGATCCTGGAGATCAACGGCAAGAAGATCACCTCTTACGATACCTTCCGCAATGAGGTGGCGATGCTCAGGCCGGGCAGCCGCGTCCGAGCTTCACATCTTGCGGGAAGGAAAGCCTTTGGCCTTCACAGCGACCCTCGGCGAACGCCCTGCGACCACCGCCCAGAAGGGATCGTCCGCTCCCGCACCCGAACAAGCCCTGGGTCTGACCGTCCAGAACTTGACGAAGGACTTGGCGGACCAGTTTGGTTATCGGCTGGGTCAGGGCGTCATCGTCTCGGACGTTACGCCGGACAGTCCGGCAGCTCAAACAGGGATTCAGCAGGGCGATTTGATCGTCTCCGTCAACGGGCGGAGTGTTGCCTCGGTCGACGAGTTCACCGCGGCCGTCCAAAACACACATAAGAGCGGCAAGGTGCTCCTGCTGGTCAGGCGGGGAGACGTCTCCCAGTTTGTGGTCGTCAACTACGAATAATCCGTCGGGGAGGCAGCACCGCACCGGAGAACAAGCTACCGGCGCCGGATCACGGTCGCCCCCGCGAGAAGCAGTTCGTCAGCGCCGACGCAGGAGGTCGAATTCCTCCTGCGTCGCCGTTTCGCGCTGCTCAGCGGCAACCGAATCTGAAACGTGGCGCCGTGGCCCGGCTCACTGTGCACCTCAATGCGGCCGTTGTGCGCCTCGACGATCTGCTTGACCACGTAGAGCCCCAGGCCGGTGCCTTCGGCCAGACTATGGGCGGCTCGGCCTCGTCCGAAGGGCTGGAAGAGCACCGCCAAGTCTTCTTTGGCAATGCCCGGTCCCTGGTCGGAGACGGTCAGCACCGCCTGCGAATCCTCTCTCCCGACGCACACCGCTACACGCGTCTTCGGCGGACTGTATTTGACCGCATTGGAAACCAGATTCGTAAGCACACGCTCGATCCGGTCCGCATCCGCGTAGATCGATGCACCCTCGTCCGTCTGCACGGTGATCTCGTGCGTGGCGAAGGCTTGGCTTTGCGCTTCGACAAAGCGCCGGACCAATACGCTCAGGTCTACGACAGTCTTCCGAACGGAAAAACGACCGTTCACGACTTGGACATCATCCGTGAGATCGCGAATGATCTTGCGCAAGCGTGCCACCTCTTCCTTGATGCCATCGAGACAGGAGCGGCGTTCCTCTCGGATGACGTCGGATTGACTCAAGACCCGGGTGGCCATGTCGATGGCAAGGACGGGATTCTTCAAATCGTGGACGACCATCGCCACGAACTGCAACCGGTCCTTCTCCCGGTCGGCAATATCGCCGGCCATGTTGTTGAACGTCCGGGCCAGGGCGCCGAGTTCATCTTCATGCGAGAATCGGGGTCCGGATGGAGAAGTCGCCCTGACCGAAGGCTTGGGCCGCCGGGTCACATTCAACACCGGGCACATGATCCGTTGCAGGAAGTCCACGGCTCCGGCCAGCAGCAGGACAGCCGTGCCGGCGGCCAAGCCCACGGTCCAATGACTGACAATCCCACGCAGACGATCCGCGATTGGATCGAGGCTTCCATCTGCCCCTCATTCTGCACCTCAAAATCGTGTATCAGGGTTGACAGGCCGCTCGCCGGCCACGCCTGGACCTCCGCCGTCAAGGCAGGCAGCTCCGGCCGCGTCGCGGAGAGCTTTCAGCCTCTCTTGGATCGTCGCCCAAAGATCGTGCTCTTTCGGAACATCGACATAGGACGCCAACTCCTGCGCCGTCTTTTCGGCTGTCTGTAGATATTCATTGCGGTTCCGCTGATGCTCCTCTTTGCCGGTAGCGTACCAAAGCAGATCCTCATGCCGGTAATCAAGAACAGCCGATTCCAGCTTACGCGTGGTGTCGAGGGCCCGAATGTTGTCAACGACCTGATTGCCCATGACCGACAGACGATGCTCCGCCACAAACCAGCCCGCGACCAGTATTGCCCAAACCAGCAGGGCACTGCCCACCCATAGGGCCACGAACATCCGGATCGTGGGCGGCCCGTGGAAGACATGAGGAAACCTCACAGCTATATTCCCTTTCACTTTGCCCATCTTGGTAGAAACGAATCTCCACGCCCCTTTGGCACATTACGTCGACCCGCCCACAGGGTCGTCGGAATCCGGGCCTGGTCTCGAAGAGCGGGCATGATTTTGCTGGAACTCGATTGACGCAGTGGGTAGAAGAGACGCTGGGCGCTGAAAGTTGCGAACGCAAGAACAAAGCATGGATGAAGATGGCCAGCAAGAATGACACGATACGAACGAGTGCTAATCGGCGTCCAAGGTGTCGACTTCCCTCATTGTCGTAGACGTGTTTCTCTCTGCACTTCGGGTTCCACGAGCCATTCGTGGCTGCCAGGTCTTGATTGGGGCGTCTGGTCGCGAACATTCGTCGTCCTGATGGTCAGCAAGACCATTCGGTGGCTCGAACGCCAGGTCCAGGCGGGACTATGCCGTTGCCAACTGGTACGAGATTCCCATGTTGATTGCGCTGGCCATCGCCATCCTCGGGGCCGGGCATTGGTTCGGCCGGACAGAAGCCCATGCCAGGTCCAACACTGGGCCATGGGCCTCTATCTATTCGTTGACGTGACGATAAAGTTCTTCATGACCTCCGTCCGTCTGGCCGCCGCCGGCCGAAGACCCGACCCGCACGTGGGTCGCCGGCTTTATCGTCCTGATCGTCGCTGGTGCCAGGCTCCTCCTGCTGCCGAAGGCAACCCGTGGAAGGGAAGTCCCTGTCGCCCGTCGATGCCCTCTTCACCGCCACCAGTGCCACCTGCGTCACGGGCCTGGTCGTCAAGGACACCGGCTACGACTTCACCCTCATGGGACAGGTGGTCATCCTCGCCCTGATCCAGCTTGGTGGTCTGGGCATCGTCATCTTCGGTGCGGTCCTGGCCTTACTTCTGGGTCAGGCGCTGAGCGTGCGGGAATCGGCCGCCATGCAGGACCTGCTCAGCGAGGGCACGCTCGGTCGCATCAACCGAATGGTCGTCTTTGCCTTCATCGCGACGGCCGTGTGTCGAGACGGCCGGCGCGGCCGCCCTGTTGCCCATGTGGAATGAGGTCCCGGGCCAGGCGCTCGGTATTCACCAGCGATGGTATTGCAGTATCTTTCACGCCATCAGCGCTTTCTGTAACGCGGGCTTTGGCCTCTTTAGCGATAGCCTTACCGGCTACAGCCGCGCGTGGGAAGTGTACCTGGTCATCTGTCCGCTCATTGTCCTGGGCGGGCTGGGCTTCGGCGTTTTGTACGATGTGGGTGCCGTCACCTTGGATCGGATTTGCGAATGTACCAGAGGTTTCGCCGGCGCGGCCCGCTCTTTCGGCAAGCTCCGCGAAGGATCCAGTTACAGACAAGAATTGTACTGTCCGTCACGATTTTACTGATCGCCGGAGGAATGCTGGCCCTGTTTTTCTTTCAGAGACTGGCCGGGCAAGCTCCTGCGCCGGGAGCTTCAGCCTCTTGGATGCGCTGTTTCAGTCCGTCACGGCCCGGACTGCGGGGTTCAATACCGTGTCCATCGCGGCCCTTTCCGACGCCAGCAAGCTCATCCTGATCCTGCTGATGTTTATCGGTGGCTCTCCTGGTGGCACGGCGGGCGGCATCAAGACAGTGACCTTCATGGTGATCCTCATGGCCGTAATCGCCACCCTGCGCCGCCGCGAGGAGGTCGAGATCTTCCACCGCTCGGTGCGTCTCATGATCGTCCGCCGGGCGGTCACGGTCATGGTGCTCTTCGCCCTGACGCTCGTGGGCGCCACCCTGGGTCTGTGCCTCACCGAAGCGTCGAACCACTTCACTTTGATGCAGATGCTCTTCGAGGTCACCTCCGCCCTGGGAACCGTGGGCTTGTCCACGGGCATCACTCCCGCTTTGACAACCGGGGGCAAACTCATTATCGTCATCGTGATGCTCACCGGGAGGCTGGGGCCTTTGACGCTGCTGTCCGCTATGACCTTCAACGTGAAGTCGGCTCGGTACAGTTATCCCGAGGAGGCCATGGTCGTTGGCTGAGGCGGCCGTGCGGCAGGAGATAGAGGTTGGCTATGCGTCGTTTTGTGGTCATTGGGTTGGGTCGCTTTGGACAGAAGCTCGCGATCGCCCTGACGATGAGCGGCGCGGAGGTCATCGCGATCGACAAGGAGAGAGACCAGGTGGAGGTGATTCGCGACCAGGTGGCCCATGCCGTCCGCTTGGACAGCACCGACATGGAAGCGCTGAAATCGCAGAGATCGACAAAGTGGATGTGGCACGTCGTAGGCATCGGCCAAGGCACCGCCAGGGCTTCGAAGCGGCGGTCCTTACCGTCGTCAACCTCCGCCAGATGGGGGTCGGCAGATCTATGCCCGGGCCGAGAGTCTCGTTGCCGGCGAGGTCTTCTCCAAGGTTGGCGCCACCGACGTAATCTATCCGGAGATCGAGTCGGCCCAACGCTGGGCCTACAGACTCATCGCCCCGCAGATCGCGAGAAGATCGACTTCGCCCCCGGCTACAGCATCGCGCGGATCGAGGCCCCGCCAGTTTCGATGGCAAGAGCGTCATGGACCTGCAGCTTCGCCAGAAATACAACGCCAATCTCGTGCTCATCAAACGCAACGGCAAGGATGGGCCGGCAAGGAGGGAGCGAGCCCCATCATCAATGTCCCCACGCCCGAGACCGTGTCCACGAAGGCGACATCCTCATGGTCGCCGGCGCCGACGCCGACCTGGTCCGACTGCCCCAGGAGTAGTGGGTGGCGTGGGGACAGGCAGCCTCGGGAGGACACCCCAGAGAGACCCAGGAAGAGACGCGAGAAACTTCGCCGGCCAGCTACCGTTGGAGCAGATACCACATCGTGCCGTATTCGGGCGAGAGGGTGAGCGTGCCCCGGCCGTTCTCGTAGGAAATGGGCACTGGTTGTTTCGGCGGCCATCCGGCGCCAGGGCGTGGCAGGTCCACTTGCCCTCCGGCACCACCACGCTGCCCCGGACCGCCTCGATCCGCACCGGCGCGTGGCCCCAGTTGCGTCCCACGGTCCGCCGGTCCGCTGAGAACTGCATGTCGGTATTCTCGCACCGGCCGCAGGCCGTAACAAGGATCGTCGTCCCTGTGCCCAGCGGCGTGATCGTCAAGGCAACGAAATCAGGGGAGGCAATGCGGATGCTGCCCTTCGTCGCTTCCTCGAACCGCTGTGCGTGGCCCGTATAGACCTGGGCCGCGTCCAAGACCAGCGTGGTAGAGGCCCCGCCCCGCCGCATCCGCCGACCATTGGAACTGGAGTTGCGGGTGGATGGGACGGGATTGCAGCGTGAAACTGGCATCGCTAATTTGCCATCCCAGGATTTGGGTTCGGAGCATCGTCTCGCGGGCGACATGACCTACCTCCATCAGCATATGCAGCATGTTCTCGCCGTACTTGACTTGCATTTTGGCGGCGGCCAGCGCCGTTTGGAGTTCCGCATTTATGCGGGTCGAACTGGTCTTTCCCGCCTGAAGGCGGGACTCCGAACGGTTCTCCGAACGAAAGATCGCAGCCCCGGCCCGCATGAAACCCCACTTGGCGGGATTCGTGTCCATGTCGAAGTACCCGCTCATTGTCTGGCGGCTCCAGTCGTTCGACCCACTGGCGTAATCGAAGAGCCAGATCGCATCCCAGTCCTGTGCCGCGGCGTAGGACGCAACCATCGGGACGCACTCCGCCTGGGCATCCAGGGGGGCCGGATGATTGTACTCGCTCAGGGTGAAAGGCTTGCCGGCCAGACGCTCGGCCGCCAACGGAAAGAGCGTCGCCTGGTCGGGATGGTCCGTCATGGGCCTTTGCTCGATGAGCCAGTTGGTCGAGTCCCAGGGCCGGCCGGGGAAGCGCGGGTGCTCCCAATAAGAGTGGCTGTCGATGTAGTCCATGTCGCTCTGGGCGTACAGGCCCAGCGGCCCGAAGACGATGGTTCCCGTCACCAAGGCGCCGCAGCCCAGGTCTTTCTTGATGTACGACCGCATGCCGTCGAAATAGGCTTTCTCGGTCTCGCCCAAGAAGACCATTCGATCAAGAACACGCGGCGTGCTTTCGTTCTCATGAAACACGCTCACATTGCCGGCGCTGGTGGATTCGCCGGCGACCAGACCCATCTGACCGCCCGGGTGCAACTCGACCTGGGCGAGATAAAACGCGGTGGAGTTGGCACCGAACGTGAAGGTGATTCTCGCATCCTTGTCGCTCGCCGTGGCGATGAACCCGAGGCTGAACTTCTTGGGCTGCGGCCCCAGATTCACACGCCGGGACAAGCCCAGATTGGCCCAGGAGGCGTGAGCCTGGCTCACATTGCACGTGATCGGCCGCGGCTGGACGCCCCATGCCTGGAACGAAACCGTGTAATACTGTCCCTCGGTCAGGGCAAAGCCCCCCTGCGTCAACTGCAAGTGCCATTCGGTGGCGTTCGCGTTGGCAATCTCCACCTTCAGAGACGCAAGATTTTGCGTCTGTACTGCGCCCGGGACACGGATGCCTTGCAGCCTTCATGCTGCTCGATGCTCCAATGCTCGGGCATGCTCTGATTCGTATTCCAGTTGGCGAAGGCGCCGTTCTGAAGCAGGTTCTCGCCCAAGGGCTGTGTGCCCTGGGACCAGGCGGCCCGGAGGGCATCATCCGTGCCATAGCGTTTGCGCAACCAGGAATTGAACTGACCCCGGAGGATATCGCCGTAGTAGGGAGGCAGGGTCCGCAGCTTCTCGTCGCCGTCCCACATGAAGAAGCTGTCCTCGTTGGTGATCTCCACGAACGCTACGGCAGGGTCGTCGGCGTAGCGCAAGTCACCCCGGTAGGGGTTCACGTGGGTCAGCAGGTCTTTCGCGTACTGCCTCTGGGCCTCGATCAAGGCCGGCGTGAAGATGCCGACGATCTTGTCAAACTCGGTATTCGCCCGCGGCAGACCCAGATACTGGCTGTGCACCCGGCCCACGTGCAGGTTGAGATTGACGAAGATGCCGCGTTTGGCCAGTTCGTTGATAAAGAAGTCCAGCCGATCGAGAGCCTGTGGCTCGATGGTCTTGCCATCCTGAGAATTCCAGATGCCGCGCGGCCAGCGCGAGGTATCCATGTGGTGACAGCGAATGGTGTTGACGCCCGCCGCCGCCAGGCGCTCCGCGACATAGGGAGCATCCTCGTGGGTCGGGAAATCGCCCCCGAAACACAGATTGACGCCCCAGAGGCGGACGTCCCGGCCGCCGCGACGAAAGTGCTCGGCCGCTGTCAGCCGCTCGGAGCGGATTTCAATGGGCTGGAGATCCGTCACCCACACGGGCTGTCCCGCACTGATCCGCGCCGGGATAGCAAACGGGACAAAGTCCTGGCCTGCGGCACTGGCGGCAAGACACCAGGTGACCGCCAGCATCAGGGAATTCGAGAGCGTCACACGTGCGTTGCATTGTCGTGTCATGAGCCGGTCTCCGATAAAGCCTTTGCGATGGTCCTACCAGATCAGCTCGTTGTCATCAACAGAAAACGCCCTGGGACCGCCAATCTCCCGATTGGCTGTTGGAACACCTCCGCGCCTTCCGCCTTTCGAGCAACTGGGCGAAAAGAGCCAATCAGGAGATTGGCGGTCCCAGGCTTGCGATTGTCCTCCTCCGAGCGTATACTGGCCGGCATTGGACGTTCGGGCATAACCAAATCGACCCTATGAATCGTACGAGGTGAGAACTCATGTCTACCGAACTCACACACACCGGGAATTCGTCCCTCAACCGCCGTAGTCTGTTGGCCGCCGGCGCCGTTTCGGCCGCGGCCGTCATGGGCAGCACGGGCACCGCTTCGGCCGCCCAGGCCCAGGACGCCGCGTCGTCAGCCCGCCGCCGGGCAAGCGGCTCCTGCTGGCCTGTAAGCTCAGCATGATTGCGAAGGAGGCGGACGGCAAGAAGCTGTCCATCGCGGACCGTCTGCGTTTGGCCGGCCAGGCAGGCTTCGACGGCGTAGACTTCGATGAGGCCGGCGACTACACGCCCGAGCAGGCCCGGGACGCCGTGCGGGACTCGGGGGTCTTCGTTCACAACGCCATCAATCATGACCATTGGAATCAGCGGCTCACGAGCGAGAAGGAAGAGGAGCGTCAACGCGGCCGAGCGAACATCGAGCATTGCCTGCGGGTCTCGCATGCGGCCGGCGGCAGCGCCGTCCTGGTCGTCGTGGGCCGAGCTCCGACGGGCCGGCGGAGGTCATTGAGGAACGCTGCCGGCAGGAGATCAAGAAGCTGATCCCCGTAGCCGCCTCCCTCGGCCAGATGATCTTAGTCGAAAATGTCTGGAACCAGATGTTCTACGAGCACGATAAGCCGCCCGAGCAGACACCCGAGAAGTTCATCAAGTTCGTCGATAGCCTGAGCAGCCCCTGGGTGGGGATGTACTACGACCTCGGCAACCATTGGAAATACGGCCAGCCGGGCGAGTGGATCCGCGCCTTCGGCCGCCGGTGCGTGAAGATGGATGCCAAGGGCTTTAGCCGGGCCAAGAGCAAGTTCGTGGACATCACCAGCCCGGACGACGACCTGCCGTGGGCCGACGTGCGTCAAGGCCCTGGACGAGATCGGCTTCGCCGGCTGGGCCACCGCCGAGGTCGACGACGGCGGCCTCTCGCGTCTGACCCAGGTCCATCAGCAAATGCAAAAAGCCTTCGGCGTGTAGCAGTTTGCGCGGGCAGGACCGGTCTTTACCGCATGAAGCGGTACGCCGAATTCCGCGAACGCCCTGCTTTTTCATAGGGGAGGAGAGTACGCGGCCCGGATTTCCAACGCGAACTTGCCTCCTCTGCTGTGGTGTGCTATCATCGTTGTGCGAAAGGAAGAAACGTGAGATGTGGCATGATTGTCGAATAGTGAGGCAGGGGCATCATGGGTTTTGAGGGATCAGGAATGCTGCGTTTTAAGTGGGACCCGGATAAGGCGAAACAAAATTGCGAAATCCATAGCGTCTCTTTTGACGAAGCAAGCACGGCCTTTCGTGACACCTTGTCCTTGGCCATTTACGATCCCTTGCATTCCGAGGAAGAAGACAGGTTCGTCTTGATCGGGAATTCCCATAAAGACGGTCTTCTGGTAGTTGTTCACACGGAAAGAGGCGGTCACACCAGGTTGATTAGCGCAAGAAAGGCATCCAAAAACGAGAGAATGCAATATGAAGAGAATGCAAAAAGATCCGGACATGCTTGAAGAATATGATTTCACCAAAGGTGTTCAGGGCAAATACGCAAAACGGTATGCCGAAGGGACGAATGTTGTCGTCATTGACCCAGACGTTGCCGAGGTTTTTCCGGACCATGATTCCGTGAATCAGGCACTGAGATCCCTGGTGGAGATCGTTAACAGACAAAAGAAGAAGCCCGCATGACCCAGGTCCACCAACAAACGCAGAAAGTCTTCGGCGCTGAGCAGTTTGTGCGGGCAGGGCTGGTTTTTGCCGCCTGAAAACGGTACTCCGCGTCCGGAATTCTGCGACCCCCTTGCAGTTTCGGAGGCAAGTAGATTATACTGTGCCCAGGTTGATTAACGGGATCCTCTGATAAACACACGGCGGATGACTCCGAGGGCGATATGAGCTATGCCGCCGTGGTGAGACCGCAATGCCTGAGATGGGCGCAGACTTTGAGATGGAAGAGGGAGGAATGGGACATGCCTAGGTGGACTCCTGAACCCAGATTGTACCAACAGACACAGGTCTGCAAAAGCTCGCGCGTTGTCGCTCTGGCCGTCGCCGCTTTCGCATTCTCAGGGATCACGGGATGCGCCGCCACTGGCGAACCTGTTATGTACAAGTTTGATGGCACGGAGCATCGATTTGACGCGAAGGTCAACGGCATGAATTTGACAGCGACCGTTTTGCTCGACGGGTATCCCATCATCTCCCACAGTTGGCCACCATTCGTGAACTCACGCGATGAACAGGTAACGCACGTCGGGAATCACGAGGTTCGGTCAGTGCTTCGCATCATCAAGGGCCTCGGCAACACGACCGTCCAGATTTATGTCTACATGGATGACCAGCAGGTTGGTACCTTCTTTTTCTGAACGGCGCAACCATCACCGTCTCAGTTCGACCTCGTTCATTTCTTGCGAAAAGCTCTCGTCGCTTGTGACTGCAGCAGCTATAATCGAAGGGCGTAACGATCAGGAGGAACCAGTATGCACGGAAAGAACGTGTACCCGCGTCTCTTGGCGGCATCCTTGGCGTGCCTTGGTTGGTGGCTTCTTATCCCAGATGCTGCATCCGCCCAACCGGCCAGCCGCGTCATCGTAGAGGCAGGCGATTTGCACTTGGTCATAGAGAAAGCACCGGCGGGCTTGCGGGTGCTCCGTCTCACAGACACGGCCCTCGACCAGGAGTTGCTCCCCAGCGATCCCCTGCCGCTGTTCTCCGCGACGGTGCGGGACACGAAGACGAAAGAGATCCTGACGATTACCGCCGACGCCGGCTGGCGGCAGGCGGAGGTATCTCACGATGATGCCACGGGACAGTACAAACTCGTTTTCGCTGAGCCGGTCAACGAGCGTCTCAAGGGAGTTCGCGTCGAGGCAACACTCGCTCCCCAGAAAAGCGAAAACGCCGTGACGTGGGACCTGCGAATCGTCAACGATAACCCGCAGTGCGGCCTCTGGCACGTCGTCTTCCCACAGATCGCGATCAAGGACTTGGGCGAGGGCGGCCGAGTGTTCGTACCGGTGACCGCGGGCATTGAGCTGGCTAACCTCTGGAGCACGGCAGACAAGAAAGGCGGAACCTACCCCAGCGGCTGGACGTGCATGCAGTACATGGCCGCCTACAACAAGGCCGGGACCGGCTTGTACATCGGGGTGCACGATCCCTTTGGCTCGACCAAAGACATCTTTGCCGAAGGCCAGCCGGCCAGACATGCTGTGATCTTGCGCTTCGACCATCCTGTCCCCAACATGGGCAAGGCAGGCACGGGCTTTGTGTTGCCCGGCCAGGCCCGATGGCAACTGCTGCGCGGCGACTGGTTTGACGCCGCTCAGATCTACCGCACCTGGGTTAGTCAAAACGCCAAATGGTGGCCGACCCTGGGACCCGAGGGCCGTGGGGACACGCCCAAATGGATGCGGGAAATGCCCGCCTGGGTAATGACGGGAGGTTCTGCCTCCGAGTGTGTCCCCAAGGTGAAAGCCTTCGCGCAGACGCTGGGCGTACCGGTCGGGTTCCACTGGTACAACTGGCACCAGATTCCCTTCGACAACGATTATCCCCATTACTTTCCGCCCAAAGAGGGGTTCCGCGAGGGCGTGGCCGAGCTCAAAGCCGCGGGCGTCCACCCAATGCCTTACATCAATGGCAGGCTCTGGGACACGCACGACAAGGGGGCCCAAGACTGGGAGTTCACGCGCATAGCTCTACCCGCCGCCACCAAGGACGAAGCCAGCAAGCCGTACATCGAGAGCTACGGCAGCAAAGAGACCGATGGCAATAATGTAAAGCTGGCTGTCATGTGTCCGGCGACCTCCTTGTGGCAGAATCAGGTCCGTGACATTGTGCTGCGTCTGTTCAACGAATGCAGTGTCAGCGGCGTGTACATCGACCAGATCGCCGCCGCGGCGCCACGCTTGTGTTTCGACGCCTCGCACGGTCACGCTCTCGGCGGTGGCCATTGGTGGACCGAGGGCTACTGGACGATGCTCAGTACCATCCGCGCCGCCAAGCCCGCCGAGTGCATGATTACCACGGAGTGCAACGCCGAGCCCTACGTCAAGTGGCTCGACGGATATCTAACTTGGCACTGGCAGGAGCAGAACATGGTGCCGGCGTTCTCGGCCGTTTATGGCGGTGCTCTCCAAATGTTCGGACGGGCGTACCGCGGCGGGCCCAGTCAGGACCTCGCCAATCGTATGAAAGCCGGACAGCAACTGGTCTTCGGAGAGCAGATCGGCTGGTTCGGCCCCGAGGTCATTGACCGTCCCGACTCCGGCAATTTCCTCCGCAACTGCATCCAGCTTCGCTGGCGGCTGAGGGAATACTTTTATCGAGGCCAGATGGCCCGGCCGCCACGCTGGACAACACAGGTCCCGACGGTCACAGCCGATTGGCAATGGCACAACCAGTGGCCGATCACTGCGGACGCTGTTATGACAGGGGCTTGGCGGCTTCCCCAAGAGAACAGGGTCGTGCTGCTGTTCGCCAATGTCTCGGACAGTCCGTTCGCTTCTCATCTGGCGCTTGATTCCAAGGATTACGCCCTCTCGGCCAAGTCGTGGACCGTGACCACGACGGCGCCGGATGGGACGACGAGCGTTCGCAAGATGGACGCGACCGATCAGCCGGAGGTTGAGCTACCGGCCCGGACCATCCTCGCTTGGGAAATCGCACCGGCCAAGGATCTTGGAAGACCCTGACCAGAAAGGAACCCTATGATCAGATCTGTTTTCGCATCGTTCTCATGTGTCCTTTGCCTCGCGATCTGCTCAGCCCAAGAGAAGGCCGGCTCCGTTCATACGTGGGAGAAGGTGGAAGTCACTCTGACCGCTCAGAAAACCTACGACAATCCGTACACCGCCGTGGAGGTCTGGGTGGATCTCCAGGGGCCGGAATTCAACAAACGCTGTTACGGTTTCTGGGATGGCGGCAGCACTTTCAAAGTGCGAGTGCTGGCCACGAAGCCAGGGACCTGGCGTTGGGTGAGTCACTCCAATCAAGATGATCCCGGGCTAAATGGCAAGGAAGGGACGTTCCAGGCCGCCGCCTGGACGGACGCCGAGAAGGGCGAGAATCCGCTCCGCCGGGGGATGGTGGTGCCTTCGCAGAACGGCCATGCTTTGAATTATGCCGATGGGACCCCCTGCATTCTGTTGGGCGACACGTGGTACGCCGCCGGCACGAATCGCTTCCGGTGGTACGATGACGACACACCGCGGCCGCTGGGGCCGCAGGCCGGCTTCAAGGACTACCTGCGCTATCGCAAGAATCAGGGCTTCAACTGCGCTCTCATCCTCGCGGCATTTCCCCATTGGGCCGACGACGGCAAACCCTGGGAGATCTGGCTGGACAAGGACCAGAACCTGGGCCTGCGCTCCGCCTGGGTGAACCAGGCCGATATCCGCGGCGGTCTGCCCCGGGAGAAGTGGCGGGCCAAGGACATGGACAACGAAGGCGGACGGGCGTTCCTGCTGCCCGGCAAGGTGCCCGGCTATGAGAACATCATCCCGGATTACGACCGGATCAATCCGGATTACTTCCGCTATCTGGATCGCAAGATCGACTACTTGAACCGGCAAGGCTTCGTCCCGCTGATCGAAGTCATGCGCCGGGACGCCACGGCGGCCTGGGGCAAGTATTACGGCTGGCCGGATTCCTACGCCCGCTATATCGCCTACGTCTGGAGCCGCTACCAGGCCAACATCTGCATCTACAGCCCTATCCACTACGACTGGGTGGGGATGGCCATGACCGAAAGGGACCTGAACACGGCGGCCAACCTGGTAATCGATCGCCACGGCCCGCCCCCCTTCGGGACCTTGGCGACCTGCAACTCCTCCCTCTCCAGCCAAGTCAACTTCGGCCAGTTCCCCGACAATCACTGGCTCACGCTCCAGCAGATCGGCAACTGGCGGGAGCACGTCTATTACTGGTATCTCACAGAGATCTTCCACACACAGCCGGCCCGCCCCGCTCTCAACGGCGAGCCCTACTACTCCGGCTACCAGGACCGGCGGGACTACACCTACGCCTTCGGGGCCCAAGGCGGCACGGCCTTGGATGACCTGTACGTCCGCTCCTCCATGTACGGCAGCTTTCTTTCCGGCGGCTTTGCGGGCCATATCTATGGCGCGGAAGGCATGTCGGGCGCGGATATCGAGAAGGGCTCGGACCCTGCCATGTGGGAGGCCTTCCAGTGGAACTCCTCGAACATGATGCAGCACTTGGCCACCTTCGCCCTATCGGAGGGCAACCGCTACCAAGCACTCGTGCCTGATGCCGAATTGGTCGCACCCCACCAGACTCATGAACTCACCAAGTACACCGGCTGGGCCTACTGTGCCCGCACGGAGGCCAAGGACCTGTTCCTGATCTACTATGAGAAGGATTGTCCCAACGGCACCATCCGCGGCGCTCTGGCAAAAAGAACCTACCGCGAGGCCTGGTTCAATCCGCGCGAGGGCAAATGGGTCCCGGTCGGCACGACCGGCACGCTCACCGCCGACCGCTGGGGCCGCATCGCTATCCCCCGGCAGCCCGCGCCCGACGATTGGGGCCTGAAGCTCGTTCTGAAGGACTGAGGCGCAAGAGAGAGTCACTCCACGCGTCCTTTCCAGTACCCTGGCCTCCGGTTCAATTGCATGACGGCAACGATCAGTATCGCTTCGCCGGTTGTCTGATAGATGACTCCGTAGGAAATCAATGCACCAGACATCGCCTGGTGCACTTCGAAAGAGGTGTCCAAGCCTCTGGATACGCGACGATGTTCTGGATCGTAGCATAGACTTCTCGCGCAAAATCCAAGCCCAAGTCCGGCTCGCAACCGTTGTAGTAATCGACGGCCTCGTTCAACTCCGCTTTCGCTTCGGGATGGAAGGTATAGTTCATCGGCCCAGTCTTTTCCGCAACTCCCGGAACACTTGCTCACCCGGGATAGGCTGGACCTTCCCGCTCTCGATTTCGCTGACTCTCCGCTCCGCTTCTGCAGCCCACAACTCGTCGATCCCGGCCTGTGAGGGATTCAGGCTCTTGAGCAGTTCGTCCACCACTCGCGCTCGCGACTCCACCGGCAACGACATTACCTCCTGGATTAGATCCTCTGTCTTGAGCATCCCAACAACCTTTCTACCGCGCTTACGGTCTTGACTTAACTGCCTGTATCGTACCATGTTGTCGCGAGAAATGGAAGGATGCGCCGTTTGCCATCTTGCCCTTTCGCCTATCTTCTCTACAATAGCCGTCGGAATAGGAGGCCACTGCGAATCTTGCGCTGGTCATTTAGAAAGCGGAATCCAGCGATGAACACGTTGCGGAAAGAGATCATGATCGTGTCCAGTATGCTTCTGTGCTCCTTCATCCCGAAGGTGCTGGCGAACCCTAATCACCTGGAGCGACATCTTGGATCGCAAGAGACGACCTCCGGGGGTGATGGAGGACAGCGACCTGCCATTGGCGCTGCGAGTCCGGAGAATGGCGTCCGGCCCTGGGCTCGCAAGCGACTCATGGGCGAGATGCCCATGGCACCCCACCATCCAGTACTTGAGGGTCAATGACCCGGGTCCACGTTGGGACGGGAAGTCGCCTTGATCCTTATCTAGCGAGCAATCTCGCCGAGGACGGCCAGAATCAACACGCCGACAATCACGGTCAGGGCGTCGTTTCTGGTTTGAAAGGACCCCAGCGCCACCAGCAAGGTCGTTGCTGCGGCCGGAGGATGCGAGGCCCGCAGGAGCGTGCTGACGGCCAATGTCAGCGCGACCGCCAACGCGGCGGCCAACACCCGCAAAACCGTCAGTATCCCCGTGCTCACCACGGGCGGCGTGCGGTCGGCATGCAAGAGCGCCACCGCCAGGAACCCGGCTCCTAATCCTACCAGGTGCCCGGCTACGAGTTGGAGTCCATGTCGCGAGCCAAGGCGAAGAGCTGCAAAATGCGGATGATGTACGCGGGTCCCTCCAGCAGCAGCGCTTGGCCGTGGCCCGCCCCGCGAACCATGTCCAGGCACTTCGGCTGTCCGGCTGCTTCATAGAATCGGGTAGCTTCCTGGGGGTCTGCCACGGCGTCGTCGGCGCCATGAATGACCAAAAGAGGACGCGGACAGAGCTTGGACGCGACGGCGGCGAGATCGGCCTGGTGAAAGAGATCGCACCCGAGCTCCGCCGACGCAAATACACAGGTCATCGTCTTCAAATAAGTCTGCAGTGGCGCGGGCAGGCCGCGGAGCGCCCGGGCCGGCAACAGATCCTGCGTAATCGTGAACGTGCTGTCCACGACCACCGCGCGGACTCGCTCGTCCGCTGCGGCGGCGCGGAGGACGGCGGCAGCACCCTGCGAGACGCCGAGGGCATAGATGGCCCGGCTGGCTTCGGCGTGTTCCTGCTCCAGGTATTGCACGGCCCCGAGGACGTCCCGGGCCTCGCGCACGCCGAAGCTACGGGAGTGACCCGCACTGCCGCCCTCGCCCCGCAGGTCGAACAACAAGACGTTGCACCGGCCCCAGCAAAGCATCTGAGCGTAGTTCAGGGAATATCCCTTCGGCGTCCCGCGGCCCGGCGCGACAATCACGGTCGTATCCGACGGGGCCGTGGCGGACGGCAGGAACCAGCCATCGAGAGAAACGCCGTCCGTCGCCGGGAAGCACACGTGCTCGAAGGCCATCGAGCATTCATGCTGGGGGTCACTGCTGTCGCCGAACTTGACCCAATGCACCGCGAACAAGGCCAGGATGTAAGGCCCGGCCACGCCCAGAAGACAAAGGACGCGCAGAGCGACATTGACGGTATGCCGCCGTTGGGATGCCGCGGGATTCGGCCCCCGGCCAAGGCGTCCCAGGGTCTGCGACAAGACCGCATGGACAAGACGATCCAGCAGCCACACGACCAAGTGCAGTGTGAGCAGGAACCACACGGCAATCGGCACTTCGATCCAGAACACCCGCAGTTGCGGGATCGCTTTGGCCAGGACCGTCAGATATCCCACCACCATGGCCGTCAGCAGCAGAACGTAGAGGACGTGATAATACCGCAGGTGCCGCAGCAAGCTCGGCCGCACGAGCAGCACATAGCCGGCGAACGCCGGCAGGACCGCGAGATACCCCGCCGCCAGGCACAATCCGTGGAGATACAGCCCGACCACTGCGCGACAGCCGCCACGACAAGGAAGATGACAGAACGGGATTTGTTCAGCAAGCGGGACAGGAACATGCTATTGCTTCACCCTTGTGACTCCATAACTCCAGACGAGTCGTACAGACGCAAAATCTTGCGTCTCTACCGGTACATCGTCCGTTCCGATGAAGAACTTCAGTGATCCCAGCCTGTCCCCCTCGTCCGAGCCGACCTCCCAAACGTCCGGCAGAGCCTATTATGGGTCGTATTGGCACTTGACACCTGCCGCGAAAGCTCATATCGATATTCCTGATTCCGCACGGATTGGGCGGAGCGCGTGGCGTACTCGGACAATTTTGAGTCCTTATTGGACTTCTGCAAAATGGACATTGGGCCTATATTCTCCCCGGAAATCGGTTTCACGATTTCCGGGGAGAATCGGCTTAACTTGGGCCCGGTCAACAAATACGAAGTTGGGCTGGAAGACCAAGTCGCCGAGCTGAATAAACGCCGCTGAGTCAATGTCTTTGAGGAGAATCATCCATGTCGTGTCGAAATCTGCCCCGCTATGCTATCCTCGTGACCGGTTTCATGATGGTCGTTTCGGCGAGCGCCGCGGTGTTCGGCCAAAGCACGCCGACTCAAGCGCCGCTGCTGGCCATCCTGGATCGATTCACCGCCTCTGATGTGCCGGCCTTCGGCCCCGCCGAACAGGAGGTCCCTGCACGAAAGTGGGAGGGAACCATCCCGGCCAACCTGCCGGGCCACGGCCTCGCCCAGCACCCGATGCTCTACCTCGGCGAAGGCTACAACAAAATGTTCCTCATCAACCAAGGCAAGATCATCTGGACCTTCTCCACCGGCCGGGGCAATGAGTACGATGACATCTGGCTGATGACCAACGGCCACATTCTCTTCTCACGCATGCAGTACGTAGCCGAGATAACGCCGAAGAAAGAGGTCGTCTGGCGTTATGATGCCCCCGAGGGGACGGAAGTCCACACCTGCCAGCCGATCGGCCTGGATCGCGTGCTGCTCATGCAGAACGGCCTGCCGCCCAAGCTGATGATCCTCAACAAAAAGACCAAGGCGGTCGAGGTCCAGCACGACATGCCCGCCAAGAGCCTGACCGACCGCGGGCTGGTCCACCCGCAGTTCCGGCGTGTGCGGATCACCGCCCAGGGCACCTATCTCGTCCCCTTCCTGCAGATGGAAAAGGTCGTCGAGTATGACAAGGATTTCCACGAGATCTGGAGCTACGAGATCCCGACGCCCTGGGCCGCGATCCGTCTGAAAAACGGCAACACGCTGATCACCGACGAGAGAGACAAGCTGACCCGCGAGGTCAACCCCAAGAAAGAGACGGTCTGGGAATTCAAGCCGTCCGACCTGCCGCCCGAGATCACGCTCATCAACACCCAGACCTGCACCCGCCTGGCCAACGGCAATACAGTCATCTGCTCCCGCGGCGGCAACGGCAAGGGCCCGCAGCTCATCGAAGTGACACCCGCGAAGAAAGTCGTGTGGGTGCTGCAGGACTGGGCCAACCTCGGCCCGGCCACGGCCGTGCAAATGCTGGACGACCCCGGTATCCCCGAGAACCCCGGCGAATCGGAACACTAAGCGTCATGGTCGCGAAGGCACAGCCTGCGGCGGGATGAAGAATTGCCCCGCCCCCAGGCCGAAGCCGCTGAGCGCGGGCGTGGTGCCATCCAAGGCGTCGGCCACTTCGAGAATCGCGGTCTCCGCAGGTCGATAGGCTTCTACATGCCCATCGACGAAACCGGCTTGCAGCTTGAGGTGCACGCCGGGCCGGTCCGGCGTTCCCTGAGGACGGCGGGACCAGAACGCCGGGGCTTCGTGGGTCTCGGCCGTGACCTCGGCGTGGGGAAGGTGCTCGCAACTTCCGAAGGCGTCGGGGCTGCGCCAATGGTTGAAGCCGAAATAGTCGCTGATGAGCAGGCGACTGCAACTCCGTGGGTCGGAGTCGGTCTGCGGGCCGTAAAAGGGACGCTTTTGCTCGGTGAGATAGGCCACGTAATTCCAGTAGCAGCAATAACTGCCTGAGACGCTGTCGTCCGTGAAGCTGGTGTCGGGATTGTCCCACTGGTCGCCGGCGCGCCACATCTGCTCCAGATACAAATAGGGCCGGGGACTGCTGGGGCACGACAGGATCTCGGCCTTCGGAAGATAGCTGCGCAGGTAACTGGCCATCGAAGTGTAGTAGCCGGCGGCACGCGGCTCGCAGGCCTTCAGCATGCGCGGCTCCTCCCAGCGCCAGGTGTGGCCCAGCATCGCCGCGGTTGCTACGGACTCCGGATAGAGGCCCGCGTGATCGGCCGCGTAGAGACTGACCGCCAGCACCACCTGCCGCTGCCGGCAGCCTCCGACCAGGCAGCGGGCGGCACGCCGAGCTTGGCCCAGCGCAGGCAACAACACCCCCACCAATAGGGTCATGACGCTAATCACCACGAGCAGTTCGATCAGCGTCATGCCCCTAAGCCGAATTCTCGATGTCTCTCCTATACGCTGTATGGTTTCTCCCTCGATGTCTTACGCGAATCTACCCGCGCGTTGCTCTGGTGCCGAGTTCCGCGTTGCCGAAGGTCTTGGAATTGACGATCGCGCCTTCCACCGGCTGCCCGGCCAGCAGCAGTGGCCCGAACCCGCGGGCAAAAATCGCGATGGGATCGCCGATAGTACCGTCTGCGCGTTGCTCCCGCAGGGCAATCACATCCGGCCATAAGCCGGTCAGGAACTGGGTCGGCGTCATACTCGTGCCCGCCAGCACCTCCGTCAGTGTACCGCGCCTGACCAAGACGGTGCAATACTCGACGGTCGCTTTCGTGAATGGATCATAGGGAGCTTGCATCGTGGCGCCCGCGACGAGAAACTGAGGATATTGGGCCTGGATATGCTGGGGGGCGTGCCATGGCAGCGGATTCATCATAGGCGAGTCTTGCGTCAGGTAGAAGGTGCGATCGGCGTAATAGCAATGGACGTTCGCCACCCAATCGAGAGCATTGGAGGTTGCCAGCATGTAGTCCTCCCCAGTCACCCCGCCGCTGGTGCTGCTCCCGCCGCCCACCTGCGAGACACGTCGGGCGGTCCCCTGAGGGCTATGTACGAGCCATTGGTTACCGGCGGTCAAAGGCCAGTAATCCCGCAAATCCACCGCCCCGATGCCAGGCGCATCCCCTGTGGTCGGTGCCAAGCTCGCCTGCGCCGTGCCGCCGTAGGCGCCGACCTCGATGGCGTGGTTGTACCCGCAGCGTCCCTCGGGATCGCCGGGCGCTCGCTCCAGTTCCTCGCCCAGGCTGTCCATCGGGTCGCCGGCACTGACGCCGAGGCTGGTCACCGTATCGTAGTACCACTTTGATCCGTGTATCGGCTCCGGGCTCCACCGCCAGCCTTCGCTCTTGAGATGATAGTCCCCTTCGATCAGAGCCTTTGTCGCGCCGGAACCGCCCCTTGTGGCTCTCGCTGTTGTCCCTGCTTGTGGAATGGGATCGTTCGTCCAGTAGCCCAGTTGCACAAAGCAGGGATCAGCGTACAGGGGGTATGGACTGGGCCACTCGCGGTCCCTCGGCGTTGCCGTGGTGGTCGCGTTCACCATCAGCAGGCAGTATTCTACCTGTGCCAGCGTGGGCGGATTCCCGAGCAGTTGCGCCGTACCCTGATTGCCGTAGACGATGCAGTTTCGTAGCGTGACGGTACGCCCCGCGGGAAGATCGGCATTGGTGATGTCCACACCGGACAGGTTGTTGGCGATGGTGCAGTTGACGAGTTCGGGGCAGCCAGACACGACCGGTTGCACGCCGCAGCCAAAGAAGGTCGTGTTGTCCACGATCAGGCAATTCCCGACGCGTCCGTGCACGTCCTTGAGGACGGTGGCCCCGCAAGGGCCGTTGCCGCTGATGATGCAGTGACTAATGGAGGCCTGAGTCTTGTTGCCGAGGATGCCGCCATAGCCATAGTTCTGAATCTTGAAGCCCTGGAGGAGGCAATTGGGGTCTTCCGTGCCATCGAAGATGATCACGCCGCAAAGAATGGTCTGATCGGCCACGCTGAAATCCGTGGGCGCGGAGCTGACCAAGTGGATACTCTTGCCCTTGAACTTGAGCTCAGCGTACGCCCAGGGATCGAACGAGAGGTACTGGCCCGGGGCCACGATGATCGTATCCCCCTTCACGGCCGCGTCGATTGCCTTCTGGATGCTGTCAAACGGGTGCAGGGCGGAGCCGTCTGCCTTGGGGTCGCTGTGATTGGGGTCGAACGGCGCCGGGTCTGCTGGGGCGTTGTCGTCCACATAGATCGTCGCGGCCCGGGCCCCGCCGCACAGAGTCAATATGAGCAATAAGGCAACGCATTCGCTTTTCATGGCTGATCTCCTTGTAGTCATCCTTCCTATTGTACCAGATTTCCCTGTGCCAGGCGCATCAACCACAGGCTTTTGGGCCCAGATGTTTGCCCGCGGCTGCGCGCGGCGAGGAGGCCGGTAACCGGTATGGGTCCGCCTCGTCGGGCTTGGGATAGTGGAACGTCCATTCTCCTATGGTCACATCCTCTTTGCTGAAGACGATACTCTCGATCCAATCCTGATATAAATGCACGCAATAAGCGACTTGGACCTGGGGTCCGTGGAGCACGATCTCCACGCGCCGGCCATCGGGGAGAAGCCTGGTGGTGAAGGCAATCCCGACCCGGGCCGCATCCCGGCGGATCGTATCGATGGTGTGCAGCCCGCACCACGGCCGGCCCAGACCCTGGAAGAGACTGCCGCCAGGGTAACGAGCCAAGACCGCACCGGAGCGATTATGGATCTCCGCCACGGCGCCCGAATCCAGCAGCCGCAAGTCCTCTCCTACCGTCAAACGCAGCGACGGGCCGTGGTCCCCCACTGCGGCCGCCACCAGGGGCAACCGCCCTTCGCCCGAGACCGGCTGTGCGCCCCAGTGCCCGCTGACGGTGAAGCATGTCCAGCCCGCACGGTGCTGGTCGTCCCGCTGGTCCACGAGCGCCGCCTCCAGGGACCAGTCATGCCGGAAATAGTCCTCCATCGATACATCGTATTTCAAAGTTACCTGTCGGCGCCCGCCCGTTTGGGCCTGCTCCACGGCCACCAACAGCCCACGCGGCCCGAGGGCCACGGGCTCCAAGTCCAGGTCATGCCCATCCTGAGTTCGCAGGAAGGCCCACAGGGCGGGCGGGTCCGTCGGCAGCCGCCAGACCGAAAGATCGGGAGCAAACTGCCGATAATTGCGAATGCGGATGGAATTGCCCTGCCGATAGTAGTTGGCTTGCTCCTTCTGTAGCCACTGGCTGTAAGCGACGGTTTGATCTCCGGTCCGGATCATCACGGTATCCGCCGTGCCAGGTGGATAATAGTACCAGCACGAGCCATCCTGGGAGACCGTCCGGGCCGGCGTGACTTGGGCCACGGCGGCCGGCGGTCCGTCACGCCAGAGCCCCGGTTCGGCAACCAAGGCTCCTCCGGCCCCTGCCAACGTCACTCCCAACAGGATCGCTACCGCCGGTTGCGTAGCCACGCCCGCCAGAGTCCCCCAGAGCCCGACGTGCAACGTCGAGGCCGAGATCGACACCTGCGCGGCCGCCGCTTCGCTGGCGGCGCTGAATTTGCCAAAGACCAGCAAGGCCACCGCCAGCGCCCCTTTGTCAACACCGTGCGCTCGCAGCAGTCCCGTGATAGTCTTTTTGGCCCGGTAGAACAGGGCCCGCGCCCCCAGTCGCGAGCAACCCATCGCTTCGCTGATCTGGGCATACGACATCTGCTCGTAGCACCGCATGGTCAGGACCGCCCGCTGCCGCGGCTCCAATTGGCCGACCGCCCGAATCACGATCTCCTTCAGTTCCTGGGCCACGACCTCCGCCAGCACGTCCTGATTGCGGGCCTCGACCCACTCCTCGTGCACTGCCGACAGCGATGTCTCCTTCCGCCGCCACCGCTGCCGGTAGTGCATCCGCACCTTGTTCAGCGTAATTGTGTACAGCCAGCACCAGAAGCGCTGCGGGTCTTTCAGGGTGTCGAAAATCTTCAGCATCTCGGCAATACTCTCCTGCACAATGTCGGTGGTCAGGTCGCGATCCAGGGTCAGGCGTCCGACGTACTCCGCCAGCCGGGGCTCGACGAGCTGCAGCAGAGCGCCGCGAGCTTCAGCGTGTCCCTGCTGCGCCTGTCGCACCAACGGAATGTAATCTTTGTTTTCGCTCATCTTGCTATGAAGAGAGGTGATCGAGCCGCCGAAACGTTACGCCAATTCCGGCCGGTCCACGGTTTTCCCGCGCGACACAGCCCGAGGCTCCCGGGAGACCGTCAGACCGCTAATGAGTTTTGACCAGCAGACCGGTAATCCAGAACCGCCTGTGGCGGGGTGCCATGTCTACGCCACGTAGACATGTTCGATCTCACGGGCAAGACATGCTTACGAGGCGTAAGCATGGCACCCGACCGTTACCGAAATTGCTCGTCAAAACTCGTTAGAGCAACAAAGAAGAGAGTCGGGGAAGAAGCGGAGTGTTCCCTTTTCCTGTCTCTACCGTTCTGTGCGAATCGGCCCGCCGGAAAATCGGCCTATTTGTCGGCCGCCTTGGTCTTGAAGCGGACCACGACGGGGGCCAGGGCGATGCCCTCCTCGCTTTGGAAGCCCGGAAAGCGTTCGGCGTTCAAGCCGAAGACGTATTCCTTTTCCGGCTGCAACGCCACCGGCGCGGTGAAGATCTTCGCGCCGCATTGTAACCGACCGGCCCGGTGATCTTGGGGAACTGGTCCGGGACTAAGGTCACCACGGCCCAACCCTGGTCCCGCATTGGCCGGTCGAACGTGACGACGAGCGCCTGGAGACCCGGGTCCACGTCCTGGGCACCGTTGGCCGGGACCATCGCCACGATCTTCGGACCCCTCTCTTTCTGCTCCTCCAACTTCCTTTCCTGTTCCGCCTTGAGGAATCCGAGCTTGGTGTCGACGTTCCTGGCGTAATCGTCGAAAAAGGCGATGATCCGCGGAAAGAACTGCGCCAGATCGCCGTATTTCCTGGACTCCGCATCATATTCGCCCAGGACTTCCGCCAGCTCGCCCACCCAGTAGAAGCTCCGTGACTTCTCATACGCGATGGCCTTCTGCATCGCCCGGGGTCCCTCGGTCGCCAGAATATACCGCAGAACGCACGCGCGGTTTACCGATTCAACCATCAGCGCCCTCCAGCCCGCATACGCCTGCTTGCGCATGGCATCGGCGACGAGGGGGCAGATCTTCCCCGCCGGACCCTGCAATTGGTGGGCGAATTGGTCCACCAGGGGATTGGTGTAGGAATGCGTGAACTCGTGCAGGACTATCGGGACCACGTCCGGGGTGAACTTGGGTTGCCCCTGGGCATCAACCATCCACACCCCTACTATGCAATACAGCTCCTCCCGCCCGTCCGGTCCCACCAGGTGAGGGCCATAGCACCCGCCCCCGCTGAGCATATTCAGAACGACGTGGAAATCTGCGCCGTCCCGGGGGCCAAAGAAGCGGTCAAACCAATCCAGGTGGGCATGTTGGTCCAGCGTTTCCCGCATGCGCTGGACTGCGAATTGGTACAAGGGCTCATGCTGGTCCAAGAAACCCTTGAAGTCGGCCTCCACAACGAACCGACGGGCCAGCACCAGAAACTCCCGCGCGGTCTCCGGGGTCCAACGCCGGTCCAGGGATTTCGGCTGTGGCGACAGAGGGACCTCTTCCCGGAGGGAGAAGGCGTCGGTCACGTGTACCGCCATCGTCATCACGGCATCGTGGCTGATCTCGCGCGTCTCTCGGAGCTTCCGGGCCAGCGTCACGACCGGATGGTCGCGGAAGCGGCCGAAACGGCGGCCCGCATCCTGAAAGCAGGACGGCACCCGGCCCTGGCAGTATTCGGGATTGTTCGCCAAACGGAAGATGACGGACATCAGCTCCACCCGCGGATCGACCGTCACGGTGATGATGTTCTTCATGATCCACCTCCCTACCTGCCCGATTGCGCAGCCACGGCCCACACACCCTCAGCCCGCCGAAAGCTTCGTCGTCCCGGCCGGTATTCTCGCGTTCATTCTACTTGTTCCCTTTGATCTCCCGAGCCGTGAAGTTCCTGAATCCAAAATCCCGGTTGGAGCCCACGCCTCGGCCGCCGTCGCAAGCCAGAAAGGTGCCGATGCCGGGATTGCCTGTCTTGTACGTGTCATCCTTGACCTGGGCCTTCTCGACACCATTGATCGACACCGTGATCACGTTGCCTACGATGGAGGCCTTGAGAATGTCACCGTTCTTGAGGCCATAGTCGGCGCCGCGCTTATCGGCCAGATACGTGAACTTACCCAGCGGCCCCTCCCAGCGGACGATTTGCACATACGAAGAGCCGTCACTCACACACCGGGCAAAGCATTCATAGCCGGTGGTGCGATGGGGCGAGCTGGTCCAGCGCAGGAGAATCTCGCACTCTTGATGGCAGGACGGGTCCGGCTTGGCAATCTGCACTTGGCCCCAGGCTTCCTGATCGGGCCCAAATCCCGCCAAGTGCGCATAGGAATCGTCATATTCATAGATGCCTTTGCCGATGCCCGTCTGCGTCCCATAGGCCAAGCCGTGCGTCTTGCGGATCTTTGTCCAATCCAGACCATTATTGCTCCACTTGCCCCCTTCTGAAAGCGGGTCTTCCTCGCCCTCGAAGGTGGTGGTGTACTGCATGATGGTCCCTTGCTTGTCGCCCGCCCCTGGCATTGCGGCAGGACCCGTCCACAGGGCCACGAGAGGGACTACTGTCGTCAGAAGGAAGCTTTTTCGCATGCGATCTTCTCCTTAGCACCAACCTTCGGCGGCGAGGGCGTCGTGGAGTTCGTCCGGGTGATGGCGGCAGCGGAACTCCAGGCGGCTGGAGCCCGCGTGCGCCTGGCTGTAGGGAACACCCTGGACCATCTGGTTCCGCTCATGCAGCTCGTGCAGCAGGACAAAGCCCCGCTCTTTCTCCACGATCGCGTCGTCGATCCAGACCTCGCCGCGCGGCACGAACTCGTAGACGTGGTCGTGCCCGCCCGCCGTGAAGTCGATGTCGAAAACACTCCGCACCAGGCGGCCGTTCACGATCCACACGCCGACGGCGTTCTCCATTTGTTTCCACAGACGTTCGTGCACGCACTGCCCATCCGGCAGTTGCTTGCCGTGTTGCGTGGCCCGGGCGACGTCGCCGGCGCCGGCGCTCCTTGCGCTCTGCGCGGTCGGCTTCCACGATGGCCTTCTCATAGGGCATGCCCTTACTCATCAAATCGTACTCGACCAGCAAGTGGTCGATGAAGAACACATGCTCGTCGTGCTCGGCCTCGGCATCGAGCCAGAACTCCTTGAGGGGAATGTAGGGATACCGGTAGTGCTGACCAAAGTTCGTAAACTCCTCGTCCATGTGGCCCCGAATGTAACTGCCATTCACGGTCCAGATCTGGATGTCGCCGCGCACGTCATTCTGGCTCAGATAGGGGGCGGCCAACGGCTTTGCCATAGGTCTCCTTTCCGTCCGCTCGTCAGAGCGTTTTCATGAAGATCACTTTGTCGTCATTATCGGCATAAAAGAGCGGCACCCGCGCCACCTCGCGGTACCCCTGCTTGAGATAGAACTCCCGCGTGGGCCGGTACGTCTCGCGCGAGGAGGTCTCGGAATACGCGTACTTGCCGCCCAGTTCCCGCATGTGCGCCTCCGCCCGGCCGAGGAGAAGTTTCCCGACCCCCTGGCCGCGTCGCGAGTCATCGACGGCGATCCAGTACAGCTCGAAACGCCCCTGCGCCATGCTGACCGGCCCATAGCAGGCGTAGCCCGCGATTCTATCTCCGGCGTCGGCAAAAAGGAACAGGTACTCCGAGGCGGTCCCCTTGGCCAAGCGGTCGTCGATCAACTCGATGGCCACGTCGATCTCCCACGGATAAAAGAAGCCGGAAGAGCCCAGCAGCGTCTCGGATTTCGGCCCGGTCTTTTTCCCGCGGCTCGGCGCGGAAGATGATTTCATTCATGGACAGTCTTGCCTTTCACTGCTCCCGGGAGAATTCTCCTCCACCCGCCCGGGAGGAGTCGAACCGTTCCCATGCTTGTTTCTCATGGCCCTTATAAACCAAGTCAAACATCGTGTCAAAAAGTCCTCCAGGTGGAACCGACGGGTGGTGTCGACCTTCGAGGGTGGATTCCAGAGACCCCAAGGGCTCGGTCAGGGCCTGCGATCTCGCGCACGGCATATCATCCTTCAGATCCTCGCACTTGACACCAGGGGGCTCGGCCCTTCCCCCCCGTTGTTGCTGCGATCCTTGCGGGTACGCGTGAGGTCACGACGAAAGGGGCAGAAATCCTGAACCGGCGGCCGGCCCGGAAGTAGAGAACAACGGTGTGCCTCTGCGCGGAACACGAGAGTCCCCTTCCGTCTCCGCCCAAAGGCGATAAGGCAGGTAGATACTTCGTAGGATGGGGCAACAGTCGTCTGTCATGAGGATCGTCGACCGAGTCAAGTGGATCGTGACGCTCTCGGGGTGGCCGAGGCCGGTGCAAATCGGGGTCTACAGCCTGGCCGGTGTGGCGCTGGGGTTGGCCGTACTTCTGGTCCGTATTGCCAACGCGACCTCCTACCTGTCGGATGACCCGCGCGCGTGCATTAACTGCCACGTGATGACGGACGCCTACGCAAGCTGGCAGCGCGGCAGTCACGGGCGCGTCGCCGTGTGCGTCGATTGCCACGTGCCGCACGACAATCCCGTCGCCAAATACGCTTACAAGGCCCGTGACGGGTTGAAACATTCCTACGTCTTCACGATGGGGCGTGAGCCGCAGGTGCTGAACCTGTCGGCCCCGGCGGTGCCCGTCATCCAATCGAATTGCGTCCGCTGCCACGCCCAGCAGTTAAGGATGATGCGACTGACAGAATCGGGCGAGCGCCGGTGCTGGGACTGTCATCAGAACGTACACGGCAAGGTCCGGAGTCTGTCCGCGTCGCCGGGGACGCTGCGGCCAGATCTGCCGGAGGCGGGTCTGGAGTGGAGGAAGAAAGGAGACAAACAGTGACGGTGGAGTCAAGCCGGGAAGAAGATCGAGAGCGGAGGACGGACGACAGAGGACGGAAGGCGGGCGAAGGGGCCCTCGCGCCACCCGTCGTTGTCATCCGTCCCCCAGTCCCCTGCCGCTCTGGGCGGGCGGGCTGATCCTCGGGCTGGCCGCGGTGATCGTGACGCTGCTGGGGCTGCTGGCCGTCTCGATCATGGAGCGGCGTTGGGAGACACAGCGGCCGGCGCCGGCGGTCCAGCCGATGGCGCAATGGGAGCCGAACAACGCTGCGTGGGGAAGGAATTACCCGGTCGAGTACGAGTCCTACCTGCGGACCCGCATCACAGACACCAAGACCAAATACGGCGGTTCCTCTCCGCGCGATTACCTCGAAGCCGATCCGGCGCTGGTAATCCTCTTCGCCGGGTACGGTTTCAGCACCGAGTACCATCAGGGCCGGGGGCACTACTACACTGTCGAGGATGTGACCAAAACCAAGCGTCTCAAAAGGCCGTTCCAGCCCGCTACGTGCTGGACGTGCAAGAGCACGGACGTGCCCCGTTTGATGAGCCAGATGGGGATCCAGGAGTTCTACGCGGGGAACTTCCACGATCTGACACAAGAAGTCACGCATCCAGTGGGGTGCCAGGACTGCCACGATCCGGGGACCCTGAAGCTGCAGATTACGCGGCCGGCCTTGAAGGAGGCGTTCGCGGCGCAGGGCCGGGATATCAACACGGCCACCCACCAGGAGATGCGGTCGCTGGTGTGCGCCCAATGCCACGCGGAATACTATTTCCGGACTGACGAGAAGGCCGGGCGTAAGAATTATCTCGTCTTCCCCTGGGGCAAGGGCACCACGGTCGAAGATATCCTCGCCTATTACGACGAGATGGATTTCTCCGATTACGTACACCCGATTTCGGGCACGCCGATCCTCAAGGCGAACCACCCCGACTACGAGTTGTATTTGACGGGCATTCACTCGCTTCCGCAACGTCTCCTGTGCGGACTGCCACATGCCCTATCACACCGAGGGCGGTGTGAAGTACACGGATCACCACGTGCAAAGTCCGCTCTTGAACATCGCGAATAGTTGCGCCGTGTGCCACCGCTGGGGCGAGGGCGAGATCCGCGCCCTGGTCGAGAGCATGCAAACGCAAGTCGAGAAAGCCAAAGGGGCCGCAGAAGAAGCCCTGGTGCACGCGCACTTCGACGTGGCCGCCGCCGGACAGGCAGGTGCGTCGGCCGAGGAGTTGCGCGAAGCTACGCAAGCTGCTGCGGCAGGCGCAATTCCGGTGGGATTTCATCGCGGCCAGCAACGGCATGGGCTTTCACTCGCCCCAGGAGTCGATGCGGGTGCTGGGCGATGCGGTTAACCTCGCCCAGCAAGTCCGCGTCGGGGTCGCCCGTCTGTTGGCCCAGCATGGAATCACAGCGGCGCCGCGGTATCCGGACGTATCCACCCGCCAGAAGGCCGGGGAGATCGTACAGGCTTTTGTCGGCGGACAAGGAATCAGGCTTCTGCCGTGAATTCCGCCGGATAGATCGGTCGAGTGTACTGATTTTGCACGTAGGCGAAGATTTTTCCCATTTTTCTTGCACCTGCACATTAGTATGACTATATTAGTCCTATACATAGCAGGTGGTGCTGAGTAAACGAGCGAAAGCAGGAATGGATATATTGCGACGCAGTACGGATTACGCCGTGCGGCTGATGGTGGGCTTGGCGCAGCGCCGACGGGCGCGAACTCGGTGTCCACCCGCCTGCTGGCCCAGGAGCAGGACGTCTCCTATCAGTTGGCGTGCAAGCTGATGCAGCAGTTGCATGAGGCCCGGCTGGTGGCGAGTTGCATGGGGCCCAAGGGCGGATTTCGGCTCAGCCGCCGGCCGGCCGACATCAGTCTGCTGGAGATCATCGAGGTGGTACAGGGACCGCTATGCCTCAACCGATGTCTCGCCCAGGCGGGCGCGTGCCCGCGAGCCAAGGTCTGCCCCGTGCGCGGAAAGATCGGCGAACTGCAAGGCCGCATGGGAGAGTACCTCGCGGGCGTCACGCTGGAGGAGCTGGCCGCGGAGCGCCGGGCCACAGGGACAAAACAGGAGAACGAAGATGGCGGAGAAACGTACTAAAGCGAGCGTGCTGGAAGCATGCGTAGCCCAGCCGCAAAGCCTGGACGGTCTGATCGACTACGCCGCGGATTCGATCGTGAGTAAGACGATCCTCGACAAGCCGGTGGGGACCATCACGCTGTTCGCCTTTGACGAAGGGCAGAAGCTCAGCGAGCACACGGCGCCCTATGACGCGGTAGTCCAGGTGATCGACGGCCGGGGACAATTGACGATCGGCGGCAAACCCGTCACCGTCGCCGCCGGCCAGATCGTCATCATGCCGGGCAATGTGCCGCACTCCGTGACAGCCGAGGAGCGGTTCAAGATGTTGTTGACAATGATTCGGGCTTGATTGCGAAAGGAGATCTCGTAGATGGACATGTGGTGCTATCAATGCGAACAGACCGCAAAAGGGACGGGGTGCACGCTGCAAGGCGTGTGCGGCAAGGACGCGCAGACCGCCGCCTTGCAGGATTTGCTGGTCTATGCGGTCAAGGACATCGCCCGCTACGCGTATCGGGCCGCCCAATTGGGAGCCAGAGACCGCGCCGTGGACGTTTTCGCGGTCAAGGCTTTGTTCAGCACGCTGACAAACGTCAATTTCGACCCGCAGCGCTTCGTAGGGTACATGAACGAAGCGGCCGAAATGAAGAGCCAGGCCCAGAAGCTCTACGAGAAGGCGGCCCTCAAGGCCGGCCAGACCCTGGAGCGGCTGGACTGCCCCGTGCGCTGGTGGGAGGGCCGCGACCGATCTCGACACGCTGACGCGCAAAGGCCGCGAGGTCGGCGTCGATAAACGCATGGAGAAACTCGGTGCGACGGTCGCGGGTTTGCAGGAGTTGATCATGTACGGGCTCAAGGGCGTCGCCGCGTACACCGACCATGCCCAAATCCTGGGCCAAGAGGACGAGCCGCACTACGCCGCCATCCAGGAAATGCTCGACTACCTGACGCGTAAGCCCACCGATACCAATGAACTCCTGGCGCGCACGCTCCAGACGGGCCAGATCAATCTCAAGGCGATGGAGCTGCTGGACGCCGCCAATACGCAGGCCTACGGCCATCCCGAGCCGACGCAGGTCCGCGTCACGCCGGTCCAGGGCAAGTGCATCGTCGTCTCCGGCCACGACCTCAAGGACCTCGAAGAAGTGCTCCGGCAGACGCAAGGCAAAGGCATCAACGTCTACACGCACGGCGAGATGCTGCCCTGCCACGCCTATCCGGGCCTGAAGAAATACCCGCACCTCGTCGGCAATTACGGCGGGGCCTGGCAGAACCAGCGTACGGAATTCGACGCTTTCCCCGGCGCGATCGTGATGACGACCAACTGCCTCCAGAAGCCCAAGGACAGCTACAAGGACCGGATCTTCACGCTCGGCCTGGTGGGCTGGCCTGACGTGACGCACATCGCCAACGGGGACTTCACGCCGGCCATCGAGGCGGCCCTCGCGGCCCCGGGATTCGCAGCGGACGCCCCGGCCCAGTACATCACCGTCGGCTTCGGCCGCAACACCGTGATGAGCGTGGCCGGCAAGGTAGATCGACCTGGTCAAGCAGGGCAAGATCCGGCATTTCTACCTGATCGGCGGCTGCGATGGGGCCAAACCCGGCCGGAACTACTACACCGAATTCGCGGAGCAGGTGCCGAACGATTGCGTGATCCTAACGCTCGCCTGCGGCAAGTACCGGTTCAACAAGCTCCCGTTCGGCCAAATCGACGGGATCCCGCGCCTGCTGGACGTCGGCCAATGCAACGATGCCTACTCCGCCGTGCAGATTGCGGTGGCGCTGGCCGGCGCGTTCGGGGTCGGCGTCAACGATCTGCCGCTGTCGTTGATCCTGTCCTGGTTCGAGCAGAAGGCCGTGGCGATTCTGCTGACGCTCCTGTACCTGGGCCTCAAGGATATCCGGATCGGCCCAAGCCTGCCGGCCTTCGTGACGCCGGAGGTGCTGAACGTGCTCGTGGACAAGTTCGCGCTCAAGCCGATTGGCACCGTAAAAGAAGATTTGGCCGCAACGCTGCGTGCATAAATGTCGTTCGTGTTTCGTTCCAGGTGGGTGGCGTCGCCAAACGCTGTTGACGGCGCCGTCCATCTATAAATCTGGCCGGGTAGGTCAGATGTTTGTTTGTAGGGGCAGGCCCCCGTGCCTGCCCTCCTTCCAGGGCAACCACAGGGTGGGGTTGCCCCTACGGCAGAATGGCCCAGGAGGCGAAATGGCCGTGCGAAATATCGTCAGGATTGATGAAGAGAAGTGTACCGGTTGCGGACTCTGCGCCACCGCTTGTGCCGAGGGGGCGATTCAGATCGTCAACGGCAAAGCCCGGCTGGTGAGTGATTCCTATTGCGACGGTCTCGGAGCCTGTCTTGGCCACTGCCCCGAGGGGGCCATCACGATCGAGCAGCGCGAGGCGGCCGAGTTTGACGAGAAAGCTGTCCCGAGCACACACGCCGCGACCCGCCAGCCAGGCTCCGCTCTTCGTCTGCCCGGGCATGGCAGTCGCAGCAGTTCCAGAAGACCGAAACTCCAGAGACCGACGCCAACGCGGAAGCGGTGCCGTCGGAACTGACTCACTGGCCGGTGCAACTGACGCTCGTCGCGCCGACCGCCCCGCAGTTCGCCAACGCCGACCTTCTGTTGGCGGCGGATTGTGTTCCCTTTGCGGTCGGGGATTTCCACCGGCGTTTTCTCAAAGACCACAGTCTTGCCATCGGCTGCCCGAAGTTGGATGATACGCGAGCCGTATATCGAAAAACTGGCCCAGATCCTGCGGATGAACAAGCCTGCGCAGCCTGACCGTGATCCACATGGAAGTGCCCTGCTGTTCCGGGTTGACGCGTGTGGCCCACGAGGCCATCGCCCGGAGCGGCACATCGATGGTCTTCTTGGACATTACCGTCTCGCTCCACGGCAGCATGATCCGCAGCGCAGTGGTGAAAGTAGGGCCCTGAAGGGAAACTCGAAATCCGAATATCGAAGCTCGCAATTCGAAGGACCGAAATGTTGTTGGCGTCCCGGGGGCCCTTTATGTCATTGCGAGGAGCGCAGCGACGAAGCAATCTCCACCTCGCAAAGGGGAGACTGCTTTGCTTGGAGTGAGGTGTCAATGTCTTCAACTGCTTTAAGCTTGTTTCGGAGTTAACGGATATGCTGCTGGCATGGCATCAAATCACGGCCTGGCAATTGCTCGATATTTGGTTTCCTCCCGCGGCTGGCCATGGATTTCTGGACAACGGTCGGTGAGATGTCGCCGTATCTGTTGTTCGGGTTCTTTGTCGCCGGGCTGCTGTCGGTCTTCGTCTCGCAGAAGATGGTGGAGCGGCATCTCGGCGGGCGGGGCTTCCTGCCCGTGCTGAAGGCGACGCTGTTCGGCATCCCGCTGCCGCTCTGCTCCTGCGGCGTGATCCCGGTCGCCATGTCCCTGCGCAAGCATGGGGCGAGCAAGGCCTCGACCATCTCCTTCCTGCTGTCCACGCCGCAGACGGGCGTCGATAGCATCTTCGTCACCTACAGCCTCCTGGGTCCGGTCTTCGCCATCTTCCGTCCGCTGGCGGCTCTCGTCACCGGCCTGGTGGGCGGCGTGCTCGTGAACCTCTTTGGCGAGAGCGGGGAGGCTGGAGAGGGCCCCCAAACGCATAACTCCGCGTTTGGGAACCCAGACCGGAGGACAGCGGACGGAGCGCTGACGCTGGCGAACGGCGGGCAGAAGACCAAAGACGGCGCTGCTCTCAATCCGCCATCCGCAATGTTGTCACCCCGGACCCCGATCCGGGGCCCAAATCCGCAATCGGAGAACGGCGAGAAATGCTGCTGTTGCCACCACGCGCAAACGCCTCTGCGCAAGTTCCTCAACGGCATGAAGTACGGCTTCGTCTCGCTGCCGCACGACATCGGCAAGCCGCTCTTGCTCGGCCTGGTCGTGGCAGCCCTGATCTCGGCGGTTCTGCCGAAGGACTTCTTCGCCACCCAACTGGGCCACGGCTTACCCGCCATGCTCGTAATGATGCTGATCGGCATTCCGATCTACGTCTGTGCCTCGGCCTCGGTGCCCGTGGCGGCCGCCATGATTCTCAAGGGCCTCAGCCCCGGGGCCGCCCTGGTCTTCCTCATCACCGGTCCCGCGACGAACGCCGCCGGTCTGGCCACGATCTGGAACACCCTCGGCCGCCGCACCGCGATTCTCTATCTCCTGACGGTCGCCGGCTGTGCCCTGGCCGCCGGCATCGTCCTGGACACCCTCATTCCGACTGTCAATGTCGGAGCCGCCTCGCACATGCATCACATGGGCCCCAGCATCGTTCAGCCATGTCTCCGCCGTCGTCTTGTTGGCGGTCCTGGGCTACGCCTTCCTGACCGGCCGGCGTCGCGCTTAGGGTAAACAGGTCCCGATACGGGAAGCTCTCCGACAGCGAAATCCACACCTTGCGAACGGTCACCCGGATCAAGGCCCCGATCTTCAGCAGCTTCAGACAGATCGTATCACATGGGGCCTGGGGGAATAATGGGGACAGCCTTCAATTATGACCGCCTCTACCGCCGGTCTTGACTCGCGAAGGAAGGTGACCGACGCCGAGAATCACGTGACCACCACCCGCTACTACCCGGATGGCAAGGTCTGGAAGACGATCGACGCCAAGGGCAATAACTCCGTCGTCAATACCTACAACGCCGACGGCAGTCTCAAGCAGGTCCAGGACGCCAAGGGCAACACCACCCAGTATACCTACAACGGGTTCAACGCCCTGAGTCAGACCACCTACCCGGACTCCACCTGCGAGCAGATGACCTATGACGAGTACCGGCGGCTCAGCCAGACGCAAGGCCGGTCCGGCCAAGTGATCCAGTTGGGCTACGATACTTCCAGCCGGGTCAACTTCAAGCGGGTCTGGGACGCGAACGAAGCCATTTTCAACACCATCACCTACCAGTACGACATTCTGGGCCGGTTGTACCAGGTGACCGACAACACCGGCACGACCAAGTACACCTACGACAAGGTCGGACGCCTCATCCGGGTCCAGTACCCGGGCGGTAAGACCGTCTCCTACCAGTACGACGCCGACAGCAACCGCACCCGGCTGACCTATCCGGACAGCACCTATATCACCTACGACTACGATGAATTGGGCCGCATGACGGCGGTCCGCGACTCTGCCGGCACGGCCTTGGCCTCGTACAGCTTCGACGAGCGGTCCCGCCGGACGAGCCTGACCTATGCCAATGGGGCCTCCGCCAGCTACAGCTATGACACCGCCAGCCGGTTACTTTCGCTTGACAATACGACCGGCAACGGGCATCATACTTTTAGCTACACGTATGATTATGTGGGCAATCGGCAGGACATGACCGTCACGGACAGCGGCGGGACGAGGACGCACGTGTACAGTTACGACAGCATCTACCAGTTGACCAGCGTGGACTATCCGGCGGAGATGAGCTATCTGGCGACAGACACGACGTTCAACTACGACGCCGCCGGCAACCGTTCCAGCGTCATCGACGGCAGCGGCACGTCCACCTACACCACCAACAGCCTCAACCAGTACACCGCCGCCGGCACGGCCTCCTACCAGTACGATGCCAGCGGTAACATGGTCCACGACCAGAATTACGCCTACGGCTATGACCCCGAGAATCGTCTGGTCGCGGTGCGTAGGAACGGGTCGCTGCCGCCGGTGAGCATCGCTCAGGCGCTGGACTCGCCCTTGACCTACACGACCGGCGGGGATGCCCCCTGGGTGGTCAGCCAAACGGCCGGGCATGGGGATTACGACAGCGTCTACAGCAACGATCTGGCGGCAAACCAGTCCAATTGGCTCCAGACGACGGTCACCGGAGCGGGCACCTTCAGCTTCTGGTGGATGGCTCCGTCCTCGGACACGGGCAGCGCGCTGACGTTCTCGATTGATGGGACCGCGGGATTCGATCTACGGCGACCAGGAGACGTGGCAGCAGCACACCTACGCGATCACGGGCGCAGGCACTCATACGCTCAAGTGGAGCTTCAGTTGCTCCTCCGACTCCGCCGGCGGGGCGGGCTATGTGGATACCGTGCAGTGGACGGGCTCGACTCAGCCGGCCCCGGAGCCGCCCTTGAACGACTGGCATCGCTTGACGTACACCTACGATCCGAGCGGCCGGCGGATCGCCAAGTCCTATGACGGCGAGGTCATCACGAGCTATGTCTACGACGGCGACAACTGCATTGCCGAGTACGACGCGACCAGCAACCTCAAGCGTAAGTACATCTTCGGCCCCTGCACCGATGAACCGATCTCCATGATCGAGGCAGCAGGCAGCTACGCGGGCACCTATTACTACCACTTCGATGCCCTGGGGAGCGTGGTCGCCCTGACGAACTCCAGCGGCAACACGGTCGAGGTCTACGAGTACAGTGTCTTCGGCCAGGTCGGAGCCAGCGACCCGAACCACCCGAACCGTTTTATGTTCACCGGCCGGGAGTTCGACAAGGAGACGGGCCTTTACCACTACCGTGCCCGTTACTTCAACCCCCAGATCGGAAGATTTTTGCAGACCGATCCGGTGGGATACAAGACAGGAATGAACCTTTATCGTTACTGCACGAACAACCCAGTGACGTCCACCGATCCCGATGGGTCATTCACGCTGGTCTTCGATAGAAATGTGCCCCAGAATATCCAGGACTCGATTTCTGACGTTATTTATTGTCTCGCGGACCGAATTGGAAATCTGGACAGACAAATCAACAACTGCCTGCAGCTTCCAGACGTTAATGATGTGCTCAAACACGAGCTTCTGAACACCAGGTCGATTCTGCACCAAGTGGTAGGAGGGCTCATGGGAGACGAGGAGCTTGACATAGGCTACACTAAATTCTCTCCACTTTCTGACTTCCTCAACAGCGGCATCCCTGGAGTAATTTCTGGCATCGTCAACGGCCCCGCCATGGCACAAGAGACCCATGGTGATATTGAGACCGACGGCTACGCTTGGCCGACATTGACCCCGACTAAGATAACGTACAACAGCGATGCCTGGCCCATTCAGGAGTGTGGCAAGGACGCAGGTAGTGCAACACTCTTCCAGATCACCCTCCACGAGCTTGGTCACATTTATGGTATAGACCAAGACTTTGGTCCCGATTCAATCGACGCACAATTTGGGTGTAACTGGTCAGCGTCCGCTGGGCGTTTTGGTAACTTGGCTGATTTTGACATCATGGAGACCGAAGTTTGGCACCGTCTCTACACAATCCCGAAGTCTAAAGGACGCTTGGGGCCGTAGTCTGGCGCTCAGGAATCCCGTGAACGCCGGCGAATCCAGATGAGAATACAACAATGTCGCCCTCAATATCGGATAAATTCGCCGAAAGGTGTACCACCGTGGTCTATAGCTGCGCGACAAAGTACGGGGCACTCCGCTTTCGTAGGAACTCCGCACACTCGGCCTCGGCACACGTGAGGCATCTCATTGTCAGACCATGCGAGGGCGTGTGCATCGGAAACGGTGGTTATGGAACCGGGGTACCTAATCGGGGACAACAGTGGCAATGCCTTGGTACGGTAATTTTATCTTGAATTCCGCGGCGCAGGCTTGGTATGCTGGTACATGCTGGAAATCAGTGTTGTGACCAGGCGAAGGTCATATGGAGAATCTCAGGCAAGGTAGATTCTGGGTAGGTGTGGAGCTTCTGCTCATCGTGCTGGTGTTCTGCCTGGTCTTGCTCCCTTTGTTCAAGCGCACCCTGCACAGGCCCAAACCTGATGCGCGGCAAAAAGCCCAACTTCATTCCTTCGAGGCGGCGGTTAGAATCTTCGCGAGTGAGTTCAAGGGCTTTCCTCCTTCAGATGCTAATGACCCGACCGGGCAGCCATATTGTGGCGCAATGAAGTTGATGGAGGCGTTCAGGGGCCAGGATTCTTTCGGGTTCCACGCCAGATCGATCTTCCGGCGGGATGGGCTGGATGCAGATGGCGTATCGCTGTATTCTGCGCATAGGGGACCTGCCACTTGCGTTTCGCGAGGGCAATCTGACTGCCAGAAAAGGACCGTTTCTGGCAGACGAGAATGCCTATGCCTTTCGTCTCGTGGACATCTACGGGAAGGGCAATACCGGCCCATTCGCGGAGAACACCTTCGTTCTGTGCGACTGCTACGGGCGAGAAAGACCGAGCGGCAAGGGGACCGGAATGCCGATTCTCTACTACCGAGCGAATCCTTCCGGCACCACGCACGACGTCACGAATCCTGACAATCCTCAGAACATCTACAACTACCGAGACAACCAGGCCCTGATTGCCCTCGGCGTGCCCGGAAATCCCGGCGCGACGCATCCCCTGATCGATCCCAGGCGGTTCTATCTGAGTACGCAGGACCGCAAAGTTTCCTCGAAGCCCACCCCATACCGCCCCGACTCCTTCATTCTGATCAGCGCCGGTCCCGACGGTCTCTACGGCACCGCAGACGACATCACAAACTTCCACTAGGGGGCGCTTCGCGGGGTCAGGTCTCGAATTAGGAATTATTCCGTCAGGGGATAATGGGGGAGGCTTCGCGGGGTCAGCCCTCAAATTACAAATTAGCGATTCATGGGCTTAGCCCAGCTATACTTACCGTTTCTTGTCGCGTTACAGGCGAGCCGAAGGTTATGTGACCACGACCCGCTACTATCCTGATGGCAAGCTCTGGAAGGTGATCGACGCCAAGGGCAATAACTCCGTCGTCAATACCTACAACAAAGACGGCAGTCTCAAGCAGGTCCAGGACGCCAACAAAAACGAGGGACAGCCTCCGATTTTTCTATTGACGCGGGCCGGGGCGCGGCGGTAGATTGGCCGTATGCCCAGATTAGCCAGAGCTATTGCCGTTGGGTGTGCCCATCATATTACGCAACGCGGGAATAACCGCGAAGACGTGTTCTTCGTAGATCAGGACCGGCAGGTGTACTTGGAGCTTCTGCAAGAGCAGGCGGACAAGTACGGCTTGGAGATCCTGGCCTACTGCCTCATGACCAACCACGTCCATCTGGTGGCGATCCCGCACGAGGAGGAGTCGCTGGCCCGGGCGATCGGCCGGACCGACTTTCGCTACACGCAGTACATCAATCGCTTCCACCAGCGCAGCGGCCATTTGTGGCAGGGGCGGTTCTATTCCTGCGCCCTGGATGGGCGGCACCTGTGGCCGGCACTCAAGTACGTGGAATTGAACCCGGTGCGAGCGAAGCTGTGCCGGCGGGCGTGGGAGTACGCGTGGTCCAGTGCCGCCGCCCATACAGATGAGAAGGCGGAATCGAAGTTGTTGAACCTGCCGCGCTGGTACAAGCAAATCTCCGTCAAGGAATGGCGTAAGGAGTTGGCGGAAGGGCTGACAGAGGAGGAAGTGGCCCAGATTCGCTTGCGAACGCACACGGGCCGGCCGCTGGGCAGTGACAGCTTCCTCTCCAAGGTGGAGACCCTGCTGGGCCGGCGGGTCCGCCCCCTGCCGGTGGGCCGGCCGAAGAAGACACAAGCGGATGATAAAAAGCAATGATCCGGTAAAAGGCACCACCGGTTCTTCCCATTGCAGGGCCCCGTGCACCTGGTGAGCAAACTGTGCCGCTGTGGATCAGCGACAAGCAGGAGGCGTTTGTCTCGGGCATTGCTCCAGTGTTTCCCGGCGTGCCGCATCGGTACTGCGAGAGCCACTTCCTGCGAGCAACAACAAGCTGTGAAAGAGCGGGTCGAGGACATTCGCCAGGTGGCGGCCGCGCTCGATCCGGACCGTGGCCCTTTGCCACAGCGACGAGCCTCCTTTCGGTCGCTCCCGCGAACGCTTCCAGCGTTCGGACCAGCCGCGGCGGCAGGCGCTGGCCCGGACCAGGAACGCCTTTGCCCCCGGCTTGTTCGTGGGCGAAGACGTGCCTGACTTTCCGCGGGACAACCTGGATCTGGAACTCATCAGAGAATCCGGGGAGTTCCGAGGATGGCGTCCCCTGGGAACTCCCCGGTATTTCACGGACCCCGCCCATCGGCTCTGCGGTGGCGGCCACCCCGGCCCCGTTACGGCACCGTGCACGATTCCGTGGTCTTCAGGTTCGCCGCCGGATCGTAGGTAAGCGTGCCGGTCACGGCGGTCACAGTCGACGTAAAGGTCCCCCCGCGGGCCGACAGGACCGGCAGAGTTACCGCACCATCGGCCCCGGTGAAGGCAGAGCGCGAGACCGATCTTCCGCTCGGCAGCGAGGTGGTTACGGAGACCGTCGCCCCAGACACCGCCTGCGGCGCGGGTACGGAGTTGTCGAGCACGACAACCTTGGTATAGACGGCGTAGCCCTGGCTGAACGTGGTCGCCCACATGTCGATAGCCGACACGTGCATCGTCCCGGGTGCGGGCGGCTTCTGGGCGGTGTTGTCCACGACCACCTTGATCGACTGGCTGGCTGTCTGCCCCAGTGTGTCCACCGCCGTGGCGACCACCTGATGAGCGCCGTTGTGGAAAACCGTTGTGTCCCACGCTATCGACCAGCCGTCCGCGCCCTTGAGGCCGAATCCGATACTCGTGGTGTCTATCAAGAACTCCACCTGGACGATGGCGTTAGCGCCGCGTGCGGCGGCCTCCATCGAAACCACGCCGGAGACAGTGGCGCCCTCGGCAGGATTCTCGATCTGCACGGTAGGTGCGCCGGTGGCCCTTTGGGCGTCGACGAGACCGTAGCCGAAACTCGTGTCCCGGCCTGGCGTCCCGAGGTCCTGGGCTGTGCCCGTCAGAACGTCACGAACGACGGTGTTCGACGCGGCCCCGCCCGCCCAAACCAGAGCGGCCACTCCCGTCACGTGGGGACAAGCCATGGAGGTGCCGCTCAAGGTGGCGTAGGACTCGCTCTTGTAGGTGGAGTAGATGTTGACCCCCGGGGCCGTCAGGGCGATCTCGGGTCCGAAGTTGGAGAAGGAGGCAAGCTGATCCTGTGCGTCCGTCGCGGAAACGGCGATCACCGAAGGGTAGGCTGCCGGATAGCTTACGGCGCCGCCGGCATTGCCGGCCGCCGCCACGAGCAGCACCCCGGCGGCAAAGGCCTCGTCACAGGCATTCTGAAGGCTCGTGCTACCGCCACCTCCCAGGCTCAAGGATGCGACGTGCATGTGACGCGTCACGCACCACTCCAGCCCCTGGATGATGTTACTGGTGTAGCCCAAGCCGGAGTCATCGAGGACCTTCACGGCATGGAGGCGGGCGCCGGCGCCACGCCGACTACTCCGACACTATTGTTCAGTGCCGCCACAATGCCCGCACAATGCGTGCCGTGCCCGTGGTTGTCGTTCCAATCTGCAGGGTCCGTGCCGCCGGGCGTACCGGACGCATCCGAATAGTCGACCCCATCGACCACGACCAAATCCGGGTGCCGGCTGTCGATCCCGGTGTCGAGGATGGCCACGTCGACGCCGGCGCCGGTGTTACCGCCCGGCCAAACGAGGTTGGCATGGACTCGGCCTACCCCCCATGGGGTTGCCTGTTCGAATGCTTGTAGGACGACATCTTCTTCCACGTACGCAACGTCCGGGCGGCCGGCCAGCGCCTTGAGGGCTTGGGCCGGAACCCAGGCGGAAACGGCCGGAATCAGAGCGAAGGAGGCATACACGATCCCACCGGCCTGCCGGATTATATTGGCGCGATCCTCCGCCGCCTGCAGCTCGGCCGCCGGCGCGAAACCGATCAGCACGCGGTAACCCGGCGGCTGATTCGCCTGGGCGGACGCGCGGGCGCCCGCCCTCCGACGAGCAAAAGCAGTACCAATAACAACAGTCTCAATGCCGTTCTCATGGTGCAATCCTCCACTGGAAGTAACGCGAACAGCGTATTCCTTACTCTCTTGCCCCTCATCATGCCGTGGGTCGGCAGGCAAACGATAGAATAGAAGTGTATCCTCTACGCCGCCGAGGAGTTCAGCCAGCCAACTGCGGAAACTCCTCATTTCACGGGCGGCAGCTTCCGAATGGTGACACGGACAACCATAACAGCATCGCACGCGGCGGAATGGGAAGACGAACCCCGGAACCTATTGACTTGGCGCCGCGCAGGGACTACCCTGACATGCCGTCCATCGCCCGCCGCAGCGATGGAGGTTGGTTGGAACGGTTTTGCGATTGAGGTCAAAATGAGAGATCCTATGAAGACATTCCATGTGTCGTGCATCCTCGCGTTGGTCTTGGCACTGGCCACCACCTCCTGCACCACCTGCAAGTGCAAGAAGCCTGCGGAACAATCCAAGAGTGCCCGGGTGTCGCTCTTTGACGGCAAGACCCTCAAGGGCTGGACGCTCGTCACCTGCGAGGCGACCGTGGACAACGGGGACATCCTCCTCGTCTCGGGCAACGGCCTGGTCCAGACCGAGAAGAAATATCGCGACTTCGTCCTGGAGTTCGAGTGGAAGCCGCTGCGGGACAGCAAATGGGACAGCGGCATCTATTTCCGGTACGACTCGGTGCCGCCGGGCCGGCCCTGGCCCGCCCGCTACCAGGCCAACCTGCAGCAGGGCGACGAGGGCAACGTCAAGGAGCTGCCGGCGGCCCGCAGCAAGGGTTTGATCAAGCCCGGCCAGTGGAACCAGTTCAAGCTGACCGTGCGCGGCACAAAGGCCGCCCTGGAGATCAACGGCACACCGGCCTGGGAAGCCGACGGCTTGGAGGGGCCCGCCGAGAGCTACATCGCGCTGCAAGCCGAAGTCCCTGGCGGCGGCCAGAACCGCTTCCGCAATATCTACGTGACCGAGCTGAAGTAAGCCGGCGTCGGCCCGTCACGCGATCCTGACGTGCGCGGGTGCACTCCGAAACGTTGTTCCGGGGTGCCAGACTTGCGCCTCGTAGACATGCTGGATCCGAGGGGCAAGGGATGCTTACGAGGCGTAAGCTTGGTGCCCGATCATCACCGACGCTACTCATCAGAATCGGTTGGATCGGCCGGGAGCCATATTTGTGGGGTGGCCGATGAGTTCGAGGCGTGGATGGGTATTGGTTGTGGCCCTCGCGTGGGCCGGGAGCTTGAGTGCGGCCCAGGTGCCGTTGGGTTCCTCCACACGGATCTATGTGGACGTGGACGCGGATTGGCGTTTCAGCAAGGGAGACTTCGCGACCGCAACGATGCTGGCATTCGATGACTCCGGCTGGCGGACGGTCCACCTGCCCCACGACTGGAGCATCGAAGGACCGTTCGGACCGGAGTATGGCAGCGGCAACGGCTATGCCCCGGGCGGCATTGGCTGGTATCGCAAGCACTTCACGGTGGACGCGGCCCGCAAGGACAAGCTCGTGACGATCGAGTTCGACGGCGTGTACGATCACGCCGAGGTCTGGATCAACGGCCACTTCGTGGGCGGCCGGCCGTACGGATATTCGAGTTTCCAGTGCGAGTTGACGCCCCTGCTGCGATTCGGCGACCAGGAGAACGTGGTAGCCGTGCGGGTGGACCACTCCCGCTTTGCCGATTCCCGCTGGTACACCGGCTCCGGCATCTACCGTCACGTCCGACTGCGGATCGCCGACAAGCTCCACATCGCCCACTGGGGCACCTATGTCACCACTCCCGAGGTGAAGGAGGGCTCAGCCCTGGTGCGCGTGGAGACCGTCGTGGCAAACAGCTCCGGCCAGCCCAAGGCCTTCTCCCTGCAATTAGACATCGTCAGCCCGAATGGTCAAGTGGCAGGAAGCGAGGCGAAGGCCGTGACCGTGGAGGCAGGCGAAGATGCGACGATCGTCCAGATGATCCCCGTCACCCATCCGCAATTGTGGTCCCCGTCCTCTCCGGTCCTTTATACCCTCACGAGTCGCCTGATCGTCGATGCCGCCACAGTTGATGAGACCACCACGCCCTTCGGTATCCGTACCCTGCGGTTCGATCCGGACAAAGGCTTTTTCCTCAACGACCGTCCGATGAAGATCAAGGGCGTGTGCATTCATCACGAGGCCGGCTGCCTGGGCGCCGCGGTTCCTGAGAAGGTCCTAGAGCGACGGCTGCGAGTCCTGCAAGAGCTGGGCGTCAACGCCATTCGGACCAGTCACAATCCCCCCGCCCCGGAGTTGCTGGACCTGTGCGACCGGCTCGGCCTGCTGGTCAAGGACGAAGCCTTCGACGAGTTCACGCCGGCCAAGAACAAGTGGGTCAGCGGCCGCAACATAGGCCAGCCCAGCCGGTGGGGCTATGCGGAGTCGTTCGAACAATGGTCGGTGGTCGATGTGCAGGACATGGTCCGGCGGGACCGGAATCACCCGTGCGTGATTCTGTGGAGCATCGGCAACGAGATCGATTACGCCAACGATCCCTTCTCCCACCCCGTGCTGGGCAACCAGTATCGCCCCGCGAATCCGCCCGCCGAGGACCTCGTTCGGCACGCCCGGCCCTTGATCGAGGCCATCAAGAAGCTGGATTCCACCCGGCCCGTGACCGCGGCCTTGGCGAATGTGGCCATGTCTGACGCCGTCGGACTGGGGCAACTGCTGGACGTTGTCGGCTACAACTATCAGGAGGCCCGCTACCCGGCGGACCACCACAAGTTCCCTCAGCGCTGCCTGTTCGGCAGTGAGAACGGCCATCAGCTCAGTAACTGGACCGTGGTGCGGGACAACGACTACGTGGCCGGCCAGTTCCTCTGGACCGGCATCGACTACCTGGGCGAGGCGAGCCGTTGGCCCAACCGTGGCAGCAGCGCCGGCCTGCTCGACGTGTGCGGATTCAAGAAGCCCAACGCCTGGTTCCGCCAGAGCCTCTGGAGCGACCAGCCCATGGTTTATCTCTGCATCAGCGGTGCCGGCGGTGGCATGGGACTGCGGGGTGTGCGAGCCGAGGAACACTGGAACTGGCCCGCCGGGGCGACTGTGACGGTCCAGTGCTACACCAACTGCGCCGAGGTCCGTCTGATGCTCAACGACAAGGAGATCGGGACCAAGCGTTTGGCCGAAGCCGTCAACGGTGTCTTGACTTGGCAGGTTCCCTTTGCGCCGGGGGTCCTCAAGGCGATGGGGCTCTCGGAGGGCAAGACCGCGTGTGAATTTGCCCTCACGACTGCCGGCCTAGCGCGTCAGATTCAGTTGTTGCCCGACGCGACCCAACTCCGCGCGGACGGCAAAGACGTCTGTCACGTGGAATTTCGCATCGTGGACGACAAAGGAGTGCGGGTCCCGGATGCAGCCCAGGAGGTGACTTTCGAGCTTGCCGGCCCGGCCGCCGTTCTCGGCATCGGCAACGCCGACCTGAACAGCCCAGACGTCTACCAGGGCCCGACGCACAAGGTCTACCGTGGCCGAGGTCTGGCCATCCTCCAATCCACGACAACTCCCGGATCGATCACCCTGAAGGCCACCGCCCCAGGCTTGGAGCCCGCGACCCTGACGCTGGTCAGCCGTTGAAGCCGCTCTTTGGAGTCCACGCGTGGGTGGAGAACCCACCCTACAAAGTATAGATTCCCGGGGCTGCGCAAAGGCCCAGATATGGTACTTGCTGGATTTGCCCACCGTTGTTCTTGCCCTTTCTCCTCGGCCCAAGCAAGTGGCTAAGAAACCCCTGAAGACATCACCTTGCAGTTCCCGGTCCCTTCTGCACGGCTCTGAGATGTGTTAGAATGGGGTGTCGAGTCGGGTGTGCAGGAGGTTTGTGCGTACCGGGAGGTTCACGCATGGAATTCGATATCGGTCTTGGAAACGTGTTCAAATACTGTCCGAAATGCGGGGCCGCGGCGCTGAAGATGGTAGGGCGGAAGCTGCTGCGGTGCGGGGCATGCGGGTTCGAGCTGTATCTGAATGTGGCGGCGGCGGTGGCGGGCGTCATCGTCGATGAGCAGGGGCGCATGGTTGTGCTGGTGCGGGGCAAGGAGCCGGGCCAGGGCAAGTGGGACCTGCCGGGCGGGTTCGTGGACCCCGAGGAGACGGCGGAGGAGGCCCTACGCCGGGAGGTACGCGAGGAGATCGGGCTGGAGGTTACGAGCCTGAGCTACCTCGGCGCGTGGCCGAATGTATATGAGTACGCAGGCGTGCGCTATCGGACGTTGGACCTGGGATTCGCGTGCCAGACGCGAGAAGTCGCACGAGCCCGGTCGAGGGAGGATGAGATTGCGGAAGTTCTGTTCCTGCGACCTGCGGAGATTGAGGTCGGGCGGTTCGCCTTCCGGTCCGTGGGGACGATTGCCGGCACCTACTTGGAGCGGGGGCGATCCCGGCCGGCAGGAGGGTAGTCTTTCGCCTGGGTGGGCGAAGTGGACTCCATGGACGCAGCGGTGTCTTGTCCACTGCCGTCCGCGGAAGCCTTGCGAACTTTGGCGGAAATAGTTCGTAGTTTGCCGCGTCCATATTCTTGGAAGCGGATGATACACTTGGGCGTCGCGCCGAAGAAAGGACCGGTGCCAATTGGGTCGAAGGGGGCTGAAATGAAAGAACTCGTGCAAACTTGGGCCGCGGTGGGGCAGCGGCGGATCGGAAGAATGCGAATGCTGGGCCAGCGGCTTTGGCGCGAATGGCGCCTGGTGATAGCCTTCTTCCTCTTTGTCGTGGTGCCGGTGAAGTCGAGTCTGGCCGATTGGAACTGGGTCCCGACCGGCTCGATGAATCCGACGATCCTGGAAGGCGACCTGATCTACGTGAACAAGGTGGCCTACGACCTGAGAATCCCCTTGACGTTGCATCGCTTGGCCGCGTGGTCCCAGCCCCAGCGGGGCGACGTCGTTGTTTGCCTTTCCCCGGAGGACGGCACACGCCTGGTCAAGCGGGTCGTCGGCGTTCCCGGAGACACGATCCAGATGAAGCGAAATGTGCTCTTCCTGAACGGACAACCTCTGGCCTATGATGAAACCGACCGGCGTTGCTCCGTGCATTTGCCCGGGCACGGCACGGCTGCCGGCGTTCTTGCCTGGGAGCGTCTCGATCGGACAAGCCACGCGGTCCTGAGCATCCCGGGCCTGGGCGCGCTGCGCAGCTTTGGGTCCGTCACGGTCCCGCAAGGGTCCTACTTCGTCCTGGGCGATAATCGCGATGTGAGCCGGGATTCCCGGTACTTTGGCCTCGTCCCGCGGGAAGCCATTCTCGGTCGGGCCGGGGCCGTGCTCTTGTCCTTCGATATCTTGGACAAGTGCCAGCCCCGGCTCGGGAGATTCTTGACGCGGCTGCAGTAGCGACTCAGGAAACGTCCACGACTTCCAAGTCGAAAATCAAGTCCTCGCCGGCCAGCGGGATGGTTGGCGTCGATCGTGACAGTCGATTCGGTCAGATCCACGACCGATACGCTGACGGGTTCCTCATCCATCTCATCGACCCAAAGCTGCTGACCCACCTCGATCTCCATGTCCTCCGGGAAGGCTGTCGCGGGGGATTTCCTGGACCAGATCCTCGCGGCGCATCCCGAAAGCATCCTCGGCGGCGATCCGCACGGTTTTCGTGTCGCCGGGCTCCATCCCTTCGACCGCCTCCTCGATGGCCGGCAGCACCTCGTTTTCGCCGATCGTGAACTCGATCGGCTCGTCATTCAAGGAAGTCGCGAAAACGGTCCCATCGTCCAGCTTGCCCGTGAAATTCACTCGTACATGGTTGCCGGTTCTTGCCTGTGCCATGATACTTCCTTTCTCCTTGTCGTTTACGGAAGCGATGATCCATCGAATCACCTGCGGCGTCTCGTCGGGTATCCCACGACTCCATCGCCACAATCACGCATACGCCGGGCAAGCCCCGCCGGTCGGAAAGGAAAAAACCCCGAACGATACATGGGAATTCCCTGAGTGGGCACGAATCCCTCGCGAAACGGCGGGCGTGTGCTTCCTCTCGAATCCCCCTGTGATGGCAAGGCAATCGAAAGCCCCTGGGCTTCGAAAGACGCATAATCCACGCCGGAAGGAACGCACCTTCTCTTCCCGGAGATCAGAACCCACGACTCCGAGAATTCGATGTCCGTTCTTCAACGATCCCGCCCATTCTGACAATATGGGCGCATCGGCGCTGAAGCGCCGACGACGCCCATCGATTCACTTATCAACTACGCTGCCGTTACTTTGTTGGTGGCGTCGCCGGAGCCGGGCTGGTCGCCGGGGCCGGTGCTGCTGTCCCGCCGGTGGCGTAGTGGGCCGGCCGGGGCGGCGTGAGTCTGAGCCGGGGCGGCCTGCTTCTCGGCGGGGGCTACCGTCGTCGGCTGGCCGGGGGGCGTCTTGGTCTCGGCTTTTTCCCGCGGCGCAAACTTCTTTTCCTTCTCCTTCTCCGGCATCTTGCTCTTCTTTTCCTGCACCGGCGGGGTCTGCTTCTTGGTGCAGCCGCTGAGCGTGAACGCCACCAATACCAGACCTGCTAACGCGGTGAGAACTACTCTCCTCATGGTCATCCCCTTTCGTAAGACTATTCCATTCTGCCGTCTGTTGACATCCATGCGTGCCAAGACCCTTGACACGCCCCTAAACTACCATCGCCGATGCACAAAAGCAACTTGTTCCCGTGTACCAGACATAGGATTACTCGAAACCCCAATAAAGATCAAGACAAAATTCCAGTGAAAAGACGAGCACAGAATCGTCCGGCGGCCGTGCCCGAACAAGCCCCGTTTTTGCCATAGCCTCATCCCCTCTTGTTGTCCTTTCGAGGCTCCAGGCGCAGGAGGCCCGCGTCTGCTATTCGCTGGGCCCAGATCCGTTGCTATCGTTCAGAGCCTGCCCTGAGCGTGTGCAGGGACGGTGGCGCGGGGCAGCCCGTGGCCGACGATCCCTCCTTCGCGACGGTAGCGATCACAATGATTCCGGGGGTCAAAATGCGTCTTCCCAGGGTCAGGAGCGTCAGAAGATAGGTGGCGGTGTAGAAAAGCCGCTTGGGCAAGCCGAGCTTCTTGCCCTGGCCGTAGTCGGGAATGACCTTTTCGACCTGAAAGCCGGACAGGGTGAGTAGTCTCCTTATGCCCTTGGCGGAGTAGCTCACAATGGCATCCCCAATGGTGCTGAAATCGCCTTTACGCCCCATTTTGCTTCGCCATTTCGCTTGGAGATTGCGGTTGGTGATTCGGGCCACGAGCAAACCGCCAGGCCTGAGCTTGCCCCTCAGGCTCATCATCAGCTCCCTCGGCCGGGGGACGCAATACAGCGAGTCAATAGCTGTGATGACGTCCACTTTCCCGTCGAATTCATCCAATCCCTGATAGACGGCCAGTCCCTTCTCCCGGCAGGCTTGGACCAGATCCTCATTCCTCTCGATCCCAACGGCCTCGAATCCCTCCTCCTGAGCCAGTCTGAGAAGGTGACCGTACGCGGAGCCAAAGTCCAGCAGTCCAATTCGCCCGGATTCGCCCGCCGTGGCCTCGTAATTCCGCAGGAGTTCCAGAATCCACCGAAAGAACCCAATCCGGCTCCGAAAGAGCTGCGGCTCGTTCTCCTTGCGCACATAGCTGGCGGCCCGAAAGTGGCTGACCAGCCGTCGCTCCTCGACATCCCGGTAGAACAGGTCGCACGCCGCGCAATAAGACACGGGCGTCCGCCAGCGTGACACCTGGTCGTAATAAGCGGCGTCCCCGACGCGCCGCATCGGCCCGCCGCACACGGGACACGGCGTTGTTCTTTTCACGTCTTGCACATCCATCCTGACTCCAGCATGACAAGGGTAATGACGGGAATCTACCGAAGAGTAGACCGGTGGGCAAGGCCGGACCGAGTTGCCGGGCTTCGCGCGGTGAATGGCGTGGCTTCGCATTTCTCCTTGTGACCCCTCGGCGCCCCGGGCGGCGATCCTCTGGTGCGAAGGGCGGCTTGCTGGCAGCCGCTGGACCGAGAGGACACGATTTCCGGCAGATCTGCCGCCACGCCTCGGTATCAGCTAAAGGTGGTGTCGTTCAGCCGTCGATACAGAGGGTAGTTCGGGGTTCTCAGCACTGACACGGGCGAAGGTCGCCCGGTCAGGGCCGGGGACGCCCGACGCAAGGCCGGTGAAGCAATGTCCTTGGCACAACGGCAAACCATCGTCGAAGACCTTCGCCCGCTCCCCCTGGGCCGGATCGTCACGGATTTCCTCGACTATCTCGTGGTCGAGGCGGGCTTGGCGGACAACACGGTCCTGGCCTACGGCCGCGACCTGCGGGAGTTCCTCAAGTTCTGCCGGGACAACGAGATCGGGAAGATCGAGCAGGTGAAGCCCTGGCTGGTCCGCAAGTACTTCGGGCCTCGGATGGGAGCCGAGAGCGATCCGCCCCAGAAGAAGATCGGCGCCGCCAATCCGCATCCGATTGCCGCCGCTCGAATCTGGCCGCAATCCGCAATTCGCAAGTGAGAACTCCGCCAAGCGGGCCCTGGCGGCCATTCGGATGTTCCTGCGCTTTGCCAAGCTCCGGCGGCTGATCGAAGACGACGGCAGCGAGGTGCTCGACACGCCCAAGGTATGGCAGAGGCTGCCGGCCGTCTGCAACAAGCAGCAGGTGCTCCGGCTCCTGGAGGCCCCGTCGCCCGAGGAGCCGGTACTACCTGCGGGACAAGGCCCTGCTGGAGCTGCTCTACGCCACCGGCGTGCGGGCCAGCGAATTGGCCGGGCTCAAGACCACGGATGTGAACTTGGACATCGGGTATCTGCGGTGTCTCGGCAAGGGCAGCAAGGAGCGGGTCATCCCCGTGGGCCGGATCGCGATCGGGGCCATACGGGACTACCTGCGGGACCTGCGTCCCAGGCTGGCCAAGCCGCTCGAGCCAAGCCTTCCTGCTCTTGTCACGAACCGGCCGGCCGCTGTCACGTATCGAGGTCTGGCGACTGGTGAAGAAGTACGCCGGTGCGCCGGGCATGCCGCGGAACGTGACGGTCCACACGCTGCGTCACTGTTTCGCCACCCACCTGCTCAGCGGGGGGGCCGATCTGCGGAGCGTGCAGGAGATGCTGGGCCACGTCGATATCGGGACCACCCAGATTTACACGCACGTCGATCATGAGCGGCTGCGGCAAATTCACAAGAAATTCCATCCAAGGCCCTAAAAGATCGGCGGTAGATGTCGCGACACTGTCGCGCCGAGGAAAAACCTTTGAAATCGCGTGTAAGAAGATTGACTCTCGCGCGTCTACACCAGTATAGTGACTCTCGGCAGAAATCGGCAGGGGAACTCGGTTTGGGGTTCTTGGTTCGAGGGCGCAGGGGCTTCCTTCCTGTGGCGGGGAAGCTCGGGACCCGAAACCGGCAACCGCAATGAAGGTCATCCGGATGAATACACGGCGGCTTCACATCTTCCTATCGCTTCTGATCGTGTGCTGTCTGCCGGCCGAGAGCCTGCGCATCGAGCGGCAGGCGATCAATGCCCAGGAGTTGCTGACGCCGGAGGAGCCGAGCCCGGATAGCGAGACGGATACCCAGCTTCGGCTCAACAAGACCACCCTCCTGGAGAACAAGAGCGACAAGAATCGCATCGATGCCGCGACCCTCCTGTTGTTCAGCGAGAGCCCGGGGGCACGGGAGATCCTGCTGGATGTGCTCCGGCGTACCGACAACCCCCAGGCCCGCAAGGCGGTCTGCGAAGCCCTGAACCCGGCCGCGGCTGTGGCAGAAGTCCGTTGAAGAACAAGGAGGATTTCGTCAAGCCGTTGATCGCCATCCTGACCTCGGAGGAGGACTCGGCCATCGCCAAGCCGGCGGCCGAAGCGCTGCTGATCTTCGGATACGACCAGGTGCAGGCGGACCTGGAGAAGGCCGTGACGGACCCGTCTCTGTCGGCCAATCTGCGGCATGAACGTCATCTATGCCCTGAAGCGACAGCCGGATAAAGCGGCCGTGGCCAAGCTCATCAATCTGCTGGAGAGCCCGGATCCTCAGATCGTGGAAGCCGTCCGAACGGCTCTGGCCTCCATCGGCATCACGGTCGGTCCGGAGCCGGCGGCGCGGCAACGGCTGTTGGCCGAGCTGCAAGGGCGCGGTGCGGAGGCTTTTCTGCGCGAGCGCGTGATTCGGCAGGAGACCCGGGTGCGGGAGATGGAGACCGATCTTTCCGCCTGGCAGAAGCGCGTCCTGACGGCGCTGAGCGGATGGTACGACTCTCTGGCCAATGACACGGCCAAGACGGCCTTTTTGAGGGCAGCAGTTGACCTCGCCGGAGGTCGTCATGCGGTGCTGGGGCATCGACAAGCTGCAGGAACTGCGGAATGCCAAGGGCACGCTGAAGTTATCGGAGCTGGAACCGAGTCTCCTGGATCTGATCAAGGACCCGAGCCGGCAGGTGCGGCTGCGAACGGCGCGGTTGTTGGCCCGGATGGGGGAGTTGAACGTCGCCAAGCCGTTGCTCGATCAGTTGAAGGTGGAGCCGGACGATCAGGTTCGCCGGGAGATTCTCGTGGCCCTCCGGGAGGCGTGCTATGTCGGCTCGTTGGCCACGACGGGACATAAGGTCCCTGACGACGTGAGAAAAGAGACGCTCGAGTGGGCGGTCCGGTTCCTCGGGGAAGCCGACGTAGAGAAGGTGCGTGCCGGTGCGGAAGTCATCGGCAAGCTGCTCGAACAGGACGGTCTGAAGCCGGCAGAGGTCGATCGCTACCTCAAGACGCTCTTGGACCGATACACCCAGGCCGGCGTGGCGGCCGATCCCGGCATGCGCGGAAGCCTGCTCGGGGCGATGGCCGGGCTGTGTGCGACCAGAAGCACGTGCCGGGAGCAGGCCGTGAAGCTCTACGGCGGATTATTCGAGCAGGCGCTGACGGATAAGGAAGCGGTGGTCCGCCAAAGCGCCGTGGATGGCCTTGTGAATATAGATAAGCCTGGGGCTCTGCGTAAGTTGCGCGAGAACATGGCGAACGATCCGAACGTAGCAATCCGGCAGAAGCTGATGGATCTTGCCGGCGAGATCGGCGGACCGCAGGATTTGGAGTGGCTGGCGGAGAAGCTGGGTGTGGCCGGGGAAGGTGAGGCTGCTTGGCCGGCGATGATGAAGATCTTCCGGTCCGACCGCTCGGATTTGGCGGTGTTGGCCAACTGGACGGTCAAGATTGACGCTCTGGCTAAGACCGGGAAGGTCACGGTAGAGCAGAGTATCGCGTTCTTGACGCTGGTCGAGCAGAAAGCGAAAAGCGAGAACAAGGCGGATTTGCTCAAGGATGTCCGGACCAGACTGGCGCAGTTGTACGTGGCGAACAACAATTTCAAGCAGGCATCCGAATGCCTCACGGGGCCTGCTTGACGTCGCTGTCACGGAAGAGGAGAAGCAGCGGGTGCGAGGCGCAGCTTCTGCGGGTCTACCTCGGGCTGTCCAGCATGGACCAGGCGTCCGACCTTGTTTCTAAGTGTCTTTCGGCTAAGAACTTGGACTTGAGTCCCAATGGTTTCGTGGTCAAGTCCATCGAGGAATACCTGAACAGTCCGACGACCACGGACCCCGGCATTCTGCTCGGGGTGCTGAAACAGATCAAGGTGAAGGACCCGGAGATCATGCGGACTTGGAGCGACGTGGCTGGGCCGGTGGTCCGAGAGATTCGCCAAAGCCAAGAAGACCGAGGATAGCGGCCGGGCCAACAATTGAGGCACGCCCTTGACTTGGAAGAGCCGATATCGGACGGTGTGCTCGAATGACTGTCCGCGACTCCTGAGTGGGTCTCTGCGGGCCGTCACGGCCGGGATTATAACGCCGCGGCATGGCTGAGCGGGATGCCGGTGGTGGTTTTTTTGCATTTTTTTGTTTTTTTCTATTTGCACTGCCCCGGCCAAATCCTTATAGTCATCGATTTATAGTTCACAACTACTAAGGCCAAGACAGAAAACCTTGCCGCTGGTGCGGAGATTCGTGTGGATGAACAAGCTCATCTCCACGCCTGTGGGCAAGGTATTACTGTCCCTACAGATGCCGTTTGGACACTCAGACGGGTCCTGTGGGATAAGGTAGGATCGCTGCTGTAGCTCAGTCGGTAGAGCGCGTCCTTGGTAAGGACGAGGTCCTGGGTTCAAATCCCAGCAGCAGCTACATGCAAGCAAGCCAGGGCGCGGCCGCGTGATCGGGCTTGGGCCGGGCTTTGAAGTTGGCGAATAGGAAATCTATACAGGAGATCATTAAGGAACCTGCAGATTGCTGCTCATTGGAGGTTTAGTTGAAGATGGCTAAAGCAGTATTTGAACGGACCAAGCCGCACGTTAACGTTGGAACGATCGGGCACGTGGACCATGGCAAGACGACTTTGACGGCCGCCATGACGAAAGTCATGGAGCTCAAGGGCCTGTCGAAGTTTAAGTCCTATGACGAAATCGCCAAGGCCTCCGAGGCCCAGGGTCGTCGCGATCCGACGAAGATTCTGACGATTGCGACGGCACACGTGGAATATGAGACCGAGAATCGGCACTACGCCCACATCGACTGCCCGGGCCACGCCGATTACGTGAAGAACATGATCACCGGCGCCGCCCAGATGGACGGTGCGATCCTGGTGGTCAGTGCCTATGACGGGCCGATGCCCCAGACGCGCGAGCACATCCTTCTGGCCCGGCAGGTGAACGTGCCCAAGGTCATCGTCTTCATGAATAAGGTGGACCTCGTGGACGATCCCGAGCTGCTGGACCTGGTCGAGCTGGAAATCCGCGAGCTTCTGAACAAGTACCAATTCCCGGGCGACGATACGCCGATCATCCGCGGCAGTGCCATCGCGGCCATGCACGCGGAGTCGATGGACGATCCCGCCTGCGGACCGATCGTCGAGCTGCTCAAGGCCATGGACGAGTACATCCCGATCCCGAAGCGCGAGACGGATCTGCCGTTCCTGATGCCCGTCGAGGACGTGTTCAGCATCAAGGGCCGCGGCACGGTGGGCACGGGCCGCGTCGAGCGTGGCAAGGTTCACGTCGGCGAGGAAGTCGAGATCATCGGCCTGGCCAAGGATACCCGCAAGACGGTCGTCACCGGCGTCGAGATGTTCAACAAGACCCTCGACGAGGGCCTGGCCGGCGACAACATCGGCGTGCTGCTGCGCGGCGTCGAAAAGAAGGACTTGGAGCGCGGCCAGGTGATTGCCAAGCCCGGCAGCATCACCCCGCACACGAAGTTCCTGGCCCGGGTGTACGTGCTGACGAAGGAAGAAGGCGGCCGTCATACGCCGTTCTTCCCCGGCTATAAGCCGCAGTTCTACTTCCGCACGACGGACGTCACCGGCGGCGTGACTCGCCCTGATGAGCGAAGACGGCAAGACGGCCGAGATGTGCATGCCCGGCGACAACATCACGATGGATATCGAGATCATCAACCCCATCGCGATGGAAGAGGGCCTGCGGTTCGCCATTCGTGAAGGCGGACGCACGGTCGGGGCGGGCGTCGTCACCAAGGTTATTGCCTGAGTAGATTGCGGGTATTATGGCCAAGAAGAAAAAGAGCAAACGAGAATACGTCTGGCTCGAATGCAGCGAGTGCAACCAGAGGAACTATCGGACGGAAATCAGTGTGGCCGAAGGGGCGCCGAAGCTGGAGTTGAAGAAGTACTGCAAGACGGAGCGTAAGCGTACCACGCACAAGATCCGGCGCAAGTAACGAATCCAGAAGGCGGCCCCCTTCGGGCCCATGACGGCAATACGCCAGTAGCTCAACTTGGTAGAGCATTGGTCTCCAAAACCAAAGGTTGGGGGTTCGATTCCCTCCTGGCGTGATGCAGTGGTGCATTGAACAGGATCGACTATGCTGACGCAGATATATAAACCCGGACAGGGCAAATACACACGACTGGGCAGCGGCTTCACCGCTGGCGATCGTCGTGGCCATTGGATGCTACCGGCTTTACGAGCTCCTGACGGCCTCCGATCTGAGCCTGTGGATCACGACGATGGTCCCGGCGGTGATCCTCGTGGCGTTTCGGATCGCCTTGTATTGGGCGTTGAACCAGCCTTCGGTGGCGGATTTTCTGATCGCGGCCGAAGGGCGAGTTGAAGAAGGTGAACTGGTCCAGCCGCAAGGAGGTCGCGGTCTCGACCTTTGTCGTCATTATCGTCGTTCTTCTGATGGCGGCCTTGCTGGGCACGACGGATTTGGTATTCCAGTTCGTTTTCGACAAGCTGCTCGGGTAAAGCCGGTCGGCCCGAGGGATGCGGATCGGGGATGAAAGCCGCCGGCTGACGGGAACGGCGCAGGGCGGCGGTGCAGCGAGAGATGCGTGGGCGTAAGCCCGAAAGGATGACATCTGCTACGCGCGGGTGTAGGTAAAAGCAGACAAATGCGATGGTACGTTCTGAGAGTTGCGGCGAACAAGGAGATGCAGGTCCGGGAGGCCCTCGGCGCAAGGTGGAGCAAGAGGGCTTGAACGACGTGATCGGCCGGATCGAGGTGCCTACGGAACAGATCAAGCGGATCCGCGGCGGCAAGCAGACGGTCCATCGGCGTAAGCTCTACCCGGGCTACGTGTTCATGGAGATGGAGACGACCGACGACGGCCGCGTGCCGGAGAAGGCGTGGTTCATGATCAAGGGCACCGGCGGGGTGGGCGACTTCATCGGCACCGAGGGAATGCCGACGCCTATGCGGGATACGGACGTGGCCAAGATGCTCTTGGAAGCGGAGAAGCCCGAGGAGGCGCCCAGCATCAAGGTGGAGTTTCAGAAGGGGGATCACATCAAAATTCGGGAAGGGGCGTTCGAGAACTTCGAAGGCGTTGTCGATTCGATCGACTCGGAGCGCGGCATTGTCAAGGTGATCGTGACGATCTTCGGCCGCAGCACTCCGCTCGACATCGAATATTGGCAGATCGAGAAGGTGTAGGGCAAGGAGGCCGGGCCCGCGGGCGGGCGGAAGTAGGAATGGCAGAACGATAAGGGTAGAAGATGGCAAAAGAAATCACGACTCAGATCAAGTTGCAGGCCCCCGGCGGACAGGCCACGCCGGCCCCGCCGATCGGACCGGCTCTCGGCCAGCACGGCGTCAATATCGGGCAATTCGTGTCGCAGTTCAACGAACGGACCCGGGAGATGAACGGGACGATCGTGCCGGTGGTGATTACGGTCTACTCGGACCGCAGCTTCTCGTTTGAGGTCAAGAGTCCCCCGGCGGCCGTGTTGCTCAAGCAGGCGGCGGAAGTCGCCAAGGGCAGCGGCACGCCGAACAAGGAGAAGGTCGGCAAAGTGACCGCCGCGCAGGTGCGCAAGATCGCCGAGACGAAGGCCAAGGACCTGAACGCTTACGATCTGGCGGCGGCGGAGAAGATCATTCGCGGGACCGCACGCAGCATGGGAATCGAGGTAGTCGATTGAGGACTCGGTCCTCGATCGCTTGATGGTAATAGTGAGATAGCGAGTATGAAGCCGAGGAGCAAAAGATACAAGAAAGAGGCCGAGCAGGTCAGCGAAGGGCCGCTCGAGCCTGGATCAGGCCATCGACAAGATCAAGTCGTTCAAGGGTGTCAAGTTCGACCAGACGGTCGAGTGCGTTCTGCTGCTTGGGGATCGATCCCAAGCAGACCGACCAACTGGTGCGCGGGTCCCTGTCGCTGCCGCACGGCGTGGGCAAGCAGAAGAAAGTAATTGCCTTCTGCGATGACTCCCAGGTCGAGGCGGCCAAGAAGGCCGGCGCGATCGAGGCGGGCGTCGACGAGCTCATCAAGAAGGTTACCGACGGCTGGTCCGATTTCGATGTGGCCATCGCGTCGCCCAAGGTCATGGGCAAAGTCGGCAAGCTCGGCCGCGTGCTGGGTCCCCAGGGCAAGATGCCTTCGCCCAAGAACGGCACCGTGACGGACGATGTGATTACCGCCGTGGCGGAGTTCACGGCCGGCAAGATCGAGTTCCGCAACGACGCCGGCGGCAACGTGCACGCCGTGGTCGGCAAGCAGAGCTTCGACAAGAAGAAACTCGCCGAGAACATCGAGGCGTTCATCAATCACATCAAGAGGGTCAAGCCGGCTTCGGCCAAGGGTTCCTATATCCGCAAAGCCTGTTTGTCGGCCACCATGAGTCCTGCCGTCGAGGTGAGCGTGTCCTGAGAGTTCGCCGCCGAGGCCGAGGTCCATGGTGCGGTTACCGCTTCGGGCGGGTCCTGGACTGGAACAAGAAATCACGGGAGATACGATGAGTAAATACGTCAAGCAATTAGTGCAGGCACAACTGGAAAAGAAGATGGGGGAGGAGAAGATCCAGGATTTTCTGGTGGTCAGCACGAAGGGGGTGGGGGGAACTCAGAACAACGTGATGCGGGGAGCCCTCAAGGAAAAGGGCATCCGAATGCTCGTGGTCAAGAACTCCCTGTTCGCCCGGGCCTTGCGCAGCCGGAAGATGGACGCGGCGGCGCAGTTGTTCAGCGGGCCCTGCGCGATCGTCTATGGCGGCGACAGCATTGTGGACGTCGCCAAGCAAATGATCGACTGGGCGAGGAAAGCTCAAAGTCCTCGAGATCAAAGGGGCCTTCGTGGATGGCACCCTGTTCGATGGCAAGGGGGCCGAGCAATTGTCCAAGCTGCCCACGCGGGTCGAGTTGCAGGGGCGGATCGTTTCCTGCGTTCTCGCGCCGGGAGCGCTGGTGGCCGGGGCGCTGATGGGGCCCGGCGGCGTCATCGCCGGCTGCCTCAAGAGCATCATCGAGAAAGCGGAAAAACAAGCAGCCTGAGCATATCGAGGAGCACCCGAATCGGCTCGGGTGTGCAGTCAACACAATCATATTGGATTTCTATAATAGCTTCGGTGGCTGTCCCGACCAGGGTTAAACGAGACGGCGGAGTCCCGGCTACCACCAGGCATTGATGGTACAGGAGCATATTTCCATGGCAGATGAAGGCAGAACGTGGAGTGGTCAGGTCAAGGAACTGGGCGACAAGATCGTCACTTTGACGCTGATGCAGGCCAAGGAATTGGCAGATTACCTGAAAGAGACGTACGGCATCGAGCCGGCGGCCGGCGGGGCGGTGATGATGGCAGGTCCGGCGGCGGCTGGCCCGGCGGCGGAAGCAGCCCCCGAGAAGTCCACCTTCGACGTGATCCTCACGGGCTTCGGCGACAAGAAGATTCAGGTCATCAAGGAAGTCCGGGCCCTGACGGCTCTGGGGCTCAAGGAAGCGAAAGAGTTGGTCGACGGCGTGCCGAAGCCGGTCAAGCAGGGTGTCAGCAAAGAGGACGCCGAGGCGGCCAAGAAACAATTGGAAGCCGCCGGAGCGACCATCGAAATCAAATGAACCTGAACTGCCTCTTGTGAGTAAAGATACAGGGTATGCGCCGACACACAGATTCATTGACGCGAGATTAACTGTCTTACCATAGGAGCATTAGATGGCTGTGCGGACTTTTCGCAGTTTCGGCAAAATGCAGGACGCGGTGAAGATCCCCGATCTCGTCGCGGTCCAGAGAGTTAGCTACGACAGGTTCCTCCAGAAAGACGTAGCGCCCACGAAGCGGGCCGATCAGGGGCTCGAAGCCCTGTTTCGAGAGATCTTCCCGATCGAGAGCTACGACAAGAAGATGAGCCTGGAGTATCTCCTCTATGAGTTGGAGAAGCCTCACTACACTCCGCTCGAATGCCGGCAATTGCGGTTGACCTATGCCTATCCGCTGAAGATCCACTGCCGGCTCCGCTCCGAGAGCGGGGCGGACATGGCCGAGCAGGCGATCTACCTGGGGGAAATCCCGGTGATGATCGGTGGCGGCGAGTTCATCGTCAACGGCGCCGTCCGCGTGCTGGTAAGCCAGTTACACCGCAGTCCCGGCGTAGACTTCCTGATCGAAAGCAAAGAAGGCGACCGCGTGCTGCACGGCGGCCGGATCATTCCCGAGCGCGGAAGCTGGATCGAGATCGGCGTGACGCAGAAGGATATTCTCGTCGTCAAGATCGATCAGTCCAGCAAGATTCCGGCTACCGTGTTCCTGCGGGCGATCAATCCGGAATACAGCTCGACCGAGGCGATTCTGAAGCTCTTCTACGAGACCAAGACCCTGCCGACCAGTAAGCTCACGTCCAACATGTGGGCGGTCAGTCCGATCGTGGACACCACGACCGGGGAGATCCTCGTCGAGGCGGCCGGGCAGATCGGCGACAAGCTCGGGGTGATCCAGCAGAGCGACATCAAGAAGGTCGAGGTGATTGAAGACATCCGCGACACGATCATCATGAATACGCTGGCGCAGGATGACTGCCCGGGCCACGACCAGGCGTTGCTGAAATTCTACATGCGTCTGCGGCCCGGCAACCCGCCGAATCAGGAAAAGGCCGTGGCTTTCTTTGCGGAGAAGTTTTTCGACCCGAACCGGTATCGTCTGGGCAAGGTGGGCCGGTTCCGGCTCAATCGCAAATTCGGCCAGTCGGTCGATGAGAACGAGATGACGTTGCGTCCGGAAGACTTCCTCAACACGATGAAGTACATGCTGGCGCTGCGCAACAACGAGGGCGAGGTCGATGACATCGACCACCTCGGCAACCGGCGGCTCCGGACGATCGACGAGTTGGCGGCGGACGAGATCCGCAAGGGTCTGCTCAAGCTCCGCCGGACCGCTCAGGAGCGGATGAGCATCAAGCGCGATGCGGAAGAGCCGCCCCGGGTGGCCGATCTGATCAACTCCAAGAGCGTGGCCAGCAGCATCAATTTCTTCTTCGGCCGCGGCGAGTTGAGCCAGGTGGTCGATCAGACCAATGCGCTCAGCCAGCTCACGCACGAGCGGCGTCTGTCGGCGCTGGGACCCGGCGGTTTGAACCGACGGCGGGCAGGCTTCGAGGTCCGCGACGTTCACATCAGCCACTACGGGCGCATTTGCCCGATTGAGACGCCGGAAGGCACTAACATCGGCCTGATCTCGTCCCTGGCGATTTTCACGACCATCGACGAGTACGGCTTTCTGCTGAGTCCCTACCGCAAGGTCAAGAACGGCAAGCTCACGGGCGAAGTCGCCTATCTGCGCGCCGATGAGGAGATGCGTGCGGTGTTCGCACCGCCCAGCGTCATCGATCCCAAGACCAAGGCGATTGCGGAAGACCTGGTGCTGGCCCGCAAGGCGGGCGAATTGGCCCTGACCACGCGCGACGAGGTCGAGTACATCGATATCTCGCCGAAGCAGATCGTCGGCGTTTCCGCGTCTTTGATCCCGTTCCTGGAGCACGACGACGCCAACCGCGCCCTGATGGGTTCGAACATGCAGCGGCAGGCGGTGCCGCTGCTCAAGACGGAGCCTCCGCTGGTCGGCACCGGCATGGAAGAGATCGTCGGCAGCAACTCGAGCATGGTCGTGAAGGCCGAGCACCCCGGCATCGTCACCGAGGTGGATGCGACCCATATCATCGTCAACCACACGGATGAGTACCCCCTGGACAAGTTCATGGGGCTCAACGAGCGGACGTGCCTGAACCAGAAGCCCGTGGTCAAGCTCGGGCAGAAGGTCGAGGCCGGACAGGTGATCGCCGACGGCGGCGGCACCTCCAACGGCGTTCTGCGCCCTGGGCAAGAACGTGTTGGCCGCGTTCGTTTCCTTCGACGGCTTCAATTTCGAGGACGCGATCATCGTCAGCGAGAGGCTCGTCAAAGACGACAGCTTCACGAGCATTCACATCGACGAGTTCACGGCGGAAGTCCGCGAGACGCGGCTGGGCAAGGAAGAGTTCACGCGCGATATCCCGAACGTCAGCGAAAAGGCCCTGCGCAACCTCGACGAGCGCGGCGTCGTCCGCGAAGGGCACCCGCGTCTGCCCCGGCGATATTCTCGTCGGCAAAGTGGTGCCCAAGAGCAAGGTCGAGCTGACGCCGGAAGAGAAGCTGCTGCACGCGATTTTCGGCCGGGCGGGCGAGGACGTGAAGAACGATTCTCTCGAGCTGCCCAGCGGCTACGAAGGCGTGGTCATCAAGACGGAAGTCTTCACGCGGCGCGGCGTCGGCGGCGAGGACCAGAAGAAAGTCCTGGCCGACGAGACCAAGAAATACGAAGCGGAAGCGCGGACCAAAGAGTGCTCCATCTTCCGGCAGATGATCGGGGCCATTCACGAGAAGTTCGAAGTGACGATCATGGACCCCAATACGAAGCAGAAGGTCGGGGCCAGCGAGGATGACGAAGTCATCTACGAGCAGATCGAGAACTTCGACATCAAGTGGATCAAGCCCGCCGCCTTGCGCGACGACGTCCAGAAGGTCGTGGACAAGTTCTGGGCCAAGATCACCGAAGCGGAAGAAGAGAAGAAGCGGCGCATCGAGCGGGCCAAGCACGGGGACGAGCTGCCCAGCGGCGTGCTGCAGATGGCCAAGATTTACGTGGCGATCAAGCGGACGCTGTCCATCGGCGACAAGATGGCCGGCCGGCACGGCAACAAGGGCGTGATTGCCAAGATCATGCCCGAGGAAGACATGCCGTTCCTGGAAGACGGCACGCCTCTGGACATCCTGCTGAATCCGCTCGGCGTGCCCAGCCGTATGAACGTGGGCCAGATTCTGGAGACCCACCTGGGCTGGGTGGCCCAGGTGCTGGGCTTCCATGCGGTGACCCCGGTCTTCGACGGCGCCACGGAAGAGGACATCGTCAACCTCACCGAAGAGGCGAATCAACTGATGAAACGGCGGCAGGAGGAATTGCATGCGAAAGGCGAAGCGCCGCCGGCCGGCGAGCTGTTCATCAACGTCCCCAAGACGCTGAAGACGCAGCTCTATGACGGCCGCACGGGCGAGCCGTTCGATCAGAAGGCGACGATCGGCTTCATGTACATGATGAAGCTGCATCACCTGGTGGACGACAAGATCCACGCCCGGGCGACCGGGCCGTACAGCCTGATCACCCAGCAGCCGCTGGGCGGCAAGGCCCGCACCGGCGGACAGCGCTTCGGCGAAATGGAAGTCTGGGCGCTGGAAGGCTACGGCGCCGCCTATACCCTTCAGGAAATGCTGACCGTCAAGAGCGATGACGTGGAGGGACGAACGAAGATCTATGAGTCGATGGTCAAGGGCCAGAACACGCTGGAGGCCGGCACGCCGCTGTCCTTCGACGTGCTGTGCAACGAGATCCGCGGGCTGGGCTTGAATATCCAGCTCGAGAAGAAGCGCCTGGGGCGGACGGCTCTATAGATTGAAGGTCGAGTTAAGAGTCCATAAGGGGGCTTTACATGTTGGGAAATATCTACGATCGAATTAACGATTATGGTTCGGTCAAGATCTCCTTGGCCAGCCCGAATGACATTCGGAGCTGGTCCTTTGGAGAGGTGCGAAAGCCCGAGACGATCAATTACCGGACGTACCGGCCTGAAAAGGACGGTTTGTTCTGTGAGCGGATATTCGGACCGGAGCGCGATTGGGAATGCGCTTGCGGCAAGTACAAAGGCACGAAGTTCAAGGGGATCATCTGCGACCGGTGCGGCGTCAAGGTGACGCACAGCCGCGTGCGGCGCAAGCGCATGGGCCACATCAACCTGGCGGCGCCGGTCGCTGCACATCTGGTTCTTCAAGTCGATCCCCAACCGGCTGGGCACCATCCTGGGGATGAAGAGCTCGGATCTCGAGAAGATCATCTACTTCCAGGATTACGTGGTCACGGATGCGGGCACGACCGGGCTGAAGGCGGGGCAGCTCCTCAGTGAAGAGGAGTACCGCGACGCCAGCACCAAGTACGGCAACTCGTTCAAGGCCGCCATGGGCGCCGAGGCGATCAAGGTGCTGCTGGAGAGCCCTGGACTTGGATGTGCTGGGCGCCCACCTGCGCAAGGCGATCGCCAAGACCAACAGCAAGCAGAAGATCCGGGACCTGACCAAGCGGCTCAAGACGATCAACGAGATCAAGAACAGCAACAACAAGGCGGAATGGATGGTGCTGGAGGCCGTGCCGGTGATTCCGCCGGACCTGCGGCCGCTGGTGCTGCTGGAGCGGGACAACTTCGCCACGAGCGATTTGAACGACCTCTACCGGCGCATCATCAACCGGAACAACCGTCTCAAGAAGCTGATCGATCTCAACGCGCCGGAAGTCATCATCCGCAACGAGAAGCGCATGCTGCAGCAGGCGGTCGATTCGCTGCTGGACAACGGCCGGTGCCGCCGGCCGGTGCTGGGCAGCAACAACCGGCCGCTCAAGTCGCTGACCGACATGATCAAGGGCAAGCAGGGGCGGTTCCGCGAGAACCTCCTCGGCAAGCGCGTGGATTATTCCGCCCGCTCGGTGATCGTGGTCGGCCCCGACCTGCAGTTGTATCAGTGCGGGCTGCCGAAGAAGATCGCGCTGGAGCTGTACCAGCCGTTCATCATCCGCAATCTCAAGCAGCACGGCTACGCGGACACGATCAAAAGCGCCAAGCGCATGATCGAGCGCCGCGACGAGCAGGTCTGGGACATCCTCGAAGAGGTCATTCACCAGCACCCGGTGCTGCTGAACCGTGCCCCGACGCTGCACCGCATGGGCATCCAGGCGTTCGAGCCCGTGCTGGTCGAGGGCAACGCGATCATGCTGCACCCGCTGGCCTGCAAGGGTTTCAACGCCGACTTCGACGGCGACCAGATGGCGGTGCATCTGCCGCTGAGCATCGAGGCCCAGGCGGAGACGCACGTCCTGATGATGACGACGAGCAACATTTTCTCGCCGGCCAACGGCTCGCCCATGGTGGGGCCGTCGCAGGACATGGTGATGGGCAACTACTATCTGACCGTGGTCCTGGACGACCTGCGGCCCGCCGGGACGCCGATTCCGAAGCGCAAGGTCCGGCTGTTCCGCGACGCCCATGAGGCCATGATGGCCCACGATCTCGGCAAGATCACCCTGCACGAGAAGATTCGCGTGCGGATTCCGCACCGGCTGCTCAAGGAGAAACCGGGCGAGGTCAAGACGATCGGCGAAGACGGCCAAGGTGCACGTGATCGAGACGACGGCCGGCCGCTGCATTTTCAACGACATTCTGCCCAAGGGCATGCCGTTCTACAACATGACGATGGCGCAGAAGAAGCTCAGCCAGGTCATCAGCGACTGCTTCGTGTATTCCGGAGGCGCCGAGACGGTCGGCCTGCTCGACCGGATCAAGGACCTGGGCTTCCGGTACGCGACGCTGGCGGGCCTGAGCTTCGGGTTGACCGACCTGAAGATCCCGCTGAAGAAGCCCGAGATCATCGCCGACACGGAAAAACGCGTCGGCAAGATCCAGAAGAACTATGAAGAGGGCGTCCTGACCGAGCGCGAGCGATACAACCAGGTCATCGACGCGTGGACCAACGCCCGCGTGGCCGTGACCAATGAGATGATTCGTGGCCTGAAAGAGGACACGAAAGAGGACGGCACGCCGTACCTGAACCCGATCTACCTGATGACGGATTCCGGGGCCCGCGGCAGCATCGACCAGATTCAGCAGCTCGCCGGGATGCGTGCCTTGATGGCCAAGCCCAGCGGCGAGATCATCGAGACCCCGATCAAGTCGAACTTCCGCGAGGGTCTGACGGTGCTCGAGTACTTCAGCTCGACGCACGGCGCCCGCAAGGGTCTGGCGGATACGGCCCTCAAGACGGCCAACTCCGGCTACCTGACGCGCAAGCTCATCGACGTGGCGCAGAACGTGATTATCATCGAGCGGGACTGCGGGACGCTGCAAGGGATCACCAAGACCAGCATCAGCCGCGGCGATCAGGTCGATATCCCGTTGTCGCAATTGATCATCGGCCGCACGGCCCGCGACAACATCCGCAACCCGATCACCGACGAGATGATCGTGCACGAGAATGAAGTCATCACGCACGAGATCGCGCACAAGATCGAGGCGTTGGGCCTGGATGCCATCCGGGTCCGCAGCCCGCTGACGTGCGACAGCCCGTTCGGCATCTGCGCGAAGTGCCACGGCTGGGACATGAGCACGGGCCAGTTGGTCGAGGAAGGGGCGGCCGTCGGCATCGTGGCGGCCCAGTCCATCGGCGAGCCCGGCACTCAGCTTACCCTGCGAACCTTCCACACCGGCGGCGTCGCCTCGCGTGCCATTCTCGAACGCGAGCAGGAAGCGACCCATACCGGCAAGGTCCAGTACCGCGACGTCAACGCCGTGAGCCATCAAGCGCGAGGACGGCTCGACGACGACCGTGGCCCTCAAACGCAACGGCGAGATCGCCCTGTTGGACCAGAAGGACCGCGAACTGGACAAGTTCAAGGTGCCCTACGGCGGCATTCTCCTCGTTCAGGATGGCCAAGCCGTCAAGGCCGGCACGATCCTGTTCCAGTGGGACCCGCACCGCACGCCGATTCTGGCCGAGATCGGCGGCGTGATCCGCTTCGTCGATATCATCGAAGGCGAGACGGTCCAGACCGAGGAGCAGCGTACCAAGACCTCGAAGGCGAAGGTCAAGGACTTGGACGCCAAGATCGTCGAGCGGCCGGTCGTGATTGAGCACAAGGGCGACAAGCACCCGCAGATCATGATCGAGGACGCCAAGGGCAAGATTCTCGACGTCCACTATCTGCCGGCCGGGGCCCGTATCGAGGTGATCGAAGGCCAGGAAGTGCAGGCCGGCCAGTTGCTTGCCCATCAGCCCCGGGCGACGGGCGGCACGCAGGATATTACCGGCGGTCTGCCGCGCGTGACCGAAGTCTTCGAGGCCCGCAAGCCCAAGGACCCCGCCGCGATGGCCGAGATCAGCGGGCGCGTCGAGCTGCGCAGCGACAAGCGCAAGGGCAAGATGACGATCACCATCCGCAGCGAAAGCGGCATGGAGAAAGAGCACCACGTCCCGCGCGATCGCCACCTGAACGTGCACACGGGCGACATCGATCGAGGCCGGCGACGCGCTGACCGATGGTCCGCTGGTGCCGCACGACATCCTCCGGATCAAGGGCGAAGAGTCGCTCCAGCGCTACCTGATCGGCGAGATTCAGAACGTCTATCGTTCGCAGAACGTGAATATCAACGACAAGCACGTCGAGATCATCATTTCGCAGATGATGCGCAAGGTCGAGATCGACTCGGTGGGCGACAGCACGTTCCTGCCCGGCGAAGTGGCCGACAAGTTCGTCTTCCGCAAGGAGAACGACCGGCTGGCCAACAGCATCAAGGTCGCGGCCTCGGGCGATGTCACCGAAGTGCAGGAGAACCAGGTCCTGGACAAGAAAGAGCTGGCCCGGCTGAACGAGAAGGTCGAGGCGCTGGGCGGTGCGCCCGCCAAGGGCCGCAAGCCCAAGCCCGCCACGGCCAAGACGTTGCTGCTGGGCATTACCAAGGCTTCGCTGTGGTCCGACAGCTTCATCGCCGCCGCGAGCTTCCAGGAAACCACAAAGGTGTTGACGGAGGCCGCCCTGGCCGGTAAAGTGGATGAATTGCACGGTCTGAAAGAGAACGTGATCCTGGGCCACTTGATCCCGGCCGGGACGGCGTTCAAGCCGCACCTGGAGATGAAGGTCAAGCACTTGGCGGAGGCCCCGATGCCCAAGGAATTGGAAGGCGCTCCGTCAAGGAAGAGAAGCCGGTCGATATGGAGGCCAAGGCCGAGTCGAAGATCAAGGAAGTGCTGGGTATTGAATAACGCTACTGCTTATAGTTGAGGACGTATGCCGACGATCAACCAGTTAGTGCGAAAACCGAGAATTGCTTCGAAGAAGAAGAAACGTGTGTCCGATATCAGCGGCTCGCCGCAAAAGCGGGGCGTGTGCCTGATCGTCAGGACGCAGACCCCGAAGAAGCCGAACTCCGCTCTGCGCAAGGTGGCGCGTGTCCGGCTCACCAGCGGTAAAGAGGTGACCGCCTACATCCCGGGCGTCGACCACAACCTGCAGGAGCACAGCACCGTGCTGATTCGCGGGGGCCGCGTCCGGGACTTGCCCGGTGTTCGCTATCACATCATTCGTGGTGTGCTGGATTGTGCCGGCGTCGCCGGCCGGCAGCGCGGCAGGAGCAAGTACGGGGCCAAGAGGGCGAAGTGACGGCCCTTGGCGCGAATCGAAGTGGCTTGAGAGGATAGAGAGCGTAGAGTGCTATGGCTAAGAAGTTCACGGCGTCCAGCCAGGAATTGAAACCGGATTCGGTGTACAACAGCAAGCTGGTCACGAAGTTCATCAACTGCATGATGTGGGCCGGCAAGAAGAGCACCGCGCAGAACGTGTTTTACGATGCGATGGATATCATCGGCGAGAAGATCAAGGACGTGTCCAAGCTGGAAATCTTCGAGACGGCCATCAACAACGTGAAACCGTCGCTCGAAGTCCGGAGCAAGCGTGTCGGCGGCGCCAGCTACCAGGTTCCGATGCAGGTGAACCCAAGGCGGCAGCAATCACTGGCGTTCCGCTGGATCCTGCTGTCGGCCCGGGGCAAGAAGGGCAAGCCCATGAGCGAGCGGCTGGCCGGCGAGTTGATGGACGCCTACAACAAGACCGGCGGGGCCATGACGACGCGGGAGAATGTGCACCGCATGGCCGAGGCGAATAAGGCGTTTGCCCACTTCGCCTGGTAGAACTCGCAGGAGTCATACTGCCACGGTCACTCTGCAGGAGGCCGTGGCAGTTTTTTTATAGACAGATCTGAGCGAATCGAAGGCCCGAAACATGGGCAGTTTGGACAAAATACGCAACATCGGCATCATGGCGCATATTGACGCCGGCAAGACGACCGTCTCCGAGCGCATCCTCTATTATACAGGCAAGACGTATAAGATGGGGGAGGTGCACGATGGCACCGCGGTCATGGACTACCTGGAGGAAGAGCAGAAGCGGGGGATCACGATCACGTCGGCGGCCACGAAGTGCCCGTGGGATGGGTTATGATATCAATCTGATCGACACGCCGGGGCACATCGACTTCACAGCGGAGGTGGAGAGGTCGTTGCGGGTTCTCGACGGGGCCGTGGCCGTCTTCGACAGCAGCGAGGGGGTCCAGGCGCAAAGCGAGACGGTCTGGCGGCAGGGCCAGAAATACGGGCTGCCCTGCCTGTGCTTCATCAATAAGATGGACAAGACGGGGGCCGACTTCGAAATGAGCCTCCAGAGCATCTACGACAAGCTGCTGGCCAACGCGGTTCCGGTGGAGATCCCGATCGGGGCGGAGGATTCGTTTGCCGGCATTATCGATCTGATCGCGATGCGGGCCGTGTACTACGAGGTCCAGGAGCTGGGGGCGAAGTTCCACGAGGCTGATATCCCGCCGGAGTGCGTGGAGGCGGCCCGCAAGTACCGGGCCCGAATGATCGAAATGGCCGCCGAGCACGACGAGGAGCTGATGGCATGCTTCATCAACGACACGCCGGCCGATGCGCAAAGTGATTCGCCGGGCGATCCGCAAGGGCACGCTCGAGAATAAGCTCAACCCGGTTTTTGTCGGCTCGGCCCTGAAATACGTCGGGATTCAGCGGTTGCTTGATGGCGTGGTGGCGTACTTGCCCTCGCCCCTGGAACGACCGACGCATCATGGGGCACAAGCCGGACGACGAAACGAAGAAGATGCCCGTGAAATGCGACCCGGACGGGAGTCTGGTCGCTCTGGCGTTCAAGATCATCACGGACCCGCACGGCGATCTGTATTTCCTGCGGCTCTATCAGGGGACGCTCAAGACGAACAGCCGGGTCTTGAACCCCAACCGCGACGAGAAGGAAAACATCATGCGGGTCTTCGAGATGCACGCCAACGAGCGGAAGATCCTCGATTCCGCGCGGGCGGGGGACATCGTGGCGGCGGTAGGGCTGCGAGCATACGCTCACGGGCGATACCCTGTGCGATCCGAAAAAGCCCGTGGTGCTCGCCGAGCATTACGTTCCCGCAAACCGTGATGTCGATGTCCATCGAGCCGAGGTCTGCCGTGGATCGGGCTAAGCTGGGTGATGCCCTGGAGGCTTTGCGGCGGGAAGACCCGACGTTCTCCTACAAGATCGATCCGGACACAGGGCAGACGGTTATCAGCGGCATGGGAGAACTTCACCTGGAGATTCTCCAGCACAAGCTGGTCAACGATATGAAGGTGGATGTCCGCGTGGGCAAGCCCCGGGTCGCCTATAAAGAGACGATCACCCGGGTCGCCCGGGCGGAGGGCAAGTTCATCCATCAGACGGGCGGGCGTGGCCAATACGGCCACGTGGTGCTGGAAGTCGAGCCGCTCGTGGATGAGGAGGGGCATTGGGTGCCCAAGAGTCGATTTCGTGGCCGATGCACCGTCCGACAAGGTGCCGCATGAGTACGCCAAGGCTGTGGGACGAGGCATCAAAGAGGCTACCGGCAACGGCGTTCTGGCCGGCTATCCGATCGTCGGGGTCAAGGCGACCCTGGTGGACGGCTCCTATCACGCCGGTGGACTCTTCGGACCTGGCCTTCGAGCAGGCGGCGGCCATCGCCTTCGACAAGGGGCTCAAGGAGGCAGGTCCGGTCCTTCTGGAGCCCGTGATGCGGGTGCAGGCGGTAGTCCCGGAGTCCAGTTTCGGGGCCATTCAGGCGGATTTGCTGGCCAAACGGGGCGTGATCATGGACTGCCGGGCGCACGGCACGATGCGGGTGATCGATGCTAAGGTGCCCCTGGTGGAGCTTTTCGGCTATTCGAGCGATATCCGCAGTCTTGACGGCCGGACGCGGCAGCTTCACGATGGAGCCGATGGCCTATGAAAGGGTGCCCGACCAGGTGGCCAAGGACATTCTCTTGTGAGGAAAGAAAAAAGTGAAGAATTTTCACTATCGATTCGCTTTTCTCGCATTGACAGCGAATCGGCCGCCGTGATAGAGTTGGCGTTTTTCAGCGTTAGCGAGCATTGTCATGGATGACTTTGCGATACGAGTTACGCTGTGGCATATCTGTGATTGCCATCAAGGATGGCGCAACGGGTATCTGTGTAACTTAGGGTGAGCAGAGTGAATGGCTTTGCCGGGGTCCAATGCGGACCTCGCCCTGATCTTTTAAGGAAGGCCACGCGGCCTGTGGCACTGGTGGAAGTTTCGCTAAGGTGCCGGATGGGCCCGCAATGCCTTTCCTGCCTTTAACCAACGAGCGGTCTCGGCCAGGATGGAGATACGTATCTGCACGGGGCCGGCCGGTCGTTGGCGTGGTATGTAGCGTTGCTGTCGTAACTTATGATCATGCCCTCACTGGACTCTCAGGTCCGGTAATCAGGCAGACATAGGGCTGGTCCAGAGGAGTATTATGGCTGCCGAGAGTGAAAAAATAAGGATCCGGATGGAGGCGTACGACCATCGTACCCTGGATGCCTCCGCCAAAGAGATCGTGGAGCATGCCCGCAGGACCAACGCGCGAGTGAGCGGTCCGATTCCGCTGCCGACGCGGATTGAGCGGTATACGGTGCTCCGCAGTCCGCACGTGGACAAGAAGTCGCGCGAGCAGTTCGAGTTGCGGACGCACAAGCGGCTGATCGACATCCACGAGGCGAACGCCCGGACGGCCGAGGTGCTGAACCGGCTGGTCGTCCCGGCGGGCGTATTTGTGAAAATCAAGGCGTAGGAGCATAGGACCTGAGATATGGCGATGTTACTGGGCAAGAAAGTGGGTATGACGCGGGTCTACGACGAGGCAGGCCGTCTGATCCCGGTCACCGTCATCCAGGCCGGTCCTTGCATCGTTACGCAGATCAAGACCAGCGAGACGGACGGGTACAACGCCCTGCAGATGGGGTTCGAGGACAAAAAGCCCTCGCGGCGCCGGCAGTCCGACGTCGGCCACGCCCGCAAGGCGAACACCGCCCCCAAGCGCTTCGTCCGGGAGTGGCGGCTGCCGGCCGCGGCCAAGGTCGAGCACAAACCGGGCGACGCCTTGACCGTCTCGATCTTTGCGGGCACCAAGCTCGTAGATGTCGTGGGAACGAGCAAGGGCAAGGGGTTTGCGGGACCGATGAAGCGGTATGGTTTCAAGGGCTTCCCCGCCTCCCACGGCACAGAGCGAAAACACCGGGCTCCCGGCTCCATCGCGGCCCGGGCGATCAACGCCGGTATGGGCGGTGGCCTCAAGCGGGGCAAGCGCATGGGCGGGCACATGGGCAGCGACCACGTTACCGCCAAGAACCACGTGTTGGTGTCGATCGACGAAGAGAGGAACCTGCTGGTGATCAAGGGGACGGTTCCAGGACCGGCCGGCGGGTACTGCGTTGTGAGAACGGCCCAGAGCCTGGGCACAGCGAGTGGAACGTAACATGATTGAACTGACGGTATTCGATAAGAGTGGGCAGCAGGTGGATCGCATCCAGGTGGATGAGGCGGTCTTGGGCGGCTGCGTCCGGTACGCGTTGCTCAAGCAGGCCATCGTGATGTACCATGCGAACAAGCGGGTCGGCACTGTGGCGACCAAAAGCCGCAGCTATGTCGCCGGCTCCACCCGGAAACTGTTCCGGCAAAAGGGCACGGGCAATGCCCGCGCCGGCACCCGCCGCAACGGCAAGCGTGTCGGGGGCGGCGTGACCTTTGCCAAGGACCCCCGGGATTTCCGCCAGGCGATGCCCCGCAAGCAGAGGATGTTGGCCCGCGACTCGGCGGTCTTGGCGAAGCTTCGCTCCAACGAAGTCGTTGTCATCGACGGCTTGTCCTTTGAGAAGCCGCGGACGAAGGATTTCGTCGCCGTGCTGAAGAACCTCAAGATTGATCGCAGTTGCTTAGTGGCGATCCCCGAGTACGATGAGAACGTGTATAAGTCGGTGCGGAACGTCCGGAAGGTGGACGTGCTGCCCGTGGCGGACTTGAATGCGGGGGAGATCGTCAATCACCGGCGGCATGCTGTTTACCAAGGACGCGTTGACGTCCTTTCTCGACAGAAAGGTTAGCGGTCCGGAGAACGTGACCGCGTAGGGTCGCCCGCTTCACGCAGGCGTGGATTGAAACCGATGGATGATTATAGCGTAATAATCCGGCCGATCGTCACCGAGCAGGGAATGCACTTCGCCAACGTGAAGGGCGCCTACTCCTTCGAGGTGCATCGGGACGCGAACAAGGCGGAGATCAGGAACGCCGTAGAGAAGATCTACAGCGTCAAGGTGGACAAGGTCCGCACGGCCAATCACAAGGGCAAGCACCGCCGGCGCGGCCGCCGCATCGGCGTGACCTCGGCGTGGAAGAAGGCCGTGGTCTTCCTGGCTCCCGACAACCACATTGATTTGTTCTGATCCGGCGGATCTGAGAGAGAACAGTATATGGGTATTCGAATCTACAGGCCGACCAGTCCGGGACGCCGCAACAGCTCGGTGAACGACTTTGTCGAGCTGACGACGGATCGACCCGAAAAGACTCTGTGCCGGCGCCTGAAAAAGAAGGGCGGCCGCAACCACAGCGGCAAGGCGACCGTGCGGTTCCGCGGCGGCGGGGCGCGGAAGATCTACCGCGTCATCGATTTCAAGCGGAACAAGGACGGCGTCCCGGCGAAGGTGGCGACCGTGGAGTACGACCCCAACCGGACGTGCTTCATCTCCTTGCTCCAGTACCAGGACGGCGAGAAGCGGTACATCCTGGCCCCGCTGTGGCGTTACCGTCGGGGACGTGCTGGAGAGCGGCCAGACGGTCGAGCCCAAGACCGGCAATTGCATGCCGTTGGGGTCGATCCCCGCCGGGTTGGAAGTGCATAACGTCGAGATGATGGCCGGCCAGGGCGGCAAGATGGTCCGCGGCGCGCGGCATGGCGGCACGGATCGTGGCCAAAGAGGGCGACTGGGTGACGATCCTTCTGCCCAGCGGTGAAATGCGGATGGTGCGGAAGGAATGCCGGGCGACGATCGGCCGCCTGGGCAATGCGGATTGGCAGAACGTCAGCATCGGCAAGGCGGGCCGTATGCGCCATATGGGCATCCGGCCGCACGTTCGCGGCAAGGCGCAGAACCCGGTGGACCATCCGCTGGGCGGCGGCGAAGGACGCTCGAACGGCGGACGGCATCCGTGCTCTCCCAGCGGCGTGCTGGCCAAGGGCGGCAAGACGCGCAATCCGCGCAAGACCAGCAATGCCCGGATCATTCGCCGACGCAAGAACAAACAGGGCCAGACGGTGCTCTAAGGCAGACGGTAAAAGAGAGACGCAAACATGGGAAGATCGGTCAGAAAAGGACCATACGTCGACGACAAGCTGATGGCGAAGGTGAGCCGGCAGGCGAGCCAGGGCATGCGGGACCCGATCAAGACCTGGGCCCGGCGCTGCACGATCGTCCCGGAGTTCGTCGGGTGCACGTTCATGGTCCACAACGGCAAGGTATTCAACAAGGTGTTCGTCACCGAGGACATGGTCGGGCACAAGCTGGGCGAGTTTTCGCTGACCCGGACGTTCCGCGGGCATTCGAGCAAGAAGATAGCCAAGTAAGTCATGTGCGTCCGCCGCACGCCGACCGGGGACCGATGTCACCCGCGGCTCGCGGGTGTGGATTGAAACGACCTGGGGCATGAGGTATGTTGAGTTCGACGAAATTGAAAGAGGTAGCACAACGGCAGCGGGTGACGACCGAAGACCTCGCGCGGGCCGTCGTGCGGGGTGGTCTGGATTTGCAGGATGCCATCTCCGCCGTGAAGAACTGGCAGAGAGGCCTGATGCGGCCACTTCCCAAGAAGGAGGACATCGAGCATCTGGCGTCCGCGCTGTCCGTGGAAAAGAACGAGATCAGCGACTGGCATTCTTCCTATATGTATGCCCCGATGTCCGCCCGGAAGGTCCGGCTGGTCATGACGCTGATCCGCGGACGGCGGGTGCAGGATGCGATGGACGTGCTGAAGTTCACCCGCAAGCGCGCCGCCCCGATGGTCAATCAGGTGCTCAAAGCGGCGATCGCCGATGCGGATGAGCATCAGGCGGACGTCGAGACGCTGTACATCGCCGAGGCGCGGGCGGACGAGGCGGGCATCCGGATCGGCACCAAACGCTGGATCGCCAAGGACCGCGGTCGCGCCCATCCGATTCGCAAAAAGGCCTGCCATATCCATGTGACGGTTAGTCAGGAGTGAGAAGGGCACAGTAGAAACGAGATACGGGATTATGGGTCAGAAAACCTCTCCAATTGGGTTCAGAACGGGCATTACGCTGGGATGGCAGAGCACGTGGTTCGCCCCGAAGGGCAACTACGGCGACTTCCTCGTGGAGGACCAGAAGATCCGCAAGTACATCGACGGCCGCTTCAACCGGCAGATGCCCAAGGGAGCGGTGGCCAAGGTGGAAATCATCCGGACGCGCAACGAAGTGAACGTGACGATGCACAGCGGCCGGCCGGGTGTAGTGATCGGGCCCCGCGGGGGCGAGGTCGATAAGCTGCGGGAGGAATTGGAGAGTCTAACCGGGCGCAAGGTGACCGTGAACGTCATTGAAATCAAGGAGCCCGACCTGAACGCGACGTTGGTGGCCGAGGCCATTGCGGAGCAGTTGGCCAAGCGGGCCTCGTTCCGGCGGACGATGAAGCAATACTGCGAGTCGGCGATGAACGCGGGCGCCAAGGGAGTCAAGATCACCTGCGGCGGCCGGCTGGCCGGCTCGGAAATGGCCCGGAGCGAGACACAGAAGATGGGGAGCATTCCGCTGCATACCCTTGATGCCGACGTGGATTACGCGACGGCGACGGCCCGGACGACCTACGGGGCGATCGGGATCAAGGTGTGGGTCTACCGGGGCAAGTTCGGCGAAGTGTTGGAGCCGACCGAGCGCAGACAGCCGCGGCGGCCGCCGCGCCGCATGGGCCCGGGTCCGGGCGGCATGCGACAGCCCGAGCCGCGGGGGGCGCGGGAGTCCTCGGACGGCGGGCGCGGCGGAGCGGGCGAGAGCGCCGGGGGACCAGCGCCCGAGACGCCGAGCCAGTCTTGATGATGCGGCCGAAGGAGCAGTGAAAGAGGTTACTTATGGCGATGATGCCAAAGAGAGTCAAGTATCGCAAGAGCCAACGCGGCCGTATGAAAGGCAACGCGCAACGGACCAATTACGTGGCCTTCGGTGACTACGGCTTGCAGGCCCTGGAGATCAGTTGGATTACGGCCAAAAACATCGAGGCCGGTCGCGTGGCGGCGACACACTTCCTGCGGCGCGAGGGCAAAGTGTACATCCGGATCTTCCCGCACAAGCCGGTCAGCGCCAAGCCGCTGGAGACTCGTATGGGCAAGGGCAAGGGCGAGCCGGAGTTTTGGGTGGCGCGCGTTCGGCCCGGCATGGTGTGTTTCGAAATCGGCGGCGTGACCGAGGACGTGGCCAAGCAGGCCCTGTCGCGTGTGGCGCACAAGATGCCGATCAAGATGCGATTCGTTCGGCGTGGGCGTGGGCTCTAAGAACTAAGAGGTAGACTGTGAAAGCCAAGCAGCTAAGGGAAATGACCGAGGACGAGCTCGAGAGCTCGTTGGCCGACCTGGAGAAGCATCTGTTCGAGATGCGGTCGCAGGCGGTGACGGAGAAGCTGGAGAACTCCAAGGGGATCATCAACGTCCGGCGGGATATCGCCCGCATCCGGACCGTGCTGAACGAGCGGAGCAACAAGTAGCACCCGGCCGAGGCGGAGCGCAGAGTATGGCGGATATGGAAAAAACGAAGAAAACCAAGACGTTGACGGGTTTGGTGAGCAGCAAGAGCGGGGATAAGAGTATCCGGGTGACGATCGGTTACAAGGTCAAGCACCCGAAATACAACAAGTACATTCGCCGCCGAACGAGGCTGGCCGTGCACGACGAGCAGAATCTGTGCGGAGTGGGGGATACCGTCGAGATCACGGAATCCAGGCCCTACAGCAAAACCAAGAGTTGGCGCGTGGTCCAGGTGACCCAGAAGGCCATCCAGGTGTAGTGTCCAGGACGAGATAGAAGTATGATTCAGCCTTTTACAAGAGTGGATGTCGCCGATAATTCCGGCGTGAAGGTGGCCATGTGCATCCGCGTCAAACGCGGAACCAGCGCCAGGGGGCAGTTCACCCGCTCCATGGCGAGCGTGGGCGACGTGATCTGGGTCGCGATCAAGAAGTCGCTGCCGACGTGCCAGTTGGACGACAAGAAGGTGCATAGGTGTGTGGTCATCCGGACCAAGAAAGCGGTGCGGCGGCCCGATGGCAGCTACGTGCGGTTCGACAGCAACGCGGCCGTGATGATCGACACCGAAGGCAATCCCATCGGCACGAGAATCTTCGGCGCCGTGGCCCGCGAGTTGCGGGAGAAGAACTATATGAAGATCATCTCGCTGGCCGGCGAAGTGGTGTAGCACGAGATCGGAATTGAGGACGAGGCAAGAGGCATGGCCTTACACGTGAAAAAAGGTGATATGGTGCAGATCATTTCCGGGGACCACAAGGGGGCGACCGGGCGGGTTCTGCACGTGGACCGGGAGGACGACACGGTGACGATTCAAGGGCAGAACATCGCCAAGAAACATGTGCGTCCTTCCCGGCGTAATCCCCATGGGGGGCGCATCGGGGTGGAACAGCCGATCCACATCAGCAATGTGCTGCCGGTGAATCCCAAGACCTCCAAGGGGACGCGGGTGCGCTATCCTGTGGCGGCCGACGGCAGCAAGAAGCGGGTGGCGGCGGATGGCACGGAACTCGGAACCATCAAGAAGGCGAGATAGCGGACCGGCGACGGAAGTCGCCCGTCGGCAGGGTAGAACGAAGAGAACTATGGCACGGTTGAGAGACTTATACAAAGCGAAGATCGTTCCGGAACTGAAGAAGGAGTTCGGCTATCGCACGGTCATGGCCGTGCCCAAGATGGAGAAAGTCGTGGTTTCCATGGGCATCGGCAAGGCGACGCAGGACAAGAAGTACATCGAGTTGGCCCGCAAGGACCTGGCGATGATCTGCGGCCAGCAGCCGGTGGTTTGCAAGGCCAAAAAGAGCGTGTCGAACTTCAAGGTTCGGCAGGGCCAGGAAACCGGGTTGAAGGTCACGCTCCGGGGCGTGCGGATGTACGAGTTCTTGGACCGGCTCATCAACCTGGCGATCCCCCGGGTCCGCGATTTTCGAGGCCTCAACCCGAACAGCTTCGACGGACGCGGCAACTACTCGATGGGCGTAGCCGAACAAAGCATCTTCCCGGAGATCAACCCGGCGAAGGTGGAGTTTCAGCAGGGCATGAACATCACGTTTGCCACGACGGCCCGAACGGATGAAGAGGCCCGGCGCATGTTGGCGTTGTTCGGTATGCCCTTCCGGGGACAGACCTCGAGCAAGGCGATTGCGTAAGGTCACCCGCGTGATGCGGGTGGGAATGGCAGTAAACAGTGGAGTGCGTGAATGTCGACCAAAGCACTGGAAATCAAGGCGAATCAAAAAGCGAAGTTCCGCGTCCGGCAGTATACGCGCTGTCAAATCTGCGGCCGGTCGCACGCCGTGTACCGCAAGTTCAAGGTGTGCCGCATCTGCTTCAGAGTGCTGGCGAATGAAGGCAAGATTCCGGGAGTGCAGAAGGCAAGCTGGTGACCCCGGGGCGGACTGAATCGACCAGGAGTCACCGCAGTAGGATAGGAACTATGAGTTGGAGCGATCCCATAGCTGACATGCTGACGCGAATTCGCAATGCGAGCCGCGTGGGCAAACCACACGTCCAGGTGAAGGCGTCCAAGATTTGCGAAGGCATTGCGGCCGTTCTCAAGCAGGAAGGCTACATCGAGGGCTATGACCGCATTGACGACGGCAAACAGGGCATTCTCCGGGTCACGCTGAAGTACAACGCGGAGGGCCAGCCGGCCATCACCGAGATCAAGCGGGTGAGCAAGCCGGGCTGCCGGATGTATGCGGGCGTGGAGAACCTCCCGACCGTGCTCGGCGGGATGGGCATCGTGGTGGTTTCGACGAGCAAAGGGATCGTCAGCGATCGCGGCTGTCGCGAAAGTAAAGTCGGCGGCGAACTTCTTTGTACGGTAAGCTAAATGAGTCGAATTGGGAAGAAACCTATTGCCGTGCCGCAAGGCGTGAAGATTGAGCACCAGGGGCAGACCGTCAAGATTACGGGGCCGTTGGGCACGGCCGAGTTGAACTACGATCCGTGCCTGACTGTCAAGATCGAGGACGGGGGCAGCCGGATCGACGTCATCAATCCGGAGCCGGAAGTCCGTCGTAACAAAGAGTTGCACGGAACGACGCGGGCCTTGCTCGCCAATATGATCACCGGCGTGACCCAGGGCTATCAGAAGAAAATGGAGATCTACGGCACCGGCTATAACGTCAAGGATCAGGGCGGCAAGCTTGTGCTGACCGTGGGCTTTGCTCACATTGTGGAGATGCCCATCCCCAAGGGCGTGAAGGTGACGATTGACGTCCCGGCGACGCGCGGCAACGAAGTGCCGGCCAAGTTTTCCCTGGCCAGCATCGATAAGTGCGTCGTGGCGCAGTTTGCGGCGGAGATTCGCAAGGTTAAGCCTCCGGAGCCCTACAAAGGCAAGGGCATCCGCTATGCGGATGAGCATATCCGGCACAAGGTCGGCAAGGCGTTTGCTTCCGGTGCCGCATAACAGAGAAGTGGGGTGTCATCCGCGTTACGTGGGTGTGGATTGAACGGATATGAAGACTGAGAAACTGAAAAGAGCGGCGCTGCGGCGCAGACATCACGTGCGGAAGAAGGTCTCGGGAACCCCGGAAAGGCCGCGGCTGTCGGTGTTCCGCTCGAACCGGTACATCTACGCACAATTGATCGACGATACGGCCGGAGTCACGCTGGTCGCCGCCAGTTCGGTGACCAAGGCCATGCGCGAGCAAATGGCCCGGACCGGCAACAAGAAGGCCGCGGAGACCGTCGGCGAGACGCTGGCGAAGAAGGCGCTCGACGTCGGGATCAAATGTGTTTGCTTCGACCGGGGCCCTTACAAGTATCATGGGCGGGTGAAGTCCCTCGCGGACGCAGCGCGAAAGGCGGGTTTGGCGTTTTGACGACGCCTCTGTGAAACTGGGAGACGAAATTGGCAGCAGAACCGATCAGAGCACCCGAATATGAAGAGAAACCGCTGGAAGACACGGTGGTGAAGATCTATCGGTGTGCGAAAGTCGTGAAGGGCGGCCGGCGATTCAGCTTCGCGGCCATGGTAGTGGTTGGCGATCGGGCCGGGTCCGTGGGTATTGGCTACGGCAAGGCCAACGAAGTGCCGGCGGCGGTCGAGAAGGGCATCAAGGACGCCAAGAAAACGCTCTATAAGATCCCTCTGGTGGGTACGACGATTCCGCATCAGGTGATCGGCAAGTACCGGGCCACGAGCATCGTCTTGGCCCCGGCCAGCCCGGGCACCGGCGTAATCGCGGGGTCGAGCGCCCGAGCCGTGCTCGAATACGCGGGCATCCACGATGCCCTGACGAAGGTCTATGGCAGCACGTCTGCCAAGAACGTCGTCAAGGCCACCATCGACGGTCTGCTGAAACTGCGGAGCAAAGAGATGGTCGAAGCTCTGCGCGGCGTGACTCTTTCCTAATGGCAAGCATGACCAAGCAGGTGAGTTGAATGTTAAGTCATGAGATTACTTCTGTCGTCGGCAAACATAAAGCACGTAAGCGCGTGGGACGCGGCCGGGGCAGCGGCACCGGCAAGACCTCCGGACGCGGGACCAAGGGCAGCCTCAGCCGCCACGGCGCGATGCGGTGGTCGCTGTATCAGGGCGGACAAATCCCCCTGTTCCGGCATCTGCCCAAACGCGGGTTCAACAACAAGAATTTCACGGTCCGCTTCGAAGTCGTCAACGTCGCGCAGTTGGAGCGCTTCGAGGACGGGGCCCATATCGGCGTCGAACAGCTTTGGCACGCGGGGTTGATCCCGGCGGCGGAGAGCAAAGTGAAGATCCTGGGGGATGGCGAGTTGACCAAGCGGCTGCAGGTGGCCGCCCATAAGTTCAGCAAGTCCGCCGAGCAGAAGATCGTCGATTGCGGCGGGAGCGCCACCAAGATCGTGATCGAAGTCAAGCCGCTCAAGCGGGCGAAGCATCAGTAGAGGTTTCATATGCGTATCCGATCCGGCGCGATCATACGGTATATGGAGAGTCATCAGTGTTAGGAACGATTACCAATATCTTCAGAATCCAGGACCTGCGGAACAAGATCCTCTTTACCGTGGCGTTGCTGGTCATTTACCGGATCGGGTTCCATATTCCGATTCCGGCGTTCAACCAGAGGCGATCCGGCAGGCGGCGACCAACCGAGACACGTCCAGCCCCCTCGGCCGGGCGGCGGATTACCTGGAGATCTTCACGGGCGGCCGCTTCAGCCAGAGCAGCTTGTTCGGCCTGGGGATTATGCCCTACATCACGGCGTCGATTATCCTAATGCTGCTGGGCGAAGTGATCCCGTCGTTGAAGAAACTGCGGCAGGAGGGCCAGACCGGCTATAAGAAGATCCAGGAGTATACGCGCTATCTCACGGTCTTGGTCTGCATCATGCAGGCCATGATGTACTTGCGCCTGCTCGTGATGAGCGGGAGAGGAGAAGAGCGGTTCATCTTTCCCGGCATGGAATCGCAGGCGATGATCTTTGGTGTGATTGCCATGACGGCGGGAACGATCTTTCTGATGTGGCTCGGCGAGCAGATCGACGAGTACGGCATTGGCAACGGCATCAGTTTGATCATTATGGCAGGCATCGTAGCCCGCACGCCGTGGGCGATCTACCAGGTGATCCGGCAGGCGGATTTCCACGTGAACGCTCCTGCCGGCAGCATCGGGCCCGCCAAAATCCTATTTCTGGTCGGTGCGTTCGTCTTCGTCGTGGCCGGGGCGATTCTCATCACCCAGGGCCAGCGGCGCATTCCCATCCAGCAGGCCAAGCAGATGCGCGGCCGGCGCATGTACGGCGGCAGCCGGCACTACCTGCCCCTGCGCGTGAACCACGGCGGCGTGATGCCCATCATCTTTGCCTCCAGCTTCATGATGTTCCCGCCCATCATCTCGGAGCAGTTGTTGCGGGTGTTTCCCAAGTCCGTGGTCTTGGCACGTATCACGCAGAGCCATGGATGGCAACGCCTACACGTACAACGTTCTGTACATGTTGTTGATCATCCTGTTCGCGTACTTCTGGGTCAGCGTGCAGTTCCAGCCGCGTGAGATGGCGAAGAACCTGCGGGATTCGGGCAGCTTCATCCCGGGTCTGCGGCCGGGCCGGCGGACGGCAGAGTACCTGGAGACGGTCATGGCCCGCATCACCTACTATGGTGCGGCGTTCCTCGCCGGGATCGCGGTGATTCCGCACATCGTCTCTTACGGGCTGGGTGTTCCGCCGCGCATCACGACCTACTTGGGCGGCACCGGATTGCTGATCGTCGTCAGTGTCTCGCTGGACCTGGTCCAGAAGATCGAGGCGAACCTGCTGATGCGAAGCTACGAAGGCTTCAGCTCGTCCGGCCGAATCAAGGGGGCCTACACATGAGAGTTGTCTTGTTCGGCGCGCCGGGGGCAGGGAAGGGAACGCATTGCAAACGGATCGCCGATCGGTACGGCGTGGTGCATCTGTCCAGTGGCGATATCTTGCGACGCGAGAGGGCCGAAGGCACCGAATTGGGCAAGAAGGCGCAGGGATATATGGATGCCGGCGCCTTGGTCCCGGATGACCTCATTGTGGAAATGATGGCCAAGGCGATCCGGCAGGCGTCCAGCGGGTACGTATTGGACGGGTTCCCGAGAACGGTGAACCAAGCCGAAGTGCTGGACAAGTCTCTGGCGGCAGAGAAGGCGGAGATTGACATGGTGCTCAATCTCGTGGTTGATGATGGCGTGGTCCTCGAACGGATTACCGGCCGGCGGAGCTGCCCCAAGTGCGGCACGGTGTACCACGTCAAGAACATGCCGCCGAAGGTGGATAACGTCTGCGATAAGGACGGCACGCCGCTCGTGCAGCGGCCGGACGATACGGAAGCGGTGGTGCGCAACCGCCTCGAGACGTATTATAAGCAAACCGCGCCGGTCGTGGATTATTACAAAGCCCGGCGCACGGTGCACGAGCTCGACGCGAACGGCGATGCCGATGCCGTTGCCGCCGTGATTTTCAAGAAATTGGACCCTCTGGCGCAAGAAGGGCGGTCGCGGCAAAAAGGCTTAGCCGCGGCGCATCGATGATGAAGCTGAGTCAATGGCTATAACGCTTCGCAGCCGAAGAGAAATCGAGTTGATGCGGCAGGCGGGAGCCGTTGTTGCGGATGTTCTTTCAAAATTGCAGAAGATCGCGAAGCCGGGTTTGACGACCGCCTACCTGGATGGAATCGCGCTGCAGATGACCGCCGCGGCAGGGGCGGAGGCGCTCTTCAGGGGCGTCCGCAATCCGCAGGCACGCATGGCGTTTCCAGGGGCGATCTGTGCGTCGATCAATGAGCAGGTGGTCCACGGCATTCCCTCGGAAAACGTGGTGCTGCGGGAAGGCGATATTCTGAGCATTGATTTCGGCGTGCGGTTGAACGGGTACTGCGGCGACGCGGCGGTGACGGCCCCGATCGGCCAGGTGGCCGCGGAGCATCATAAGTTGATGGATGTGACGCGGGAAACGCTGGAGATTGCCGTCGCGCGAATGCGGCCCGGCGTACGCTGGAGTGAGATTGCCGGCCGGATGCAGCGGCACGCGGAAGGGGCCGGCTTTTCGGTCGTGCGCGATTTTGTCGGGCATGGGATCGGCACGAAGATGCACGAGGACCCGAAGGTCCCGAACTTCGTCAGCGAGGAGTTGCTGGCGGACGATATTCTGCTGGCCGAGGGTATGATCCTGGCGGTCGAGCCCATGATCAACGCCGGGGGCTATGCCGTCCGGACGCTGGGCAACGGGTGGACGGTCGTGACGAAGGACGGCAGGTACTCGGCCCATTTTGAGCATACGATCGCGGTCGTCAAGGGCGGCTGCGAAGTGTTGACGAGAGAATGATAACGGAATGAGTGGGTCGGCGAAACAGGCAGGCGACGGCTGGTCGGTTTCGCCTGTGTGTAAGGGTTCATGGGCAAGAAGGACGCCATACGATTGCAGGCCAAGGTAGTGGAAGCCCTGCCCAACGCCATGTTTCGCGTGGAGTTGGAAGGCGGCCACAAGATCCTGGCGCACGTGTCCGGGAAGATGCGGATGAACTTCATCCGTATCCTGCCGGGCGACACCGTGACGGTGGAGATGTCGCCCTACGATCTGACGCGGGGGCGCATCGTGTTGCGCCATTGACGCCGGAGGCCGCCGACAGCGCCGGTGGTGCGTGGAACTCCAGAAGGCACGGAACAGAATATGAAGGTAAGAAGCTCAGTCAAGCGGATTTGTGAGAACTGCAAGATCATTCGCCGCAAGGGCGTCGTGCGGGTCATTTGTTCGAACCCGCGGCACAAGCAGCGCCAGGGATGACCGGGGCAACGCGCGCGACGAAGATATCGGGCACGAACACTGAAAAAGGGAAAGTGATATGCCACGTATCGTGGGTACTGATATTCCGGATAACAAGTCGATCTGGATCTCGCTGACGTACATTCCGGGCATCGGCCGGCACACGTCGGAGCAGATCCTCAAAGAAGCCCAGATCGAGCAGATGACGAAGGCGAACAAGCTTACGGAAGATGAGCTCAGCCGGATCACGCAGATCATCGACCGCAACTATGTGGTCGGCGGTCAGCTCCGCCGGCAAGTGGCGCAAAACATCGCCCGGCTGCGGGACATTGGCTGCTACCGGGGGATTCGGCATCGCCGGGGCCTCCCGGTGCGGGGGCAGCATACGCAGAGCAACGCGCGGACCCGCAAGGGACCGCGGAAGACCGTGGCCGGAAAGAAGGGCGTCAAAGAGACGCGTGGCTAAACAGGTCCGAGCCCCCGGAACTGCCGCCGCGCAGACCGGGAACTGAGCACAGGAGAGCAAATAGGCTAAGAGACGCAAATGGCAAAGAGCGCGAAAAGAAAGATCAGAAAGAACGTGGTTCGGGCGATTGTCCACGTCAAGGCGACGTTCAACAATACGTTGATCACGATCACCGACATGGATGGCGACGCGATCTGCGCGAGCTCGGCGGGCTGTGTGGGCTTCAAAGGCTCCCGCAAGAGCACGCCCTACGCCGCCTCGCAGGCGGCCCAGAACTGTGCCAACAACGCCATGCGCAATGGCGTACGCGAGGTCGAGATCAAGGTCAAGGGCCCCGGGGCAGGGCGGGAATCCGCGATTGCCGCGATCCAGGGGGCCGGCCTGAGAATCGCCTCCATTGAAGACGTGACGCCGCTGCCGCACAACGGCTGCCGGCCGCCGAAGCGTAGGCGTGTATAGGACTCCGGGAAAGTTTGAGGAGATTCGATTGGTATGGGACGTTACATAGGTCCATCCTGCAGGGTATGTCGCCGCGAGGGCATGAAGCTGTTCCTGAAAGGCGCCAAGTGCGAGACGGCCAAGTGCCAAATTGAGCGGAGACAGCGGAACCTGGCTCCCGGCATGCACGGCTGGCGCAAAGGCCGCTTGAGTGAATACGGCGTGCGGCTGCGCGAAAAACAGAAGATCAAGAGGTATTACGGCGTCTTCGAGGCGCAGTTTATGCGGTTCTTCCACGAGGCCTCGCGCCTGCCGGGCAATACCGGCGAGAACTTGCTCCAGTTGCTCGAACGACGCTTGGACAACGTTATCTACAAGCTCAATTTTGCCCCCTCGCGCAAAGCGGCCCGGCAGTTGATCACGCACGGTCACGTTCACGTCAACGACAGGAAGGTGGATGTCAACGACTACATCCTCGATATCGGCGACAAGATCGGCCTCAAGAACTCGGAAAAAAGCCTCAAACGCGTGAAGCGCAGTTGGAGAGCAATCCCAACTTCACCACGCAGGGCTGGCTGCAGTTGGACCGGGACAAGCCGGCGGCGACGATAGTGGCGTTGCCGACCCGGACGGACATCCAGATCCCGGTGGAAGAGCACCTGGTCGTCGAGTTCTGTTCGAGGTAAGCTGGGAAAGCGAAGAAATGCGGAATCACAGCATGCGAAAGAAGAACGGGGAGAGTTCGGCATTCTGCTGTGTTCAGAAGGATAACAGTAGAAATCGGAGGCCTGTATGCGAGTAACATGGCGCGGTTTAGAGTTGCCGACCCGTGTGGAAAGAGACACGGCCGTCTCCACGGATCGGTACGGCCGGTTCTTCATCGAGCCGTTCGAACGCGGTTTCGGGACCACGGTCGGCAATAGCCTCAGACGGGTGTTGCTCTCCTCGTTGGAAGGAAGTGCCGTCACTTCGATCAAGATTTCCGGGGTGGACCACGAGTTCACGTCGATCGCGGGCGTCATGGAGGACACGACGGATATCGTCCTGAACGTCAAGAGCCTGGTCATCCGGCTGACGGGGTCGGGGCCCAGGACGATGAAGGTCACGGCCAACAAGGCGGGCGCGGTGACTGCCGCGGCGATTGTCGCCGATCCGGCGATTGAAGTCATCAGCAAAGACACGGTCCTGGCCACGTTGACCGCGGATGTCAGCTTTGAGATGGACATGGTCGTCGAGAACGGCCGGGGCTACGTGCCCGTGTCCGACCGCATTTCCGATGCGGACCGGTTCGAGCAGGAGATCGGGCGGATTAACCTGGATGCCGTGTATTCGCCGGTGACCCGCGTGCGGTACCTGACGGAAAACACCCGCGTGGGCCAGCGGACGAACTATGACAAGCTAATCCTCGAAATATGGACCAATGGCACGATTACGCCGGAGATGGCGCTGGTCGAGGCCGCTAAAATCCTGCGCAAGCACATCAATCCGTTCGTGCAGTACTTCGAAATCGGCGAGGAGACCGTGGCTGGCGAAGTTGCGGAGGAAGAGCCGGAGCAGAAGGTGGACCAGGAGCTGGAGGCGAAGCTCAACACGCCGATCCAGGAGCTGGAGCTGTCCGTCCGGGCGAGCAACTGCCTGGAATCGGTGAAGGTGGAGACCGTTCGCCAGCTCGTCCAGATGACCGATGCCGACCTGCTGAAGATCCGCAGTTTCGGCAAAACCTCGCTGCGCGAGATCAAGCGCAAGCTCGCGGACATCGGGTTGTCGCTGGGCATGAAAGATGTGGCCAAGCCCCCGGAGGGGTAAGGGTTGCCGAACGAGAAGATTCTGAGCATCTCGAATAGAAAAGGTGTTGTGATTTATGCGTCATAGAGTTGCAGGACGCCAATTGAGCAGGACCACGTCGCACCGCCGGGCGATGCGGCGGAACATGGTTCAGTCGCTCATCGAGCATGAGACGATCTCGACCACCGTGCAGAAGGCCAAGGAGGTCAAGCCGTTCGTCGAGAAGCTGATTACGCTCGCCAAGAAGGGTAAGCTCCAGCACCGGCGGCGGGCGATCTCGCTGCTGGGCAATCGGCGGATCGTCAAGCTGGAAGACGGCGAGCCGGTGCAGAAGGGCACCGTGATCGGCAAGCTTTTCAGCGAGTTGGGTCCGCGCTACCTGGATCGACCGGGTGGGTACAGCCGGATCGTGCGTCTGTCTCTGCGGCGCTTGGGCGATAATGGCCAGCTTGTTTTGCTCCAATTGCTGGGCCAGGACGAGCCGCTGAAGAAGGAACGCAAAGCCTCCTCGAAGAAACGTCGCGCCGCAAGGCTAAGACCGCCCAGGCGGCCCAGCCGGCGCCGGCTGAGGCCAAGACCGAGGAACCGCCGGCCGAACCCGCCGCTGAAGCTCCGCGGGAGCCTCCCGCCGAAGCGACCGGCGCGCAGGAAAAGGAGTCCAAGTAGGCTTGCTGATTGTCGGCCCGCCGGGGCAGGTGAGGAAACGCCTCGCGGCGTCCCGATCAGCAGGGGAGAAAGGCATGGACGGCTGCGTGTTCTGCAAGATGGTCAAGGGCGAGATTCCTGTGACCAAAGTCTATGAGGACGAGGCGGTCCTGGCCTTTCTCGATATCGGTCCGATCAGCGACGGTCATACATTGGTCATCCCGAAGCAGCATTGCGCCGAGGTGCACGAATGTGAGCCGCAGGTGCTGGCCGAGGTGGCGGCCCGCTTGGGCAAAATCGCGGAGGCGGTCGTTGCCGCGATGGACGCCGACGGATATAATGTGTTGTCGAACAACGGGGCGGCCGCCGGTCAAGTGGTCGACCATTTGCATTTTCACATTATTCCGAGAAGGGTGGGCGACCGAGTGTTCACGCAGTGGCCTTCGCACAAGTACGGGAAGGGGCAGGTGGAGGACATCGCCGGACGAATTCGCAGCCGTCTGAAATGAGTCATTTTTCTGACGGACTGAGCTCTTGCATCTTCGGGCCAGAGCGTATATAAGTGGTCGTCAGAATTAAACATAGGCGGGTCTGGTCGAACTGACCGGAACCGTGAGCGTATAAATTAAATTGTAATTGATCGCGGGGTAGAGCAGTCTGGTAGCTCGTCGGGCCCATAACCCGGAGGTCGGAGGTTCGAATCCTCCCCCCGCTATTCGTAAGTCAAGCAGGCATAGCCACTTAGCTGTGTCTGCTTTTTTGTTGGTGACATGCGTGTAGACAAAATGTAGACAGGCCCATTGGTCATCGACACGTCAGGCATCTCTCATCGGCGCAAAGACAACCTCCGTTATAGTGGTCTTAGGACAGAAAGGAAGGTTATCATGGCTCACCTGTACAAGCGCCGCAACAAGTACTGGATCTGCTATTATGTCAAGGGGGAGAAGAAACGGAAGATCGAGTACGACCTGTCGATCGGCAGTCTTCACATTGCCAGCCAGCTTGCCCGTCACGCTTGTGCCTGAGGACTTCTGCCGATACCTTGAGACCGCCGAACCTACAAATCCTACAAGAACGATATCAGCCGACTGCGTGTGTTCTTTGGGCCTGTCCGTGAACGCCTGAAGATATGTCCGCCTGGTATGAAGCGAGGCCAACAGTCAGCGAAGCCCATGAAGGACAAGTACGCAGACAGCCACGTGAAGGGGCAGCTCTTGGAGGACATTTCGCCGCGGGTTATCAATCGGTTCTTGACGGAGCGGGCAACGCAGGATGATTGGTCGCCCAAAACCCAGAATCTGATGCGTGAGACCTTGCACCGGCTATTCGCCTATGCCATCAAGCACCACGGCTTCCGATCCCGGGATCCCCAGTATCCGAATCCGGCGGCGGGAATTGATCGTCTTCGTGAACCAGCCCCGCAGATCCGTTTCTTGAGTCTCGAAGAGATTGAGGAGCAACTGAAGGCTCTGGATGAGCACCCTGTCATTCGGGCCATGGTTGCCACATACATCTACGCCGGCCTGAGGCGAGAAGAGGCGATATGGCTGACCCCCGAGGACATTGACATAGTCAATCGTCTCATCAGAATACGGGTAAAGACGATTGGAGGCGAGAAGTGGCAGCCGAAGACGAAACGGAACCGTAGCATTCCGATAGGCAGCAGACTATTCGTGGTCCTGAGTGAGTACCGGCTGCCTGCTCGGAGCGTTCGGTTCTTTCCTTCTCCCACGGAGAAACGGTGGGATCCAGACAACTTCTCGCAGGACCTGAGAGCGATCAACAAGGCAGCAGGCTTGGACTGGTCCTGTTTGGATTTCCGACACACTTTCGGTAGTCACCTGGCGCAGAAGGGGGAGTCACTGTACAAGATAGCTGAGCTTCTCGGGAACTTGCCTGAAATCTGCAGAAGACACTATGCGGCGCTGATGCCGGAGAAGATGCGGGATACGGTGGAATTCGAGGGCTCCCTGTTGAATCATCAGCCTGACTAGGTAGCCATTCGCCTGTCCGTCATATGCGGAGAGAACGTTCTCCCTATCGCTCAGAGCCGTGGTCATGAGGACCTTGGCACCAGTACTGCAGCGAGTGTCAAGGCCTTTCCTCTCTAACCAGCGAATCTCCTTTAGTACGGCGTACCCATCCATCTGGGGCATCATAATGTCCAGACAAATCAGGTCGTAAGGCTCGCCGATTTCCAAGGCATCTGATATGGCCTTCAGCGCCGCGACTCCATCGATCGCGAGATGGCACTGCCCACACGGCTCCGCTTGCCTCTGGAGCAGCAGACGGCCGGGGGCATCGTCTTCCCACGATCAAGCATTTCACCATGTATCCCCCGGTAATTGGTGGACATTGGCGGCTACGCTACACTGCCAACCAGGACTTGCTCGGAACGATTCTGGAGACCCAGACTTATGCCGCCTTGGCGAGGGTCCGGTTCTCTGTTGGTCCTCCCGGTGTTGTCCTTCAGTTGGTAGAATGCCGACCGCAGGTGCCGGCGGGATTCGAAGGCGGGACACAGTCCGCTGATCGATTCCGTGGCGTCGATGACCAGGTAGCCGTCGGGCTCCAGAATCCTGGCGATGCGGTTGAACAGGGAGGTCCGGTCCTGCTCGGTGAAGTAGATCGCCACGTTGCGGCACATGATGATGTCGAACTTGCCCATGCCGGTGAGGTCTTCCAGGAGGTTGGCCTGCTTGAACGTGGCCAGGGCGCGCATCTCGTCCCGGACTTTCCACTGATCTCCTTGGCGGACGAAGTATCGTTCCAACTGTCCCGGCGCCAGGCCGCGCTCGATCTCGATCCGGTTGTAGAGGCCCCGGCTGGCGGCGGCGACGGCCTGGTTGGCGATGTCCGTGCCGATGAGCCGGAGATTGTAGCGGGACGGGTCCCGGAGCAGCTCCTTGAGCACGATCGCGATGCTGTAGACTTCCTGCCCCGAGGAACAGGCCGCACTCCACGATGCCAGCGGCAATGGCCTCCTTGGGCATACCGAACACCGTACAGCTCGCCTCATCCTGGGCGATGACCTGGGCGCCGCCCCGTTTCATCAGGCGCAGCCCCAGCGTGCCGTCATTGCCCATGCCGGTCATGATGACGGCGCAGGTCTGGCCGGGGAATCCTTGGGCTGCGGAACGGAATAGATAGTCCACCGCAGGCTTGCAGTTGTTCTCGGGAGGGTCGTCCGTGATGCGAAGGAGCGCTTTGCCGTCCGGTCCGGCCGTCACTTTCATCTGCCGGCCGCCGGGGGCGATGTAGACGACATTGGGCTCGGCGACCTCTCGGTCCTGGGCCTCTTTGACGCGCAGACGGCACTTGGTATTGAGGCTCTCGGCCAGCGAGGCAGTGAACAGAGGCGGCATGTGCTGCACCACCAGCACGGGCACGCCCAAGTCGGCGGGCAGGCTTGGCAACATACGGGCCAGAGCATTCGGGCCTCCCGTGGACACACCGATCAGGACCAGCGCCGGGTGAGCGGTTTCGGCAATCCGCCGCATTCGCTGGCCGATATCCGCCGGAGGACATACCGCGGCCGCGGCGGGCAGGCGCACCGGCCGGATAGCCTGGCCGCCGGCAGCGCCGTTGTCAGCCACCGTGCCGCGCAGCAGGGCGCGAACCTCCCGGCGCCGGCCGTACGCGGCCAGGAGAGAGGACAACGTCCGGCGCAATTCCTGCATTTGCGTCTGAGGGCTGCCGTCCAGGGCTTTGGTCACGAAATCAAACGCCCCCAATTCCAGGGCCCGAATGGTCTCATCGCTGCCTTGCTTCGTGAAGGCGCTGACCATGATCACGGCCATTTCCAGGCGGCGGTTCTGAATGGCTTCGAGCACCGTCAGGCCGTTCATGCCGGGCATCTCGATGTCCAGGGTCACCACGTCGGGACGCAACGTTCCGATCCGGTCGAGGGCGACCGTCCCGGTGTTGGCCGTGCCGACGACCTCGACGCCAGGGATACCGGCGAGCACGTCGCTGAGGATCCGGCGGTACGTGATGGTATCATCCACGACCAAGGGCGCAATGCCATCGTCCCTCTTCTCTTCCTCCGCCAGCACGGCGTCCAGATCCAGCAGCGTTACCAACCTCTGGCCATTCTGATGGACTCCGACGAAGTACCGGCCGCGGGCCTCGTCGACATTGGCCGGCGCGGGGGTCATGGACTGCTGTTCCGGGTTGATGACATCCGAGACCTCGTCCACGAGTAAGCCGATCTGCTCGTCCTTCCAGGGCACGACCAGGGTGCGATTGCTCTCGCTGTCGGTCACCGCCTGGACGCCGATCTTGACGCCCAGGTCGATCACGGTGACGATCTTGCCGCGCAGGTTGATAATGCCCCGCACATAGTCCGGCGCGCCGTGCACCGGGGTGTGGCGGCCTACCAAGATGACCTCCTGCACCTGCATGGTGTCCATGGCGTAATACGCCTCGCCGATCCGGAACGTGACCAGCAACTGTTCTGTTCCCAGCACGGTGGTTCTCCTTTCTTTCTGTTGCGTCACACTTTGAACTGCGCCACCAGTCCCTTGATCTGCTCGGAGAGCTTGGACAACTCCTGGGCACTGGTCTGCACCTGGGAACTGGCCGAGGTCATCTCCCCGGCGGTCGAACTGACGGCGGCGAAATCCTGGGCGATGGTCTGGCTGACCGACGAGGTCTGCGCCACCCGCTCGTTGGCCTCGCTAACCCCGGTGGAGGTCTGGGCGACGTTGCTGGCAATGTCCTTGGTGACCGTGGACTGCTCCTCGATTGCCGTGGCGATGACCGTCACGATATCGCTCACCTCCTTGATCACCTGCGTGATCTTCTCGATATCCTGCACCGTACCCGAAGTGGATGCCTGCACGTTGGCGATCTTGCTCTTGATATCCTCCGTGGCGGTGGCGGTCTGCTGGGCCAGTTCCTTGATCTCGTTGGCCACGACGGCGAACCCCTTGCCCGCCGCACCGGCCCGCGCCGCTTCGATGGTGGCGTTGAGGGCCAGGAGGTTGGTCTGGGCGGAGATGCTGGTGATCGTTTCGGTCACTTTGCCAATCTCCTGCGCGGCCGCCCCGAGGCCACGCATGAGCGTCGAGACACTCTCGGCCTGCTGGGCGGCTTCGGTGGTGATGCCGCGGGCCTTTTTCCGACTTGCCGGCGATCTCGCTGATCGTGGCGGTCATTTCTTCGGTGGCGGTGGCCACGGTAGTCAGGCTGTTGGTGGCTTGGCCCATGCCGGCGGCCACGGAGGTCGTGTTGGCGCTTATCTCTTCCGCGGAAGCGGCGACGGTCGTAGCCTTCTCGGACATCTCCTTGGCCCCCCCGGCCATCTGGCCGGAGATCGCCGACAGTTCCGTCGAGGACGACGCCAGGGTCCGCACACTCTCGGAAATATCATTCAACATGTGTCGGAGACTGTCGGTCATCTTGCCGGCGGCCTGACCCAAAATGCCGATCTCGTCCTGGCGGCCCACCAACCCCGTGGGCACGCTCTGGGAGACATCGCCCTGAGCGATGGTGTTCAGGAATCCCACCACGCTGTTCAGCGGCCCTGTAATCCCGCGCGTGATGAAAAAGGCCGCGACGAAGGCGACGAGGGCCCCGACGAGCAGCGTGACGACGATGATCATCTTGGAGGTGCCGACGATGGCGGAGACGCCCGCGCTGGTCTGGTCGATGGCGGACACGATGAAAACCGCCTCGGCTGTCTTGTCGACCTTTATCTGCTTGGCCGCCAGGTAGTCCGCCGCCGCTTTTCCCACCGTCTCTCCGGCCTCCACCATCTTGGTCACCAACTGGGCCAGATGGGCACTCTTGTCGTCCTTCTTCTGTTCCGTCATCCAGGCCTGGGCCGCTTCGAGGTACTCCTGGGTCGCCTTGCGAGCATCAATGATCTGCTTGGCCTCCGTGGCGTCGGGATGCAGCTTCTCCAACTCGTCGTAGCACTTGAGGAGCTTCGCGATGCCGGCCGCAAGAACATCGAAGTACTTCTGCTCTTTGTAGAGCATGTAGCCCTTTTCGTTCATCCGCGTTTCGAGGGCCAGGGCGTTGATCGTGTTGACGATGGCCAGGGCGTTCTTGTCCTCCAGGTATTGCGTCTTCTTGGCGGCCATGTAGGCATCGGCCTCGCCGCCGACGGCCTCGCCCCGCGTATTCATCGCGGTCTCGGCGTCCTTGTTGCTTTTGAGCACCTGAACTCCCTGCTCGAACAGTTGTCCGTACTGGGTGACGACGCGACGCACTTCCTTGGACTTGTCGCCCAGGCCCGCGTTGCGGAACTGCTCGGCGACCTTGTCGACCTTGTCCAGGTTCCCGTAGAGGCCTGTGAGCTTCTCCTTGGCCTGCTGATGTGTTTCTTCTTTCTGTTGCAGGAGATAGTTTCTCTCTTCCAGGATCGTCTCGAAGGCGGTGCGCTCGACGCCGGTCGAATGCTGGACGGCCGGCAGCACGTGTTGATTGAGCTCCGAGACGTTCCCGTTGACCCGCGTGAACATGACGTAAGCGAGGGCGCCCAGCACGACGACGACGGCCACCACCAGCGCGAACCCGCCGGCGAGCTTGGTTGCCAATTTCATATTCTTCAACATTGCGATTCTCCTTCACTTTAATGGAACAAGTTCGGTGGCGGCCGGGGGCCCAGACTGTGTGGCGTGCTTCTGCACGTTCCGATCCGCCGAGGGATCAACCGTTGCGAGGATCTTCTCCTCCCCGGGGCCTGACCTCGCCCAGCGACTGCCGGATGCATTCGAGGAGGTGCCCCTTATCCAGTTTGATTTGGTAGTGATTCACGCCTGCGGCCCGGCCGCGGGCCACGTCTTCCTCGTCTGCCAAAGTCGTCACGGCGATGATGGGCAGGCCGGCCAGCGCCGGGTCGGACCGAATGCGTTGGGTCAACTCCAGGCCATTGACGTTCGGCATCTCGATGTCGGTGAGCACGAGGCGCACTTCCTCCTTATGCTGCAGGAGCAGCTCCCAGGCCACCTGGCCGTCGGGGGCGTCGAGCACCATGTAGCCCTCCTCCTCCATCAGCCGCCGGATCTGGCTGCGGAAGAAATCGGAATCCTCGGCCACCAGCACCGTGTCCTTGCCGGCGTGCGGGCTCTGGGCGGGCGCCGCCGAGGCCTCCAGCCCGCATATTTCATCGGGGTCGGTAAACCCTGCGGACGGCCGAATTAACGATAGGGTGTGACCGAATATGATTCCCCGCCGCCCTCGGTGCACACCACCCCCTTACCCCCGACACGCCACCAGGATTTTCCACGCCTTAGCCGGAAGCCGGACAACGTACCGCCAGAGCCCGCAAACGGCTCAGGATGTCGGGCAAACAGGTCCTTCCGGCGGATAACTCTCCGCCAGATGGATCACCACCCGCCGCACGGAACAGACCACCCGGGCCCCGATCTTCAGCAGCTTCAGGCGGATCGTGTCCACTTGGGCGTGGGCCAATTCCGTGTCGGCCAGCGCTTGCCGACGCAGAGGATCCACCAGGAGGTAGGCGGCCGCCGAGAGCAGGACCCGAAATTGGTTCGCCACGAAGTCATGGCAACTGGTCCGGTCGGCAAACAAGCCCAACTGCTGTTCTTTGATCCGGTTCTCCGCGTCCCCACGCTGGCAATAGACCTCGTCATACAGCGGTTGCGGTTCGCCGGCCAGATTGGTCACGAGGAAGCGGGTATTGGGTCCCTCGTCCAGGTGTTCGGCTTTGACGATCACTCGACGCTTGCGGTCCCAGGTCTCGGCCCCATAGACGAACTCCCCAAAGAGCCGCTGTTTCTCCTTTGTCTGGGCAAACTGGGCGGCGGAGACCTCCGTCCAAGGACGCGCCAGGCGTTTCAGCACCGCATTGCGGGCCAGACCGATAAGATAGCCCACGTCGTGCTGGTCACACCAACGCATCAAGCGCCAGCGGCAAAAGCCGCTATCGCCGCGAAAGATGATCCGTACGTTCGGCCATTGCCGCCGGAACCGTTTCACCAGCAGTTTCAAGATCGCCCGGCTGTGCTGGGCCCCATCGATGTTCGCCGGCCGCAGATACGCCACCAGCAGATGACGGCCGCAGAAGACGTACAGGGGCAAGAAGCAGTACTGGTCGTAGTACCCATGAAAGAACCGCATCTCCTGGTTCCCATGCACGGGATCGTTGGTGGGGTCAAAGTCCAGGATCAACTCTTCCGGCGGTGTCGTCTGGGAGCGAATGAAGGTCTCGACAAAGACCTCCGCGATCTGGGCCAAGGCCTGGCGATCCACGCGGTTCTCCAGGCGGCACAAGGTCGGCGGCGACGCCAGCGGCAGGTCGGCACGAACGCCCCGCTCGGAGAGCACTTGAAACAGCGGATCTTCCCGCAGATTCTGGTGGTCGTTGAGGTCTTCATAGCCCAGCGCGATGCCGAAGATGCGTTGGGCCAAGAGGGTCCTTTGGGAAGGAGCGATAAAGAAGGGATTGCGGGGATCGAAGATGCAGGCATTGATCGCGTCGATCAGGCCCAGAGAGCGATCCGCCTCCCGCAACAGCAAGGCTCCCCCATCGGAGGTCAGCCGACCGCCGCGAAAGTCGGCTTGGATGTTCTGACGTTTGAGACTTGCAAACAGCAGGGGTTCGGTGGTACAGTCTGTCATGGAAATGGCCTTTCTGTTGGAGGGCTGGAATCGTTACAACTCCTTACCCTACCGGCAGTTAGGCCATTTGTCTACTGAAAAACACCAAAATTCGATGAAATATGCGGGTTAAGGAGATAGGGTGGCGTCCGGAGGCCGAAAGCGGGAGATCGGTCACTATGTGCCTGTCAAGCGGCCGTCGAACCACCATGCGGTGGCTGAATTCGGTGTGCATGTCTTCTGAGGAGATGGGGAGAGATGGTTGGTCCGAACCGGTCGATTGGTAGTACTATTTGCAGCAGCCGCGCGCCTTCAGGCCACGGTTGGGCTTCGATTGCGCTTCGGCCAGCCTCCTAAGTCTTTGTTTCACGAGTATGCGTGACGCGCACGTCACGAAGCTCTCTTTTTCCTATCCTCCCCTGCGTTGAGGGCGTTGTTCTGGGCTTGGTTGCTGACCTCCGTCGGATCCATCTGCTTTCGAAGTTGCTCGTCCGGACCGCCGCCGAATTGCTTCCAGTATAGGTCCTTGAGAGGATTGATCTTCGGGCCGATGACGTTCTCATTGACGAGCAAGGGTTGCACGTCGTTCCACCACTGATCATAGGGGGCCCGGAGCTTCGCGACGACCTCGGGATAGTCCGCGATCACGTTCTTCGTCTCGCCGGGGTCGGCCTTGAGGTCATAGAGCTCTCGGTTGTTCACGAGCGTAAAACGCGAGTTCTGGATCGAGCAGCCCACGTATTTCGATTGAACCGCCTGGCCCCTGGCCCAGCGACCGACATGTGTGACGAGCATCCGATCGGCCCATTCGGCCTTCGGGTTCCGGAGCAGCGGGACCAAGCTCCGGCCTTCCACTTGCTTCTTCACTTCGTCGGACAGTCTCGCCCCGGCAATCGCGGCCAGAGTGGGGAAGAGGTCCACGTGGGCGGTGAGCGCGTCACATTCCACGCCCCTTGCGATCTGGCTCGGCCAGCGGAGGAAGCAGGCCGCGCGCGTGCCCCCCTGGTAGGGGGTCCCCTTTCCGCCGTGCAGGCCGGCGTTGAAGACTTGCACTCCCGCCGTGCCACCATTGTCGCCGCTGAGATAGATAACCGCCGTATTGTCCTCAAGGCCCCATTCCTTGAGCCTGCGAAGCAGCGTGCCGAAGTTGGTGTCGATGTTCTCGACCATGCCGAAGAACCTCGCCGCCTGTTCATTCACGCCGGGCTTGCCGAGATACTGGCGGTAGTATTTCTCCGGGACGACGAGCGGGGCGTGCGCGGCATTCGGCGTGATGTAGGCGAAGAACGGTCGCTTACCGGCTCGCTGGGTGTCCATCCAACGGAGGGCCTGGGCGAAGAACAGGTCGGTACAGTAGCCCTTGGTCTTCTCGAACTGACCGTTGTGCCACAGGGCCGGGTCAATGTTGGTATTGCCCGGTGCATCGCCGCAGGAGCCGGGATAGGTCTGCCCGATGCCTCCTCCGCCGTGGATATACACTTCATCAAAGCCTCGGCTTTCCGGTCGGTAGGCGGCCTCATCGCCCAGATGCCATTTGCCGAAGATGCCCGTGGTGTAACCTGCCGCCTTAAGCACCTGCGCGAGCGTCGTCGTCCGTAAGCTCATGCGCTCCCGCTCCAGAATGGTGTGCGTGACACCGTTCTTGAACTCGTGGCGACCGCTCATCAGCGAAGCCCGGCACGGTGAGCAGGTGGGGCTGACGTGGAAGGAGGTGAAGAGCAAGCTTTCTTTCTTGAAGGCATCCACGGTGGGTGTGTGGATGACCGGATTGCCCAGGCAGGCGTAATCGCCGTAGCCGACATCGTCCGGCATCACCAGGATGATATTGGGTCTTCTGTCTCCGGCGGCGGACGCCGGCCCCGCTAACATCATGACCTGCCCCAACCACTGTCCCGGCGTGCCGGCATTGACCAGACCAATTCCTGCGCCAACTGCCGCGAGGTTCTGGCAAAGTGCCCTTCGAGAGGTGTGCATGAATGCCTCCATAGCATAGCGATGTAATTAAGGTCCCCAATGCAGAAATCTACGTGGGCGATTGCCTTGCTCTTGCCGTCGTCGTCCTATACCAATGTCAGCCGGCTCAGCACGCGACTTCGGTCGTTTTTGGGGCAGCTCGGGACGACTCTATGACGATGGCTCTCACCTGTCAAGAGTACCGCAGGGAGCAGGTTACTCCTTACTCTCTTGAGTCACACCAATAAGGCAGTAGAGGATCACGCCGCCAATCTCGTCCAAGACAGGACGGTGGGTGAGCTAATCGGTCCCAACAAGAATCAGCGCTGCTTCGTCGCCCTGTCTGCTCATAAACCCCCGGAAGAGGAACGCGCAACTGATCATGGCCGGGTGCTCGCCCCGGGGTTCAGCCTGAAATCGACGCGGTTGTGGGAACTACGAATCTGCTCCGTGGAATCTTGACCCGTAGGACACGTTGGCCGGATCGTTTGGGCTACAGTAGTACAGGTACCTGGAGAAGCTGGGTAGCCCTAAGTGGAGGCGTCGAGGAAGAAATCGGCTTCGCAGGCTGCCTCCGTCAAGGGCAGGCGGCGCAGAGCCGTCTTGACGAAAGCCGATGACTTGCCGAGTTTGAGTCGATCGCTCCAATGCATGGTTCATCTTGTCCGGTTTCTTGGTCTTGCTCACTTGGTGCGGATATCCGATGTCTCCGGCACTCACATATGGTATCGGTTGGGGGGCCTGAAGAGCAACGGACTTGGCACGGGGATGGTTGGCCCATCACAATCGTTGAAACCTTGCCACAACTTTCTTCTCAACGGCTGCGGAGGAAGCGGATTACGGCGTGCGGGAGCAGGCCGGCGCTGCCGGCGGCGTTGGAGCGAAGGCGCCGGGGTGGGACGGGGGTGATTCACACAATGGGTGGTGGCAATTGACTATTTTCCGACAGGCTGGGTCGTGTTTTCGGCGTTGGCAAGCATAGGGGCGGTTCACCATCCGGTGGGGTGAACCGCCACGGAGGCCGGGGGTGGGACGCACTGCTGGTCATGGCAGGCAACCCAGCTCACCTTGCGAGAGAACGATTGAGGACGACCGGCCGAGCGAAACACATAAAAACGCGGCGGTATTCCCGTATCGGGGTGATGAGAAAGGAAAGTTACGCTTGAGACAATTCACAAGGACATACAGCAGTTGAAGAACGAACTGCACCGCATGCGGAGCATGTTGGAAGATGAGGGCGAACTTACACCAGAGGCTCGTCGGGGACTTGAAGAGGCCAGGGAGGAGATGGACCACGGGGAGTATATCTCCCACGAGGAGATCATAGCGAAGTATGGGTGACGGGAATCGAGCTGCCAGCAGGGCGGCTCTGACGAGGAGGGAGACGGCGGTGTTGAGGACGTCGAGGTTGTCTGCCATGGTGCCTCTTTCGACGGGTCTGTGGGCGATCCAAGCCAAATCGAAGGGCATAGTGTAGCCTCGGAGGGGGCCAAATGCCAGCCTCGCGGTGTGGTGACGTAAGTATCTATCTTTCAAGAGGATAAGGTGGCGCCCGGGGTGGTCCCATTGACGCTTGACAGGTACAACAGTTCCGACAACAGTTTCTCTTGCCAAACGCGCTTCGTTTTCGTAGAAGAAACTCGATATCGCGTGCAACCAGTTGCAATCACCATAGCAGTTGTTAGACTGTCGCTTGATCGGTAAGGCAACTGTCCCTTGGCAAAAGGAGGTATCCTATGAATAGACTTCACCAAAACTCCAGCGCAATGCTCGCGGCCGTTCTCGGTCTGTCGGCGTTTTTAGGTCTCGCCCAAGTCGCTCCGGCCGCCGACACCCCGGCCACGCCCTACAAGATTCTCGCCACCACGCAGATTCCCGCCGCCGGGGGGATTGACTACGTCACTGCGGACAGCGTCAACCGCCGGGTTTATGTCGCCTGCGGCAATGCGGTGCAGTGTCTTCGACCTCGATACCTACAAGCTCGCGGGCACCTTGGCCAATGCGTCCGGGCACGGCGTCGCGATCGACCCGGAAAACCATACCGGTCTGGTCTCCGGCAATCCGGCGGTCTTTTTTAACACCCGGACCCTCGAGCAGATCAAGACCATTCCGGCGCCCGGTGCGGACGGCTATATCTTCGATGCGCTGACTCACCACTTCGTCCTTGGCAGTCACCGCGCACCCAACCTCCTCGTGGTTGACTCCAAGGATGGTTCGGTCGTCGGCACGGTCGACGCCATTGCCCCGGACGGCGCCAATGCCTCCGTCGAGCAAGGCGCCACGGATGGCGAGGGACATCTCTATTTTGACGTGGCGAACCAGCACCATATCGCCGTGGTGGATGCCAGGACCCTCAAAGTGACCGGACATTTCGACCTGGGTGAAAAGGGCAACGGGCCGGCGGGCTTGGCCATTGATGTCAAAAACCACATCCTTTTCGCGATGTGCCGAGGAGCACGCGGCGGCACGCCCGCGTGTGTCATCCTCGGTGCGGCCGATGGCAAAATCATCACCACCCTGCCTCTGGCCGGCAGCAGTGACGGTGCCACCTTCAATCCTCGCACCATGGAGGCCTTTAGTTCGCACGGCAATGGCACGCTGACCGTCATCAAGGAAAACAGCCCCACGGAATTTGTGGTGGAGCAAACCGTGCCAACCAAATCCGGCGGCAAAACCTGCACGCTGGATGCCAAGACCGATCATGTGATCGTGATCACGCGCGAAGCCGCTTCCGCAGCCCCAGGAACCGCGTCGGCCTCGGCGCCCGCTGCTCCGGCCGCTTCAGGTCCGCAAGGTGCCGGTGCGGCACGCGGTCGCCAGGGCGGTGGCGGTGCGCAACTCCTGGACGTTATGTTTATTGGTCGATAAGTCTGATTATCGAAACCGCGCCGCGCCGTGAACAGCGCGGTGTGTCTTTCTGTGCTTGACTATATCCGGGAAACCGCGTCCCCAGAGCAATCCCAGTGCTCTGTCCCGGATAGGAAAGTGTCGATTTGCTCCGTCTGAATTTAGCCGCTTGAGGCCAGCGGAACCGCCACGCCATTCTCCCTTGCCTGTCTCTGCATCGTATCCACACCGAAGACCGAGCCCGCACACGTGGGACTTGACGAATACCACAGAGGAGTTGACAATCCCATAGTCAAGCCGGTGAGTCATTCGCTTGGCTGACCATAATAGTTCTCCAATTCCCGCTGAACCAACGCAGGAGGTTTCTATGCGGGTCCGTACAACTTGGCCGCCGATTCCCCCGCCCCCGATCCGGAGGTCTTGGCCAGACCCCAAAGACGGCGGTTCCCACCCGCGTACAAGGCCCGCGTGGTCGAAGAGGCACAGCGCTGTACGGAGTCCGGAGAACTCGGGGCCCTCCTGCGACGAGAAGGCCTGTATTCCTCGGCCCTGACCCAGGGGCGTCGGCAATACCAATCCGGCGCCCTCCAGGGCCTCCAGGAGGCCAAACGTGGCCGCAAACGCACGCGCGATCCCCGGGACCAGGAAGTCGAACGTCTACAGCAGGACCATGAGCGGCTGAGCCAAAAGCTGCGGCAAGCGGAACGGATCATTGAGATTCAAAAAAAAGTTGCGGCCCTGCTGGGCAACCCCCTCGAGACGCCGTCGAACCGCGAGGCCATCTCGTGAGCATGATTGAACAGCATCGTCAGGACCTCGGCACTCTGGCCCTGGGTGAGGCCCTGGAGGTCCCCAGGGCGTCGTTCTACCGGCAACGGAGCCCCAAGACCCCCACGGCCCTGGCCGTGACCCGCCAACGCCCGGCGCATGCCTTGTCGGACGTGGAACGGCAAACCGTGCTGGCGACGCTGCATGAACCGCGTTTTGTGGATGTGGCGCCGCCGCAAGTCTATGCCCAACTCCTGGAAGAGGGACGCTATCTCTGTTCGATCCGAACCATGTATCGTCTCCTGGCGGCCCCCCAGGAGGTACGCGAACGGCGGGCCGTGGCCGCGCATCCGGTGTACACCCAACCCGAGTTGCTGGCCACCCGGCCCCACGAGGTCTGGTCCTGGGACATCACCAAGCTCAAGGGGCCGGTGACGTGGACCTACTATTACTTGTATGTGATTCTGGCTATCTTCAGCCGCTACGTCGTCGGCTGGATGATCGCCGAGCAGGAGTCGGCCACGCTGGCCCAACGCTTGATCGCGGACAGTTGTGCCAAGCAGAAGATCGTCGCAGACCAACTGACGCTGCACGCCGATCGGGGCTCCTCGATGAAGTCCAAGGTCGTCGCCCAGTTGCTGGCGGATCTCGGCGTCACCAAGACCCACAGCCGCCCGCACGTATCCAATGACAATCCGTTCTCGGAAAGCCACTTCAGGACCATGAAGTATCGTCCGGAGTTTCCCGAACGGTTCGGGTGTATCCAGGACGCGCGAGCCTTTGGCTGTGATTTCTTCCCCTGGTATAACGGAGAGCATCGGCACTCAGGCGTAGCGCTCTATACCCCATCCGACGTTCACTACGGCTGGGTGGAACAGGTCCACCAACGCCGTCAGGCGGCCTTGGACGCTGCCTACCAGCGGTCTCCCAACCGGTTCGTACGCAAACCGCCCGAGGCGGCGTTGCCGCCTCGGGCCGTCTGGATCAATCCGCCCAAGGACACCCAAAAGCAAGTGATTGATTAGTGGTCTCTCCGGCGCAGGCGCGGCCAGATTCCGAAATTCAGCAGGACATTCTCGATTCGCTCCAGCGCGACGTCTACCTGACCGGTTTGCCCCTTAGGTGTAGTAGCCAGTATTTGATCTGACAGTTACGCCGGCGCAGCGGTTGTCTGTACGGTTTGATTCAGCATCTACACAAATGCATCGGCTTGTAACGTGAGTGTTCGCAGGTTGTTAAGAGTGGGATCCAGGTCCAAAGTGGAACGGCAGGGGGACATGTTAGGAGGAATTCGCTTCGGATGGCGCTCGAATGGGCCCCTTGCGAAGGCCCAGGTTGCATCTGGGCGCGCCTGTCTCTGACAGAAGGGTAGGTCAGGGGCGCGTTACGCCATGAACGGGAGAACCGAGCGTTTCAGTTCTTTGCCTTTGGCACCAAGGCGTTCCGGATCGGCTCGACCCACTTCTGCGAGGGCATGTCGAACACGGCGAAGTTGTCAGCGAACTGCGAGTACCCCCAACTCCACCCGTGCTTTTCGAACTGCCGGGCGACAAAGGCGGTCCAGCGTACGCGCGAGTCCAAGTCCGCTTTTTCGTAGCTCCCGAATTCGCCGATGTGGACAGGCCGGTTGTTCCGCTTCGACCAGTCGTTCACCTTCTCCAGATCTTGTTCTACAGCTTGCACTTCGGAGTCCGTCCCAGCCCAGGTCACGCCTACCTTGTCTTTCTGGCTTGTCCAGGGCGTTCCCTGGTGGGTGAACGGGAAGGGGTTATAGTAGGGCACCGTCGCGAGGATGTTTCTATCATCAGGTGGCAGCTTGAGATGCTCCAACCCGCCCACACCATTCCACAGGGCGACACGGCCATGCTCGGGCATCAGGATCCGCGTCTGAAAAGCCTGACGGTCGCGGGTGAACCAAACGCCGAATTCGACCATCGGACACAGTGTTTCCGGTTGCGATGCCACGACCTGGGCGGCGGCCAGATTATGATGGCCATGAGGGACGAGCCGTACGCCGTCGTAGTGTCGGGCCAGATCCGCGATTTGCAGCAGTTCCGAAATCCCGCCGCACCATTCCGGATCGGATTGAATGAGATGCACCAGCTCGCGCTCCAGGAACGGCCGGATGTTCCAGCGCGTGCAGGTGTGTTCTCCGGTAGCGAGCGGAATCTCCGTCGCGTCCCGCAGCCTCGCATAGAAATCGATCTCTTCGGGCGAGAGAGGTTCCTCCAGCCTGAAGGGCTGGAACGGCTCCATCGCCATCGGTCAATTCGTGCTATTCGGCTTCGGCTCCGGGATCACGGGCAAGAGGATGTGCGAGGGGTGGTCCCGGTCATGGTAGACGGTCTGCGTGGCCTTGGTCCAGGTCGCGCCTGTGCCGCAAGGCTCCCCCGTATTGAGGTTGCGGTCGAAGCGGGGGAAATTGCTGCTGGCAATCTCCACCCGGATTCTATGGCCCCGCAGAAAGACGTTGCTGGTGACCCACAGGTCGATTTCGTACCGGTAGGTCTCTCCAGGATCGAGCAGCTTGGGCTCCTGGAGTGACTCCCGGTAACGAGCCCGCAGGATGCCGTCGCAGAGATTGAAAGGTCGCCCATCCGGGTGAACGTCCACGAGCTTGGCGGTCCAGTCGGTATCCCGCGCGGAGGTGGCCGCATAGAGAACAGCTTTCACCGGGCCCGTGACTTCGAGGTCGCTATCCAACTCCCCGCTCGTGAAGACGAGGACATCGCAGCGGTTCTCGGCGGCCGTCTGGTCCTTCGGGCCGCCGGGGCACCCGACCAGGTTGCACCCGCCGAGCGTCGGAACGGGATCATTCGGGTCGTAGAGGTATTCATCCGAGGGCTCGCCGAGGGGCTCGGCTGTGCTCAACGTCCCGTTGCCGTCGCCCTGTTTGTCATCTCCTTTGCCGTAAGGGGTACGCAGGAGGATCACGGGCCATTTGCCTTCGGCTTTGGGCAGGAAGATGTTGGTGGAGAGCTGGACCCCATCCCGCATGGGGACACTCACCTGGGTCCGGACCTCAACGAGATACGACTCCTGGCCCATGACCGCAGGCGACCATAAGGCCAAGCAGACGAACGACAGGTGCAGAATCCGAAGAGCCCATTTGCGCATGGTTCATCCTCCACGTTCACGGCCCAGGACCACCGCCCGGGCACACTCTTGATTCCCCGGCACTGTGCCTCTACAATCAGCCCGAGCACAAGCCACCAAGGAAAGGTACTTCATTGTGAAGACGCTGTCGAGCTACTCCTGGACTTCTATGCGTGGGGCTGTCTTCTGTCTCGTATGTTTTGTCTTCGCGCCGGTTGGGGCCTTTGCCGACGATATGCCATCCGCCGGGCCCCATCGCCTCTACGGCCAGTTGCTGGATCCACGGGAACATCCGGATTATGACCGCCGCGCGGTCAAGCCGCCCAGTTGGGAAACCTTCCAGAACCGAACGCAATTCACGTGCCTGCGCGGCTTTGAAATGCGGGACGACCGTATCGTTGGCTACGCTGAGCAGATCGAGCGGTTCACACGCACCTATGAGCTCGGGGGCGTCCTCTGGCCGTCCTACCCCATCCTGTTCGCAAGGAACCTGGGTGACTTGGCGAACGAGATCAAGCAGCGCGGCCTGTATCTCTTCGATGTCTGGGGCTATGTGCCGGGCTCGGGGCCGGGCGGCTACTGGCAGCAGTTCCGCCCGCCGGCCGAGGCGTTCGTGGCGCTGGAAAGCGTCCTGGGCGAACGTTGGCTGGGTACGGATATCGGGGAGCAGGACGGCCGGTACATCGGCGGCTATGCCGGCCAGATGACGCCGGCCTCCGCCGGCCGGTTGGAGCAGTACCTCAACTTCCAACGTCATTTTGAGCGTATGAGTGATGACCTGGGCCACAAACACGCCACGCTGGTTTCGCTGAATTTCGGCCATTACCTGCTCAAAGAGGGCACATTCACGCTCATCGGCGCCGAGACGGCCCAGGCGCTACCCAATAACCAGGTGTACTACGCTTTCATCCGTGGGGCGGGCAAACAGTACGGCGTGCCCTGGTTTGGCAATGCCTCGGTCTACAATCGCTGGGGGTACAAGACCTATGGCTCCTCGGGTGGCCGCGGCGGTGACACGCACGGTCCGACGAAAGGCACGAGCCTGAGCCTCATGAAACGGCTGCTTTACAGCCACATCCTTTACAACAGCGTGGCCGTGGGTTTCGAGAATGGTTGGTTCGAGGGCGAGACGCTCTCGCCGATCGGCCGGATGCAGCAGGCGGCCCAGCGCTGGGTGAAGGAGCAGGGTCAGCCCGGCGTGATGTACACTCCGGTGGCCCTGCTGCTCGATTTCCACAGCGGCTGGTCGTTCCCCCGTCACCTCTATTCCGGCGACATCTTTCGTGCGTGGGGCAACCTGCCTTACGACGCGGGCGATTACCTGACGGATGCCGTGCTTGACATCCTTTACCCCGGATATGCCGACTCCTCCTACTTCCACGATGAGAGCGGGTTCATTGCCCCCACGCCCTACGGCGATATGGCGGATTGCCTGTTGGATTGCCCTGTGCCGGATGCCTCGATTCTGCTGGATGCGGTCTTGGTTAATCAGGACGAGGAATACTTGGAGGCGCTGGCGCTGGCACAACTGCAGACTAAGGGGGAATGACCTGCCATCTCGACGTGCAGATCGTAATGAGGAATGATAGGAGCAGACGATGAAGAAGCCGATCTTATTGCCTTGCATCGCGTGTTTGGGGCTGATCTCGAGCGTGGTTCCCTTGGTGCGCGCCGCGGATTCCTCCCAGAGCTTCGCCTTCACGGACAAGGTGGTTCTCGCCTATTACTACATCTGGTTCAGCGAGGACGACTGGCTCAAGACGACGGCCGAAGGGGGCCGTAAGGATCTCCTGGAAGGTCTGCACCCTCTGGTCGGGGCCTACAACTCCTGGGATCCCACGATCATCGAGAAGCACATGCAGCAAATGAACCGGGCCCTGATTGATGCCCTGGCCGTGTCCTGGTGGTACGACACGAAGACGAAGGGAATGAACGCAACTCTCGATACGATTTTTGAGAAGGCTGTCGCTCACAATCTGAAAATCACCATCGACTACGAACACGGCGGGTCTCCTCTGGAAACCATAGATCACGATCTATCCTACTTCTTGAACCGATACCAGGATCATCCGGCCATGCTGAAGGTGGAGGGTTGTCCGGTCGTGATGATCTGGACAGCCTGGGGACATACACCAGCCGAATGGCAGGGGGTCTTCGATCGGTTAGAGAAGGCCGGCATCAAGGCGTTCCCGATCATGTCCGGCAGCTACGGGAATGGCCAAGGAAAGGTATACTTGGGACCATTTCGCGCTTTGGAGGAATACACTCTGGTGGACGTCGAAGATTGTCAGTTGGCGGATTTTATGAAGACGATGCGCAAGCACATCGACGACTACAACAAGACGCAAGGTCTCCAGAACGACAAGCCCGCCCAGCATCACGCGACGATCTCGCCGGGTTACGATGAAACCAAGAACGCCAGCCGCAAGACCAAGAACGGTGGCGCCAACGGCGCGGGCTGGAAGGACCGGACCAAGTTCGGCGTGCACTATCCGGACGACCCGGAGGGGGCCTACTACCGCGGTACTTTCGAGGCCGCGATGAAGTCCAATCCCGACTGGTTGCACATTTCCACCTTCAATGAGCTGGCGGAGTTCAGCCACATTGAAGCGACCTTCGAGCACGGGTACACGTACCTCGATCTGACCGCCGAGTTCGTCCGCCAATTCAAGAGCCAGAAGAAGTAAGACCGGCGTGCCGCTCTTCGAGGACAAGCCCATGACGTTGGCCCGCCGGTGAACCAGAACTCGCCCTGCGGCATGTCATTACGGCCGAGGAACACGAGTTGGTCGGCCTCAGCGAAGGAGGCGAGCTTGCGATCCCACGGGCCGCCGGACTCATGAAGTCCATCTTGCTCGGTGGCATCGCGCGTGATCCTCGTGATAGCCGCGTCGAACATCAGCAACCCGCCGATGCCGTTCCGCTTCATCCCTTCGAGATCACGCGTGATTGTCCCTTCATCCACATTGCCGTTGACCCTCATCTTACTTCTTCATCGCGGCGACGTGGGCGAGGATCGCGTTCCGCATCGCTTCGTTGGCCTCGGGCGTGCTGGTGTGGCCGGCGGCGACGTCCATGTGGATCTGTTTCTGGCCCGGAATCGCGTTGTACGCGGCGTAGACGCTCGATGGCGGGCAGGTGGTGTCAATGAAGCCGACCGTGACGATGCCGGCGGCTTTGCTGCGCGTGACGAAGTTCACCGCGTCGTAGTAGCGGACGGCTTCGACGACGTTCGGCGCCGGCGTTTCCCCGGTGGCGATGAACTTCGGCCAGCCGCTGATGCGGCCCGCCTTAAAGCCGGTGTGGTCGCAGCCGGCCGGGACGCCTGCCGCGAAGAACGTCACGCGCGGGTCGAGTCCCGCGGCGACCAGGGATTGGTAGCCGCCCTGGCTGCTGCCATGCACAACGACGGTGCGACCGTCCCACTCGGGCTGCGCGGTCAGGAAATCGAGGGCGCGGACCAGCCGCAGAAACATGCCCAGGAAATAGACGGCCTCGCGGGACTCGCGGCCGCGAGTCGGGTAGCCCTTAAGGTTGCCGTCAGCGAGGTTGTTATAGAACTCCGCCGGCTTGCCGTTGGCGATGCCGTGGGCGTTGATGTCGAGCGCCAGGAACCCTGCTCTGCGCCCAGCCTGCCGCGCCGCCGAGGCTGGAACTGCGCACTCCTGCGCCGTGGACGGTGAGGATGATCGGCAGACGCTGCGGCTGCGCGCCCATGGGCTTCGCAAAGTACCCGCTCACCGGCGCGCCGACGCAATCGGCCTGCAAGTCGAAGCAGTCCACGCCTTTCACGGGCGATGCCACGGGCGTGAGGCGTGGATTGACCGGCACGGCGGCCAGCTTCCTCTTCTGGGTCGTCCAAAACTCGTCGAAATCGGCCGGCGCCGGCAGGCTCGGCTTGATTTGCAGCGGATCGATCGCCGCGCCGCCGAGCGCGAACCGCGAATGCTCGTTCGGCTCGGCAAACGTGGCGCGGCACAGCAGGAAGCCCGGCTCGTTAAGTTTGCCGGTGACGGTCGCGCGGCCGCCCGCGAGCTTCACCGTGCCGCTCGTGGTGGGTGGCACGCCGTCCTTCGTGATCGTCCATCTCACCTCCGCGCCCTCCACCGGCTGTTGGTCGAGTTGCAGCTTGAGGGTGAACATGACCGTCTCGCCCTGTCGGTAGATCGCGTCGGGGCGGTCGGCGGTGACGCTCAGGGTGTAGCCGGCGCCGGCCCGTGTGGAAACGAGGAGAAGAAGGGTGAGACCGAGTCGTACGATGTGTTTCATGCCGGTAGTTTGTTTCTGAGTTTGCGCATTCATGGTGCTGATCGTCTCCGTATTGACCTGATACTTCTTTTCGTCCGCAGTCCGGGGGAGAATTCCTGGATCCTATACCTCATCGAACACTGGTGCGCGGCTCGATACCGCCGACCTCAAGACACAAGTGGACAAAGCCCGCCGGCGGCACATAGCTCAGACGGCCGGCAGCGATTGTAGTCTATCTTCCGTGGAAGGACAACTCGCGTACCGTGCAGAGACTCGTAGGCAGGTGACGCGGGTGTTCTCAGGCGGTTGCCTCTGCGCCATAGGGCAGTGCCCGCTGGACCATCGCCATGGTCTGCGCTGGCGTTGGCGAACGCAGCCTCGGGCTTGGGCGGCCTTGTCTTTCGCGCCGGTGGGATCTTGGGCCAGGGCGAGCACCGCCGGCGTCACGCGTCGCACGTCGTGTGTCTATTTGAACACCATTATGGCGGCTTGGTCAAGGCACCCGCGTTGGCTTGTGTCCCTTTGCGGCCGGCGCCGGACCTCGTCTGCCGCCGGGAAAAAGCCGAGGTAGAAGGCCTCCTGCGTTTACCAAGCGGCCGTCGGATCGCCCCGCGTCTCATTTCACGGTCAGCACGAGTGTACCGGTGTAGCTCTGGCCCGGCGTGATGTTCGTGCTCGCGCCGTTGACGGTCATGCTGAGGCTCTGGCCGGAGGGGGCCACGACGCGGGAAGTGGAGTCGAGGCTCAGCTTGGTCAGGTAGGAGGTCCCGGTCACCGTCCAAGTGGAGTTGGAATTCAGGGCGACGATGACGCCATTGTCGATGGCGGCAGACGGCGTGTTCTTGACCTCCCCGAGGTCGTACCAGTGCGAGGCATCGATGCTGGTCACATAGCTCTGGGTCTTCGCATCGTAATGGCGGGCCTCGGACGAGGTGATAACGCCGGTGAGGGAGGAGTTCGCGAAGGTGAGCGCCATGTTCTGCGCGGCGGCTCACGCCCCAGCCGGCGCCGTTGTAGAAATCGCCCGTCAGAGCGATCTTGGAGAAAGTCGCCTGCACGGCGGACGAGGTCGAGGTCGCGTTGAAGCCGGAGACCACGCTGGGACTGCCCGTGGGCTCCGTGTAGACGCCGGTGTTCATACTGTTCACCGGGCCGGGGTCGTCATCATCCATGACCTGGAGGATGATCCCGTTGGCGGGGTTCAGCTTCGCGCCTCCCGAGCCGTCGACGCTGATGGTGACGGCCTGATTGGTCTTGGCCAGGAACACCGCCTCGGCCGTGTTGAAGGCCGTGCCGCCGCCGATATTCACGGTGCCCGATGAGCTGTGCCACATCACGCCGAAGCGGCTCGACTGGATCATGGTGGGGGCGGGCGTCAGGGCCGCCAACTCCGCGCTGCTCAAGCCGAGGCCCAGGCTGCTGTTCAGCGACGAGACCGCCGCGGCGGTGCTATCGCCGTAGTTCACCACGCCGCCGGTGTTAATGGCCGCATAGCCGCCCACGTTGATGGTGGCGCCCAAGAAATTCTCCGTGGCGTTGCCGATGATGTAGGAGCCGTACCCGTCGGTCTGGTTGTTCACGGTGCTGTTGAGGACGGCCAGGGTGCAGTTGGAGCCTTCGTCAGTCGAGAGCGTTCCCCAACCCTCAGAGGTGATGGTGGAGTTGATGTACGTCGCCTTGGTGCCGGTGCCCAGCAGGTTGGTGGCACGCACGTTGTCCGTGCCGTTGATCCCCAGCATCCAGGGCACCGAGCGCATCTGCGAGGTATTGACCGTCTGTGCGTAGTCGGTGGGTAGCGTGCCGTTCCTGGTAGTGATGGTCGAATTCTTCACGATGACGTTGGCGCCTCCGGTGGCGACCACGGCGTTGCGAACGACGCCCTGGTTGCCGATCGTCGCCCCGTCGACGATCAACTTCGTGCTGGTGCCGGTGGCGACGAGTGCCGTGCCGTAGCCGGCGAAGTCGCTGCGGCCGTTGCCGGTGAGGGTGATAGTGGCGTTGTCCAGCTTCCAGCTTCCGCCTGTCGCGTAGACGGCGTCGAAGTCTTCGCCGGTGGAGGTGACGCTGAGGTTCTTCAGATTGAAGCTGCCGGCCGTGTCGTAAGTCGCGGCCGCCGGGACCGACTTGTCCTGGACTACCCCCGTGGCATCGAGATAGAGCGCCTGTCGGATGGGGAAGGTCGCGGATCCGCCTCCTCCCTGGTAGGGGATCGAGTTGGTCTTGGTCACTGTGAGGACAATGTCGCCTGTGTACGAGCCGGGCACGAACTTCTCGCTCACGCCGGAAGTCGTCGCCAGTTGTTGGCCGGTCTCGACGCCGTCCACGGTCATGGTTACGCTGTAGCCGCTCGGGGCGACGATGGTTCCGCCGGACTCAATCGTGAGGTTGCCCAAGCTGGTCGTCGTCGCGACGGACCAGGTCTGGCCGGCGGCCACTGTCTTTGACGGCCCCTGCGCGTTGGCGATCCACGAGAAGAGCACGTCCGGGTCCTGGTTCACGGCGTGTCCGCCGTCCCAATACTCCCAGGCATTCACGTGGCCCGCACCCAGGAGGTTCTCCAAGCTGGTGGCCAAATCGATGATGACGGGGCACGAAGTATCCGTGGCCTTCGCTCCATCGCGGATGAACCAATACTTGGCGATAGAACGGTTCTTCGCACCAATGAAGTACATTGGATTCATCAGGTTCACGACGGTCTGCATGTCGGCGGAGATCGTCTGGCTCGCATCCCCGGTGGTCTTCTGCAGACTGTAGTTCGTGAAATGCCGGGCATTCGTAGTGGAGTTGCCGAATTCGAGAACCTCGGCCGTCTGCGACGTATTCACATTCGAGTATGCCGACGAGTCGAAGAAGGAATCGAAGGCGGGTACGCCCTTCCCCCGGCCGATGTAGCTGACGTAGTCCGCAAAGGTGAACGAGGCCGCTGCAGACGAGTTGTCCCAAGAGATCCAGGCATGGCTGGCCAGATAGGAGGAACGGTCCGAGGCCGACAGGGAGCTGAGGTACTTCTGGGCGGAAGGAATAAGGTAGGTCTTGAGGATGTAGTCATTGATGTTATCTGCGGTGAGAGGCCCATAGCTGTTGTCGCCGGTGAGGGCCAGCCCGTTCTGGTAGTCAGCAAACGCGCTCTTCAACTCTCCGGAGATTGTCTGATTCACCTGTGCGCCATTGTAGCGGGCTGCACCGTACTCCCACTCGTAGGCCATGTCGGCATGCTCGAGGTTCGTGATGGGGCTGTAGGCGGCGACGGCCCAGATGTTGTCGTCGGCCTCGGCGGCGCCGAGGGCCGTCAGATAGGGATCGTACAGAGTGCTGTTGCCGGAGGCGCCGAGCAGCGTGGCGAGCGCCCCGCCGGCACTGCCGCCAGTGGCGATGATCCAATTGACGTTGCCCGGCATAACGCCCTGGTTGTAGCGGATGTAGCGGACGGCGGCCTTCAGATCGACGATGGCAGCCGGCGCCTTGCCGTAGTATGTGCCGGCAGACGTCACATTATCCCGTCCGCGACAGCCGGGCGACACAACGACATAACCCGCTGCCAGGGCCAGATCCGCATTGCTGCTCGTAGTGCCGCCCGTGCCGCTATTGCCACTCGTAGGCCCGCCTGTGCCACCGCTGGGAGGACTGCTACCACCGGGAGAGGTACCGCCGCCGGGGGGAGTGCCGCCTGACGAGACGCCGCTGGCCGTGTTGCTGGAGGACGAGTATCCCGCGACGTTGATCTCAAAGAGAATGGGGGCATTGGTGGCGTCCATCGCGACGCCGTCGATCAGGACGGGAACGCTGACATTCAAACTCTCGTAATTGGCGTCGACAGGCTTCGCCACATAGGGAAGGTGCTGGTACAGGTGGTAGGTGACCACCTTGTTGCCCTGGGAGGTACTTACCGTCTTGGTTACGACGGTATAGGAATCCTTGGGAAACAGCAAAGAACTACCGGCGGCGCACTTCCCGACGTGCGGCCGAAGCAAAGGGCCAGTATCAGAAGCCATGCCCCTGGTCCGGAGACGGTCAGGCGTTTCCTGGTAGCGCGTCCTGCAACGGAAGAAAGCCGGATTCCTGCTTTTGTCTTCATGTTTGACCCCCTTCAATCAATGACCATTTCCAGGCCGGTACCCGCAACAGGTATCGTCCGAATAAAAGGTAGAGGATGGAACCTTAAGACAACGTGAAGGACGAGAGCTGTTGCGGTGAGATCCCGTTGCCGCAGCAGGAGCCCGGCGCCGGCCCATACGTCTTGCGCCACGCCAGGCTCCACCTGCCATAGTGCTCGAAAGGAAGTCCATCAAGAAACTACTGCGGTAAGCTCGCGGGACTCAGCGAGACCGTAGTGACAACGCCCACAGGGGTAATCATGCGGATGGCGGCGTTTCCGGTGTCAGCCACATAGAGGTTACCCCCGGAATCGCAAGCGAGTGCTTTCGGCTGGTTGAACAGGGCCGCCGTGCCCGTGGCGTCCTTTCGGCCTGCGACGGTGGGTAGACCGGCGAATGTGGTCACGGCCCCGGCCGCGGTCACTTTTCGGACGGCGCTGTTGCCGGTATCGGCCACGTAAAGACCGCCCGCAGCGTCGAGGGCCAAGCCGCAGGGCTGATTGAAGCGGGCCGAAGTGCCTGTACCATCCACAGAGCCGCTGAACCCTGCCAGGCCGGCCAGAGTCGTAACGACCCCTACGGGAGTGATCTTGCGAATGGTGTTGTTGCCGGTGTCTGCCACGTAGACGTTGCCGCCGTTGTCAATGGCGATGCCAGTGGGTCCATTGAAGAGGGCGGCCGTGCCGGTCCCGTCTGTAGAGCCCGCAACGCCCGCTGTGCCGGCGCAGGTGGTAACCGCACCATCTGCGGTGATCTTGCGAATCGTGTGATTCGTGGCATCGGCTACATAGAGATTGCCGGACACGTCTACGGCTAGGCCGACCGGGCGAGAGAAAGTGGCGGCCGTGCCGAGGCCATCGGTATGACCGCGACTGCGTCGCCGATCCCGCCAACGTGGTGACTACCCCGGCGGGAGTGATTTGGCGGATGGTGGCGCTGGCGCTATCCGCGACGTACACCACGCCGGCCGCGGTGACCGCCACCCCAGCGGGCTGGTTGAAAAGGGCCTTGGTGCCGGTCTCGTCCGTAGAGCCGGCCGTACCGGTCGCACCGGCCAAGAGCGTCACTGCACCAGTCGGGGTTACTTTGCTGACCGTGTTACTTGACGCATCGGCAACGTAGAGGACGTTGTTGGCGTCGATGGCGATGCCCGAGGGGCTGGGAAAACAGAGGGTGGCCGCTGTCTGGGTGATGGTCAGCGTTGCCGTCGTGGCCGAGTAGTTGAGGGTGGCCGCCAAGTTACAGGGCAGACTACTGCTAAAACCAAAACTGCTGAAGGTGCCGCTCACGCTCCCCGCGGTGATCAGCGTATACGTGCCGGCCGCCGGAGCGGCGTTGCCGAAATTCACGACCAGCCTGCCGCCGAGGCTGGCGGCTCCGGCCACGGTAACAGTATTCGTCAGCGATCCCAGGGAGATCGTGCCGGCCGTGGTCAGCTTGGTCAGCGTCGAAGCCGCTGGAATCGCCCAGGTGCTGGTCGAATCGACGGTCAGGGCCACCTTGGTGATAGCACCGCTCAGGGTGGTGCCGTTCTTCACAGTGGCGGCAATCGCGCTGGTACTGTCGGCGATCAGACTGCCTGCCAGCGTCTCGCCGTCCGCCGTGAAGGTCACGGTGCTCCCGCTGGTGGCGTTTACCAAGCAGCCGGAGCCGTTGCTGACCACGGCACCCCCTTTGACGGTGACGGCGGCGGATAAGGAACCCGATTCGGCGCCAAAAAGGAAGGCGTCGCCAGTGGTACCCGTCAGCGAGCCGCCGGTGATCGTGACGGTAGCCGAGCCGGAAGTGGCGGCCGTCCGGTGCACTTTCACCCCAGACGTTTTGCCCACAAGCGACGTGTCGGTCAAGGCAATCGTATTGGCTCCATCGATCACGGCACCCTCTCCGCCGGTGGCCGTCAGTCTGGCCCCGGTGACGGTGATCACCCCGGTCGAATAGATCGCCGGGGACTTGCTCCCGGCGGTGGTCACGCTGCCCCCCGTGACGGTCACGGTTCCGCCGCCAAAGTCCGTCGAGAGTCCGGCCGAGGCGCCGTCCCCCTTGGTCGAGATCGTTACGTTGGTTAGCGTAATCGCGCCGCCATACGTCGCGTCCACTCCGTGCGCGGCGGACCCGGTAGTCGTGATCATGCCGTCGGACATGGTGACGGCGGAGCCCGTGCCGGTGGCAAAGAGGCCGTTCGCGCCGCTGCCACTGGTGGCAACGGCGCCGCCGGTAATCATCACCGCGCCGCCGGTACTGGTTAGGACACCGGCGTTGAGGCCGTATTGGCTGCTGTTGTCCGCCGAGGAGCTGTTGCCGGTCGTCGTGATCGTTGGGTTGATGAGTGTCAGCTTGCCGGAATTGGAGACCCAGACGCCGGACGTATCCGTCGCGGTAGCGGAATAAGTTTGGCTGGACTGGGTGGCCGTCCCCCCGCTGAGCTGATACGTCGCATAGTAGGTTACGCTGGTGCTGGAGCCGCCGCCCCGGCCCCCGGGTGGTTGTGGCGGCTGTGCCTCAGCGCGAGTCGTCAATAGTAATCCCGCAGTCAGCACCCACAAGGCTGCGATGAGAGCGTGCGGGCTTGTCCTCTTGGCGTCCGACATCGTGGCCTGAGATGGAGTCTTTGGCTTCGCTTTCATTCTTCACCCTTTCAACAAGATGTGTTCGCCGACGATCCTGATATCACAATACCGACCGACACATTAAGGCAACATTAAGACGCCCACGAAGGCACGGGCGGCGTGCGACAAAACCGGCCGGGAAGCACTGTTCCCCAGCGCTGCATGGCGAGAATGCGATAGTTGCACAGCAGAAACTACGCTGCGGTCTTGAATCGCTAGTGCCGTTTCGAGTAGGCGAGTTTCGTGACTGAGAGTGGGTTCTTGTGAAGGAGGAAGAAAGGGGCTCACCTTCTTGCCCACGCGGACGTAGGTTCTCCACAGAGGCTAATATCCCAAGGTATTCCTGTGGAGAACCAGAAATGAATACGGTCAAAGCACGGACGCTCAAGCCCTAGGAGGGCCAGAAGCTCCATCGCATGAAACAACAACTTGCCAATCAAGTCAATCACCGCCATGCCCACATCGTTCTGCTGTCGCAGGGCGGGTTATCCAACGCCGAAATTGCTCAGCGCTGCGACTGTACGCCTACCTGGGTGCGTCAGATCCTGCACCGCTTCAATGCCGGCGGCCTGGAAGCGATCACCTGGTATCCGTACTATTGTAGTCCGACCGGGCCGCGGAAGTTCATGGCCGAAATCGTCGAGCAGATCGGCGAAGTGGCCTTGTCGCCGCCCAAGAAGCTGATCGGGATGGCCGTCTGGTCGCTGGAGAAGATTCGCGAGTACTTGCAGAAGCAGAAGATCGTCGCCTCGATCTCCGTAGAATGGCTGCGGCAGATCCTGCGCCGAAAGCGAATGCATTGGCGGCACACCAAGACTTGGAAGGACTCCAATGATCCGCAGTTTTGGCCCAAATACCGGCGGGCTCTATCGAAAGCGGCCCCGCGGCGGCCGACGGCTCTGCGTCGATGAGTTCGGCCCGTTGAATCTCCAGCCCCGCCACGGCATGCATTATGCCCAGATCGGTCATGTCGATCGACGGCGGGCAACTTACAACCGTCACGGGGGAGTGCGGCACATGTTCGGCGCGTACGACATGGAATCGGATACGCTGATCGGCTCGTTTGCGGCCGAGAAGAACGGTACGACGTTCTTGGCGTTCCTCAAGAGTCTGCGGCGGCGCTACCGACACGGAGAAACCCTGCACATCGTGCTGGACAACGCCGACTACCACCTCACCCCCGCGGTGCAGGAGTATGCCGCGAGGCACAAGATTCGCTTCTACTGGACGCCCACGAACGCTTCGTGGCTCAACCGGATCGAATCGCACTTCACGGCCTTGAGGAAGTTCGCCTTGACCAATACCGATTACCGCACCCACGAGGAGCAGCAGGAAGCAATTGAAAGCTACCTGGATTGGCGCAACGGCGAACGTCCCCTTGATATTCTGGATTGGGAAACGTACTGTTGGGAGGCCAAGAAGACCGGCTGAGGACTTGTGACAAGTCACGAAACTGGGTTACCGGAAACGGCACTAGTACCGCATTTCATAAGTCGTGAGACTATAGATTGCCGCGTTCGGCCAGCCTCGCTCGCAATGACATACAACGCTTGGTCATATCATTGCGAGGAGCTTCCGCAACGAAGCAATCTCCCCGACCGCATGGTCGCATGACTTGCGAAATGCGGTACTAGGCGGCGCTCGGCGCTCGCGCTGGACACGTACACGTGGCGGCAGCGCGCATTCAGTTCCGCAGGCCGGCCTGTCATGGCTTGACGCTGGTTTTCCAGATTTGCGAAGTCAATGTGCCGACTGTTTTGAAACGCCTGGCAAACAACAGGCCGGTGGAGGAGTTGGGGTCGTACGAGCTGGATCCGGGCCTAGTGCGGAGGCATCGGATTGCGTGATGGCTGCTCGGATACGCAGTTTTCCGTTGTCGTCTCGCTCCAACGCTGGCGTGACCAGCGACTTCACCTCCACCACCTTGCATCCTTGGTGCGCAGTAGTCCTGATAGGTCGTATCCCAATCATTAGGAGTGATGATCATCAGCAATTGGCCGTCGGTCCCCTTGGTGATCTCCACCTGGGTCAGCCCCTGCCCACCGAGCTCGTTCGCCTCCGCCGGCCCCGCAAGCTGTCCCCGGTAGACCCACTGCCAAGCCGCCGGATCGCCCGTCGGAACCGTCGAGAACACGTGCACGTTGTTCCGGCTCATCACAGGCAAGTCCGTGACATGGTCATACACGAAGGAGATCAGCGTGAGGAAGAGTATTCCATCTTCGTAGTAAAGCGACGGCTCTCCAAACCACGTGACATCCGCCAACGCTGGATTCACTGCGGAGAGGTCTTGGTTGGGCTTCCACACGGACGCCAGCATAGAACTGCCCAACACCGAATAGGGTGCGTGATCGAGGTCGCCGGGCGATGCCGCCTGGAACACGCGAATCTGCTCCGAGCTCGCCAGATGCTTCTGTCCGGGGCCGCTATTGTATATGAAGTAGTTGTGCCGAGCCGCATACCAGAGAACCACGCCATTTTCTACGACTGGCAAGATGTTGGGCACTTCGCTGTTCAAAAAGCCCTGCTGGCCGGGGTTCTGTGGACTGGTCATCTGCACGGCTGGCCAAAGGCTCTTGATGAACGTCCACGTCAGCCCATCATCTGTGGATTGGGCAAGGTGGGTATCGACACAAACGACTTTGACGCCATCGATGAATCCGAAATTCGGCCACGAATAAATCAGCCAGAAGACGCCGCTTGCTGGGTCTCTACGAATGCACGGATCGGCATAGCCGCTGAACGTGCTCGCCGTTCCGTCCGGCAGCACGTAGTAAGGATCGCCTTGCACGCGCAGCTCTTCGCACCCTGGCGTGCCCGGGAGGCAATCCACGGTCAGCCACGGGCCATTCGCGCACGCCACCTCTGGCACGCAGCAGCACGCCAGAACCACGAGAATGCCCCATGCGGCGCGGGAACGCCAAGAGAACTTGAGGCCGCGTATGTGCCGATTGCTCATAATCCGATCCAGTTCTGAGGAAGGTACAGGCGATCCTATTGCTTCGGGAGATGCCTTCCCAGGAAGGCCAGCATCTTGTTTGCCGACCGTTCATAATACAGGCCCAGATCGTGCTTCGTGTCCGGCAGGATCAAAACCTCGTGGTCGATTCCATGGGCATCCAGGAGCGTCGCGAAGTCTTTGAATGCCTCCGGGTGATCGCTGTCGCCATTGACCAGGAAGAAGCCAAATCCCTTCTTCTTCCACACCGGCAGGGCCTTCTCGAGGGCGGTGGCCATCGGTTCCGACCTGCCTTGGAGGCCGCCTCCCATGCTGCCCGCGGCACAGAACAGGTCCGGGTGCGTAATAGAGAGATAGACCGACCCGGATCCGCCCATGGAGAATCCGGCCAGCACACGTGCTTCCGACTTGGCTACGGTGCGGTAGTCCCTATCGATGGTGGGGATCAACTCCTCCGTGATCATGTTTTCCACCGCGCCGCGATAGCCGCTCATGCCGCCGTTCGGGAAGACGCACAGTACCGGAGGCGACGAGCCGTCGGTTATCGCTTGGGCGGCCCAGCTCGAGAACCCGGCGGCATCCGCCGATTCGTTGCCTCCGGCTCCGTGGAGAAAGTAGATGACGGGATAACGTTTGCTGACTTCCGTGGAGTAATCCGGCGGCGTCCAGACCACGTAGCCGACATCGTGTCCCATCGCTTTGCTCGCCAAGATGTGGTGGGACAGTCCCGGCATCGTTGGAATGTTCGGATTGACCCACTGAATAGTCCTGGCCGGACGTTGAGTTGCTCGGCCCGGCTCCAGCCTTGGAGCGGGCGCCGGTTGGGCAACTTGGATGAGCAGAATCCAGTCCTTCTCTTGCCGCACCGCGGGGAAATCCTCCGGTGCGTTGATCACATGGACGGCGCCTCCGCGCAGCTCTTGGGGCTTGTGCATCTCCTCCGTGACCAGGTCGATCCACTGTCGCGTAAAAGTGGCCCCCTTATAGGCCGTCAGGTCCAGTTTGACCGCACCGCCCCAGCGCAAGAACATGAGGTACGCTTCGCCAGGGACGGCCAGGCAGTATCTGGAAGGGTTCTCGACCACGAGCTCCGGATGGGGTTCGAGACGCCACCATGCGACGCTCCGCAGAATCCTGGCCAGGTGGGCCATCCCTCGCGCCCCGGGATAGTCGAGGGTGTTGGTCTCAAAGTTGGGATCGAGGGGCCACGACTCGCCACTACTGCGTCTGGGCCGTGAGACTTCCGGCAAATACGCCAGCCAAACGTGCCCACCGCCATAGGTGTGTCCTGCCGCACCGCTCATGAGCGCCGACCAGGCGCAGAACCGGATCTCCTTGGCGGCCGGGGCGTCGAGCGCGAACTCGTACCAGGGCTCGGTGATGACGATGGGTTTCGGCGGGCTCTTGGCGTAGGCTTGCGTGACAACGGTGGGTGCGTACTCGTTCCGCCAGCGGGCATGAGCGGTCTGGCTCTGGTTGTAATCCAGCCACGGTTGGTCGTGGAGCACCTGGGCCGTGGACCACTGGGGGGCGTCCGCACCGCCGGACCAGCCGGGTGGCGTGGGATGAGCGCCCACAATATGATGGAATGGATCTTCCGCCGCAACCATTGCCCCAAGGCCCTTCCAGAAATCCAACCCGAGTCCCCCATAGTCGTTCATGTTGTATTCTCCCGCCAGCGTCCAAATGACGTTGTAGGCGGCCAGCCGATGGACGACGTATCGCCACCAGCGGCGCATCTTCTCGGGACCCGCGGTCTCGTTCAGCCGCGCGGCTCCACCACGGGTGGATCCACACCGTGATGCCTTTTTCGTTCGCATAGGCAATCCATCGTTCGAGGGATTGGATCTGCTCGAGGTCCGGCTCGTTGTAGTCGGCGCTGAGCAGGGAGCTGCGCCGACTCCAGCCATTAGCTGCAAAGAAGAGCTGTCCCACATTGAAGCCCTTCTTGGCACGGTCATCGACCAGATTCTTGAACGTCTCGAAGTGGATCCCGCGCTGGGTCCAGTTCCACCAGGTGTCTCCGATCCACAGGAAAGGCGTGCCGTCGGCATACTCGAAGTAACGGCCGGCACGCAGCCCGTCCGTGTGGACGCGCACAAAGCCCCGGCGGGTGGGATTGGCGTTCTTTTCGTCCTCGGTCCACGTGGCGCAAGTGAGTTTGCCAGTGACGTGGTTGAGACCAGGGTCCTCCGAGTGACTCTCGAATACCCACCCGCCAGGTGCGGGCGGGGCGAAACGTGCTTTCCACGTCGTGCCCCCGTCCCAGAATCCTGCCACGGTGAGTTCCCGCCCGGTGGCGTCTCCCGACACGCCGGTGAAGTGGACTGTGACGTGGGCTGGGCGTCCCTCCTGGAGATAGGCGACGTAGGGGTTCGCCGCGTTCTGCGTGGCCGTCATTCTGACTTCGTACGCCTGCCATTGCTTGACCTCGGGCGAATCCTGTGCCTTCGCAAGAGATGTGGTCACGGCAAGGATTGTCGGTACCACCAGTAACATATGACAGATCCCCATGAACAAGCTCCTTTCCCAAAGAGACGGCACGGCTACCCACCGATCACTTGCCCTGTGGACGCCTGAGCGTGCTCCTTCTGCTGTTCCTTCAGACGTCAAGGCGATTGAGATACTTACGCCCCGACAATATTTGTACCCTCCGGGTCCTGCGCTACGCCGGTTGGGGCGCGAGCTGCCGGCTGCGTCCAATGCGGTGGCCGATCAGGCCGTAGAAGCCGACGTAACTGTAGGCCACCAACGGCACCAGATACGAGATCTGCAAGCCCCCGAGGTCGGCGATGTGTCCCTGCAGCGGCGGCAGAATCGCGCCACCGAAAATGGCCATGACCAGCAGCGATGAGACCTGGCTCTTGTAGACGCCCGTGCCTTCGAGAGCGAGCGAGAAGGTGTTCGACCAGCCGATCGAGGTGAACAGGCCCACGGCCACGACGCACCACATCGCCACCGTACCCCCCGTGAGGATCGCCGTCAGCAGCAGCGCCACGACGGTCAGCGAGAAGATGGCCAGCGTCCGCGCAGCGCGCGAGCGACCGACCTGGAAAAGCAACCAGCAGAGGCCGACGAACGGCAGGTACACCTTGAACACCGCCCAGTTCGCCACGAACCCGTCGCGCCACAGCACCCACACCGAGACGTCCGCCGATTTCTGCATTGCTTCGAGCGGCGCGCTCTTCGCCACCCACAACAACAGCCACGCCAGGAGGGGAATGATCGCCAGCCACAGTTGTTTCCGCGCGGCCCGCATCTCGCTCAGCATCACCGCGGCCATGAACCGTCCGATCATCAGGCCGCCCCAATAGACGGAGACATATTTGCTGGCGTCCACCTCCGCCAGGCCCGCCACGTTTTTCTGGCCGAGGAAATTGATGATGGAGCTGCCGACCGCCACCTCGCCGCCGACATACATGAAGATCCCGATGACACCCAGAACCACGTGAGGGTACTTCAGCGCGCCGGCGCCGGGCTCGATCTTGCCTTCGCCGACGTGCGGCAGACGGATGAACCAAAACACCCCCGCCAGCACGAGGAAGATGACGCAGAACGCCAGATAGGGCACCTTCACCGATTCCGCGCCGTGCGCGCCGGTGCGGGCAAAGTACTGGAAGATCAGGTAGCCGCCGATGAGCGGTCCGATGGTTGTGCCGATGGAATTGAACCCTTGCGCCAGGTTCAACCGGCTCGACGCCGTCTTTTCCGGACCGAGGATCGTGACATAGGGATTGGCCGCGATCTGCAGCATGGCAAAGCCGAGGCCGACGACGAACAACGCCGCCAGGAACATCGGATAGGAAGTGGCGTTGGCCGCCGGCCAGAACAGGGCGCTGCCCGCCGCGGAGAGCACGAGGCCGGCCACCACACCGTTCTTGTAGCCCATTTTGGCGATCGGATCGCCCGTCGTCACAGAAATCGCGAAATACAGGAGCGAACCGACGCAATAGGCGCCGAAGAAGGCGAATTGCACCAGCATCGCGCGGAAATAGTTCAGCTCGAAGGCTTCCTTGAACCTGGGAATCAGGATGTCGTTGAAGACCGTCATGAAGCCCCACATGAAGAAGAGCGTGGTCATGATCGCAAACGGTCCGCGGTACGTCCTGCCGGCGGCGGAGGCGAGGGGGCTCACTTCTCCCGCGGCCGAGCTCGAGATGTTTGACATGTCATGGTCTCCTGGTCGGTCGGTCCGGCTGAGGCCGACTCGAGGTCCTGCCATTTCTCTCTTCTGCGACGTCGGCTCTTAAGAGGCCCCGACGCCCATAGGGAATTTCCAGATGCTGACGCCACACAGTACGGTCCCGGCTCCGGCTCGTCAACCTCATCTGTTCGGGACCTCAAAAAAGGCGTCCAGGGATCTGCGGCAGGACGGGGGTGCTTTCCACGCGGGCGTCTCACGGGCCTCCACCTGAAGGTCACGATTATCCCACACGAGTTTCATTGACGATCGAATGGCCAATCAAACCACGGGACGGACTCTGTCATTCCCGCGCAGGCGGGAATCCAGTGCTCTCCGGGGCGTTCCTGGACCCCCGCCTGCGCGGGGGTGACATTGTCGATTGCATTTGACCGTTCGAACATCAATAATATTTCCTTTGTCTCGCGTCAGGGGAAAGACGTAGAGTAAAGCCGAAAGATCAGGGTGTTGCGCCGGAATAGAACACGCGGCGGTCCCCCGGCACGGCCCCCTCGGGGGCAACATCCGACCCGGCCGCTGAACCGCCGGGTGGAAAGATATGTGTTAGACGGGAGGAAACCACCTGATGAAAACACCACGCGCAAGGCATCGAATCCTGCTGTTGACCCTGTTGCTTCTCTCGGCTCCTGCCGTACAGGCGCTGGACAACTCACTGTACGTGGACCCTACGATCGGCGGCGTGGCCAAGCTCCTGGTGCCCACCTATCCGACCTACCACCTGCCCAACCAGATGATCCGCATGATTCCGATCAGCGACGATTATATCGACGACCAGATCACCGCGTTTCCCCTGCAGGTGACCGAGCATCGCAGTCGCGGGATCATGCAGATGCGCTTGAGTACGGGTGAAGTCATCCGTAGCGCCTGGGAACGTCGCATGACCCGCGACCAGGACCTCGAAGTCCGCCATCCCTGGCAGTACTCCACGTATCTGATCGATGACGACATCACGGTCGGCTTCGTTCCCGGCCACCAGTGCGCGATGTACAAGGTCGAGTTTCCCACGGGCCGGCGCAAGAACCTGTTGATCCGCGGCGACGGTCCCCTGAGGGCGCCGCTTTGGACGCGTCGCATTTCCGTCTGGAAGAGACCCTGAAGTACACTACACGCGGCACAGCCCCGGTGACGCGGGTCATGGAGATCTACTGTTACGCCGAACTCACGGACGGCGCGGGCACCCCCGTGAGTGCGGTCACCTTCGAGCCGGGACCCAGTCGCTTCGCCATCTCTCTGGACGCCGCTACCCCCGCGACCGTCCTGCTCAAATACGCCCTCTCCTACGTCAGTGTCGAGCAGGCCCGCCAGAACTTCGCCGCCGAGGTCGGTGCGAGAGGCTTTGAAGAGATGGCCCGCCAGGGCAAAGCCGCTTGGGACGAAGCGCTCGGCAAGATCGAGGTCGAGGGCGGGACACAGGCCCAGAAGCGGACGTTCTACACCGCCCTGTACCGCACGTACGAGCGCATGGTCAACATCAACGAGGGCGGCCGCTACTACAGCGGCTACGACGCCAAAGTCCACGAATCCGATCGGCCCTTCTACGTCGACGACTGGGTCTGGGACACGTATCTGGCCGACCATCCGCTCCGCATCCTGCTCCATCCGCGCCAGGAGGCGGACATGCTGAACTCCTACGTCCAGATGTACGAACAGAGCGGTTGGATGCCCACCTTCCCCGAAGTGCACGGCAATCACATGTGCATGAACTGCTTCCATTCCTCGGCCCTCTTCCTCGACGCCCACCGCAAGGGGATCGACAGCTACGATCTCGAAAAGGCTTACGCGGGGATTCGCAAGAACCTCACCGAGGCGACCATGCTGCCCTGGCGCGAGGGTCTGCCCAAAGTCTCTCTCGACGATTTCTATCATGAGCATGGCTATCTGCCGGCGCTGCCTCCCGGCGCAGGAGACCGAGCCCATGGTAGACCGTTGGGAGAAGCGCCAGGCCGTGGCGGTGACACTGGGGATGAGCTTCGATAGCTGGGTTCTGTCGCAGTTGGCCCAGGACCTGGGCAAGGCCGGCGATCAGGAGAAGTTCGCGCGTACGGCGTCGAACTATCGCAATCTCTGGGACCCGGAAAAGCGACTGTTCATGCCCAAGGACGAGCAGGGACAATGGATCAACATCAATCCCAAGCTCGACGGTGGACCCGGTGGCCGCGACTACTATGACGAGAACAACGGCTGGACCTATGCCTGGCAGGTCCAGCACGACCTTCGCGGGCTGATCGCACTGCTCGGCGGCAAGCCGCAGGCCCAGGCCCGTCTCGACCAGCTCTTCCGCGAGCCGCTGGGCGAGTCCCCGTACGCGTTCCAGGCCGTGTTCCCCGATTCCACCGGCATGGTCGGACAGTTCTCCATGGGCAACGAGCCCAGCTTTCACATTCCTTATCTCTACAACTACTTCGGCGCCCCCTGGAAGACCCAGAAGCGCATCCGCCTGTTGCTGGACGTGTGGTTCAACAACACCCTCTTCGGCATTCCCGGCGACGAGGATGGCGGCGGCATGAGCGCCTTCGTGGTGTTCTCTCAGATGGGCTTCTATCTCATGGTTCCCGGCCTGCCTTACTACACCATAGGCAGCCCGGTCTTCGAGAAGGTGACCATCCCCCTGCCAAACGGCAAGGTCTTCACCGTCCTGGCTCCCGGCGCGAGCAAGGAGAACAAATACATCGACCAGGCTTTCCTGAACGACCAGAAGCTCGACGGTCCGTTCTTCACGCACGAGGAATTGATGAAGGGGGGAACACTGCGACTGGTCATGACGAACAAACCCAACAAGACGTGGGGGAGCGAGGCAACGCCTCCTTTGCCATAGCGGACGGAATGACCCGGTAGCATGGGGATCATACAGATGCGGATTGACTGGTGCGCTCCCCTTGTCATCCTGAGCCGGGTGCCATGTCTGCGGCTTTGCGCAGACATGCCGGGCCTGTGCGAAAGACATGCCTACGCGGCGCAGGCATGGCACCCACCGTGTGATGCGTTTCTTCCGCCCACCCGCCGTGCAGCGGCTTCGCGACTCGCAATGACATCCCTGGGCACCATATGTCATTGCGAGCGAGGCTCGCCGAGCGCGGCAATCTCCTCCACAGTTGCGGAGCTTGCGAAATGCGGTACGTAACGGAAAGACCCGGTATCCCGGGCGATCAGAAGATGGTGACCCGGCCCCCACGTTACATGGTCTTGAGGATCTCCGGGTGCGCGTGATAGACGTCGATGACCAGCTCGCCGAAGAGCGTATTGGCCCAGGCAAACCAACGGCGGGAGAAGTCGGCCGGGTTGTCCTTGTGGAAGGACTCGTGCATGAACCCGGTCCCGGCGTGCGTGGCTTTGAGCAGGCTCAGGCAGGAACGAATCTCCTGGGCGTCGTCGCTGGTCAGGGCGCGGAGGATGATCCCCATGGGCCAGATCCCGTTCTTGCCGGTATGGGGGCTGCCGTACCCGTCCGCAGCCTTGCCCCGCAAGTACCAGGGATTGTCGTCGCTGAGCAGGTACTTGCGCGTGTGCTCATAGAGCGTGTCCGTGGGCTTATGGATTCCCAGATAACTCAGTGACATCAGGCTGGGGACATTGGCGTCGTCCATGAACAGGTGATTGCCGAAGCCGTCGGCCTCGTAGGCGTAGATGCGTCCGTAGTCGAGATGGTCGGCCGTGCCCCACTTCACCACCGCATTCTGGACCTCATCGGCCAGCGCCATGCATTCGCGGGCGAACGCGGCGTCGCTGCGGGCGCTCGCGTAAAGACCGGCCAACTGGCGCAGCACCTGAACGGCAAACAGGTTGGAGGGAACCAGGAACGGCAACATCGTGGCGTCATCCGACGGGCGGAACATCGAGCAGATCATCCCGACCGGGCGGATGGGCTGACCGGTGCCGTTGTAGACCGGGGCATCGGTCATCCGGTCGGTCCGGCGTGCAAACCGGTACGGGCTCGTGCCATCCTTGCGCTGTTCGGTTTTGAAGGTGCCCACGATGCGACGCATGGCCTGGTCCCAGTCGGCGTCGAACGGCGACGCGTCTTTCGTCAGGCGATAGTATTCCTGCGCCAGACGCACCACATAGCAAAGCGAATCGACCTCCCATTTGCGCTCGTGCACGCCGGCTTGGGGCGAAGGACGATCCGACTTCCATTCCGATGCCTTGGTCATATCCTTATAGAAAGCATTGGCGTAGGGATCCAACCGCACGCACTTGGCCTGGCGGTTGATCAGACCTTGAATCATCAAAGCCAGCTTCTTGTCCTGGGCGATCAGCGGCATGTACGGCCAGACCTGGCAGGTGGAGTCGCGCAGCCACATCGCGTTGATGTCACCGGTAATGACGAAGGTATCAGGCTTGCCGTCGATCACCTCGTAATCGACGGTGGTGTCCAGCGTATTCGGGTAGCAGTTCTCGAACATCCAGGCCAATTCCGGGTCGCGGATCTGGGACTTGATCTCGGCGATGGTCTGATCGACCGCGGTGCTGACAAACGTTCGTTTCTCGGCGCGGGCCGCTGCGAGACAAACGCAGGCGACGTCTGTCCCTTCAGTACCGATCCCGCCAGGCTCAGCCCGGCCGCCACGGCCGTGGTGTTCTTCATGAACTCTCGTCGCGTCATCATAATCAACCTTTCTCCGTATCTGTGGCCCGGCCGGTAGGGTGTGCACCGCACACCACCGACTGGTGGGCCATGCCCACCCTACCGACTCCCACACGTTCTGTCGGCGTCCAACTGGCTCAGGGCAAAGACATAGGCGCCGATCGCCACGGCCTGACTCGTCTCGAGGACGGCGTGGCCGAGACCCAGGCGTTTGAGCGAATCGTAGGGCAGAGTCTTGTCCGTTCCGGGAACCTTGATCTGCTTGACGTTGCCCCGCAGGAACTGCCGGCGCTGCTCGGGGTTCTCCAGATCGAAACAACGCTGGACGATACGCGGCAGCTTCGCGCCGCTGTAGCTCTCGATGGTGCCGTTCATTTCCGCCAGCACCGCGTCGATGAAGAGGGGATACGCGTCGGCCAGTCCGCCGCCGATGACGATCAGTCCGTCCATCAGGGTAATGGCGTTGGCCAAAGCGTCACCGATGACCTCGCCCATCTCGGCAAAGGCGGTGCGTGCCGCGGCCTGATGGCCCTCTTTGTGCCCCATGCCGATCTCGAAGATTTCTTTCGGCGACGGGGCCTGGGCGACATCCATGCCGGCGGCCCGGGCGTAAGAACCCTGGACGGCGCGAATGCTCACGCCTTCTTCCGCGAAGCACTGGGGCCGACGTTTGTTGCGCAGTGATCCAGATCTCGCCCGCGTTGGAATTGTCGCCCAGATACAACTTGCCGGCCGCGACGATACCAGCTCCAAACCCTGTCCCCAGAGTGATGCCGAAGAGATTGTGGAAGCGTTTGGGGGAGCCCGCCTCCGCCAGCATCTGGTTGGTCTGGGGGAGCAGCCCGGCGATGGCTTCGCCGTAGGCGAAGAGGTCACCGTCATTGTTGATGAAGACGGGGACGCCGAAAGTCTCCTCCAGAAAGGCCCCCAGGGCTACCCCGCCTCGGTAGGCGGGCAGGTTGCCCATGTTGTCGATGATCCCATGGGGATAATCGGCCGGCCCGGGAAAGGCGAAGCTGATGGCCGCGGGTTTCTGGCGCAGTTGGTCCGCTACGGCTTTGAATCCCTCCACCATGCAGTTGAGACTCTTGTCCAGGTCCCGGGCGTGAGCCGGCAGGCGGACCGGAGTGACCACTTCGTTCTTGCCCTGCATGGCGGAAAATACGAAATTGGTGCCCCCGGCATCCAGGGTCAGCACGATACGCTGATCGTTTTGGTAATCCATCTCCAACTTCCTTGGCTTCGTAGGGAACGACCGTTTTAGCGGTCTTGACGCGACATCGAGGTGGGGACGGCGTCCGGGCCGGTGCCCCAATCCTTCTGCGGGGCCGGACCCATGGTGAACGTCAGCCGCCCGCCGCCCTCGATCTCGTCGTGACCGATCCAGGTGCGGTTGAAGGGTTTTCCGTCCAAACGGGCGTTCTGGATATAGCGCTGGTCCGGGCCATTGGCGGGGGCCTCCATGACGAATTGGCTCCCGTTCTCCAGCCGCAAGGTGGCCTTCTGGAACAGCGGGGCCCCGATCACGTATTGGCCTGAGCCGGAACAGACCGGGTAGAAGCCCAGGGCCGAGAAGACGTACCAGGCCGAAGTTTGCCCGTTGTCTTCGTCGCCGCACAGGCCGTCGGGCTGGTCCGTGTACATCCGGTCCATCACTTCGCGCAGCCACTGCTGTGCTTTCCAGGGTTGGCCGGCGTAGTCGTAGAGGTAGAGCATGTGTTGGATCGGCTCGTTGCCGTGGGCGTACTGGCCCATATCCACCACGCACATCTCCACGATTTCGTGGATCGGGAAGCCGTAATAGGAACAGTCGTAAACCGGAGGCGTGGAGAAGACCGCGTCCAGTTTGTCCACGAAGACCTCGCGGCCGCCCATCAGATCGATCAGGCCCTGCACGTCGTGGAAGACCGACCACGTGTAGTGCCAGGCGCAGCCCTCGGTGAAATCGCCGCCCCATTTCTCGGGCACGAACGGGCTGTGCCAGCTTCCGTCCTGGTTGCGGCCCCGCATGAAGTTGGTGCTCTTATCGAAGAGGTTGCGATAGTTCTGGGCCCGCTGATGAAAACGTTCGATCTCCTCGGCCGGACGGCCCAGCTTCTGGGCCACTTTCCAGAGGCAGAAATCCGCCAGGCAGTATTCCAGGGTGCGCGCGGCGCTTTCGTTGATGCCCACGTCACAAGGGACGTAGCCGAGTTGATTGTACTGCTTGGCGCCGAAACGCCCGACGGAGTCGAGCGGGCCTTTGTTCTCGGTGTTCTTGAGCATGGCCTGATACAGGGTGTCCATGTCGAACCCGCGAAGGCCCTTGAGGTAGGCGTCGGAGATCAGCACGGCGGAATTGGACCCGACCATGCAGTTGCGGTGGCCGGGACTGGCCCATTCCGGCAGCCAGCCGCTCTCTTTGTACGTGTTGACCAGCCCCTGCATGATGTGGGCGTCCAGGGTTGGGTACATCATCGTGAAGAACGGGAAGACCGCCCGGAAGGTGTCCCAGAAGCCGTTATCCGTGAACAGGTAGCCGCTCTGGACGGTCCCGTTGTACGGGCTGTAGTGCACGATCTCGTTGTTCTCGTTCAGCTCGTAGAACCGGCGCGGGAACAACAGGACGCGATAGAGGGCCGTGTAAAACGTCCGCATCTGTTGCAATGTGCCGCCTTCGACTTTGACGCGGCCCAACTGCTGCTCCCAGGTCTCTCGGGCCTTGGCGCAGGTCTGGTCGAAGCTGTCGGTGCCCAGCTCGTGCGTCAGGTTCCGCTTGGCCTGCTCCGGCGAGATAAACGACGACGCTACGCGGACGTGCACCTGCTCGCCCTTGCCGGTCTTGAAACGGACCACGGCCATCACGTGCTTGCCTTCGCTCTCCTGCGCGTCCGCTTGGAGCTTGCCTTCCTTCCAAGTCAGAGTCTGCGAGAAATCATGATCGAAGACGGCGATGAAGTAGTTGTGAAAGTTGTCAGGCACACCACCGCTGTTGTTGCGGCAATACCCGATGATGGTGCGCTGTCCCGGCAGGATCTTGACATAGGACCCTTTGTCGAAGCCGTCCAGCACCAGATACGACTTCTCCGACGCCGGATACGTAAAACGGAACTGGGCCGCCCGCTCCGTCGGGGCGATCTCCGTGGTGACATCGGGGTCCGCCAGGTACACCTGGTAGTAATAGGGATGCACCTGCTCGGATTTGTGCGAGAACCAACTGGCCCGGCCGTTCTGGTCCACTTTCAGCTCGCCCACCACGGGCATCAAGGCAAACGCGCCGTAATCGTTGATCCACGGGCTGGGTTGGTGGGTCTGCTTGAAGCCCCGCATCTTGCGGGCGCCATACTGATAGGCCCAGCCGTTGCCCATCACATTGGTCATGGGCGTCCAGAAATTCATGCCCCAGGGCAAGGCGAGCGCCGGGTAGGTGTTGCCGGTGGAGAAATTGAACTCCGAATCCGTGCCGACCAGGGGATTGACATAGTCGGCGACGGAGGGTTCCGCCGCTCGGCCGGCAGTAAGATCCAGCCCCAGGAGCGCCGCCAGGGTCAACCCCATGATCGTGTGGGTGCGATGAATCATGCCAACTCCTTCTGCAACTGTGATTCTCAGGCGAATGATACTTGTGGCTCCAGTGCGGACATTATAGTCAGAACGGCGTGGAAATCAATTGGCGTAGGGTGCAAAAATCCGTCGGGCCGTAAGCCGAGAGATTTCAGCCTGTAATGTCAACAATTCCGGGGGGAGCGTCACCTGGAGTATGTCATCAAAGAGTGCATGGAGCACTACCACGCCGAGCGGGCACAGCAGGGCATCGGCAAGGAGATCAGCGAACGGCCGCCGCAAGGCAAGGGGGAAGTTGTCTGTCGGGAGCGGCTCGGCGGACTTCCGAACCTCTACCGGAGGGCCGCTTGATCGAGAGGATGGGAAAGTCCACCGTTCTCGATCCTACCTCGATAGGAGGTTGGTTGTGGTGCAAGGAGAGGGGTTTGAGCTCGAGTTTTCCGGGTAAGGATGCTACATTGGTGGGTTAGGAGGCCCGCGCTGTTGCCGGGCGAAGGTCATGTGGGAAATGTCGACTTAAAGCAGCGTGTGCCTTGTCGTTATTTCGGCCCAGAGTGTGGGAGGCACAGGAAAATGAGTGGAACGGTGAACAGACGAGAATTCATGAAGGCCCTCGGCGTCGGAGCGACCCTGGCCCCCGTGAGCATGGCCGGCGCCCTGGTGGGCGACAAGAGGCCCCCGGCCGGTAAGCCGAACATCATCATCGTCATGGCCGACCAACAGCTCGTCCGCGCCCGCTCCAACTACCTCGGCATGCTCCGGCTGATTGACGACCAGGTCCAGCGACTCGTGCAAACCCTGCGAGAGAAAGGACGGTACGATAACACCATCCTGATCTTCCTCGCCGACCACGGGGATTTCTTCGGCGAGTACGGGCTCGTGCGCAAGGGGCCGGAATTGCCGGAATGCCTGACGCGTATTCCCTTTTTTTCGTGGGTCCCGGCATCACGGCCTGTGCCCAGCCCCATCCGGCGCACGTCTCCATCGTCGATATTATGCCGACCCTGCGCGAGGCCCTCGGACAGCCGCTTCCCGCCGGCGTGCAGGGACGCAGCCTGTGGCCGCTGCTGACGGGCGGCGCCTATCCGCACGAGGAATTCGCGAGTGTGTACGCGGAGCACGGCTTCGGCGGCCTCCACTACACCCCGCAAGACACGCTCGATCCCGTCCAGGAGGGGGCCCTCAATCCTGCGGTGAGTTTCGACGAGCTCAATAGCTGGTCGCAGAGCGGCACGATGCGCATGCTGCGAAAAGGGGATTGGAAGTTGGTCTTTGACATGCAAGGCAAGGGACAACTGTACCACCTGGTCCAAGACCCCGGCGAACTGCAGAACCTCTATGGCCGCCGCAACGTGGCCGAAATCCAACAGCAGTTGCTCGCGGACCTGATGGCGTGGATCCTGCGTATCCAGGACCCGCTGCCGCTGCCCCGACGCCGCTACGTCATGAAGACCGACCCCCGCAACTACTGGTCGCCCTATCGCCAGCCGTAGGAGACCCTCGTCTCCGCTGCCGCATCGCGCCAACTGACTGTCCCGAAAGGACTGAGGACTGAGATTGTCTCCCGAGCGATTGGTAGTCACGGACTCTTCTGAAGCGGATGCCTTCATCCACGGCGCCCAACGGCTTGCTGTCGCTCCTCCCGGGCGGCCGTCCGTTCCGCCGTCGCAAAGACCGCCCAAGAACTGGCAGGATTTGCTCTGGACAGGCGTCTGCCGCTCTGGTATCATCCTGCCCTGATGAGTGGGACCGGAAACCGATTCTCACTCACCCGCGCAGCGTCGCCTAATGAGTTTTGACGAACAAAATCGGTAACTGAAGGTCCGTGGCGGCCGGGTGCCATGTCTACGCCTCGTAGACATGCCTACGCAAAGCCGTAGGCATGGCACCCAGCCATTACTGAGCTTGTTCGTCAAAACTCATAAGGGCGGGGCGTGAAAAGCAAACTTTATCGGTTCATCAGTTTCATAAGACCATGCGACTTTTGACTGTACCATTCGTAGTCCTGAACCTGGCGGCGCTGGCCGCGCGTCCGGCCCTGGCAGCCGACGCACGCCCCGCGCCCCGCCGCGCGGGGGTTGTCTATACGAAGGACAACGCCCCGGCCACGCCCACACTCGATGCTCTCCCGCTCCAAGAGAGCGTGAGCGAGCACGGCATCACCTGGACCTTCGAGAAGCCGGCCCGCGTCGGGCAGTTCATCAATGGCGACTGGTACGTGGTCGGCCCCGTGACGGTCGTCAAGATTGACCCCGCCCCGCGCTACGGCAACGAGGTCGCCGCCGACGAACTCGACGGCCGCGAGAAGAAGATCCCCGTGGACCAGCGCTGCCGCAACGGCTCTATGCTCAACGCCCCCGCCCGGCAGGAAGTGGCCTGGGACTCGGGCGTCATCAACTACTATCGTCGCGAGCACCGTGCTGCTTTGCCTATCGCCATGAAGTGCGGCGACAGCCTGGCCTCCAGCATCAGCCTCAAGCAGGGGGAGAAGGTCACGTACAAGTATCATGGCGGCACCGTGCGCGGCGAAGGCGACAACAGCCCGGTCAAGATCGTGGCCGTGCTCACCTGCGTGGCCGCTCCGCTCCCGCCCGATGCCTTCCGCCCGGGCTACAGCGGCCACGATCCCGCAATCCGTATGGCTCGGAACCTCCAACGCGAGCTACTGCCACACTTCGATCGGCCGGCCGCCGCCCCGGACCCCGTCGCATTTGCCGACCTCGTCCAGCGTCCCTGGTGCGATGCCGGCTTCTTCTCCTTCGATGTCCCGCAACAGAGCATGCCCAACTACGCCCAAGCCAACGCCCAGATCCTGGCCGACGCCGTCCTATTGGCCTGCTGCGAGAGCAGGCCCGAGGTGAAGGAGCGATTGCTCATCAACGTCATCCAGATCGGTATTGACTATTATGGGTTGATCCGTCAGGGTCATCCCGGCTGGGCCTGCCACGGCGGCCATGGCTCCGGTCGCAAGTTCCCCATCGTCTTCGCCGGCGTCCTGCTCGGCGATGAGACCATGGCCAACATCAACACCAGCTTCCCCAAGGCTCATTTCGGCGAGGACGAGCAGACCGCCTACGCCGATTGCTGGACCGGCGCCAAGGTCGTCTTCACCGGACACTCCGGCATCGACCAGGTCACCGGCATCGGGCGCGACTTCGTCCGCGCCGGCAACCCCTGGGGCCCCTACGAGCATTTGACCCCCGACCAATGGGTCCCGGAAGAGTTCCGCAGCGAGGCCTACCGGCGGGCCAATACCTCCACCTGCTTCGTTGCTCAGGCTCTGGTCCTGCGGGCCATGAAGCTCGAAAGAACCTGGAACCACGATGCCTTCTTCGACTACGTTGACCGCTGGATGTTCGAGGATGACAAGCCCTTCCGCCTTGAGATCGCCAAGCACTGCCGTCCGCCCTACGACAAGGACCCCTACCTCGACGACAGCAAGGACTGGTTCCACGAGAGCTACGCCGACCAACCCTGGGTCAAGGAACTGTGGACCAAGTACCGCCCGCTCTGCTCCGCCCCGACTGACGGCTGGAAACAGAAGCACGATGACAGCTATTACCGCAACGCCGTCGCAAAGCAGCGGAAGAAGTAGGGCGAGGAGTGTGGCAAGTGCACAGCCCTGAAAAGCAATTCTACGCCACTCGTCAACTTCGAGCCGCGGTCAAACATCCCTCATCCAGGAAACGCGTGGGGCGACTCAAGGTCGTTGGCGCCATGGTCTTGCTGCATTTTTCGGTATGCAGCGCGGATGTGGTCGAAGGAACCGTCACCGATGCGACTTCAGGGCAGGCCATCGCCCAGGCCCTTGTGCAGGAAGCCGGCACCGGCAAGGTTACTCTCACCGATGCCCAGGGGAGGTTTGCCCTCGATATCAACGCGACAATCGTCAGGCCGCGTGATGGGAAATCGCCGAATAACCCCGTACCCAAGCCGGCCGCTGAGGCGCTTGTGATCCGCAAAGGCGGCTATGCCAGCCGTGGGGCGAGTGTCGCGCTCGGCGAGACGAACATCGCCGTCCCGTTGGCGAGGGAGTTTGAGACGGCCGGCCCCAGCGCCGCCCTGTTTGCCAATCCCTACTATGTTGGCCTGAGGAACTTCTACGTGGCACCGCCCCCGGCCGGAAATGACGCCCACGACGGCACCACCCCCCAAAGCCCCTGGGCCACGCTCACCAAAGCGAACGTCGGCCGAGTGGCCGGCGACTGCGTCAATCTCGCACCGGGAACTTATCACCTGACCGCCGAGGTCACGATCACTGCTGGTGGAAACGCCGCAACCCCCGCCGGATACGTGGTCTACCGCTCCACCATGATGGGAACAGCGCATCTCGTTGCCGCCGCCAAGTTCAATCACATGATGCGCATCGCCACGCATCACGTCATGTTCGACGGCATCGACTTCGACGGCAACAACTTCCTGGCGGGCTTGTGCGGCTTGGATGTTGAGCAGAGCGCCAACTACCACCATATCTGGGTGATGAACAGCCAAGTCCACGGGTTCGGCCAGTCGGGCATTCAGGAGAACGGGTCGGAATGGTTCTGGAACCTTCACAACAACGTGTATGACAATGCCTGTACCGTCCGCATCGACTGGCAGGGCTCGGGAATATCGCACGTCGTTCCGGCCGTAGTCCCCAACTACACGCCTACCGCGATGGACAACTATTGGGCACCCTTCCACATCGTCAGTGCCTACAACATCGTCCACGACAACTACGGCCAACAGGGCCGGTATGCCGGCAAGAACACCGACGGCAACGGGATCATCTACGATACGTTTCGGTCGTACGCCGGCCAGTCGCTGTGCCTGGGAAACATCGTCTACCACAACGGCGGCAAGGGCATCCACGTTTTCAAAAGCGGCCATGTGACGGTCGCGAATAACACGGCCTACAACAACAATTGGGACACCTACAACCCGGGGACGTGGCGGGCGGAGATCTCGGCCCAGGATGCGGTCGGCTGCGCCTTCGTAAATAATATAGCCTGGACGACCAGAGGCACCGGCATCACCTCCACCAACGCACCGTTCATGGCGCATTCGGGTTTCTCAAACACCTGGACGAACAACATCGCTTACGGCGCACCCAATGACTTTGCCGACTCCAACGCCTATCCATGTCCCGCGAACAAGGCCAACGTGGATCCGCTTCTGGTGGATGTCGCAAAAAACAACTTCGCTCTCAAACCCGGCAGCCCCGCCATCGGGTTCGGGACCTTGCAGCCGTATATGCCGCCCCAATGCATCGATGTTGGGGCATGCTCCAGCGCCTGCACGACCTGTCCGTAGGAGCGCGTGGTCACAAAGAATACGCAGAACTCAAAAATGCAACCGCCCTCTTGATATGGAGGTAATTTGTGATGTACCGACACGATGTACCACGGCTGCCTGTCGTTTCACGAGCGTCCGTGTGCCGGGCCGTTGCCCTGGCGGTGCTGGGCTTGGGGGTTCTCACGTTGCTGCCGGACTTCGGTGCGCTCAGTCGAGCCGTGGCGGCAGAGTCGACGGGGCTGCGGAGTCAGTTTGCCGATCCGCCGCGTCAGTACAGTTCCGGTCCGCTGTGGGTCTGGAACGATCTGCTCACGGAGGAGCAAATCGTCAGCACCCTGCGCGATCTGGCCGGACAGAACGTCAAACAGGTGTTCGTGCATCCCCGCCCCGGCCTGATGACGCCCTATCTGTCTCCAGATTGGTTCCGGCTGTGGAAGGTGGCGTTGAAGGAAGCCGAGCGGCTCGACATGAACGTGTGGATCTACGACGAGAACTCGTACCCCTCGGGCTTTGCCGGCGGCTTCGTCCCGGCGGCGATGCCCCAGTCGCGCGGCCAGGGGCTGGAGATCAAGGAACAGCAGACGCCGCTCAGGCTCGACGCAAACTGCGTAGCGGTGCTCCGGCCCACCACGGATGGCGTTGAAAATGTCACGAAACAGGCGAAAGCAGGCGAAGCGCTTCCGCCGGGCAAGTACACGGTTGCTTCCCTGCGCTGGGCTCCCACGTCGCCCTGGTTTGGGGGCAAATTTTACGTCAACCTCCTGACTCGCGGCGTGACGGAGAAGTTCCTGTCGATTACGCTGGACGCCTACACCCGCGAGATCGGCGACCAGTTCGGCAAACGCGTGCCCGGCGTCTTCACGGATGAACCGGAGATTACGCCGGCGGGGGGGCTGCCGTGGGCCGACGATCTGCCCGAGGTCTTTCAGAGACGGTGGGAGTACGATCTGATCACCAGTCTGCCCAGCCTGGTCGGGCCGGTGGGAGACTGGAAACAGGTCCGCCACGACTACGTTCAGGTCCTGCTCGAGCTGTTCATCGACCGCTGGGCCAAGCCCTACCACGATTACTGCGCCCAGCACGACCTCGAATTCACCGGCCACTACTGGGAGCACGAGTGGCCCAACTGCTTCCGAGGCCCGGACAACATGGCGATGTATGCTTGGTCGCAAAGACCCGCGATCGACAACTTGCGGAACCAGTACAGTGAGGACGTTCACGCCCAGTTCGGCAACGTCCGGGCTGTCAAGGAATTGTCGAGCGTAGCCAATCAACTAGGCATGCCGCGGACGCTGTGTGAGGCTTCCGGCGGGAGCGGCTGGGACCTGCGCTTGGAGGATATGAAGCGCGTCGGCGATTGGCTCTACGTCCTGGGCGTCAACACCCTCGACCAGCACCTCTCCGACATCACCATCCGGGGGGCCCGCAAACGCGACTACCCGCAGTCGTACTCCTATCACGAGCCCTGGTGGCCCGCGTATCACGTGCTGGCGTCGTACTTCACGCGACTGTCGCTGATCATGTCCCAGAGTCGCCAGGTCAACCGAGTCCTCGTGATCGAGCCAACGACCACGGCCTGGATGTACCAGGGCGACTCAAAGCTGAACGAGATCGGCGACCGCTTCCAGGCGCTGCTGGTAGCCCTGGAGCGGGCCCAAGTGGAATACGACCTCGGCTGCGAGGACATCATCGCCCGCCACGGTTCGACCGAAGGCCCGCACTTCAAAGTGGGACAGGCGTCGTATGACATGGTGGTATTGCCCCCTCTGACCGAGAACCTGAACCGCCCCACGATGGACCTGCTCGAGGCTTATCTAAAGGCCCAAGGCGTGGTGCTCTGCTGTGGCGACGCCCCCGCGCGCATCGAGGGCCGCCCCTCGGAGCGCGGCGCGGCCGCCTCGAAGCAGCCGGGGTGGAAACGCACGGAGGCCTCTGACGTCTCGTCCACGCTCTTGGCTCGCACCGAGAGCACGCTCACCATTGAGCGTGCAAACGGCGATAAGGGAATCCTGTTTCACCACCGGCGCCTTGTCGAGGACGGGGAGTTTCTTCTGCTCGTCAATACGAGCATCGACGCTCCCTCGACCGGTACGATCATGTCGAAAGCCCAGAGCATCGAGCGCTGGAACGCGGATACCGGCACTACCTCTGTTTATCCCTTCGAGAAAGGGGCTACCGGCGTAAAGGCTGTCTTCGCACTCCCGCCGTGTGGCAGTCTGTTGCTCTTCCAGTCCCAGAAGGCTCACGCCCCCCAAAAGCAACCGACGCACAAAACGAGCGTCATTGAAGCGGAGGGCGATCTTGTCATTGCCCCCCTGGAGGAGAACGTGCTGACCCTGGACTACGTGGATGTCACGGCGGGCGGCGAGACAAGAAAGAACCTCTACTTCTACCGGGCGTCCCAATTCGCCTTTGCGCAGAACGGCATGCCCGGGAATCCGTGGGACAGCTCCGTGCAGTTCAAGGACGAGTTGATCACGAAGAGGTTCCGCCCGGACAGCGGCTTCGAAGCCACGTATCGGTTCACCATCGAGGAGCGCCTGCCCGAGCGGCTCGCGATCGTCATCGAGAGGCCCGACCTCTATGCGATCACCTGCAATGGCAAGCAGGTCTCCGCGATGAGAAACGCCTGGTGGCTGGACAAGGCGTTTGGGCGCATCGATCTCACGCAGGCCGCGCAGATCGGGGCGAACGCCGTAACCATTAAAGCATCACCCTTCACGATTTACCATGAGTTGGAATCGGCTTACGTTCTGGGCACGTTTCGGCTGATGGCTACGGAGTCCGGGTTTGCCGTGGTGGGCGAATCCCAGCCGGTGCTCGCTCTGGGCAGTTGGAAGAGCCAGGGCTATCCGTTTTACTCGGCCGGCGTCTCCTACCGCCGCCAGTTCGCCGTCTCCCAGCCTGCCGGGAAGTATGGGATCGAGCTGGGCCAGTGGTATGGCAGCGTTGCGGAAGTGATGGTGAATGGAAAGTCGGCCGGTTATATCGCCTACCAGCCCTGGCAGTGCGATGTTACGAAGCTCATCCAGGCCGGGACGAATACGGTCGAAGTCCGCGTGATCGGCACGCGGAAGAACACCCTGGGTCCGCACCACGCCGGTGCCCTGCGCGGCGCCGCCCGGCCCATTTCGTTCCAGGCAGCCCCTGAATCGGGCCCGCCGGCAGGCCGTAACTATGACACGATTGACTACGGGCTGTTTGCGCCCTTCACGTTGCGGCAGCTTATCGAAGAATAGACCGGAGCTGCGCTGACACATCGAGAGACGGAGAACGCAACATGCCTGGTGCGACCAGTTTCAGGGCATTGGATTGGGCGGTGCTGGCCGGCTACTTTGTCGGCGTCACCTCGTTCGGTTTGTGGATTTCTCGCAAGATTCGTACCAGCGGTGGTTATTTTCTCGGCGACCGGAAACTGCCGTGGTGGGTAATGGTCGGCCAAGCCTTTGGCACGGGCACCCATGCGGAGCAGCCGGTGGCGCAGGCGGGCGCCACCTTTGGCCAAGGCTTCGCCACCATCTGGTTTCAATGGAAGAACATGCTGATCACGCCGCTCTACTGGCTGATCGCTCCGTGGTACCGCCGCAGCGAACGCACCACCGTCGCGGAGATCATCCAAGACCGCTATGGCCGCAAGCTCGCGCTCGCCTACACCCTCTTCGGCGTCGCTTTTTTCGTCCTCAGCCAGGGCGTGATGCTCAAGGGTGCCGGCAAGGTCATCTCCGTCGCCACCGGCGGCCAGATGATCTCGGCCAACGGCGTGGTCATCGTCATGACCCTGGCGTTTCTTCTCTACAGTTTCTTCGGCGGACTGATCGCCTCGGCCTACACGGACTTCGTGCAGAGCTTCCTGATCATCACCCTGTCGTTCCTGCTCATCCCGCTCGGCCTGCGCGCGGTGGGCGGGTTCGCGGGTATGCGCCAGGCCTTGCCGGGAAACTTCTTTGACCTCTACAGCAGCGTCAGCGGGATGAACGCCTTCACCATCGCCATGCTCGCCCTCAACGGTTTTGTCGGCATCACGGCCCAGCCGCACATTCTGTCGATGTGCGCCGACCGGCGCGACCGAGCGCGCCGGTCGCATCGGCCAAACCTACGGCTCCATGACGAAACGCCTGTGCACCATCGGCTGGGCCCTCACCGGCCTGATCGCCGCCACGCTGGCCCTCCAGCGCGGCGTCAGGCTGCCCGACGCGGAGCAGGCCTTCGGTTATGCCTGCCGCGAGCTGCTCGGTCCCGGCCTGGTCGGCCTGATGGTCGCATGCGTGTTGGCCGCCAACGTGTCTGCCTGCTCGAACCTGATGGTCAACAGCGGCGCCCTCTTCACCCGCAACCTCTGGCTCAGCTACCTCTATCCTTCCGCCGATGACCGGCAGTTGCTCTGGGTCGGCCGGGTGAGCGGCCTCGTCACCACCAGCATGGCCATCCTTTTCGCGCTGATGGTCGGGAATGTCCTGTATGCTTTCCTGTTCCTGGAAACCCTGGCCGCCCTCTTCGGCGTGATGTTCCTCGGGGGCATCCTTTGGCGCCGCGCCAACCGCTTTGGCGCGGGCGCCGCCACCCTCATGGGGTTCCTGAGCTACTATGCGGCGCTTTACCTCACGACTTGCACGCCGGGCACCGCGGCGCAGCCGGTGGATCTTTCCACGGCCTTCACGTGCCTCTTCGCCTCCGGGCATGGGTGGGCCCATCTCCAAACCGGCCAATGGATGCTCGTGTATAAATGGCTGCCGGGGCCATTCGGATTCGCCATGCTGCTGAGCTTCTCCACGCTGATCCTCGTCAGTCTGCTCACCAAACCCGAGGACCGCGTGCGTCTGGAGGCCTTCTTCGACCGGATGCGGCACTCGACCGATCGGGAGAACCTGCCGAACGGCCAGTCCCAACCGCTGGCCGCCGACCGGGGCGAGGAGTTGATTCTGCTCGATGTCGGCACTTGGTTCACCGCCCAGCGCTGGCGCGGCTTCTTTCGTCGCTACCGCGAGGACTTGCTCGGCTTTCTCCTGGCCTGGATCGCCGTCGGCCTGCTGATTCTGATCGCCTGGCTGGTGATGCAGATCGGAAAATAGTCGATCACGCGTCGAACACTTTGAGGTTGCTCAGCCTGCAGCCGGCGGCATCCCAATCCGCGGTGACTCGGCCGGCTGCTTCCAGCCCGAGATACTTCGCCGGCTGGGTGGAGGCCATCGGCAGGATCTCTTCCAACGGCAGACCGGTGAATCTCGCGGCGTTCGCCACACAGCGGTCCAAACTGGCCGACGATCCTGCCAACCACGGTTTGCCCGGCTGAGAAACCCTGCCGGTCTCGCTCAATACCACCGGGTCGCCATTGATCTCGTAAATGCCGGGCGCACAACCGGCCACGGTCACCGCATCGCTCACCAACAAGGTGCGCTGCGGCGTTTTGGCGCGAACCATGGCCTTGACGGTCGCCGGCGGCAGGTGATGCCCATCCACAATGAACGAGGCAACCAACTCATCCGCCGCCAGTTGTTCCCAAATCACGTTGGGGTGTCGGAGCATCTGAGTCGCGCAACCATTGCCCAGGTGGGTAGAAAGCGTGGCCCCCGCCTGGACCGCGTCGCGGATCTGCTCCGGCGAGGCTGCCGTGTGCCCGATGGCTACGCGAATACCCAAGCCCACCAGGTGCTCGATCAACGCAATCGCTCCCGGCACCTCCGGCGCCAGGGTTACCAGTTTGATCCATCCGGCGGCGGCTTCCTGGCGGCGCAGAAAATCAGCGATCGAGGCGGCCACGACGTATTCGCGCGGATGTGCCCCGCGCGGCCCATCCTCGGGAGAGATATACGGCCCCTCCATATGCAGGCCCACCAGCGCGGGATGCGGTGTCTGGATGAGTGTCTTGGCACACTGGGCAAAGCGTTCCAAAGAGGACGTGCCCAGCGTCGGCAGAAAACGCGTCACACCCCTGGCGCAATTGCGCGATGGCTCGATGTAGCTCTTCGGGCGTGGTCCGAGGACTATTGAAGTCCACACCGCCGAAGCCGTTGACCTGGAGATCGAAAAATCCGGGAAACTCAATTGGCATGGGTGTACTCCAGGGCGATCCAACTGGGGATTCCTTCCCTGCCGGCCACGTTGCGAGGCCGTACGCGCATTTGGTTTTTGCCGGGGTGCAGCGTCCAAGTGAAACCGGAGGCCACACTCTTTTTCTCCCCGGCGTCGATCTCGGCCAGGAAGGTCTGTAAGCTGGGCGTCTCGGTATCCAGATGCACGCGAAAGACGCCCGGCGTCTGGCTCGGCTCCAGGACATAGTGCGCCTGGTTGAGAGTCCACTGGAAATCTCCGCGCTTGGTCACGCGGTGCCCGAACAATAAGCCGGCCGGCGCCTCGGCATCGGTCCACACGTAGTGTCCCGTCCAGGACCATTCGTCCGTTCCCTGGCTGAGCGGCAGAGGCGATTTCTCCTGTAGGAAGTTGCTGCGGGGAATCATCCTCAGTTCGAGGTACCAGTTCAGGGGCTTGGGGCCTCCTAAGCCATTCCAGGCGAATTGCTTGTTCCTGGTCCGCTCGGCGGCGACGACCCGCACCGGCTCGACCGGTTCTCCCCGCAAGGTCGGCAACTGGCGCTGGCGCAGTTCCCAAATGGAGAGAGGAACGCCCGTTTTTTCCGCCACGATGTACCAAGCCAACGCCCCATCCACATAGACCCACTTCTTCCATTGGTTGGACCAGAGCTCCACTATTTCGTGGCCCCCGCCCCCTAGGCGTTCATACCAACTCCCGGGACTGATGGAAACGACGCGGCCCGGGAACCCGAAGCTCTCACAGGCCTGCAAGAACACCAGGTTGAACTGGAGGCAGAAACCGCCGGTGGGCTTGCCATCCTTGTAAGGTCTCAGGATCTCCAGCGCATCCCAGGGCGGGTAGCACTCGCCGATGTGATTGGGCCAATCCCAGTAATTGCAGGCCCACTGCGCCAGACGCAGCATCAGCTCGAGTTCGTTCTGCGCGCCTTGCACGACCTCATCCAGTTTGTATTCCTGGCGTAGCTGTTTGAGGCGAGGATGGTCCAGGGGCTCATACTCGAACGGAATGGAAGTGCGGACGATCTCCTCGTTGTGCTCCTCCAGGATGCGCAGCCGAGCCGTCCAATCCTCCGCGCCCGTGGGCTGGGCTGCCACGCGGACAGCCCGCAACCGCGGGCTCTGCCGCGGATCGCGCGAGGAGAGCTCTACGGCCACCTGCACATACCGCCCCCGTGGGCTTTGCAGCACGCCCCCGGTTTCGCCCAACTCCTGCCAATCCGACCAATGCTTCTCGGTGGGAACATAGGTGTCGCCGGTTCGGGCCCGCACCAGGATAGCACCCGCCGGTCCGTTTTCTCCCTCCACGGCGATCTGGATCGGGCCCGTTTGGGTGATCGGCGCGCCCACCGTTCTTCCCTCCAGATTGCCCGCATCCAGCACCGGCAGGGTGACCGATCCCCGGGAGAGATGGTGCTCCAGAAACACCCGCACCCCGTACTCCCCCTGGAGTTTGCCCTCCGGTCCCAGGTGGCCGTAATCCCAAGTCTGGCCCGCATCGGTGCTCTTCGCGCTGCGGCCCGGAGCCTTCGTCCGGGTGCGGGACCCCAAGGCGAATTCGTCGTCCCGCGCGATCGTCACCTTGCCTGAGGTTCGCAGGACGATCTCATTGCGGCCGGCCCGGAGCAGGTTGGGGTCAAAGGCGTACCTTTGATGGAGGGGCCTGCCGCTCTGGTTGGGCCCGAGGCGCAGTACGATCCCATTGATGAGGGCCTCCACGGGCACGTCCGACAGCACCACCAGGTACGCCGCCCGGGCCTGGGGATTCGGAATGAGCAGCTCCTTCTTGATCCAGGTCTGGGCCGTCACCATCTCCCGATTCTCGGGCCTTTGATAGGACTGGCCGGACGCGGGGCCGTCATCCTCGAAAAGTTCTCCGACGGCCAGCTCGATTTCCCCCCGTCCTTCGGACAGTCTCAGGTCGTGGGTGACGGCTTGTTCGAAGATCCTCGGCGCCTCCAGCCGCCAGACCGCTGCGCCGCCCGGCTTCTTCTGCTCCTGCGCCTGGGCCGACGAGAGAACGATCCAAACCAGGCACGCTACCGGGAGAATTTTCATCCGCATAACGGCTCTCCTTCAGACTACTCGATTCTGCATTGCGGTACTCTGCACGGGACTCGTATCCCGTCACGCAGATCTGCGTTGAAGATTGGACACACGACACTTCATCCTCTCGGCGATTCATTTCGGGCTGCGATCTGGGTGCCCGAATTGTTCCATGGCGGCGTTCACGAACGTAGGATGGATCTTGCCGCCATTGGTACCCGGGTAACCGGTATGTTGCACCAGGAACACCGTGATAAGCTGGTGCTGTGGGTCAATTTCCATCATGGTGCAGTAGGCTCCGCCATGGCCACACTGCCCTGGAATAACCGTGTCACTGCCGTTGGATGCGCGTGAGGTGGACCAGCCGAGGCCATAGCCGCTATAGCCGCTTTCGCCTTTTTGCGCAGGTGCCCCGTCTGGGTCGAGGTCATTTCCCGCACAGCAGCTTCGGAGACATAGCGTTGGCCCGCATAGACGCCCCCGTTCGCGACCATCCGGCAGAAGAGGGAAAGGTCCAGAGCCGTGGAGAAGAGACCCCCGGCCGGCGAGGGCCAGCGCCGGCGGTCGGGGAGCGGATAAGAGAGCCCGCCGATATCCGTCTCCTCCAAGCCATCTTTCGCCGCGTTGGGTTTGTAGGACTTGGCCAGGCGTTTGACCTGTTCGGCGGTCGGCCAGAAGGTCGTATCCTTCATCCCGAGCGGTTGGAACAGACGCTGGTTCATGAACTCCTCATACGGTACACTGCTGACTACTTCGATGATTCGGCCGGCGGTGTTGATGCCGGCATTGCTGTACTCGTACTTGCGGCCCGGCTCAAACTGCAACGGGGTCAGCGCGTAACTGATGACGGCCTCCCGCAGCGGGTGCTGGTCGATCTGCGATTCCACCCGGGACGCAAAGGGCAGGCCGCTGGTATGGGACAGGATGTCTCTGACCCGAATGGGCCGGCTGGGCTTCTTCAGCAAGACGTGATCGGCATCCTGTTCCACCGCCAGCATCTGGCCTTGGAATTCCGGCAGATACTTCTCCACCGGATCGTCCAGGTGCACCTTGCCTTCGTCCACCAGCATCATCAGTGCCGTGGCGGTCATCGGCTTGGACATGGAGGCGATCCAGAACAGGGCGTCCGTCTTCATCGGCGCCTGTGCGGCGACATCCGCGTAGCCCACGGCTGCGAGGCTGAGCACCTTGTCCTTCGACGCCACCAGTGTCACCGCCCCCGCGAGGGTATGGCTGTTCACGAAGGGCTGTAAGCTGCCGGCGATGTCCTCGTGCGACGGTACGGCGACCGTTTGGGGCCACGCGGTGACGCAGGCAATCGAGAACATAAGCAGGATGAGGCACGAAAGCCGGAGTGGTAGTCGTCCAAGAACTCGGGGCGTACGCATGTGTTTACCAGCGTAGAGCTGACCTCCGATTCATCGAATCTGTTTGGCGTCCTGACCGGCTCCTGCCGCCGGACATGGCACCATGACAATACTGCCCGCCCCTGGCCCGGTGCAAGCGCTTTCTGCCCAGGACTCGTCTCTAACCCTCTTGGCCGAACGGAGGAATACACAAGAACGGCCTGCCGTGCCCCACAAGGGGGTATGATGTTGAATATTGACTCGGAGGTCATCGGGGTGGGACGAGGGCACAAGTGCTGTCCTGGCACGAATCGCCTTTTTCCTTCAGGTGCCGTGCGGGAAAAGAAAGGTCCGGGTAAACCTCTGGAGAAAACCCGGACCCGACCACATGGATGTTAGTCTCCTATCAGATCGTCCTCCGGCGGGACACTACTTGCGACAAAAGAGCCAGAAAAGGAAAAACGGCATCAAAATACGTATTTGTACGGATAGACACACTGTGGCAAAGATAGGATAATAACATTGAACGTCATACGCCTACGGAGAGGCAGGCAGATCAGCCGGACAAGACAGCGCTATCGCAGAGAAGCCGGGCAGAACTCGGGAGCGTGCATGGATAGTGAGATGGAGAGATATCAGGCAGGGAATTGTGCTCGCGGTAGATATGATTTCCCCAAGCTGCATGGCAGCGCCATACCGAGGCCGATGATGCCTAGGAGGGGGCCCACGGGGCGTCCCAAGGAAATATCCACCTGTGTGGTCCCCTCCGAGCATCAGGGGCCTATGGATCGTTCTGGTTCGTGCGCTCTGTGCTGACGAGCATTTGCGAGAAGAGTCAAAAAGTGTGCCACGCCGATATCCGGCCGCAAAAGCTGTTTTATTCGTCTAACCAGAGTTGCTTGACTCTCTGGGCCAACTGGACCGCATTGTGAACGCCGAATTTGCGCATCAGAGATTGTCGGTGCACTTCGATCGTTCGGGTGGAACGGTTGAGGGCCGTGCCGATTTCTCGGCTGCTCCGCCCCTCAAGGAATAACCGCAGAACCTGGACTTCCGCTGGGGAGAGTGCTTCGCGCGGGAAGGGCGCGGACCGGATCGTGTCCTTTATGGCGTCCTTGACCGCGGACACCAGTTCCTGTTGGCTTACGGGCTTTTCGAGGAAATCCGCGGCGCCAACCTTCATGGCAGCCACCGCCAGGGGGATATCGCGCATACGCCGTCACGATGATGATCCGCAGCCAAGGAAAACGGTGTCGGACTTCTTGCAGAAGGGACAAGCCGTCCCTGTTTCTCCAGCCGAACACCCGTGATGATCACATCACATGCGTGCTGGGATAGGGCCGCCAGGCTGTCTTCTGCATTGGAGAAAGCACGTACCTGCATTCCGGCGTCCTCCAACGCTGCTCTGGAAAGCCGTCAGGATGGCCGGCTCATCATCGACGACGAAAACATGTGTTTCCTGGAGATTCATCGCACGTATCGACCTCGTGCTGGTGGACTCATTTTTCTGGGCACAAGCACCGTGAAGGTGGTGCCTTCGCCCCATTGACTTTCCACCGAGATTTGTCCGCCGCGCTGGTATATGATTCGTCGGGCAATGCACAGCCCCAGCCCCATGCCCTGGCCGGGAGGCTTGGTCGTGAAGAACGGCTCAAAGATCCTGGGCAGATACACCGGCTCAATCCCGCCACAGTTGTCCTGAAAGCGCAGCAAGATCATGTCTTCCTGCGACGCCCCTGTGATGAGAAGATGACACTCTTTGGTGCCGTCAGCGGCCTGGACGGCATTTTGGGCTAAAGCGAAGAAGAATTGATCGATTTCGTTCTCCGGCATCCAGATGGTAGGCAGGCTCTCGAGGTTCTCCGTCCAGAACTGCACTCTGGCCTGTTTGGCGCCGGGCTCCAATAGACGAAACGTTCGTTCCGCTACCTGCTGGAGGTGGACCTCGGTTTGCTTGTGATTCTCTGGACGCTGCGCCAGACACCGGAAGCGGCTGACCATCGCACCGATGCGAGAACAGGCTGTGAGGGCGTCCTGCAGATCTTGTCTAATGACCTCAGGGCAGCTCAGTCCCGTCAATTTCCCCGACGCGTCGTGCAGCACCAGTTGCAGCGCGTTCAGAGGTTGAATCAGCTCATGAGTCAGCGTAGCGCTGAGCATTCCGATAGAAGCGAGCCACTCGGCGTACTGCATATGCTCGCGGCACGCTGGCGACTGTCCCACGACCGGGTGCGGAAGCCCCGGTGCCGCAACCGATGGTGCGGGCCTGTGTGCGTCAGGGTACTGCCGCTGCACCGCAGCGGCTACTGACGGTGGGGACGTCCTGGCTGCCGGCGGCGCACGACGATCCCCCTGGTGTTGCTCTGTGCTCAAGTGACTATCCATCGCGCAGCATCCCGGGCCCGTTCTACAAAGACCGATGGCCTGTCGTAAGTAACGCGGTTTGGGAGTTCTGACTTCCACACAATCAATGCATCCAGCTATTATATCGGCAGACCGGCCGCGGGACAACAAATAAAGTTTATAAAGTAATATGATATCCGATTATTACGTAGAAGTACGTAAGTACTTGTACTTAAGTATAAATACCTATAGTTGCGCAGGCAGAGAGAGCCCCGATTCACGACCGCTCGCGCGAGTGGACGCGTCCGTATCTTGCTGCGAGCGAATCACCAGTAGTCTTGCGGGCCGCGGCGCAGGGTACGCCACGCGGCCCCTGTAATGATACGGCTCCCGAGTTGTGCCCTGAGTGCGTTGATATGCGAGATCTTATGGACACTACGCAGGTGCCGCATACCTGGCGGTCCGTGGAATGGGCAAAAACATAAAAAGGGGGTAGATATTACGTAGTTGCCCCAATTGTTTTTCGTGCGATGAACCGTTAAACTAACTTGATCGCATGGAAGAGGGGACCACCGGTTGGTGGCAGGACCGACAGGGAAGTAGTGAGGACTCGGGGATGGCAGGTGACGCCCAACGCCCTGCGCCCGCGAGGTTCCGTACTGTGCCTACGCCTGTCGGTCGCAGCAAGTAAGCGGTTAACTGATGACGTGGCATCCGAGTCAGCGGGACTCGTGAATGCCAGGGAAGATCAGGAATTAGAGACACCGTCGCAGTGTGGTGATGAGAAGCATTCCTCAGGAGGAGGGGACTGTCTCATCGGAGTGTAATCCCACCTGAACGGGACATCGTCCAGGGTGCTCTGCGGTTGCTGTGTGCGCTTTGGGGCTGCCCGTAGGGTGGCGTCTGCCGCCGGGATTGTGCGTGAGGATGGCAGTTACGGCAGAACGAACTTCGCACGCGATTCGATGACCTGTGCCCACACAGGGAACACAGGTCATCGACCACGCGGAAGTCTCAGTTCTGCACCGGAACCACCAGGTACTGCAACTCACGGGGACGGAGTCTGCGCGACCGGCGTCAAGAGGAGTGAGAGAACTCCCTCGCTCATAAGAACTATCAGGACGGTCCGGTTGTGCTCAGCACGTCGGCCTTTTCGCGAAGTTCAGGCCACGTGGCTGCATCCTCGACACAGCCGGAGAAGGAGGGCCAATCCACTGGCCCTCCTTCTATCTTCTTCATTTCGGAAGGATATGCGGATCATAGCGTAGTTCTTGTCGTGATGTCAAGCGGTGCTTCGACGTGAAGTGTTTTGCCTGCGGCCGCGGGGGATGGGGAAGATGATGAACGACATGTACGAGCCGAACGCGAGCCAGACCGAGCAAGCGGGTATGGCCCCATACGGGCAACCGATGCCGGGAATGGGGGCCGGCTCTGACAATCTGTTCCAGATCCTCTGGCGCGGGCGTTGGCTGATCTTGCTTTGCCTTCTGCTGGCGGGAGGAGGCATCTACGCCTACCTGCAGCTCGCGACACCCAAGTACACGAGCACCGCGCGGCTTTTGGTGGATAAGCCGAACCCCCAGTCACGCTCGGATGCTCCGCAGCCGGCGGGTAGTACCTTGATTAACTACCTGGCGACCCAGGCGAATATGGTCATGAGTCCCGAGATTGTGGCGCGGCGCTGCGAGACCCCAACATGGTGGCCCTGCCCACGCTGGGCGACCCCAATTACGTGAAGGACCTCGTCAAGTCGTTATCGGCAGAGGTCGGCGAAGAAGGTGGATATCATCGAAGTCACGGCATCTTCTCCGTATCCCGAGGATGCCGCGAGGTTCGTCAACGCTGTGGTACGGGCCTACACCCGGTGGCACGATGCCAACAGGCAACTGACGACGGCCGACTTGCTCAAGGACCTGAATAGCCAGTTGGAGAAGAATTACGGCGATTTGCTGGTAAAACGCAAGGAGCAGATGTTATTTGAGCAGAGGCACCCCGAGGTGATGGAAAGCACGCCGGGCGGCATGATTGCGAAGTCTCTCGAAGGGCTCAGGAATGAACTGGTCGCCGCCCGTCTGAGGACGGTGGAACGCGATTCCTACTACCAGGGACTCCAGCGGCTGGAGAAGGAACCTGACGCGTTTCGGGAATACGTCTACAGTCATCAGGCGTCCGCGGCGGCCGCCCAGGTGGCGTCTACGGTGGCGGCGGGTGAGCACAGCGAGCGGTTCCGTCTTCAGACACAGCTCGAGTCAACGCAGTTTCAGTTGGCGGAGGTCCAGAGTGGAGCGATGCGGATGGCACAACGTGCTTCTCAGGTCAAGATGTTGCAGGAGAGGCAAAACGAGATCGCGAAGGAAATTGCCGATTACGACGCAGAGTTCGTCCGGCAACAGGTTGCTTTGGCCAAGACTCTCTTAGAGGATGCACACACGCAAGAGCAGAAGATCGCGGAGATGTATGACAAGGAGTTCGCCAAGGTCCAGGGCCTGGGAGACCAGGATTCGCAGTACACGTTTCTCAAATCAGAATGTGACATGTTGGAGAAGCTGTACAACACCCTCCTTAGCCAGATCAAGGAACTGGACCTCAGCGCCCGCCTGGAGGGACTGAAGATTTATGTTCTGCAGAAGGCTTTGCCGGCAGAAAAGCCATCGTCGCCCCAACTTGTCAAGGTCGTAGGCATTGGACTGGTGCTGGCACTCATGCTGGGCGCCGGGCTAAGCCTTCTGCGGGACTGGCGCGATCAGCGGATACGGTCTCCGGATGAGATCACCGCGATTTTGGGCGCACCGGTCTTGGGGGCCATCCCGTCCATCTCCCGTCGTGCGCTCAAACGCGGCCAGAAACTGCGTTTTGCCTTCAACTCCCATGAATCGGAGGCATGCCGGGCCATTCGCACGGCACTTCTGTGCGGCATGGAACCGCGAGCATGCCCGGACGATTCTCGTGACATCGCGCGGGGCCACAGGAAGGCAAGACCCTCTTGGTGAGCAATCTGGGCATGGCGATGGCGCAAGCCGGCCAGCGGACGCTCATTATTGATGCCGACCTGCGCAAGCCAGTGAGACAACGGGTGTTTACGGCCGATGGTCACGGAAAAGGGTTGGTTGAGGTGTTGACGGGAACCGCCGGTCTTCGAGAGGCGATCCGATCCGCGGATATCGAGGGGCTGGACATTCTGGAAGGCGGCCAAAGCACCGCCAATCCGTCTGAGCTTCTCAATGGGGCAGCATTTGCGGCGGTGCTGAGAGACCTCAGGAGCCAATACGATCGCATCCTTATTGACTCGCCGCCGGTGGGCGTCGTCACCGATGCCCAGATCCTGGCCACCCTGTGCGATGTGACCCTGTTTGTCGTGCGGGCGGAGGAAACCTCCCGCATCCTCACCCAACGGGCGCGGAATGCCCTACTGGCGGTTGGGGCCCAAGTGGCGGGCGCCATCGTGAATGATGTGTCGAAACGGAACGCCAGATACAGCCACTATAGTGGTTATGGCTACTATCATTCTGAGCATGGTTCCAACGGCCACAAGATCATCCGTGCGGAGCTGCCGACGGCGGTCGAATCTCAGACGGTAAGCGTGACCCCGACGCTGGAAAAGAGAGAGCGAGCCTCAGCGAGGGCATGAGCGGGCCATTAGTGCCGGGCATGAATCTGCATTCGGGAAGAGAGAGCTTGCCTCTGCCGATCCAAGAGTACGTCGGCAGGACCTCACGGAAAGAGGCGGCGGCTGATCCCGATCCCGTGATTGACGAAGGGCCCTGCCCCGGCTGTGGAGGAAAAGAGAGAGGGAAAGGTCGCATCGAATGGACCGGCAATCGATGGTGACCGGCGGACGGAGAATACAGCTTTAGCCGAGGAAACGACGCAAGACAGCCGCGTTGTAGCCGCCGCTGAGCCGCCTCAGGCAGACTCCGGGCCAGAGCCTGTTAGTCTAATCACGACGGTAAAGAAGAAAGGAAATGGCCGTAAGACCGCAAACGGATCTGCCGGTGACAAACGGTGATTTACATTCGGAGAATGAAGCTTCTATCAGGGCGAAGACGGAAGATGACCGCCGTGCCCTCGACGAGAAGGGTTCACAAATAGACTTGGGTCCGTTGTCCACAACCGCAAAGAAGAAGAACGGTCGCAAGACGTCACAGAACGGGCTGGTCACGGATGGCAATCCATGCCCCAAGGAAGAGGCCGCGACGGGGGAGAAGGCAGCGAAGGACTCTTCGGAGAATGTTGGGGGACAGTCACAGATAGAAGTAGGCCCGCCGCCTATCGATACGGTGGCCGCGGGCGAGGAAAAGAAAGAGCGGCCGCAAGACGGTCCAGGACAGTCTGCCCGTAGACGCTGGTTTGCTCCCGAATGGCACTGCGACCCAGCCTCAGCAGAGCAATGGCGGCAAGCCAACAGGGGCGCAGCAACGGGTGGATGGCGGTCCGCAGCCTGGCAGCGTGGCTCAAATCCCGGAGAAGAAGACAAACGGCCGCCCAGCGACGGTCAGGAGAGGGCCACTGACACCCGGCACACAGCAACAAAACGGAGCCGCTGTCCCGGACAAGAGAAGAATCGTGGGCCCGGTTATCGGCCCGAGTAGGCCGGCCGATACGGGTCTAAGCCCTGATGCCGCCGCTTTGGCCGCGGAGAGGTGGAGACGTTGGCTGCAGGGCTATTGATGAGAGTGGCCGGACAAGTCCTGGTCTACACAGAACGGAGCTTCCGGTCGGCAAGAAGGGGCAACGAGAAAGAGTGCGAGGCAGCTTGTAGTATGTCCGTAGAGGCTCCCAAGAGGCGCAGAGCTGGGTTCTTGACGCCTGGCCCTGACTTCTAAGCGCCCTACGTGGTCACTACAGGCGACCGCTCGTTGAGATGACTGCTCGCGAGCGGCTAAATCGGAGCGAGGGATGCACACATATCTTTGGGTCTATTTCGGGGCGGCATATCTGGCCGTTCTTACCACACCCTTTGTGATCTGGTTGGCACGGCGGATCGGCGCGGTGGACCGACCGGGCGTCCGCAGCATCCACACCCACCCGATCCCCCGGATCGGGGGCGTGGCGATCTATCTCTCCTCGATCTGTGCGATCCTCTCGCTGCTATTTCTGAACAGCACGATTGGGCGGACCTTTCGCAGCGTTTGGCCCCAGGTAGTCACCTTGCTGGTTTGTGCCTCCGGCGTGTTTGTGATCGGGCTGATCGACGATTTGCGGGGCTTGCCCGCCCGTCTCAAATTCGTGGCGGAGCTGCTCGGAGCCGGCATCCTGTGCTGGATGGGCGTTCGGATCGGCGACATCAGTTTGGGCGCAGGACTGACGATCCATCTGGGCTGGTTGGGCTGCCCGCTGACGTTGCTATGGATTGTTGGCATTACCAACGCGGTGAATATCAGCGACGGCTTGGACGGCCTGGCCGCGGGTGTCGCGGCTATTGCCTGTGGTGTCATCGCCACCTTCGCCGTTTACAGCAGCACCATCCACGCCGATATAGGTCGCAACAACGAAATCATGATGGCCGCCTTCGCGCTGGCCTTGCTGGGGAGTCTGACCGGCTTTCTGTTCTTCAACTTCAACCCAGCCAAGGTCTTCATGGGCGACTGCGGCAGCTTGTTCATCGGTTTCACGATCGCCTCCGCCAGCGTGATGTGCGTCTCGAAATCGATGGCCCTGGTCGGCCTGGCGCTGCCGGCCTTGGCCCTGGGCATCCCGATCTTCGACACGCTCTTCTCCATGCTCCGCCGCTTTCTCGAACGCCGCTCGCTCTTCGCCCCGGACCGCAGTCATTTCCATCACCGGCTGCTGGCGATGGGCCTGAACCAGCGTCGTGCCGTGGCGATCATCTACCTGGCGACCGCCGGAGCGGCGGGCCTGGGCCTCTTCATGATGACCCGGGACGATTGGAGTGCTATGATCGTCTTCGCCATCGTGCTGTGCCTGATCGTGCTCCTTTTCCGGGCCGTCGGGGTCATCGGGCTGCACGAGACCCTGGATCACCTGCAGAGCAAGTACAAGCACTCCCACGAGGCGCGTCAGGACCAGAGGATCTTCGAGAATCTCCAGTTGCAGTTCCGCCAGGTCCACGACGCAGGCCAATGGTGGCAAACCGTCTGCGAGGCGGCCCAGAGAATGGACTTCGCCTGGGTCTCGCTCAAGACGACCTGCGCAGACGGCAAGGTCCAAGAGGAGTTGTGGCGAGCGCCCCAGTGCCCAGCCAAACCTCAAATCCCTGGTCATCGATGAGCATCCCGCTGCGCAGCCGTAACGGTCAGACCGTCGGACTGTCAGACGGTCGGACGGTCACCTTGGAGCTCGCGATCGCCCGCAACGGCTCCCTCGAAGCCACCGGCCGCCGCACCACCCTCTTCGCCCGGCTGCTCGATGAGAA
>CAVVRJ010000014.1:0-78468 GCA_963750205.1 uncultured Planctomycetota bacterium
TACTGGTTATGTTCGCTCATAAGTCGTCCAAGCTCGATCCAATGAACTTCAGTGGCTTTGCCATCATGCGCACATTATATAACTTCTTGTATATCTGGCAAGCCCAAAAGCAGGGCGGCGTGCGAAGCACACCCTACCGGCTCGCGCCGAAGCTGCGTTTGGACGCTTATCGCAGGGAGTGGGGCAACCTACACCTTTCACCGTCGTGCCATGTGGCCGGGTCGAGGTGGACGGCTAATCCTGGTGGATCGCCCAGAGCCAACCGGCGCGGGAGGCGATGTAGAGCGTGCCGTTGGCGGCGACCGGTGTGGCGTAGATTATGGCCCCGACGTTGATCTGGCTGAGGACTTTCTTCTCCCGGCCTGCCGCCAGTACGAACAGGCCCTTCGGGGTGGGCAGGTAGACCTTGCCGTCCGCCACCAGCGTCGAGCCCCAGACGGCGGAGTCGGTCTCGTGAACCCAGTGGCATTGTCCCGTTTCCGCATCGAGACAGTGCAGACGCCCGGCGACGTCGCAGAGGTAGAGCAGGCCGTCCGCGAGGGAGACCGTCGAGAGGGTCCGGTCCAAGCCTTGATAGGTCCAGACGCGGCCCGTTTGGGTAATGTCCCCCGTCTGGGTCGCGTCGATGCAATGCAGGGCGCCCCGGCCCCGGCCATGCTCGGGATCGCGGCCGATGGCCACGTAGACGCGGTTGTGATAGAAGACGGGCGTGCCGATGATCTCGCTCTCGCCCACGAACGTCCCGTCGTTCTTGTTCAACGTGTCCGCCAGTCCTTCGGTCGCCCCGGCAATAGTATGACACCGGATCCTGGCCGCCATAGGAGCGGTATTCCGGCGGGATGCAGTCATACGACCAGACAGTCTTGAGTTTGACCGGCTGGGCCGGAGCGGATGCCAGGGCTTCGAAGGCGTAGCAGCGGCCGTCGCCGGCGCCGAAGAAGACCAGCTTGCGCCCGGCGACTTCGCCCAGCGACACCGCCGACCATTGGCCGTGCAGGATGCGCTCGGCAATCGTCAGAGGATCGGTGGCGACGAGCCGGCCGGTCTTCTTCTCGAAGACCACCAGGTTCGGGGCATTCGGAGCGGGGATCTTGCGTTTCTGTTCCTTCGCGGCTCCCATGTTTCGGTCCACGCCGTTCGAGGTCTGCATGTAGAGGCAGTCGCCATCAAGGGCAGGGGAGCCATTGGCCGCGTCACAGGGAAATACGCCCAGCTTGTCCCAGAGGTCGTATTCCCAGATGACCCACGCCTGGTTGGCCTCGGGGGCTGTCTGCAAAGTGGGCATGGGCATCCTGCCGATGCTGCATGGGCTGGAAGGGGACCCCCAACGCGGAATTCTGCGTTGGGGACCCCAAGCCCATGCCACCGGGCCGGTTGGCTGGCCGTTCACATCCAGGCACATCACCTTGAAACTGTGCGTCACGAAATAGACGCGGTCCCCCTCCACGAGAGGAGTGGAACAGACCCCGAGCGACTCCGGATTGGGACCGATGCCGATGAGGAACCCGTCGATGTGGGTGGCGAACCTTCCGGGCCGGCCCTTGCCACTGCCAGAGGAGCTTGCCCGTCCTCTCGTCCAGGCACATCAGCAGCCCCAGCCCCGGCCGCTGTCCGCCGAGGAAGATCTTTCCCCCGGCCACGACCGGCGTGGAGTAGATCGCCTGGCAGAGCTTGGCGGCCCACTTCACGTTCTTGGTGGTCTCCATCAGGATCCGGCCCGCCTGGGAGTCTTTTTCGCCCGGCACGAACGAATCCGGCAAGCCTTTCTCTTCGGAGACCATGTTCCGGCTGTTGGACCCGCCCCATTGCGGCCAGTCCTTGCCTGGGGCATCCGACGCGGAGAGCGACAGGCCCACCCATGCTATAGCGAGCCACCACGATTGAGGCCGGGACATGAAGAGACTCCGGATAGCAAGGCGGTGTGCGGAGCACACCCTACCGGCTTGCGCCAAGCCGTGTTTCGTTGCATCATCATCGGGGAGACCGCGGCCAGTCCCTGTACAAGGTTCGACGCTCGGTCTCAGCCCGGAGCGCGGGCTCCGGGCTGAGATCGTGACTTGTGGATCAGACGACCTCTTCGGTCTTCTCGTCCCAGCGGACGGTTCGCTTTTCGCGATAGGAGGTATTGGCCATGTAGCAGGCGATCGCGGAGCGGAAGCCGAGCTCGAAGGGACAATTCGGCTCCTTGCGGCTGCGCACGCAATCGAAGAAGTTCTGCAGGTGCGCAATCGTCGCGTCGCCGCCGCCTACGATGTCCGCACTCTTCTTGGCGCCGGCGGGCTGCCGGCGCGGCGGCTTTGTCTGCCGCGGGGCTTGTCCTGGGGCTCGTAGCGGACTCGGTCGCGCGTCGTCGCGGAGGATCGTGCCTTTGTTGCCGAGGACCAGGTCGTCGCCTTCGCCGAAGTAGCGCGTTGCCGAACATCGAGTTCCAGGTGAAGAGCAAGTTCTCCGGCTGGACCATGCGTGACGTCCATCGTGTCGGGGACCTGCATCTCCGGGGACAGGTAATTGGCGCCGGTCATCGTGACGGCCGTCGGGATCTTGAGGCCCATCAGCTTGTACCAGAAGCCGACCTGGTGGACCATGTTCTCATAGACGTTGCCGCCGGCGTAGTCCCAGAAGAAGCGCCAATTGATGACCCGGTTGGGGTCGAAGGGGTATTTCTTGGCCTCGCCTTGGAAGGCGAGCCAATCGACGTGCTGCTCGTCGCAGTCGGCGGGGATCGACCGCTTCCAGCCGCCATAGGGGGCGTTGCGGTAGTGGTGCGTGTGGATCGCCGTGATCGTCCCCATCTTGTCGGGGGTCAGGTACTCCTTGGCCTGTGCCACGCCGGCGCTGCTGGTGGATTGAATGCCGATCTGGACCACCCGGCCCGAGCCCTGGAAGGCCTTGCGCATCCGCTTGGCGTGGTCCGGGTTGAAGGCCATCGTCTTTTCCTGGTAGATGTCCTTGCCCGCCTGGAGAGCCGGGACGAAGTTCAGGACGTGCTGGTGCTGGGGCGTCGCGATCAGCACGGCGTCGATGCTCTTGTCGTCCAGCAGCTTGCGGAAGTCCTGGTAGGTCTTGATCTGCGGGGCGAATTGCTTCGACTTCGTCCAGGCGGCGCGTGTAGACATCCGCCACGGCGGCGGCTTCGGTGTTGGGGCATTTCAGGGCCGACTTGAAGATCTCCTGGCCCCGGCCGCCCGCGCCGATCAGGCCGACGCGAATGCGATCGTTGGCCCCCAGGACACGGCGGGAGGCAAAAGTCTCAGTCACGGCCAGCGCCGCGGCGCCGGCCAGCACGTTGCGGACAAATTCACGACGGGTAGACATAAAGTCCTCCTTATGACGTCTGCATTTTCAGCTTCTTTAACATATCGGGATTCTATGCCCGTCCCAGGCTGGTCGTCAAGGACCAGATTCTAAAGAATCCTGATGGACAGATTCGGTAATCGCGGGTGCCATGCCTACGGCTTTGCGTAGGCATGTCTGGCTCCTAAGGTTAAGCATGTCTACGAGGCGTAGACATGGCACCCCGCAGTCACAGAGTCTCGCTTATCGCTCGGACTCATCGGGTGCGCGATCAGAAAGACAGCCGGCACAGTGCGGTGACGGGACTCTATGCTGTATACACTTCCTCTTGGGTTAGCCATGCGGCATACTCGAGCGCCTGCTGCACGTCCTCGCGTTCGAGGTCCGGATAGTCCGCCAGGATTTCCTCCACGGTTGCCCCGTGGGCGATCTGCCCGACGATGACCGAAACCGGTATGCGCATCCCGCGAATGCAGGCACGCCCTCCCATAATCTGCGGGTCGAACGTAATCCGGTCTAATGTTTCCATAGGAAGACTCCTACAGCCATACACGCCATTCTAACATGAACCCTGCCCCAGATTCAAATTCGACCGCATCATTTCCGGGAACGAACGGGCATCCATATGCTGTCGTTCTTGCATTGCGACAACGCGTTGCTTACTATGCCGATCATGAAGAAGCTTACGCCCATTCTGCTGGTTTCCTTGCTCGTCTCGAAATCGGCTCAGGCCCAAAACGTGGGAGAGCCGCCGAGCATTGCGGCCAAGACGGGTGTGTACAGCGTGCTCGACTACGGGGCCACCGGCGCGGGCACTGCCAATGACACGGCGGCCATCCAGAAAGCAGTGGATGCCTGTGCGGCCGGCGGGGGTGGGCAGGTGGTGCTGCCGGCCGGAAGGACGTATCTCGCCGGCGCCATCACGCTCCGCAGCGGTGTCGATTTCCACGTGCCGCGGGGCGCCGACGCTGAAGGCGAAGCGCCGACTGGCGGGATTACGGCCACGAAGGGGCTTTGCTGTTCGCCAAGGATGCGACGGGAATCTCGATCTCCGGGGATGGTGTCATTGACGGCAGCGACCGGGCCGTGTGGCAGAGGCTCGCGGACGAAGAAGCCGGCGGCGACGTGGCCAAGGCGAACTGGTGGCCGCAGGCGTTTACCGGCGACTGGTGGCCCTTTGGCAAGAAACCCGGCGAAGTGCGGCAGGGAGGCGGCCGGCCGCGACTGATCGTCCTCATCGGCTGCAAGCAGGTGCGGATCGAGGGACTGACGCTACGGAATGCGCCGAGTTGGACGATTCATCCGGTGGGCTGCGAGGACGTGGCCATTCAGTCGATCAGCATTCTCAACGCCTGGGACGTCGCCAACAATGATGGGATCGACGTCGATCACTGCCGCAACCTGCGCATCGCCAACTGCCACCTGGACTGTGCCGACGATGGCATCGTTCTGAAGAACACGCCCAACTTCGCGGCCTACGGTCCGTGCGAGCACATCACCGTGACCGGCTGCACGATCGCCTCCCGCAGTTGTGCCTTGAAGTTGGACGAGGCCTATGCGCGTCCCGGCATTCGGAACGTCGTCTTCGAGGGCTGCGTGATCTTCCGGAGCAACCGGGGCCTGTGCATCCAGAGCCGGGACGAGGGGGACATTGAAAACGTGATTTTCGCCAATATGACCATCGAGACGCAGTTCTCGCCCCACAAGTGGTGGGGGGCGGCCGAGCCGATCCACATCAGCCACTTCCCCCGCACGAAGGATACCAACCTCGGCCGCGTCCGGAATATCCGCTTCAGCAATATTCTGTGTCGGGGCGAAAATGGCGTCTATATCCACGGCTGGGAGAACCGGCCTATCGAGGACATCGTCTTCGACAATGTCCGCGTCGAGGTCGGCAAGTTCACCGACGAGGCGGGGGGCTTCTACGACGGCCGTCCCGACGGCCTGTTCAAAGGGATTTACGCGAGCACCCTGGCGGGCATTCATTGCGAGTATGCTCGGGGCCTGACCCTGCGAAACACCCATGTGGTCTGGGGCGACCGGCTTGGCGGACTACTACGGCCCGGCCTTGGAGTCTCGCAACGTTCAGGACCTGCGTCTGGAGCAATTCACCGGCCAGGCCGCCCGGCCGGGCCAGACGCCGGATCAAATCGTGGAGTGAATCCGCAACTCGCCTAATGAGTTCTGACGAGCAACTTCAGTAATCGCTGGGTGCCATGCCTACGGCTTTGCGCAGGCATGTCCGGCTCAGGAAAGCAAGCATGTCTACGAGGCGTAGACATGGCATCCGGCTCCTTGTGGCATGGGCTTCCAGCCCATGTACATCGGCAGGATGCCGATGCCACCCAACGAACGAGGGTCGTCCCGCATAGCGGCAACAGTTGTGAAGTGCGTCACTACGTGCCCAGTTCCCCTTTGAGCTTTTGCACCCAGGCGTGGACACGGCTGGGCGTGCTGCCGGGCTCGTTGTCCTCGTCGAGGGCCAGACCGATCAGGCGGCCGTCCACCTCCGCCGCCGAGGCCTGATAGTCATACCCGTCCTTGGGCCATCGTCCCACGACCGGGACGCCCGTGTCCTTGACCTTGTCGTAGAGCAGCCCCATGCCATCGACGAAGTGGTCGGGATAGCGTTTCTGGTCTCCCACGCCGAAAAAGGCGACTCTTCCGGCCCGCCAAAGCCTCCGGCGTGAGCTGGTCCGCAAAGACCGCCCATTCATCCTGCAGGCCGCCCCAATGCCAGGTGGAGGTGCCGAGGATCAGAACGTCGTACTTCTGGAGGTCCTCGGGCGAGGCCCGCCGGACATCGACAAGCTGCACTTGCCCGGGGGCGAAAGCCTGCTGGATCAGTTCCGCCACTTTCAAGGTGCTGCCGGTGGTGCTCCCGTAGAATAGGCCGATCTTCGCCATCGTTTTCTCCTTCCCCGCACGTCCGGCACGCCGGCTCCCACGAAGGGCCGGCGGCCCAACGGGCAACCGCGATCCATGCGTTCGTATGTACGCACCACCTGTCCGGCCAGTTCAAAAAGCCGATGTGGCAGGCCGGCGTGGCAGTCTCCAGCGCAGCTTGGGTGAGGCCGACGACCTGTGCAAGGCGTCTTTCCACTATCCGCAGGCAACCATCCCCAAGGCCTTCAGGGCCTTGAGGCTGCCACCCGCCTCCTCATAGAACGTAGTCACGCGCGTATGCGCGGCACTCGCTTTTCTCTTGACGTGCGCGGAGGTCGGGGCGAACATGATTCCAGTGGCGACGCACGATTTGTCCGGGCGCGACGCGTGTGCCGGTAGGCCCAAGGAGATGGAAAATAAGGAGACGGAGATGCATCATCGTACGACAGCCTTGATTTCCGAGATTCTATTGACCGCTGCCTTCGCGTGCTCGCCGGCCTTCGGGGCCGTGACGTTCCTGCGGACGCAGGGACAGGACATGGTGGATGAAAGCGGCCGCAAGGTCCTGCTGCAAGGCGTCGGCTTGGGCAACTGGCTGCTGCCGGAAGGATACATGTGGCGGTTCATGGGCCAGGCGGACCGGCCCCGGCGGATCGAGAAGGTCGTCAGCGATCTGATCGGCCCGGAGAACGCGGCCCGCTTCTGGTCGGCCTTTCGTCAGAACTACATCACGGAGGCTGACATCGCCCGGATCGCGGAGCTCGGCTTCAACTCCGTGCGGCCTGCGCTGAATGCTCGCCTGTTCCTGACGGAGGGGGACAATGCCGACATATGTGGAGGAAGGCTTCCAATTGCTGGACCATCTCGTGGACTGGTGCGGCAAGCACGACTTGTACGTGATCATCGACATGCACGCGGCGCCGGGCGGCCAGACGGGACAGAACATCGACGACAGCGCCAACGATCAGCCGGAGTTGTTCACCGACAAGAAGAACCAGGACCGGCTGGTCGATCTGTGGGTCAAGATCGCGAGCCGCTACAAGGATAGGCCGACGGTCGCCGGCTTCGACCTGCTGAACGAGCCTCTGCCCCAGCGCACCGGGGCCGCTGCTAAGTACAAGGATCAGCTTGAGCCTCTTTACAAGCGTATCACCGCCGCCATTCGCGAAGTGGACAAGCGGCACATGATTACGCTGGAAGGCTGTGATTGGGCCAACGACTGGTCCGTGTTCTCCACGCCGTTCGACAACAACCTCTTCTATCAATTCCATTACTACTGCTGGGACCGGCCGAGCAAACTCAACGACATCACGCGGTACCTGGACCAGCGCCAGAAGCTCAATGCCCCGGTCTGGGTGGGCGAGACCGGAGAGAAGGACAACGCCATCTACTGGGCGACCACCCAGTATTTCGAGGCCCACAACATCGGCTGGTCGTTCTGGCCCTGGAAGAAAATGGAGACGACGAACACGCCGTACTCGATCAAGACGCCGCGAAGGCTGGGACGCCATCCGCGCCTACACGCGGAATGGGACCAAACCCTCGGCGGAGGCGGCCCAGAAGTCGTTTGATCAATTGCTCGAAAACATCAAGCTCGCCAATTGCGTGTATTTCCCCGACGTGGTCAACGCGATCTTTCGCCGGGTGCCGGGCCGGGTCGAGGCCGAGAACTACGGCCACTGAGGGAAAGGGACAATCCTACTTGGTCCAGGACCCCACCCAGAAGTCCAAGTATTACCGTCTCGCCGAGCCGGTGCCCGTCGAGCCGATCGCCGGCGGCAATCGCCAAGGCGCGGGACAGGCGATCCGGCTCAGCTCAGAGGAGTGGACTGCCTACACCGTCCGCAGTCTGACCGCCCAGAACTGTACGCCGGTGCTGAAGGCCAAAGCCGAGGGCGGGCCGGCCGTCGTGGAGCTCTCCGTCAACGGCCAGGCCCAGGACCTGATCGTAGAGGGGACCGACTGGAGCGAGATTCCGCTGAAAGCGACGGCCTTCCGGGCCGGGGCCAACCGGCTCAAGTTCCTGGTCAAGAATGGCAGCGTCTCCCTGGACTGGATCGCATTCAATGAGATTCCAGGTCAGGAACCTGAGAAACCTCAGACTCGGGCCGGGACGGGCTCGGCCGTATTGGCATTCGATTCATTTGACGGAAAAGCTCGGCCTCCCCTGGGACATCGTCAATCCGCTGGCCTCACACTGGTCGCTGACGAAGAACCCCGGGACACTGACGATCACCACGGGCGCCGGGACGTTCACCCGCAATCGCCAGGACTATAAGAACGTGTTCTTGATCGACTGTCCGGCCGCACCCGGCCAGGATTTCCAGGTCACCACGTGCCTGTCGTCCTTTCACCCCACGGACCTGTGGAACCAGGCGGGTCTGGTCCTCTGGAACGACGAGGACAACTACGTGTCCCTGGTCTATCAATGGGGCGAAGGGGCGCCGGAGCTGCGGCTGGAAAACCAGCGGATGTTCACCGTTGCCGTCGAGGTGCAGGGGAATGCCTGGCTTTGCCTGGTACTACGCGAATCAAAACCTGGAGAAAGTGTGGCTACGGATGACGAAGCGGTCGAACTGGGTCGATCTGTCCGCCAGCAAGGACGGCGAAACCTTCGTGCCCCTGTACCCCATGCGGACGGGCAACGGCCCGGTCGTGCCCTGGGGTACCGGCACGGTCCGGCGCATCGGCCTGTTCGCCGGCAACGGCGGGCGCAGAATGCCGCGTCCGCCGAGGCCTCCTTCGATTTCTTCGAGGTCAAGGTGCTCCAGACGAGGCCCCAGGCACAGACCTCCTCGGTCTACCGCCTTTCGGATGTCCTCGGCACGTGGTCGTGGGTCCAGGACCCTTGGCACGGAGAGTTCGTTCTGAAGATGGAAGACGGCGTGTGCATCGGCACACTCAATGACGTCTATGAACGGACTCTCGGCGACAAGATCATCGATGTCAATGTCTGCGGGCAACCACGTCGCGTTCACGCGCCGGGGGGCCTTCGGCGTGCAGCATTGGGAAGGCACCCTGGGAGTGGAAAACGGGGTGTTGAAGATCCTCGACGGTCGCTATACGAAAGACCGCAGTGGGTCTTCCGGCTCCTTCTCCGCCGAAAAGATCGCAGGGGACCCGAATGTGCCGCCTTCCCCGGCCGGCGGTCCTGTGAATCTGGGGCCAAACGTGAACAGCAATTGCCACGAGGGCTCGCCGGACATCTCGGCGGATGGCCTGACCCTGCTCTTCGATGCCCTGGACCGTCCCGGCGGGCAGGGGGGCTGGGACATCTGGATGTCGCGTGCGAAGACCCCGCACCACGACTTCGGACCGGCCCAGCCGCTACCAGCGCCGATCAACAGCCCCTTCGACGAGTCCGGGCCGTGTATGTCCGCCGATGGGCTGACCCTCTACTTCGCTTCCGATCGTCCCGGCGGCAGCGGCGATTTCGACCTTTATGTGTCCACCCGCAAGACGACCGACGACCCGTGGGGCGAGCCGGTCAATCTCGGCCCGACTGTCAACAGCCGGTATTACGATAATCACCCCTGTATCTCGGCGGATGGGCTGACCCTCTACTTCGATTCTCGCCGGCCCGGCGTCCCCGGCCAGTCCGGCCTGACGGACCTCTACCTGACCAGGCGGGCCACCCTCAACGACCCTTGGGGCACGCCGGAACCCTTGGCCTTCAACACCCCCGGGCACGAGTACTCGCCAAACGTCTCCCGCGACGACTTGACGCTTTACTATGACAGTCCTTATGAGGGCCGCGATCTCTGGGTCACCAAGCGTGCCGCGCCGCAGGACGCCTGGCAAAAAGGGGTCCGGCTGGGGCCGCCGTTCAATACGTCCGACATCGACACGGACCCGAGCCTCTCGTCCGATGGCTCCCTGCTCTACTTCGTCTCCGACCGGCCCGGAGGTTTCGGCGGATTCGACATTTGGGTGGTGGATACCTATGAACACGATCATCACTAATCGGTCCACATTTGGCGTTATTGCCGGCATTCTCATGATGCTGAGCCTGCTCGGGCCGTCCGTCGCGAGGGCTGCCGTGTGGTATGCCGATGCCAGCGACAGCGCTTCGGACGCCAATCCGGGGACGGTCCAGCAGGCGGTCCAGAGCGTGGCCAAGGCCGTATCTCTGGCGCAACCGGGCGACACCGTGGTCTTCGCGGCGGGGACCTACCCTTGCTCCGGCGTGAAGGTCCCCGAGGGCAAGCAGGACTTGCCGATCCTGTTGCGTGCGGACGGCAAGGGGAAAGCGATCTTCCGCGGCGACGGAACGAGAACTATTCTCCGCGTCGGGTCTTACAACACGATCGACGGTCTGGAGTTCCACATGAGCTCCGAGACTGCGAGGGGCGCCGGGATCGGCGTAGACCGCAAGGAACACGTGATCGTCCGCAATTGTCGCTTCTTCGCCTGCCAGGTGGGTGTGAGCGCCACGAGCGCACACGATCTGAGCATCCGCAACTGCGAAATGGCGTACTGCGGGGCTTACGGGGTCCATCTCTCCGGCTCCGGGGACGGGCCCAAAGGGCACTGGGACCCCGCGGACGAGTGCCGGAATGTGGAGGTGCGGAATTGCTATCTGCACGACGCCGGCTGGAACGTCAAGGGCACGGAAGGCTACGGCGTCACCGCCAATGGCGCGGTCGAGTACCTCGTTATCGAGAACTGCCAGATCGACAACAACAGCGGCGACGGCATCCTGTATGAGGACTGGGCCGTTCATACCACCGCCCGCTACAACGTCATCCGCGGTACAGGCATCGCGGCCATCTGGATCGACAATGCCAGCATGAGCATTTTCGACAACAACTACCTTCAGGCGAACAACGTGGCGGTCTGGCTCTCCGGCGAAGAGAGCAGCAACCGCTACCTGAGTGACTTTGTCGTGATCCGCAACAACATCATCGTCCATAACGACTGGTCCGCCCTCGACCCCTCGGTCTACGGCAAAGCGATTTTTCTCATCACCTCCAGCACGCGGGACACTTACTTCGACAACAATACCATCGTCTTCAACAAGTGCGACCAGGTGATCCGCGTCGAGAACCGCCCGCCCCAGAATGACTACCGCAATATCTGGTTCCGCAACAACATCTTCTGGGAAAACACCGGCCCGGTGGCCATAGACCCCGCGATCAATGCCAAAGAGATCCATTTTCAGAACAACCTGTGGGACCAGCCCTTCGCCGGGGACGGGCAGGCCAAGACGGGCGACCCGCTTTTCGCCGACCCCAAGGCGGACACGCCAGAGGGATACAAGCTCCAGAGCACCTCCGCCGCACGACAGCAGGGCCTTCTCCTGTACGAGAACCCAGTTGGACTTCTGGAACGGCCCGCGCCCGCACCTCTCCAAGACGGAGAAGTACGACCTCGGTGCCCATCAGTTCGGCACCACCGGCAAAGCCCGCATCGGTCTGGACCTGGCAACGTTTCCCTTCGAGGTCCCGCCGTTCAAGCTCCAGTTCAAAGCCAAGCCGCCCCGCTGAGCGTGGGGGACTGCAAGACGACCGGGAACTGCCAACTGACCCGCTTCTTGCCTGGCACCTATCCCTGGTCACCTTTCCCTTTTTCTCTTTGCTTTCTCCACTCCCTGCGGCGATAATACTCCTCAGAGAAACACTCCTTGATAAAGCTGCGATGAATCGGCAGGAGCCCTTTGTGGGCCGGACGACAAGAATGAGGCGGCTGGTTTGCGTCAGTCGGAAGAAAGGAGCGGAGACATGGAAACTGGCCCTGTGATGTACACCTTGGATGCTCGGCAACTCGAGCAGGCGCGGGCGATCCTCCAGCGCGAGCAGCAGGCCAATACGCTGTCGGCCCGGCAGGAGAAGATCTTCAAGCTCCTCAATTTCGCATTTTACGGATTAGGAATCGCGTGGCTTGCTAATCTCCTGCTGAGGGGGATGACCATCGCCGACTCGTCGGCCTTGGTAGCTGCGGGACGCGCAGTCTTCCGCGTGGTGCTCGTCATCAACACGCTTACTTATACCCTCGCGGCCGCGATCACGACTCTGTTTTTTCTGAACCTCCCTTATCTTCGGCGGCTGCTTCGCCAGAGGCAACTGGCACGCCAAGTGGGGCTTTGGGCAGCGCTCTGTGCCCCCTGGAGGGCGGAACGACGGCGAAACCAGTTGCGCCATGCCTTGGATGTAGGCATCGTCACCGTCGGATTGCTTATGGTCGCCGGGAGCGTTCTGGGCGCCGTTGTCGCCATCCCTCTGGCCAGCTACGACTGGGTCCCTCTGTCCCTGTGCCTCCTCCTGTTTGTGGCCAGCGGCGTGATTGTGGCCACCTACTTCATGCGGTGCAGTCAGGAGCGGCTGGGACTCCTTTCCCGCTTGCATTCCTCGCTTGAAGGTGATCAGGAGGAGGTGCGGCAAGACCAGGACCGCCAGATCCATATTCCGCCGGAAGCCTACGAGAAGATCGCGGAAATCGAACGAGCACAGATTTGCGCGACCGGGTGCAGAGCATCCTCGGCGACAGGGAGCAACTGGGTGCCTCCCCCTACGTCTTGCAGAAGAGTCACGCGGCACAGCAGGCGCAGCGCAACTCGACGCGACCACACGCCTGCGCGTGCAGGATCAGATCGACGCGCTGCGAGCGGACCCGCACCCCGCCGGTATCGTGGGAAGTCCGGAAACTGGTGCTTTCCGGCTACGCGTTCCAGAGACCCTTGTCGTCATCGGCTATACGGTGGATGATCGGGCACGCCTCATACAGATTCTCTCTGTTGAATCCACGGCCGACGTCACCGAGACATCGTCAGAACCTGGGGAGTAGTGATATGGCTGATCCGGAATTCCCTGAATACGCCACGTCTCATTCGCAGGATGCCAGAGCCCTCTGTCATGCGCTGCCAGCCCCGCAGCGTGCGGCGCTGATCGACATAGAAGACGAATTGGCCAAGGACCCGGGCAAGTACCCCGAGCGGCTCACCGAGCTCGCTGCGAACCTCTTCATTTACAAGCACCCGCAACCCGGCTCGAGATCACCTACCGCATTGACCGCGAACGCAAGATCATCTATTTCCTCCACCTCGTCGCGCCTGCGTTGAGTGTGAGCAAGACGCTGTTCATCAGCTACAGCCATGCGGACGAGCAATGGTTGCTCGAGCTGAGGAAGTGGCTCAAGCCTCTGGAACAGCGCGACCTCGTCGCGATCTGGGACGATCAGATGATAAAAGCGGGTTCCGAGTGGCGCCGCGAGATTGAGAAGGCACTGGCTTCGGCCAAGGCGGCGGTTCTGCTCATCAGCGTGGACTTCTTGAGCTCGGATTTCATCACCAACAATGAATTGCCGCCGTTGCTGAATGCCGCGCAGGAGAGAGGGCTGCATATCTTCTGGATTGCCTGTGCGCGAGCATGGTCGGCGACACGGAAATAGCGAGGTACCAAGCCGTTCACAAAGAGCCGCCCTTAGCGCTGCTGGCAGAGGCCGAACGCGATGAGTGCTTCTGCCGCATCTACAAGCAAATCAAAGAAGTGGTGGAAGCATAGACGGTCAGCGGAGAACGCTGCGACGAGAAGAGGATTGCGCCCCGGGTGGGGCGGACAGATGTGGAGGGGTTTATGATCGCGATGATGATGATCCTCGTTTGCGGATTCGTTCACGCGGCGTCTGCGCCGGAGAGTCAGCAAGCATCTGCGGCGCCCGTCTGGCGCAACCTGGGGCCGGGCGGCGGCGGATGGATTCAGTCCATCTGTGCCAGTCCCCAAAGGAACGGTGAGTTGCTGGTCGGCTGCGACGTGGGCGGCTTCTATTGCGCGGCCGACGGCGGCCAGAGCTACACCATCACCAATACCGGCTTGCAGGACTACTTCGTCGAGTGCATCGTCCCTCATCCGGCCGATCCCAACGTGATCTATCTGGGCTGCCAAAGCGGCGTGTACAAGTCCGCCGACCGGGGCCGGACCTGGCAATGGTTGCGCGACGGATTCCCGCCGGTCAACCTGTACGACTGGTCGGCCCCCATTGGCGCGCTGGTTATCGATCCCCAGAATCCGGCGGTACTCTACGCGGGCATCGGCCGGCCCCGGTCGCAGCAGTTCGGCAAGGGCGCCGTCTACAAGACAGTGGACGGCGGAGCCCATTGGAGGCAGATCAACACCCCCGGCAGTCTGCCCGCCGATGCCCTGGTGACGGACTTGGTCATCGACCCGCGCAATAGTCGGCGGCTCTTGCTGGCGTGCCAGTACGGCGTGTATCGTAGCGATGATGCGGGCGTCAGTTGGGTCCTGGCGAGCCCGGCCTGCCCCAGCCGCATGTCCGCCGCATTGCCCTGTGCCGGCGCAACCGGACGTCCTGTATCTGACCCTGTGGGCGACGCCAAACGTGCAGCCCTGGCAGGGCGGCGTGTACAAATCCACCGACGGTGGCCAGTCTTGGTCCGCCTGCACGCAAGGACTCAACCGGCAGGTGGGCCAACCCGGCCACGCGACCCAAATGACCGCCAACTACGACCGCCTGGTCGTCCATCCCGACAATCCCAACGTGGTTTACGTCGGCGGCACGGGCTGGGTCAATTCGGTGATCTATAAGACGACCGACGGCGGCAAAACCTGGATCAGCACCGTGCGTCGCGGCACCGGCGGCAACATGGAGGAGGGCTGGATTACCTTCTTCGGACCCGACGTGCAGTGTCTCAGCATGTCGCCGTTCGACTCCGAGACGCTCTACTTCGGGACCTCCGGGAAGGTCTTCAAGACTTCCAACGGCGGCGGGTACTGGCAACAAATCTACACGCACCTGTTCCCGGACGGCCGCTTCCAGGGGACCGGCCTGGAGACGACCTGCCTGTTCGACGTCATCGCCCATCCGAACGACCCCCAGCGTCGAATGGCACTGCCGTCGGCAACTCCTTTATGGGTATGGGGTTATGTTTTCCCGAGTTCCGCTTGCAGTTGGCGCGTGGTCGTTGCATAAGCGGGTAGCGATGCCGGCGGCGTTTCAAGACACGCGGTTCAATCCGCCCGGGCCGGTTCGCCACTTCGTTGGCCGCGAGGCGGGCCAACATCAGGTCGTACAGCGCAGGGGAGTTTCGGCAAGCCCCGGTCGCGAGCAACATCCAGGACGTCAAGAGGCTTTGACAGGCCAAAGTGAAGCCCAATTGGCGTGGCTGCTTTTTATGAACCGCCGCCGCCGTGGCGATCACCTTGCGGATCAGATTGTAGGCCAATAAGGTCACCCACAATTCCCGCCGGACCATCTCCGCCGTCTTGCAGCGGACGTGGTCCAGGTGCAGCGTTTGTTTGATCGAGCGGATATCCAGTTCCGCGTTCCAGCGGAAACCATACAAATCAGCGATGTCTTCTCGGGCATAGACCGCCGGGTCGGTCAGGGTGGTGATGACGGTGAGCGTTTCCACCCGGCAGCCGGGGACGGTCACCTGAAACTGCACCTCACGCAGCGTGAGGGTCTCGGGGATTGAGTCGTACTGTTCTTGCGTCATCCACGCCGGCTTCTTCGGACGTGTCCAGGTGATCAGGTGGTCCCCGGGACCCAACCGGCGGCCCCGCCGGAAGTCGCTGCGCCGCCGTTGGTGCAGGCGGACGCACACGTGGAGGCCCCGCTGGGACAGCAGGGCCAGCATCAAGAAGGAACCATAGCACCGGTCGAAGACGACCACGTCGTTCGGGGCAAACGTCTCCAGCAGCCCGCGGAGCAAGGCGCTTTCGCCCGTCTCCTTGCCTTCGCAAGGCCCGACCGCCAAGTCACACACGCCGGCCGTGGCCAGCGAGAGCACCACGCAGGCCCGCGCGATGGGCAACCCCACCCCCGGCCGCTGTTCGCCGATCTGCGGGAACGCGGCTTGGTTCTCAGGGGTATCGGGCATCGTAAAGGTGAAGCCATCGACGAGTTTGGCATGCAAGCCCTTCCATAGCCAGGCGGGAGCCACGGTCTCCTCCAAGTGGCGGGACGACTCCCGGACCAGACGCTGTAACGCCGTCAGCTTCAACTTCGCCCGGGCGCGACAATGAGCGCCCGTGTCCCCGGACGGGGGCTGCCGACCCGTCTGCAGCAGATAGGTGGCGATGTCGGCCACGGCGGACGCGCAGGCGACCCCTTTGCCGTCCCGCAGCATCTGAGCCAGAAAGGCCCACAGCACGATCTCGGTGGAGAAAATGTCGTCCTGCCCGAAGAGCGCCTCTTCCTCGCGGAAGACCCGCTGGATCGCGGCGGCGTCCAACACGGAAGCAAAGGGCAGACCGGGATCATGGAGAAAAGAATCGGCAATGACGGCAAAGGTATTCTTGCCTTCTGTTCGTGGTGTGGATAGGCTCGTCATGAGAAAGCCCTCCTTGGTTTCTATGGGAAGACACGCCAAGGAGGGCTATCAACAATATCGGCTAAGGAAGGCCGAAAACATGATACCGCTCCGACCGCCCGGAGCAAGATTCTCGTGCAGGACGGAGAGCAACAAGATTCTCTTCCTGTCCCGTGGGTAGTCTGTGCGTTGGCACGCCTGAAACTCACGGCAGTGCCATTCCCCCCAGCGTCTCTATTTCTGCTACTGGGACATCGGCCTGCTGATCTCCGAGGACGGGGGCCAGTCTTTTCGCCGGTGCGTCCAGGGCATTGCCCCCTCGGAGATGCAGACGGACTGCTTCGCCATCGCCTTCGACCCGGCCGACGCCGAGCATTGTTGGGGCAGTTTCGGCAGCCCTGCGGTCGGCGTGGTCGCCGAGTCCCATGACGGCGGCGCCACCTGGAACATGATCGGCACGCCGGCGACGGGCCTGCCCGGCGTGCCCCACTACGTGCTGCACGTGGACGACGCCGGGCGACTGGCGACCCTTGCCACCGGGCAGGGCGTCTATGTCAGCGAGGACGGCGGACATACCTGGCAGCAGCGTAACAGCGGTTTGCCCCACGTGGGTGTGCGCGACCTTGTCGTGGGCCCCGGCCCGTCGGCTTATTGGTGGTGCGTGCTGTCCGATGACGGGAAGAATCCCGGCGCGGTGTACCGCAGCGAGGACGCGGGCCGCTCCTGGCGGTTGATTAGCGGCGGCCTTCTGGTGGCCGATGTCAAGCGGCTGGTCCTCGCCCCGAGCGATCCCCAACGCCTTTACCTGGCGGCACGCGACCGCTACATGGGCGGGCGGACGTATCCGGGCGGCGTCTATCGCAGCGGTGACGGCGGCATGAGTTGGCGGCAGATCCTCGCGGATGACTTCGTCCAAGGACTGGCGGTCGACCCGCATCGTGCCGACGTGGTCTACGCCGGGCTCACCGACAATCCGTACCACGACGGGTCCACGGGCACCGGGGTTACGATGACACGCGACGGCGGGACCACGTGGACCATGTTGGGCGACCCGACCTGCCGGTAGATAAGCTCGATCACCGTGGACCCGCATGATCCTAACCAGATCTATCTCGGCACCGGCGGCAATGGTGTCCTCGCCGGCCGCGTCCCTGACGGCGGACAAAGGTGACCGGTCCGGGAGGGGAGGGGCAGAGCCCCCGAAAGGAGGGCAGCGAGTTTCCTCCGCTGGTCGGCGGTCTGGGATTCCGATTTTCTGCTTGACGGCACGCGACAAACACCATACATTCTATCTGCAACCTTGACGGAGCTTCTTTGAGACGTAGCGGCAAGGGGCACGGGACGTTCTGACATCAGACCTGGCCCCGCAACGATATAGAGACGAAGGCGTTGCTCATGCATCCCTGCTGGGGCCTCTGGTCTTACCCGAACTGCGCATCAAGACCTATCGGCTGTTCCCACGCCGTGGACGACGGCGGCCGCTGTGGCCGGGAGCAGGGGGATAGGCTCTCTTTTCTACTTTTACGAAGGAGGACATTATGTGCAGCAAAACGATCGTTGGGCTGTTGTCCATAACTCTGCTCTGTTGGGCCAATCCGCCGATGGTATGGGCCCAGAGCCCGAACCTCGGCCAGGAGAAGGTCGCAGACGACTCGGGCGGCGGGGCACAGGCCGTTGTTCATGCGGCCGCTCCCAACTACAAGGCGTGCGACCCGCACCCACCGAACGGCGCGTGCGGCGTGACGGCCACGACCCTTTCCTGGACGCCCGGCGATACGGCTGTCGCCCATAACGTGTACCTGGGGACGCACCCGGACCTGGGACCGTCCGACTTGATGGCCGTGGGTGTCCCCTACACCACCTGTGCTCTCGGCCTCCTGCTGCCGGGGAGGACCTACTATTGGCGGATCAATGAGGTCGAGCAGAACCGGGCCGTCGTCTATACCGGGGACGTCTGGTGCTTCACAACGTCGCCCGGAACGCCATGTCCTGACGTGACGCCCTGGCCCGGCACCGTCATATATCTCTGCTGCGGCAAGATCGTCTTGAGTTGGCCGGCAGACCCCAAGGCGGTGAAGTACGATGTGTACCTTGCTCAGGACGTGACGGCCGTCCAGAAGTTTTCCCGTGCTGCGTACCAGGGACCGACCGCCGAGACCATGTTGCCGGTGGAAGGCCTCGTCGCCGGAGTCACGTACTACTGGTGTGCCAACGCGGTGGCGGCCGACGGCACCGTGCAGTTGGGCGAGTTGTGGAGCTTCAAGACAGCGGACTTCTGCAACAATGAGGGAGTCCTGCGGGAGTGGTGGCTGAGGATCACCGGAACGAGCGTCCATGACGCAGACAAGTACTATGGGTCGAAGCCGGATGGCCAGGAGTGCCTGACCTGCTTCGAGGGGCCGACGAACTGGGCTGACAACTACGCCTCTTGCCTCTCCGCTTTGTTGTTGCCTTCCCAGTCCGGCGCGTACACCTTCTGGATCGCCAGCAGCGACCAGTCGGAACTTTGGTTGAGCTCGGATGCCAATCGGGCCAACGTGATGCGTATTGCAGCGGTGACGGGCTCGACGGCCCCACGGCAATGGGATCTGGAACCCGGACAGCAATCCGCGCCGATCATGCTAAAGGCGGGTCAGCAGTACTTCATCCTGGCGCTCCACAAAGCGGGCACCGGCAACGACAACATCGCCGTCGCATGGAAAGGTCCCGGGGTGCCCGACCGGACCGTCATCTGCGTCCCGTACGTGACGAACCCTGCTTGTGGCCCCTTGGTCGCCTCCTCCCCTCAGCCGGCCGACGGCGGCCCCCAGCTTTCCAGCACGCCCATTTTGAGCTGGCAGGCCGGGCGGGAGGCTCTGCAGCACGATGTCTATCTCGGCGCTGACTACGAGTCCGTGTTGCGGGCCTGTCCGTGCACATCCAGCGTGTACCGGGGCCGCCAGAGCCAGACCACGTACGATCCCGGCGGCCTCGCGCCGGGGACGTACTATTGGCGGATCAATGAGGTCAACGTCGTGAATTCCGCCAGTCCGTGGATGGGCTGCGTATGGAGTTTCACGATCGAGGCCGCTTGCGCGGTTCTCATCGACAATTTCGAGAGCTACAACCCCTTGCATCCGATTCAGTCCACCTGGACGGGCACGCCGCTGCCGGTGGTGCTGGAACAGACCATTGTCCACGGCGGCGCCCAATCCATCGCCCTGGACTACGACAATCGATCCGCGCCATACTATTCCGAGGCGCAGCCCCCGCTCTCTCTGTCGACGAACTGGACGAGACAGGGCGTGACGACGCTGAGCCTGTGGTTCCGCGGCCACCCCGGAAATAGCGTCGGCTCGCTGTACGTACGGGCGGAGGACAGTTCCGGAAGACTCGCCTTTGTAATCAACCCTGATGCGCAGGCCGTGCTCACGGACACGTGGATGCGGTGGCAGATTCCGTTCGTGCAGTTCACAAATGTGGACTTCTCGCGTGTGCAAGAAGTGGCCATTGGCGTGGGCCGCGCGTTGCCGGACGGCACCGGTTCGATCTACATTGACGACATCTGTCTGCACTGATGCGACACGCAAGCGTTGGCCCTCCCAGACTATGATCGATTCGGCTGGCAAGGTTTCGGTCATTGGGGTTTGGGATTTGGTGCTTCGGCTTTGGGATTTGTCTTCTCCTCTGCGCCTGGCACGGAATCCGCCATTGTCATCGTCCTGAACCCCCGGACCCGATGGAACGTGAGGTAATTGGCATCATGCTGGCGCGGAGCCGCCGCCGCACCCGTGCCGTAGGCGGTCCGCGCCACGGCGATGATATCGTCGCCCTCGAACAGCCAATCGAGATACTGGAACCCGTGCTTATCCACGTCCGGGTGGTACAGGACGATGCAGCGGACCTCCCATTTCCGCAGATCCGCGGAACGCATCAGCGCCACGGCGTTCCGCACGCGGCCCGGGTCAGGGTCCTTGTGCCGGGGCAGCACGGGATTGGACAGCGTCCAGTACATCTGTGAGACCGGATCGAACCGGATGGTGAACTTCTTGGCCCCGCCCGGAAAGTCGATGAACCCCGTGCTCGAATCGAACGTCGCCTTCTTCCCATTTGCGCTGATCTCGACGACCGCAACCTTCTCGCCCTCGGGCCGATAGTCCACGCGTAGGATATCGACGATCCGCCCGTCGGGCGTGACCATGGCGTTGCCCTCCAGCCAGCCGCGGAAGTTGCCGCCCAGCCATTGCGGGTCCTGCCCCAGATGGTTGCTGGAAATCCAGTGGTTCGCATCGAGCAAATCACAGTCTGCCGGGGCCGACATCATGAACGCCCGGAAATGGCTGCCCCACCCGCCGGGACCCATGACATCCTCCATCGCCCGCCAAATCCGGCCCTGATGGACCACGATGGGCACCGGCGCGCCATGGTACTGCATATCATCCAAAAGCAGCCCCGAACTTTTATCCTTGGGTACGGTCCAAGTGACTCCCTCATCCGTAGACCGGCTGATCACGACGAACCCATGCTGCTTACTGGTCCCGATCAGGTACGCGTCGCCCTTATGGACGAAGATGCTGGCCCAGTACATGCCTTTGACGGTGGCGGCCCGCTGCCAGGAAAGCCCGCGATCGACCGACCGAAACACCGGCGTCACGGCCATGGTATTCTCGGTGGACTTGGGCCCGAACTCATCGTGCTTGGCCAGATAATGCCCACTGGGTAGCACGGCGATCCCGGGCGACCCAACGTAGATTTGCGTCTGAGAAGGAATGTAGTTGATGACAACCCCCGGCGGTTCCTCCGCCCTCGCCGGCCCGAACGCCGACGCCCAGATGATGATTGACAGGTACAGACAATTCTGTCGCAACATATCACAGTCCTCCACAAATTGGGTTCGTTTCGCACAATTGGCCTTCAAGCAGGACTTCCTCCCGATCCGTACGCGCCCATTTCTGGACATTCGAGACAATTGGGTTTGTTTTGCACCATCGCCACAACCGCACCGCGCCACGGTGTTTCTCTCGTCGGATCGCCAAGGACTCCGCCATCCGCCGTCCTCGGTCGTCTGTCATCCGTCCTCTGCTCTCCGTCCTCCATCTGCTGTCGCCCCGTCTCGTGGTTTCCTGTCCATGAGCCTCTATTCTGTTAGGCAGATATCATATGAGTGCCTCGGTCCCCTGTCAAGTAAAATCTCGGCCAGCCCATTCCGATGCCTGTCGGCGGCAATCTCCTTGACCAGCGGTGGTCGCCCGACGGGAAATGGATCGCCTCCAGTGACGAAGAGTGCTATCGAGCAGGTTCCGGCAGTGTCCTCCGGGAAATGGACATCGACGAGGCTCTCGCCAGGCTAACGAAGCAGAAGTAGGGGAAACCGGTACTGGTATTTCGCGGCGGCGCGGGCGTCGGGCAGAGAGCATCTATATTTCTTAAAAAGATTTTGATTTTGCGCTTGCATATTTGATTTATGGCAAATAGTATTATGGTAAATCAAATATGGAGGTTCATTTTATGGGCGCAGCGAAATTACCCAGCGCCGGCAGGCGCAAGAAGAGCGTGGCCGAGCTAACCGAGGCCGAATGGGAGATCATGCGGGTGGTCTGGGAGAAGGAGCCGTGTGCGGCCGGGACTGTCCAAGAGACCCTGGCCGCCACGCGGGACTGGTGCTATGCCACCGTCAAGCTCACGATGGACCGCATGGTCGTCAAGGGCTTTCTGGAGATCAACAAGATTCGCAACTTGCAGCTTTTCCGGTCCTGCATCAGCGAGGTCGAGGCCCGGCGGGGCGAGCTGCGCAAGATGCTCAAACGCGCCTTCGGCGGGGCGCTGACCCCCATGCTCAAGTTCCTGATCCAGCATGAAGGTCTGTCCCGGGAGGAAGCCGCCGAGCTGCGCGAGTTCGTGAAGCAGGCCGAGCAGGGGAAAGAGTGATCGAACCAACTCATCGGAGCGGGAGGTCCACCCATGAACCAGGTTCTCAACGATTGTCTGGCCGGCTGGAACAGTGTCGGCAAAGCCTTCTGCGGCTATGCCGCCGGCGCCTTCGTCCAATCGGCTCTCTTGATCCTTCTACTGTTCGCCCTGGACCTGCTGTGGCGCAAGCGGGTGCGTGCCGTCTTTCGCTATTGCGTGTGGCTGCTCGTCCTGGTGAAACTGGTCCTGCCGCCCACGCTCTCTTTGCCCACGGGGATTGGCTATTGGGTGGGGAACCATCTGCAGGTCGCCCCTATGGCGTCGGAACCCGTCTCCGTCCCCAGCGACTATGAGCCGGTGAAGCCGCAACGGTATGCAGGTCCGGAACCGTCCGGCGGGATTCCCAAGGTCCAACCTTCAGCAAAAGTGCCGGAGACGGGTGCTCCCGTTCCGCCTGCCGCGTGGAGTTGGACGCCTGTCACCTGGCAGGCCGTTGTCCTGCTCCTGTGGCTGGCAGGCGTGCTGGCCTTCCTCATTCTCCTGACTCAGCGTTTGCGGTTCGTCCGAGGGCTGGTGGCAGCGAGCACTCCCGCTGGAAGCGGATTGCTCGCTTTGTTGGAGGAGTGTCGCCGGCAAATCGGCGTGCGCCGGCCAGTAGGACTGAGGGCACTGGACACGCTTCCCAGTCCTGCCGTCTGCGGCCTGCTGCGCCCGACGGTCCTGATGCCGGCTGCGCTGGTCGAGAAGCTCTCGCCGGAAGGACTCCGAGCGGCCTTGATTCATGAACTCGCCCACATCAAGAGGGCCGATCTGTGGGTCAATGCGGCGCAGACGTTCCTGCAAGTCGTCTACTTTTATAACCCGTTCGTGTGGCTTGCTAATGCGATCATTCGGAGAACGTGCGAGGAGGCGGTGGACGAGACGGTCCTTGTGGCCTTGGGGGGCCGGGCGAAGGACTACAGCAACACCCTGATCGACATCAGCGAGATGGCGTTCTGGAAGGCCGACTTCGGCCTGCGTTTGATTGGAGTAGCGGAATCAAGAAAAGCTCTGCAAGGGAGGATTAAGCACATGTTGACCAGACCCATACCGAAAAGTGCGAGAATCGGCGCCCTCGGCATGACCACAATCCTTGTCGTCGCGGCGGTCCTGCTCCCCATGGCCAGAGCCGAGAGGCTGAGCAAGAAGGTGCCTTCCACCGCGCCAGTGGCTGGCGGCAAACCACCGAGGTGGCGGCGCCGGGCGGCTTGGTATTACCACGTGAAGACCGGCGGAACCGGCGGCCGGCCAGTCCAAAGTGAGGCCGATCCGGGCCCCTCCTCCTGCTGGAACAGCATTGTGGCGGCATTTGCAGCGGTCAAGAGCCGTGCCACACCCGGCCCGTGGATCATCCAGGTTGACGACCAGGCTACCTACGATGAAGCTGTAGCTCTTACGGACCTGCAGACGTCGCCGTCGGAAACGCTCACGCTGACCAGGGCCCCTTGGCTGACGGGCAGGCCGACGATCTACCCGAGCCAGCCCGGCAAGCGAGCGCTGGCCATCAATGGGCTCTGGAAAGGAGTCGCCACCAGCGAGCCGTTTCCGGATCAGCCGGGCCAGCCGGCTAATCGGGTGACCTACGTCACTGTGCGCGGCTTCACCCTGAGGAACAACGCGCAGAGAACGGACCGGACGACCGAACAACCTCTATTTACAGACAAGCAAGCGTACCTGACTGAGGGCCTGCACATCGTCGAGGACTGTTGCTTTGATGGTCAGAAGCAGGTCTATGACTCTATCCTGCCGATGTTCATCGACGGGACCTGCATCAACACGGTCTTTCGCCGGAATGTCTTCCGGGATCTGTGGCGCAATGAGGATGCCATGAAGAAGGGAGGCGACAGGGACCTCTTCGCACTGACGCCCCCGAAATCAACCGTCGTCGGACAGGCGCAAATCACAATGGCCGACAACACGTACATCGGAAACCGAGGCACGCCCTTCATCTGTGACGGCGATCCGGCTAACCGAAGGTGCTACAAGCTCGTCTTCGAACGAAATATGATGTGCGCCAACCGCAGCTACTCCCGGTTGGCCTACATCGGACAGAACCCCCTCCTGAACATTGTACGGAACAACATCTTCGCGGACAACGAGGCGGGCACGGGGGCGTCTGCCACCCTCACCATCGTCGATGCCAGTAACACGAAGGTATATCACAACACCTTCTTCAATAACCACGTGCCGCAGGAGGTGGCCGTGCACTCCGCCTCTACCCAGGGCGTGGAGATCAAGAACAACATCTTTTGGCCGACGCCAGGCACCTATTGCATCAGAGTGGCACACGGGTGCACGGAGAATCTCGTCTGCGTGAACAACGCCTTCTTCACGGATTTCGAGAAGGACGGCTACGCACCCGGATTTGGCTTCAGCCCCACGGAGAATACGAAGATCGTGGCATCGTGGGACGGCAAGTCAATGACGACCGACGCTTGGAACAAAGCGTCGAAGAACAACGCAGGCAATGGCTACGTCTTCGAGGGACCCGGCTTGGATAAGAGCATGCATTTGATCGCCGGTTCCGCGTGCATTGATCGTGGAATTGCCGGTCTGGTCACCGATGACATTGAGGGCCGGCCGAGGCCTGCGGGGGCAGGCTACGACATCGGGGCCGATGAATATGGAGCCTCAGGCACGGCACGGTCACTGCCGGGGGAACGCGAGCCACAACTTGAAGGCCAGCAGTCGGCCTTGGACACGCCCCTGTGTCTGGCGGCTTGCACGGGTGACGTGGCGAAAATAGACGCTGTTTGCAGCAGGGGGGTGACCTCAACAAGCTGGACAGGCGTGGCTACGCGCCTCTGCATTATGCCGCCCAGAACAATCAGAAACAGGCCGTTGAGCTGCTCCTGGCCAAAGGCAGTGATGTCAATGTCAAAGACGCGTACGGCCAGACACCGCTGTATCGTGCCAGCGTGGCCGGCAACCGGGAAGTGGCGGGGTTGCTGATCGCCAAAGGAGCGGAGGTGTCCCTCCACGCAGCCATCCGGCTCGGTGATGCAGAGAGAGTACGAAGCAATCTCGAAAAGGACGCCGACGTAAACACGAAGGACGCGGCGGGCCTGTCGCCTCTGCACATGGCGGTCGAACGCAAGCAAAGAGATATCGCTCAACTGCTGCTCTCCAAGCGGGTGGACTTCACCGCCAAGGACAAGGACGGCTGCACGCCGCTGATTCTGGCGATCAGCAGCAAACAGGGGGAGATGGTGGAGTTACTGATCTCCGGTGGAGCGGATGTCAACGGCAGGGACGGGGACGGCTACACGCCCTTGCACCACGCTATTTGGATCGATGACGTCAATGTGGTCAGAATGCTCGTCAGCAAAGGGGCCGACGTCAACCTCGCGGGCGAGAAGGACTGGCCGCCCCTTCTCTATGCCATCTGGGAGGACGACATGAACACAGTCCGGTTCCTGGTAGACCATGGGGCGAAGTTCGACACCGAGAGCGAGGATGGCTGGTCGGCTTTGCGCTACGCCGTCTGCGAGGAAAACCGGGACTTGGTCGAATTGTTCGTAGCCAAAGGGGCACGCGTGTCCAAGTTGCATCTGGCCGCGTGGAAGGGGGACCTCGCCGAGGTGAGAGGTCTCGCGGAAGCGGGAGCAGATGTAGTTGCCAAGGACAGTGGACTCGGCTGGACCCCCTTGCACTGGGCGGCCGCGGGCGGCCGCGAAGATGTGGCTGCCTTCTTGATTGCCAAAGGTGCCCCGATCGACCCCCGCGACGAGCGTGGAAACACACCCCTAATCAGTGCGGCCGCTGCTGGCCGTCGCGCACTGACGCAAGTGCTGGTTGCGGCAGGTGCCGAGGTCAATGCCAAGACGCAGAGTGGTTGGACGCCCCTCCATGCGGCTGCCTTTGCCGGTTACAGCGGGCTTGGGTTTGCGTTCAAGGAAAACAAGGACGTCATGGAGATCTTGCTCGCGAAGGGCGCGGACGTCAGCGCCAAGGACAATCGCGGTTGGACTCCTACGCGGTGCGCGTGCATGAGGCAACAGATGGCCCTCGTCGAGCTGCTGGACAAGCACGGGGCGAAGGAATAGGGGAAGCCCCGGCGTCGGCGCATTGCGTCGTGGCGTATGAAGGCGCGCTGGGCAGCCTCGGCGGCCGCCATTGTGGCTGTCGGATTTCGCGTGAGACTCTGGAATGGGCTTTGTTTACACGAAACAAGATGAGAAAGTGGTGCTGGCCTTGTTGCGGGTGTTGACGGTCTTCCTGGTCGTGTGCATCGGTACCGAAGTCTGGACATCTATCGCGACCGTACGCGCCGCGAAGACGGTGGCGGAAGCAGCGACCCGTGAAAGCGCGATCCCCCAGATTGTGGCTCAGAACGACTCACCCACCGCCGACGAGGTGGCGGAGAAACTGCGGCGGAGAAACATGCTTGCGCCCACGCCCCCCAAACAGAACCCCATTACGGAGGTGACGGGCCTGCTGGGCAACGAGGCTTTCATCAATGGGCGCTGGTACAAAGTGAGCGACAGGATTGGCGAGGCCCGCGTTTTGGCTGTCGAGGCTACGTGCGTCAGGATTTTGTGGGAGGGGCGGACTCTGGTGTATTCGCCGATCGATGCGGAGAGACCTCCGGCTCCGAATGATCTTCAAGCCAAGAGACAGGATACCCTCTCTGTCGGGCCGAAACCTGCCCTGGAAGAGGGTCCCCAGATCTACCCAATAGCGGCCGCCTCTACTGAGGCGCGGAGGCGGACTGAGGGGAGAACGTTCTTCACCAGTGCCCCGCCGAGTCAAAGCCAGCCGACGTTCTGGCCTGGCGCTGAGATGCCGAGGGAGCGGCCAACGCCCGAGATTACAGTCGGGATTCGGCAGATGACCGCCGGAACGAGAAAATGACGAATGCTACTCGGCTGCCGCGATGGCTTCTCGGAGGTTGAGGGTGCCTTCGTAGAGGCTGCGGCCGACGATGACGCCGGCGACGCCGAGGGGGGCCAGGCGGCGGATGTCGTTGAGCTCCTTGACGCCGCCGGAGGCGATCACGGGCGTGCGGACGGCGTCGACCAGCCGTTTGGTGCTCTCGATATTCGGGCCGCTGAGCATGCCGTCCTTCGCGATGTCGGTGTAGATGATGGCGGCCAGAGGCAGCTTGTCGGCTTGGGCGGCGAATTCCAGCAATGTGGCCCAGCCGCCCTCGGTCTGGGATCGACGGATCACCCCCGGGGGCGGGGGTGCTACAAAGCCAGCCGTGCGTAGCCACCTCGCGTCGCGGGCGTCGAGGCCGAGCACGATCTGGCCCGGGAACTTCTCGGCCATCCGGCCAAACCACGGGAAATCGCTGACGGCCTTGGTGCCGATGATGACCCGTGTTACCCCCATGTCGAGCAATTGCTGGATCGAGGCTTCGTCCCGAATCCCGCCGCCGACCTCGACCTGGAGCCCAGCCGCCCCCGGCTGGGAGGAATTGGTCACCCCCGAGGGCGGGGGTGCTACGCGAACAACGGCTGCGATAGCCTTGGTGTTGACCGGCTCGCCCGCTTTGGCGCCGTCGAGGTCCACGACGTGGAGCCAGCGGGCCCCGTCGGCGTGGAACTGGCGGGCCTGTTCGGCAGGGTCGTCGCCGTAGGTAATCTGGCGGTCATACCGGCCCTGGATCAGCCGGACGACTTGGCCGGCCCTCAAGTCAATGGCGGGAATCACATCCATATTGATTATTTACCATTTACGATTTACTATTTGGCACCGAACGCGAATCATAAATCGTAACTCCTGAATCGTAAATCACAAATTGCTGGAGGCCAGTTATGACCAAGTCGTTTTTCTGGGCCAGTCCTTTTCTTCCTGTCCTGCTGACGGCCATCCTGACTACCGTGTCCAAGCCCGCGTACAGTGCGGCGGCGCCCAAGCCGGTCATTCTGGACACGGACATTTGCGACGACATCGACGACACCTGGGCCATTGCCCTGATGCTGCACTGCGCCGGAGCTCGACTGCAAGCTGATCACCACGGCGGTGGGCAACACCGAGGCCAAGGCGAAGGTCGTGGCGAAGTTCCTGGACAAGGTCGGGCGGACGAATATCGCCGTGGGCGTCGGGATCAAGCAGCATGACCGCCCGCATCACCAGACGTCCTGGGCGGCCGACTACAAGCTCTCGTCCTATCCGGGCCGGGTCTGCCAGGACGGCGTGCAGGCCATCATCGACACGATCATGAACTCCCAGACCCGCGTGACGCTGATTGCCACCGGCCCGCTGCCCAACATCGCCGAGGCCCTCAAGCGGGAGCCCCGGATCGCGGAGAAGGCGGATTTCGTCGGTATGCACGGCAGCATCTACGTCGGTTACGGCAAGGACAAGCCCGACGCGGAGTACAACGTCAAGGCGGACGTCGAGGCGGCGAAGAAGGTCTTCACGGCCCCCTGGCCCATGACGATCACGCCGCTGGACACGTGCGGCCGGGTCGTTCTCGACGGTGAGAAGTACCAGAAAGTGCTCAACCGCAAGAGCATCGTCACCACGACGCTGCTGGACAACTACCGTGCCTGGTTCCAGGACGGCCTGCGGGACCGCAAGGACGTCAAGGAAGCCGATTTCGACCGGCTGACGAACGAGAAGCTCAGCAGCAGCAGCACGACCCTGTTCGACACGGTCGCGATCTACTTGGCCATCAACCAGGACCTGGTGCAAATGCGCAAGCTGCCGATTCGCATCACCGACGACGGCTTCACGCGCATCGAGAACGGTGCCAAGGAGGTGGACTGTGCGGTCCAATGGAAGAGCCTGGACGGCTATGAAGGCTGGCTCGCCGAGAGAGTCGCGAAGTGATTGATGATTTCGGACTTAGGATTGCGCGAGCCGCCTGAATCATAAATCATCAATCAGAAATCATAGATCCCAAGGGGGTGTCCCATCGAAGAGTTCGATTTCAAATTGGTCGTGGTGGGAAGCTCGAACATGGACCTGGTCGTCCGGTCGCCCCGGATTCCGGTCTCGGGCGAGACGATCCTGGGCGGCGATTTTCTCATGGTCCCGGGCGGCAAGGGGGCCAACCAGGCGGCCGCCATCGCCAAGCTCGGGGCGCACGCGATCCTCGTGGCCCGGCTGGGCGACGATGTCTTCGGCCACCAGTCCCTGGAGAACTTCAAGAAGCGAGAACATGGATACCCGGTACGTGACGTTGACTCCGGACACCCCGTCGGGCGTGGCGCTCATCACGGTCGATCAGGCCGGCAATAATGCGATTGTGGTCGCCCCGGGGGCGAACGCGAAGCTCTCGCCGGAGGACGTCTATCGGGCCCAGTCGGAGATCTGCTCCGCCGGGGCACTGGTCGCTCAGCTTGAAGTGCCCCTGGAGACCGTCCAATGTGCCGCGGAGTTGGCGCACCATGCCGGCGTGACATTCGTCCTCAATCCGGCTCCCGGCCCGGTAGAGACGCAAAATCTTGCGTCTCACCGGCGCTGCTGGCGATGGTTACTGTCTTGACGCCCAACGAGATCGAGGCGGAGATCCTTACCGGCGTCAAGGTCGTGGACCCGGAGTCGGCCTGCAAAGCGGCGGACGCACTGCTGGCCGCCGGACCCAAAGTCGGTCATCGTGACGATGGGGGCGAAAGGTTTTCTTCTGGCCCAGGGGACCCGGCGGGAGTACATCGCCGGCGAGAAGGTCAACGTGGTGGACACGACGGCCGCCGGCGACGCCTTCACGGGCAGTCTGGCTGTCGGCGTGGGGCAGGGCCACAATCTGTTCGATTCCGCCATCTTCGCCAATCGCGCCGCCGCCTTGTGCGTCACGAAGAGGGGGGCGCAACCGTCGATGCCCACGATGGAGGAAGTCTGTGCGTTCATCCCGACCCGAACGGGCGGGTCAAGGAGAATCCGGTGAAAGGATTTATGATTTATGATTTACGATTTATGATTGTCGGAGCGCGATCGGTATGCGCCGAATGACTCCTGATGCTCCTGACGTTGGGCTTGGTACTGGCCGGCGGGTGTCGTCCGAAGGTGAAGGACAAGCCGGTGGTCGCCCTCATCATGAAGTCGCTGGCCAATGAGTTCTTCAAGACGATGGAAGAGGGGGCCAAGGCCCACCACGAGCAGCATCAGAAGGAGTACGACCTGAAAGCGATCGGGATCAAGGATGAGACCGACGTCACCCAGCAGATTCAATATGTCGAGCTGATGATCGCCCAGAAGGTCGATGCGATTGTGATCGCTCCGGCCGATTCCAAGGCGTTGGTCCACGTCTGCAAGCGGGCGATGGACGCCGGCATCATCGTGGTCAACATCGACAACAAGTTCGACGAAGCGGTGCTCCAGGAGGAGAACGTCGAAGATTCCCTTCGTCGGCCCGGACAATCGCAAGGGGGCCGCGCTGGCCGGCCGTTATTTGGCGGGGCGACTGAACGGTTGACGACAAAGTGGCCATCATCGAGGGGGCCCCGAACGCCTACAACGGCATCCAGCGCAAGCTCGGCTTCGAGGACGCCATGCGGGACAACCACATCACGATCGTCAGCTCGCAGACCGGCTACTGGGAGACGGACAAGGCACAGCCGATCGCCGCCGCCATGGTCAACGAGCACCCGGACCTGAAAGCGATCCTCTGCGCCAACGACAGCATGGCCCTGGGGGCCGTGGCCGCGCTGAAGGATGCCGGCAAGCAGGGCAGCATCCACGTCGTGGGGTTCGACAATATCGCCGCCGTGCAGCAGCTCTTGAAGGAGGGCCGCATCCTCTGCACGGTGGACCAGCACGCGGACAAGCTGGCCCTGTTCGGCATCGAATACGCCCTGGAAATGCTCAAAACCAAGGCCCAGCCCGCCGACAAAGAGACGCCGGTCAATCTGATCACGGCGGAAACACTGTGAAAAAGTGGGCAAGTATGAAGTTGGAAGTGTCAGTTGCGTGCTGCGCCGGGCATCCTCCCATGACTTGCAAACGTCACACTTCAACACTGTCTCCATGGGCGAAACGCTTGACCGTGCCACGGCAAACAGGACCTGTACGGCGGCACGAAGCAGCCACGGCGGATAGAGACATGATGGCATCTGCGACCGAGACTCTTCTGCTCGCCACGGGCATCGACAAAGCCTTCCCGGGCGTCCAGGCACTTGCGCGGGTCGATTTTGATCTTCAGGCGGGCGAGGTCCATGCGCTGGTCGGCGAGAATGGGGCGGGCAAGAGCACGCTCACCCGCATCCTCGCCGGCGTCGAGACGCCGGATGGGGGCCACATGCTCCTCGCGGGCCGTCCGTATGAGCCGAAATCCCGACGCGAGGCCGAGAGCCAGGGCGTCCGCATGGTCATGCAGGAGCTGAACCTGATCGGCAATCTGACGGTCGCCGAGAACATCTTCATCGAGCGGCTGCCGAGCCGGTTCGGGTTCATCAACTACGGGCGGTTGCATCAGGCGGCACGGGAGGCGATGGAGAAGGTGGGGTTGGCGGACCTGGACCCGGCCACGCCGGTCCGGGCCCTTGGGGTCGGCCGCCAGCAGATGGTCGAGATCGCCGCGGGGCTGTCGCGCCGGTGCCGCGTTCTGGCTCTCGATGAGCCGACGGCCTCGCTGACGCACAGCGAAGTGGAGCTGCTCTTCACGCAGATTCGCCGGCTCCAGGCCGAAGGCGTCGGCATCATCTACATCTCGCATCGCATCGAGGAAGTGCTGAGCATCGCGGACCGCGTCACGATCCTGCGCGATGGCAAGGTCGTCGGGACCCATGCGACGAACGAGGTCGATGCCGATGCTGTGATCCGGATGATGGTCGGGCGGGATCTGGGGCACGAGAGCCTGGCGCCCGGCGGCACAGCGCGGCGCGCTCGCCCTGCGCGTGGCCGGGCTTCGTTGCGGCGAGAGGGTCAGGGATGTCTCGTTCGAGGCCTATCGCGGCGAGATCCTGGGGGTGGCGGGACTGATGGGGTCGGGCCGCACCGAGACGATGCGGGCGATTTTCGGCGCCGACCTGCCCGAAGCCGGCGCGGTCTATCTGTACGGCTCGGACCAGCCTGCGCGCATTCGGACGCCCAGCGACGCCGTCCGCCACGGAATTGCTCTGCTCACCGAGGATCGCAAGGAGCAGGGCTTGTTTCTCTCCCTGGCGGTGCGGGCGAACATGTCCATCACGCGTCTGCGCACATCTGAGCCGGCTCGGCTGGATCGACTCTTCACGCGAGCGGCAGGTCGCCGGGCAGTACGTCGATTCCCTGGGCATCAAGTGCTGGTCCGTCGAGCAGGCGGCCGGGCAGCTCAGCGGCGGCAATCAGCAGAAGGTGGTCATTGCCAAGTGGCTCTTCCGGGATTGCGATATCCTCATTTTTGATGAGCCGACGCGCGGGATCGACGTGGGGGCCAAGTTCGAGATCTACCGGATGCTGGGCGATCTCGCACGCACAAGGGCAAGGCGATCCTCTTTGTCTCATCGGATCTGAAAGAGCTGATGGCCGTCTGCCACCGGATTCTGGTCCTGTCGGCCGGCCGGGTCGCAGGGACCTTCGAGCGCGGCCGGTGGACCGAAGAAGCAATCATGGCGGCCGCGTTCAGCGAGTACATCAAGACACCCGGAGGTCCGAAGCGTCGATGGCCGGTGAATTGACGAAAAGACGAATCCGCGGACTTCTGACCGATTATCTGGGCATGGCGGGGGCGTTGGTCGCGCTGCTCGTCATTTTCGGCCTGGCCGCCGAGAATTTCTTCACGCTGACGACGTTTCGGACGATCGCCAACCAGATTCCCGACACCACCATTGCCGCCGTGGGGATGACGTTCGTGCTGATCATCGCCGGCATCGACCTGTCGGTCGGCTCCGTCGCTGGCGCTGTCGGGCGCGGTGCTGGGAATTGCCCTGGTCCACTGGGGCCTGCCGCTGGTTGTGGGCGGTTGTCCTCTGTCTCCTGATCGGCCTCGCCTGCGGGGCGGCCAACGGGCTGATCATCATCCGCTGGCGGTTGCCGTCGTTCATCGTCACGCTGGGCATGCTGGAAGCGGCCCGCGGCGGGGCCTATCTGGTGACGCAGTCCCGCACGATCTACATCGGCGGCCCGGTCGAGGGCATCACGGAGACGGCGGTCCTGGGGCTGTCCCTTCCCTTTATCCTGGCGCTCGTCACCGTCGCCGCCGGGCAATTGATCGTTGTCGCGGACCGTATTCGGCCGATACTTGGTCGCCATCGGCACCAATGAAGAGGCGGTGCGTCTGTCCGGCATCGACCCGCGTCCCTACAAGCTGGCCGTCTTCGTGCTCGCGGGTCTCCTGGCGGCGGTGGCCGCCGTGATTCAGACGGCCCGGATGTCCTCGGCCAATCCGAATACGGCGATCGGCTTCGAGCTCCAGGTCATCGCCGCCGTGGTCATCGGCGGCACCAGCCTGATGGGCGGCCGGGGCTCCGTCATCCGCTCCTTTTTCGGTGTCCTCATCATTGCGGTGCTCGGGGCGGGATTGGCCCAGGTCGGGCGCCAGGACTACACCAAACGCCTGATCACCGGCTGTGTCATCGTGGCGGCCGTCATCCTCGACCAGTACCGCCACCGCGCGGGGCGAGGCGTCCCAAGCCAAATGAATTTTGACGAGCAGGATCGGTAGTCCAAGCCCTCCTTCGTTTGGTGGCATCGGCATCCTGCCGATGGACATGGGCTGGAAGCCCATGCCACAAGGAGCCTGGGTGCCATGTCTACGCCTCGTAGACATGCTTGCCTTCGTGAGCCGGACATGCCTACTACGACGGCGCAATATAGGCTCAAGAAAACGACGGGAGCACGTCGATAACTCCTTGGGAAAGATGTAAGACTTTAGTCTCATGAGGCAGATTGTGACTTTGCGCAAGCCAGAAAATGTTGCAATGACAAACTGGGCTATTACGCTCGCCTTCAGGGCGGTGTATGTTCCGCGTAATGAATGCAAAGACCGCGGAACCATTGGAGATTCACGGAATCCAGTTAGGGCCGGAGCTGACCGCAGAACAAGCCAAGGCCATTTTCGCCTTGGGCGAGCAAGCCGTGGTCTTTGCCTTGCTCGCGCAAGCCAAGATCCTCGCCGACCGTAATGGAGACCGATCTCCCCCGAGCCGTCGGGACGACCCGTCCTGTCCTTCCGGCCAGAAAGCTCCCTACGAGAAGCCGGAGAAGAAGGGCCGGAAGAAGAAGCCGGGCTGCAAGCCGGGGCACGAAGGCCACTGTCGCGCGAAACCCGATCACATTGACCGCGCGGTACAGCACCGGGAATCCCACTGCCCGGAGTGCGGCGGCCAGCTCACGAAGTGCCACGTCTCCCGCCAACGGTATATCGAGGACATCCCGCACGATGTCCACGTCGAAGTCACCGAGCACACGATCCATCGGGACTGGTGTCCGCGTTGCCGCCAGATGGTGGAGCCCAAAGTGCCGGAGGCGTTACCGAACGCCACCATCGGTAACCGCTTGCTGGTGATGAGTGCCTGGCCGCACTATGCTCTCGGCAATACGATCTCCCAGATCCTGTCCGTCTTCAACTTTCACCTGCAGTTTGTCCTCACGCCGGGCGGTCTGGTACAGATGTGGCATCGCTTGGCCGAGATCCTCCAGTCTTGGTACGAGGAGATCGGCGCGGAGATCATCCGGGCCGGCGTCCTGCACGCCGATGAGACCGGCTGGCGCATCAACGGCCTGCTCGGCTGGCTGTGGTGTTTTACTACCCCCGCGGCAACCCTCTTTGCCATCGAGCGTTCGCGCCAGTCCGGTGGTCTTGAAATTCATCACCGAGCAGTTTGCCGGGGTCCTGGTCAGTGACTTCTGGGCGGCGTACAGCATCCTGGTCTGCGTGAAGCAGAAATGCCTGGTCCACCTGCTGCGGGATTTGGAGCGGGTCGAACGGTACAAGGACACGAGTGAGGACTGGGCCCGCTTTGCCAAGAAACTCCGACGCCTGATTCGGGACGCGATCCGTCTACGCCAACGACGGGACGAGATGGCTCCGGCCACCTATGAACGGCGGCATCACCGGATTCAGCAACGTCTGCAAGTGATGATCGAGATGGAGTGGACCAACCGCGAAGCCCGGCGTTTGGTCAAGCGTCTGCGACGCTATCAGCAAGAACTGTTCACCTTTGTGCGGGAGCACCAAGTACCCTTCGAAAACAATTTTGCCGAGCGGATCATCCGGCTGGCGGTGATCATGCGAAAGAACAGCTTCAATAACCGCAGCGACCAAGGAGCGTCAACCCAAGCCATCCTCATGAGCGTCTTCACCACGCTCAAACAACGCGGCCTCAATCCGATCACAATCGTCGAGCAAGCCCTGCGGATATACATCACAACAGGAAAACTGCCCGCTCTCAGGGACTTCACTCCCGCACAACCCTAAAGTCTTACGGAAAGATCAACTTACCAGGAGGATCGACATGGATGTCCAACAGATCAAAGGGCTGGGTCGGGAATTGAAGAAGTTCTTGCACAAGTTCGCGGATTGTTTTGGGCGGAGTGAGCCGCGGGAGCATCTGCGTACGTACGTGCAAGGCCAGTTGTCCGATCTGCCGCGCAAGAGCATCGAGCCGATGGCGTTGGCGGCCGGCGTCACCCCGCGGACCTTGCAGAACTTCGTGACCCAATTGCGGTGGGACGGGCCGCGGCTGCGGGACCACGTCCAGTGGATCGTGGCCCGGGAGCATGCCCACCCGCAGGCCATCGGGATCGTGGACGAGAGCGGCAATCCCAAGAAGGGCCGGCATACGGCCGGGGTCCAGCGGCAATGGTGCGGCAACACCGGCAAGCGGGACAACTGCGTCGTCGGGGTCCACCTGGCGTACGCGGCGGGCGATTTCCAGTGCCTGCTCGATAGCGATCTGTATCTGCCGCCCGCCTGGGCCGAAGACCCGGTGCGTCGGCAAGAGGTGGGGGTCCCGGACGAGGTGGTCTTTCGCACCAAGCCGGCGATCGCCTTGGACCAGATCCGGCGGGCGTTGGGCAACGGGGTCCGGGTGGCGGCCTGGACCTTTGATGAGTTCTATGGCCGGGGGCAGGACTTCCTGGACGGCTTGCGGGAGATAGGTCAGAACTTCGTGGGCGAGGTCCCCTGTGATGCCACCGGCTGGCTGCGGCCGCCGCAGGTCCTGCAGCACCCGGGTCCGGGCCCTAAGCCGCGCGGCCGTTCGGCCCGGCGGTATCCCCGCCTGGCCCGCAAGAACCTGCCGGCCAGCGAGGTACGGAATCTGGCGGTGTATTCGCCGCTCTTTCAGAAACAGAAGTGGCAGAAGTTCCGGATCAAAGATGGGGAAAAGGGCCCGATCGTGTGGGAGGTCAAACACGCGTCGTTCTACCGCAAACAAGGCTCGACCGGCTTGCCGGGGCCGACCGATACGCTGCTGGTCGCCCGCAACGTTCTGGATCCGAAGGAGATCAAGTACTTCCTGTCCAACCTGGTTCCCGACGGCCGGACGGTTACGCTCGAAGGGTTGCTGTGGGTGGGGTTCTGCCGGGCGCCCATCGAACGCTGTTTTGAGATCGCCAAGAGCGAGTTGGGGATGGACCATTTCGAGATGCGTTCCTGGCAGGGCCTTCACCGGCACTGGTACCTGACGCAAGTGAGCCAGTTGTTCTGCGCGGGTGCACCAGCACTACCGGGAGAAAAAAAACTCCGCAGGACCTCTACCTGACGGTCGAACAAGTCCGCTTGGCGGCCTGTGCGTGGGTGGCGGCCCAGGCGTCTTCGTCGGCCGCGCGAACCCGCCTGTACGAACGAGCGGCGGCCCGCCTCCGGCGCTACCAGCGCAGGAATCAACAGGCGCGGATCGCCCACTGGAAAAAGACGCTCCGCCGGCTCACCGCGTTGGGCATCAATATCCGCCAATTGAAGTCCTGTATACCGCGTGATCTATGAAGAAAAAGTTGCGCTGTCGTACTACGCAAAGCCGTAGGCATGGCACCGGGCTCCCCAACGCGACGTATCGCGTTGGGGGACCCGTACCCAGCGCTTACCGAAGTTGCTCGTCAAGACTCATGTGAGACAGTCACTTGGAGAGGAGTGGTGATCTTCTATGGCAGATGGTTGATTTACGGAGGTCGCCCCCTCGTTCTTCCAATCAGAAATCAACCAGCAAAAATCACACTTCCCGCGAATCCCTCGCTTGACAGGCCCCTTGTCAGACGGGATAATGGAACCGTGAATGGCAGGGTCAGTTCGGTGCGTCTATCGCACTGGGTGACTTCAACTCTTCATGTGGAGGTACTGACGATGCGTCTGGTACTCAAGCAGAAAGACGGCGAGACCAAGGAATATCAATTCGCACAAGGTCCCATCCAGATCGGGCGGGCCGCCGACTGCCAGATCTCGTTGCCGGACCGCACCGTCTCGAAGAAACATGCCATAATTGCGTGCAATGAGGATGGCAAATGGCAGGTTCAGGACTTGGAGTCGGCCAACAAGACGTACCTCAACGGCGAAGTCGTTCGCATCGCCCCCATCAAAACGGGGGACTCGATCCGCATCACGGACTTCACGCTCGAAGTGAACCTCGACGAGGAGGCCCCGGAGGCCGACCCCTCGGGGCTGGAAGATACGCTCAACCTGGAGGCCGGGCTGGCGACGCCCGTCCACGAGACGGTGGTGCGCAAGCCCGATGCCGGACACGCGCCGGCCATGCGTCTGCCCGCCAAGCGGTTGTCCGATTTCTCGCAGGCGTGTGACGCCGTCTGCAAATCGAAGAACCTGGAGGACCTGCTGGTCACGCTGTTGAACATCGGCCTCAAGCAGTTCGGCGCCTTCCACACCTGGTGTGCCCTGCGGGAGCAGCCGAGCGGCCCGATGACCTACCACGCGGGCAAGCGGCGCGACGGTCCGGCGGTGGAGCTGGGCGAGATCAAACTGGCCGACAGGATCAACCAGGCGGTCGAGCGCAGCCAGTCGCTGGTCATGCCGCGCGTCGGGGCCGACGTGGAGGAGAAGTCGCGCATCCGTTCGGCCCTGATCGCCGCCATCGCGGGTCCCACGGGCTGCTACGGCGTCATCTACGTAGACAACGCCATGATCCACGACCACTACACGCTGGGCGACCTGGATTATCTCATGCTGGTCGCCGCCCACACCGCCGCGGTGCTGAGCAAGTTCCTGACATAGGCCAAATCTCAAGTGTTTTCGACGCCCTCCACGGGAGTTATCGGTCTATTGTGGTCTTTTCCTACCGTTTCCCTGTGATTTTGCTTGACCCGCCGCACCGGATGAAGTATACTTTGGAGAATCATGGAGTGGTGATCGTCTCAGTTCCCGCGTGAATGCAAGGGCAAGATGGGGAGGCATCAGGTCGGGGGTGGTTCCTGTCATTTCTGGAAGGAGGTCTGTCATGAACCGTTCCGTGTTATGGTTGGTGTTTCTGGCTGGAACCGGTCTCGCGGCGTCGGCGCCGGCCGAGGATGTCGTGCTGAACTTCGGGCCGGAGGAGATCATCCAGGCCGACGGCAACGACATTGTCGTGCCGGGCTTTTCCGTCCCGTCCTTGGCGGACTGGAACAACGACCACCTGCAAGACCTGATTGTCGGCGAAGGCGGCGCCTTGACGACGCATTCTCGCCTGGATTCGTCCTTTTCCCACCATTTTGCTTGACATGCTGCCGGAGAGATGCTACAATATAAAAATCAAGGAGGAATGGTGTATGTGAGTCCACCTGCACGTCAGCGTGGGTGGAAGCCATCCTGAGATGGGGGTTTTATCTACATCTATGTGTTGTTGGAGGGCGTTGTGATGAAACGTCTCGCGCTGTTGTCTGTCCTGTTGTTGGTGGGTTCGATCTTTTCTCCGTGGGCACGGGCCGATAATCCGGTGCTGAACTTTGGACCGGAGGAGATTATCAAGGCCAAGGGCCAGGACATCGTCGTGTCCGGCTACTCGGTGCCTTCCTTCGAGTATTGGAATGGCGACAAGCTGCGGGACCTGATCGTCGGCGAGGGGGGCGGGGGCAACAACGGCAAGATCCGCGTGTATCTCAACCGGGGGACGGAAGCGGATCCCTGCTTCGTGGATTACTTCTACGCCAAGTCGAACGGCCAGGACATTACCATCACGCCGGCCGGCTGCTTGGGTTGTTTCCCCCGCTTGGTGCCCTGGAGCGGCGACGGCCACAAGGACCTGCTCGTCGGGACTCGGGGACGGCACCATCAAGGTCTTCCTGAACGTCGGGACCGACAATGAGCCCGCGTTCGACGCCGGCACCACGATCAAGGTGGGCAGCACGTTCAGCAGTACACTCTCCGTCGGCGCGGGCGACACCCAGCCTCGTCGATTGGAATAACGATGGCATGATGGACATCGTCGCCGGCGGTCTCGATGGCGGCATCCACGTCTACTACAACTGCGGCTGCGGTGGGTATATCCCGCCGCGTTTCTCCACCTCGCCGATCGACGGGATCTACGTGCAGGCCAACGGGTACCAATTGTCCGTGCCGAGCGGCCGCTCCAGTCCGATTGTGATGGACATGGACGGCGACGGCATGAAGGACCTGCTCACCGGCAATACGGACGGCCAGATCCTGTTCTACAAGAATGTCGGGACGGATGTGCTCCCCATCTTCGGCGGGTACACCATGGTCCAGTCGAACGGCAAGCCCATCCAGCAAACGCCGACCGGGATGCGGACGCGGCCCGCGCTCTGTCACTGGACCGGCGATGGCAACTTCGGTCCGAAGGACGGCTATTGGGACCTCCTCGTCGGCTACGGCGACGGCAAGGTCCGCCTCTATCGCGGCATCCCGAAGCCCGGCGATTTCAACGGCAACGGCACGCTCGACGACGACGACTTCACGGCTCTGTGCAAGGCCCTGGATAAGCCGGTCCCGGCGGGTGGCTCGCCCTACGACCTCAACCACGATGGCGTCGTGGACAATCTCGACCTCCGCGCCTTCGCCGATCTGTGGCTGGCCGAGCACGGCGCCGACACGAAATAACGACATCCTATGAGGATGATGATGACCCCCCGGAGAGGGTGTGCCGATGACACCCTGCCCGCGAGTGAATCGCGCCGCCCGGCCCACGCCGGGCGGCTTTATCTGTGCCCACCTTCATCAAAGGAGCCTGGAAATGAATCGTTTCGCCTTGGAGGGCCTCGTGCTTCTCGCCGGTTTTCTTCCGGCCGCGTCGGTGCCGGCGCAGGAGGCCGCGCTCAACTTCGGACCCGAAGAGATCGTCAAGGCTCAGGGAAAGGAGATCGTCGTCCCCGGCTACTCCGTGCCGTCGCTGGTGGACTGGAACAACGATGGCCTGCCGGACCTCATCGTCGGCGAGGGCGGTGGGGCCGCCCCGGGCAAAATCCGGGTCTTTCTCAATCACGGCACGGTCTCGGACCCATGTTTTACGGATTATTTCTATGTCCAATCGTGGGGGGGGCAAGATCTGACCTGCACGCCCGGTGCCCGCCTGGGTTGCTTTCCCCGCGTCGTGCCGTGGGACGCGGATAACCGCAAAGACCTGCTTGTGGGGCTGGCCGACGGCAGGGTCCTGGTCTTTCTGAACGTCGGGACCGACGCGAAGCCAACGTTCAGTCTTGGCACCGATGTGCAGGTAGGACCCGCCTTTGCTCTGGTGTCTCTCAACGTCGGGGGGGATGCCACACCCATTTATCTCGACTGGAATAACGACGGTATGACCGATATCGTCGTGGGCGACCGCAACGGGGCGATTCATCTGTACCGCAACTGCGGCTGCGGCGGCTGGATCCCGCCCCATTTCAGCTACTCTCCCGCGGGGGGCGAGCTGGTGCAGGCTGCCTTTCAGAATTTGCTCGTGCCGGGCGGGGGCTCCAGTCCGGTCGCGGTGGACTTGGATGGCGATGGCAAGAAGGACCTGCTCGTGGGCAACGGCGACGGCCAGATCCTGTTCTACCGGAACACTTGGACGGATGCCGCTCCCATGTTCTCGGGATACTCGCAAGTCCGGTCGGCCGGTCAGCCCATTCACCTGTCGGGAAGTTCGTGTACGCGGCCCTTCGCCTGCCATTGGACGGGCACCGGCTATTGGGACCTTCTCGTCGGCTACGGGGACGGTAAGATCCACCTCTATCGCGCCGTCCCTAAACAGGGCGATTTCAACCTCAACGGCGCGCTCGACAGCGACGACCTCACGGCCCTGATTGAAGCCCTCGATAAACCGGTCCCGCCGGGTGGCTCGCCCTACGACCTCAACCACGATGGTGTCGTGGACAATCTCGATCTCCGGGTCTTCGCCGATTTGTGGCTGGCCGATCACGGGGCCGACACCAAATAGCGACATTCTGCCCCTGGTACGGTGTGCCGTGCACACCTTCCGTTACGATCGTCGCCCGGCCCGCGCCGGGCGGCTTTGTTTGTTGCCCGCCACTCATTCGCCGCCCGCAGACGGGTGCCAGTACGTTGTTGCGCCGTTTGGAGTTCCGCCTTTAGGCGGGTTTGAGGGTCTTCCGACGCAGCCGGCTCCGCCCTACGTAGGCGCAGGGTTTCAAAGGCTATTCGGAGTGTTTGACCCGCCTGAAAGGCGGAACTCCAAACACCACAGGCGTAAGGCAATAACGGTCATGCACCGCCCGCAGACCCCTTGCCTCAATTTCTGGTCGGAAGTATGTTACCACCGTGTCCTTTCGTGCCTCAATCATAGGAAGTGGTCGCTGTCCCTATACATTCGCAGGCGGTTGAGCATGAGAACGAGCGGGTTATGTTGGTTGGCGGCAGTCGTGCTGCTCGCGGGATGCGGCAAGAAGCCTCACCAGGAGATCGGCGCAGAGCTGCGTTGGGCGGCCTGGAACGGCGACCTCGGGCAGGTACAGACGCTTATTGCAAAAGGTATCCCCGTAAACACCCAGAATGGGACCGGACGCACGCCACTGCATGACGCCGCCTGCAATGGGCACAAGGAAGTGGTCGAAATCCTCGTTCGATGCGGCGCTACTATCGACGCCATGGACCAAAAGGGCCGAACGCCCGTTACGGAGGCGATGGAGAACAACCGGCGAGCCGTCGTCGAATACCTCGTTGGGCAAGGTGCGGCAGTGAACCTGTGTGTCGCCGCCTATCTCGGAGATGCGGCCAGGGTCAAGGGCCTGATTGAAGCTGGTGCGGATGTCAACGCCAAGGACAGCAATACTTGGACTCCGCTGCACTACGCCGCGTCGCGTGGACATTTGGAGGTTGCCAGGGTCCTCATCACGGCACGAGCCGACCTGAACGCGAAAGGTGATTCGAGAAGCTTCGTTCAGGAGTTCGATAGTGGGACGCCTCTGCATCTGGCCGTTCGAGGCGATCATGCCGAGTTGGTTGGACTGCTCATGGACAAGGGCGCAAACCCCGAGGTCCGGGACAAATACGGCCGAACGCCCCTGGAGCGTGCGATCGTGAACGGTCGTCTTGCGCTGGTCAGACTGTTGATCGCGAAAGGAGCGAACCCAAATGCCCGAGCCAAAGAGGACCACTTTGGCAGCGGGACGCCGCTGGGGATTGCGATCAACTGCGGCTATGTCGATATCGCGGAGACGCTTATCATCGGCGGGGCCGACGTCAATGCGCGAGACGAGTCGGGATGGACCCCTCTTCATGTGGCGGTCACGGGCTCTTACGATCCGGCCCTTGAAGCAGCCGTACCCATGAAACCTCCCGATCTGGCCGAGGCCCAAGCCGTCTGGGACCGGTATCGTGCATTGAGCGAGAAGGCTCACGCGGTCTTGGTCGTGCGAATGTTGCAGGTCCTCACCGCGCACGGCGCCGACGTCACTGCGAAGGACAAGGAGAGTATTACGGCATTGCACTGTGCGGCCTACCACGGGCTGAGGGATGCCGTAGAGCTTCTCATCGCGGGGGGCCGAGGTCAACGCCAAGATGACGCGTAATCCCAAACCCGACGGTATCGCGTGGGAACGCGATCTGGGCTATCAATTGGGTCCTGGCGTGACTCCTTTGCATGAGGCTGCCGCGGGTTGGGACCCGGACGTAGCCGAGGTACTCCTTGCGCACGGGGCGCTGCCCGATGTGAAGGACGAATCCGGCGGGACGCCTTTGCACTACGCCGCTGCCAGGGCCGGTACCAGCGTTGTCGAGCTTCTGATCGCCGGTGGAGCGGATGTGAACGCCAGAGATGATGGGGGAGCCACGCCATTGAGTGAGGCCTTGTGTACGGGCCACATAAGAACGGCAAAGGTGCTGATCGCCGCCGGAGCGAAGAAAGTCGATATCAAGGACCACCGTGTCCGGAGACACGGGTACACGACCGACGTGCAAGAGTCTCTTTTGCACGCAGCCTTGAATGCTGATTCGTGGATAGGGAGGTACGCTCGCTCCCACGGAAGCGATTCGAACGAGGGGCCGATCCGCAGAGAATGGATCGAGCTTCTCCTTGCCAACGGCGCTGACCCGAATGAACGGGACGGCGGGGGCGATACGGCGTTGCACTCGGCTATCCTTTTGGGCGATGACGAATCGGCTCGCCTGTTCATCGCGCACGGTGCGGATGTCAATGCGAGGAACAAGAGTAACGTTACGCCGTTACACTGTGCGGCCAAGGACAATCGGGCGGAATTGGCTTCGTTACTCCTGGTCAAGGGCGCTGACGTGAATGCTCGCGACAACGGCGGTGAGACTCCTCTGCACACGGCGGCCCTGCGCGGCCACCGGGAAGTAATCCAAGTGTTCCTGGCCCACGGGGCGGATGTCACGGCCAAGAACAGCCGAGGCCGTACGCCGGCGGACGAGGCCACCCGGCATGGCCGCAAGGACGTTGTTCCGCTTCTCACGGGCAGGGCCGTGGAAACAAGTGCGAGTGCTCGACCGATTGGGCCCAAGGAATAGCGGCTCTTGGAGGGAACTGGAGATGAGATGGGGTAGACTGCTCTGCTTGGTTCTGGTCCTGGTAGTAGTCAATGGCGCGTGCAGGAAGAAGCAATCGCACGCGGGGGATGCCCCCCACAGGACCGGACCGCACTCGACGCCGCTGCACACCGCCGCGCAGCAGAGCAATGTGGAGATGGTCCGCTCGCTGCTCGCGCAGGGGGCCGATGTTAACGCGCGCGATGGCCACGGCGAAACGCCCCTGCACCACGCGGCTGCCCAAGCGTCGGCGGAGGTTGTGCGCTGACTGCTCGCGCACGGCGCCGACGTCAATGCCCGAGATGCCGGCGGCGAAACGCCTCTACACCGGGCGGCCTACAAGGCTCCGGCGGAGGTTGTGCAAGAACTGATCGTTGCGGGCGGCGATGTCAACGCCAAGGACATATCCGGTCGTGTCCCGCTGGATCAGGCATGGTCCTCTCCGGAACCAGAACGGGAGAGTATTGGCGAACTCCTGCTGCGCAGCGGCACTCACGCAACGCCTGAGCTTTTGAGTCGCGCCGCCCAGTGGGGACACACACACGCGATCGAAATGATCCTCGCCGATGGTGTCAGCGTGAATTCCCGCGATGGGGAGAACCTGACACCCTTGCAGGAAGCCGCAGAAAAGGGGCACAAGGAAGCCGTTGCATTGCTTTTGGCCAGAGGCGCCGATGTCAACGCCAAGACCACCGTTGGCTGGCGTGAGCATCGTCTGACTGCTTTGCACCTTGCGGTTCTCTCGTTGGACCCGGGGATTACCGGCGATGCGGTTGGACCCCTGATTACGCTGGGGGCGGATGTGAGCGCCTTGGCCCAATCGGACTTCACGGCCCTTCACTATGCGGCGCGGGACGGGCATCTCCGTGCGGCCGAATTGCTCCTAGCCCACGGCGCGGACACGAACGCCCAGACCGCCTCCGGCCAGACTCCCTTGCACCTCGCCGTCCGGCGCGGCCACGATGAGATCGTCGCCTTGCTCATGGAGAAAGGGGCGGATGCGACCGTGAAAGACCGTAGCGGCAAGACTCCCCTGGATTCGGCGCGGAGTGTTAAAAAAGCGTATCTTGTGGCGGTTCTGACCGGGAGCAAGGCTGCTGGAAAATTCGCGGATGGACATGAGCTTGCCCCGTCGGATTCCATCGAGCCCGGTCCGGCTGGAACCGGGAAAGAACCGCAGACGGATGTCGAGAGGCTTGTCTGGGGCAACTGTGCTTTCGCCGTCGATCTGTATCGGAAGCTGGCGGCGCAAGAAGGCAACCTGTTCTTCTCGCCTTACAGTATTTCGACGGCATTGGCCATGACCTACGCCGGGGCACGCGCGAACACAGAAAGGGAAATGGCGCAGGTGCTGCACTTTTCCCTGGATCAGCAGAAGCTGCATCCGGCGTTAGCCGAGCTGCAGGAGAGGCTGAACAAGATTCAGGAGACCGGCAATATCAAGCTGTGCGTTGCGAACTCCCTGTGGCCGCAGGAGGAGCATCCCTTTCTGCACGAGTACTTGGCGCTGCTCGAGAAGCATTATGGCGTCTCGATCACGGCGGTGGATTACCGAACGGACGCAGCGCGGGAGGCCGCGCGGCAGACGATCAACCGGTGGGTTGAGAATAAGACTGAGAACAAGATCAAGGATTTGATCCAGCAGAAACACCTCACCGATGCCACGCGGCTCGTGCTGACCAATGCGATCTACTTCAAGGGCAAGTGGAAGAACCCGTTCGATTCGAAAGACACTCAAGACTCAGCCTTCTTTGTCTCGCCCAGCACGTCCATCCAAGTGCCGACGATGTACCAAAGGGAAGTCTTCGGGTATGCCCAGACGAAGTCCTTGCAGATTCTGGAGATGCCCTATCGAGGGGGTGAGCTTTCCCTGCTGGTTCTGCTGCCGACGAGAATCGAGGGTATCAGGCAGCTTGAGCGGGATTTGTCGGCCGAGGCCCTGCAGGACTGGCGATCGCGCCTGGCGCAAGGAGAAGTCATGGTGTATCTGCCGAGATTCAGAATGACCTTCGGAGCCGAAATGAAGGAGACGCTCCGGAGCATGGGAATGGTCGATGCCTTCCAGTGGCCGAGGGCGAATTTCGCCGGTTTCGACGGCGACCCGAAGTGGTTCTATATCGGCGAGGTTGTCCATAAGGCGTATGTCGATGTCAACGAGGAAGGGACGGAAGCGGCAGCCGCAACGGTGGTTGAGGCCATGCTGGGAGGCATGCCACCTCAACCGCCGGTGTTTCGAGCGGACCATCCGTTCCTGTTCCTGATCCAGGAGAACAGCACCGGCAGTATTCTCTTCATGGGACGCATTACCAATCCCGCCCAAGCCGGGCAATAACTCCGCTTTCCCAAGTCACCCCTCGTTTCCTCCCGCTTGACTTGCAGCGGCTCGCTGGATACATTCACGGCCTTGTTGGACGGCCTGGGAACCTGTGGATCGATAGGCCAGGACGTCCTGGCGCCAGTCGGCCAGCGTGGTGGACCACGCACACGTTATAGATGGGCACGGCCCAGAGAAGGGTAGTTCAAGCATGGCGTATTCGGAAAGAAGGTTCGCAGTGGGGGGGAGCAACATCCGAATGCAAAGCTTTTCGCCCTGAAATGCCGGTTTGCAGATGTCAGCGGTGCGGCGTTCAAGGAATTGAGCTTGGCCGCCCAGCAGGTGCGGGGGACAATGGGGGCGGTCAGCAAAATCCGGTCCAAGAAAGAGGGCGATGCACGCGAAGCCACTGTATACGTTGCCGGCCGGGAGGCGTTTGACAGATTTGTTCGGAGCGCCGAGGCGATTCAAGGAGTCAAGATCGTTGCGGTTACGGACGAGTTGGAGCTCCATCGGCGGGCGCTCTGCGCATGGTCAGTCGCGTGCCGATCAAGACGATCGGCGATCTGCGCATGCTCTACACGCCGGGCGTGGCGTCCGCGTGCGAAGAGATCGAGAAGGACCCAGCGCAAGGCTGGGAATTGACGGGGATTTGCGACCGCATTGCCATTGCCACTAACGGGACCGCCGTGCTGGGCTTGGGCGATATCGGCGTTCTGCCGTCACTGCCTGTCATGGAGGGCAAGGCGGCGATCCTGGCGGAGCTCGTGGACGTCAGCGGCGTCCCCATTCTGATCGACACCAAGGACGTGGATACGTTCGTCGAAGCCGTGGTGAGGATCGCGGCGAGTTTCGGGGCGATCCAACTCGAGGACGTGGCCGCACCGGCGTGTTTCGAGATCGAGGAGAAATTGCGCGATCGGCTGGATATTCCGGTATTCCACGACGATCAGCATGGGACGGCGACCGTCGTCCTGGCGGCCCTGATCAACGCGCTGAAACAGACGCGTCGAAAGGCGCAGGATTGCTCCGCGATCGTGGTCGGCGCCGGGGCTGCCGGCACGGCCGTGACGAAGAATCTCCTGGGATTCGGGATTGGGGATGTCGTGGTGTACGATTCCGTGGGGCCGCTCTATCGCGGGCGGCCGGCCGGGCATGAATCCCTACAAGGAGCAACTGGCTCAGATCACCAATCACCGGGGATTCACCGGGGCGATGGCCGAGGGCTTCGTCGGGAAGGATATCTTCATCGGCGTGTCCAAGCCTCACATGGTGTCCAAAGACATGATTCGCTCGATGGCCAAAGATCCCATCGTCTTTCCGTTGAGCAATCCCATCGGCGAGATCGACAAGGAGGACGCCGTGGAGGCCGGCGCCGCCATCGTGGCCGATGGTCGGGACATCAATAATGCGTTGGCCTATCCCGGCATCTTCCGCGGCGCACTCGACGCCAAGGCTCCCGACATCACACAAAAGATGGAATTGGCCGCCGCGGAGACGCTGTCGCAGCTGGCGCCGGCCGGCCAGCTTCTGCCCCGGATTCTGGACCCCAACGTCCACAGGAAAGTGGCCGAGGCGGTGCGGGCTGCCGCACGGGCATAGAGGATCGTGGGACGTCAATTGGTTGCGAGGCTCGTTTCGTGGAACGTCTGACGTGCAACGATAACGAGCGTCGCAACCACAACCGATTAACGATCATTGCATGTCGTAATCGACCGTGCGACGGCCCTTGCGGGGCGTGGTCTCTTTGGGAGGCTGAGGCTTGGATGGCTCGTTGACCTCCGACGCTCTTTTGCTCGGAGGGGAGTCGGCTTTGGGTACCTCCAGGAGCCTCTGCACGGCGGCTTGCGTCGTGTTGCCGGCGTCGTTGAAGCCGGCAAACGAGTGGATCACGTCGCAGCATTGGGTGAGGCAGGCGAGGTTGGGGTTCCCAAACGAGATTGGTGGGGCCTCGCTGCGGTTGTTTGGTTAAGCCGAAGATGCCGACGATCTTGTTCTCGGCCAGCGGCGTGGTCGTCAAGACCAGGGCGAGGAAACTGAGCAGGAGGAAACCGGTGGCGAAGCCGAGCACGCCGGACAGCACAATGTCGAACACCCGCGGAAACGGAATGTGGAACTGGCCGGTCAGGAAGACGTAGGACAAGCCCTGAAGAAGGGCGAAGACGCCGCCCGCCAGCACGATCAGGCATAGAGCCACGTGGTAGGAGGCGGCTCCACTCGGGGCGGGGACGAATTCGATCAGCATCGGCGCGAGAAAGACGGATACGTAGATGGAAACGACGGTGTTGAAGAACAGGGCCCACGTCTCGTAGAAGCCCATCCGGATCGCCAGCCAGACGAACAACACACCCGCGAGAATGGCTATCCAGAAGATCATAGGGTCATCCTACCACGCGTTTGACTTCGTCCAGGCTGGTGATTCCCGCCACGACTTTTCGGAGTCCCTCTTTGCGCAGGCCGGACAGGCTCTGGAGCCTTCGGCTCGCAGCCTCTCCATGAGCGACTTGCCTTGGGCGATCTCCGCTTTGAATGGCTCGTCCACGATCATCAGATCGCAAATGGCCGTTCGGCCCATGAAGCCGGTCTTGTCGCACTTCTTGCAGCCCGTCGCCTCGTATATGCGCAGCGGGTCGATGTTCTTCCTTCTGAAGCCGTCGATTTGGCTGTCGCTCAGGTGCGCGGGCTGCTTGCAGTGCTGGACACAGGCAGCGGAGAAGCCGTTGGGAGACCACCAGGTTCAGGCCCGCCGAGAGCATGCAGCGGCGAGATGCCCAGGTCCAGCAGGCGGATCAGGGCCGTGGCGTTGCTTTCCGAGTGCACCGTCGCCAGCACCAGGTGGCCGGTCTGGGCGGCCCGCAGAGCGATTTCCGCCGTCTCTTCATCGCGGATTTCGCCCACGCAGATCACGTCCGGGTCCTGTCGCAGCACGCTGCGCAGCGCCTTGCCGAAGGTAATGTCGGCCTTCGCATTGATCTCGATCTGGCTGGCCTGGGGCAGCACGGCCTCGACCGGGTCCTCGACCGTGATCACGTTGCGGGTGAAGCGGTCGATCTCATTGAGCATGGCGTACAGGGTCGTGGTCTTGCCGCTGCCGGTGGGGCCGCAGATCAGAATCATGCCGGCCGGCTTGGCGATCTGGCCGGTCAGGAGGTTGTACTGCTTCTCGGAGATCCCGATCTTGGTGAGAGAGTACGTGCCGGCATCCTTGTTGAGGATCCGGATCGAAAGCTTCTCGCCCTGCAGCGCCCCGGCGGTGGCGACGCGGAAGGAGGCGGTGGAAGTCCCTTTTTTCGCCGTGAAGCCGCCGTCCTGGGGCCGGCGCCGCTCCGAGATATCCATCCCGGCGACCGCCTTAACGCTGCTGATCACGGCCCGGCACAAGTCGCTGTTCAATTCCTTCACGACCCGCAGCACGCCATCAACCCGCAGGCGAATGGTGTAGTTCGCCTCATCCTTGCCATCGATGAGAATGTCACTGGCCCGGCGTTCGAGGGCGTCGGCGATGATCATTTCCGTCAGGTCCAGAATGCGCGCGTCCGCGCGCTTGGCATTCCCGTGCCCGCAGACCTCATCGATACTGCGGCCGGCGGAGTCCAACAGGCGGAATGCTGTTTCCTCCTCCGGGTCGGCGTGCGACGTGTGCAGGCTCGTCAGCAGTTGTAGCGTCTGTTGTTTCAGATGTTGGAGTTGCTGCTGCAGAACGAGCCAGAAGCCTTGGCCGGTGCCACGACCTTTCTGGGCCGTGTCGATCACGAAGAGAGTCAGCAGCAGGAAGGGCCCGGTGAACAGGGTCACGGCGTTGGCTATGCGTCTTATAGCGTTGGGGCACGAGGGGACTGAAGTTCACCCGCTGCACGAGATAAAGGCAGAGATACACCCAGCCGACGAGCAAGGCCAGCCGGAGCGGATTGAAACTCAGATCGGCAACGGAAAGGAGGGGGCAGGGGCCCGTAGGAAGGGCGGCCGCGAGCGAGAATCCAGAAACCGCAACAAAGCCCGACATCGGAACGTGACCTCTCTTGCCTCTCAGATTCGCAGTACGACCACAGCATCGAATAGACTACCAGATCCTACGGAGGTCGGCAAGGCCGGAAATGTGAAATTCCGTGCCCCGTGTTGCCGAGCGGTTCACACATATGTCATTGCGCGAGCGCAGCAAAGCCCGCCCCTGCAGAGGCAGGGGAAACAATCTCAACCGCGCGAGTGGGAGATGGCTTCGCTGCGCTCGCCATGACATGAGATGCGATGCTATCGACCGCCGGGTCAGACGTTCTTGAGGTCTTCCAGATCGGAGTCCGATTCATCCAGATTGAGGAAGCTGTCGGAGACGTCGAGGTCGGACAGATCTTCCTCCGCCTTGCTGCCGGAGGCGTCGGGCGCCTTCCCGGCCTTGGGCGGTTGCGGTTTGGGCTTGGCTTTGGCGGCGGGCGGGGCCGCCTTCGCGGGGGGCGGTACGATCTTCTCGGGCTTGCCGTCGATCTGGCAGACGAAAACCAGGGGGCCGATGCGGAGGTAGTCGCCGGCCTTGACGGTGGTCTGGTCGTCCACGCGCTGGTCGTTGACGTAGGTGCCGCCCCGGGAGCCGAGATTGCGCAGGAGCATCGAATCCTTGTTCAGGCTGAGGGCACAGTGCCTCCGTGACACCATGGGCAGCGGGATTCGCAGGTCACAATCGTCCCGGCGGCCGATCACGGTTACATGGCGAGCGAGGGCGAAAGCCTTGTGCGAGCCATTTTTCTTAAGAAGCACCAGATTGGCATTCATCCGGCTTGCCTCCATAGGAACTCTGGACACAAGCTCCAACAATCCCAATATACCAAATCCCCGTCCTATAACAAGAGCTAAATCGCGGAACGCCTCCTTGTCAACCCTGCCGCCGGACGGTATTCTCCAAGTCTGCTGTGGATTCGGACGATACTTGACAGCTTGGACGAGTCCGGTATATTCAGAAGAACATAAAGAAGATGCGTTATTGGAAAAACGTATGGCAAAGGTCACACTTCCGGACGGCAGTACACTCGAAATCGGCGAGGGGAGCACCGCGAAACAGGTGGCGGAGAAGATCGGCGCGGGCCTGGCGAAAGCCGCCGTGGCGGCCAAGATCGACGGCCGGCTGGTCGATTTGGCCACGCCCATTGCGAATAATCCGCGCGTGGAGATTGTCACGCCGAAAGACAAAGACGGCCTGAACGTGATGCGTCATAGCTGTGCCCACGTGATGGCGGAGGCGATCTGCAGCCTCTGGCCCCAGGCCAAGCTCGTGTACGGACCGACCGTGGAAGATGGGTTCTATTACGACATCGACTTGGATGAGCCGATTCGCCCGGACGATTTCCCGCGCATCGAGCTGCGCATGAAGGAGATTGTCGAGGCGGATAAGCCGATCGTTCGCATCGAGATGTCCCGGCCGGGGGCCCGGGAGGTTCTCAAGGGCGACAAATACAAAACGGACAATATCGAGCGGGCCGAGGGCGATGTCATCAGTTTCTACTCGCACGGCAACGGCTTTCGAGACCTGTGCCGCGGGCCGCACGTGCCCAGCACGGGCCGAGTCGGCAGCTTCAAAATCATGTCGATCGCCGGGGCGTACTGGCACGGCGATCCGACGCAGAAAATGCTCCAGCGCGTCTACGGCACCTCTTGGCCGACGAAGAAAGAGCTCGACGAATACCTGAACCGGCTCGAGGAGGCGAAACGGCGCGATCATCGCGTCCTGGGCAAACAATTGGACCTGTTCAGCTTCAGCGAGATGGGCCCGGGGTTCGCCTTCATGCACCCCAAAGGGATGATCCTCTGGAACGAGATGATCGATCTCATGCGGCAGTTGAACCGCAAGTACGGATACAAGGAGATTCGGACCCCGATCATTCTTAATGAAGAGCTCTGGCGCCGCAGCGGCCACTGGGACCATTACAAAGAGAACATGTATTTCTGCAAGATCGACGAGGTCGACTACGCCGTCAAGCCGATGAACTGCCCCGGCGGTTGCCTGCTCTACAAGACGAGCAAGCATTCCTATCGCGAGCTGCCGCTGCGTCTGGCCGAGTTTGGCATGGTGCACCGGCACGAAGCCAGCGGCGTGATGCACGGGTTGTTCCGCGTCCGCCAGTTCACCCAGGATGATGCCCACATCTACTGTGCGCCCACCCAAATCGAAGCGGAAATCGTCGGCGTCATCAATCTGATCTTCGAGACCTACCGGACGTTCGGCTTCGAGGATTTCACCATCGAGCTGTCGACGAAGCCGGAGAATCACATCGGCTCGGATGAAATCTGGGAGACGGCTACCAACGCTCTCAAGGCGGCTCTGAACCACAAGCAGATCGCCTTCAAGATCAACGAGGGGGATGGGGCCTTCTACGGTCCCAAGATCGACTTCCACGTCCAGGATTGCCTGAAACGTTCGTGGCAGGTGGGCACGATCCAGCTCGATTTCTCCATGCCGCAGCGGTTCGAGCTGACCTACACGGCGGAGGACAACACGGAGAAGACCCCCGTGATGATCCACCGGGCCGTGCTGGGGTCCCTGGAACGGTTCATGGGCATTCTGATCGAGCAATACGCCGGAGCGATGCCGCTGTGGCTGGCGCCGGAGCAGGTACGGGTGCTGACGATCAGCGAGAAGTCGAACGACTACGCCACGACCGTACAGGGCAGGCTCAGTGAAGCCGGCTTGCGGTGCGGGATCGACTTGTCGGATGAGAAAGTCGGGGCCAAAATCGCCAAATCCCACGGCGAGAAAATCCCGTATATGTTGGTGGTCGGGCCGAAGGAAGCCGAGTCCAACAGCGTCAGCGTGAGAATGCGCGGCAGTCAGGACAGCCGGACGGTGTCCGTGGAGCAGTTCCTGGCCGTGGCCCAGCAGAAAATCGCCGAGAAAACGGCCGACTTGGCATTTTGACCTGCCCGGAATGGCCAGAAATATGGTAGACTACGGTCGAAACCAGTTTTTGAGGTTTTTATAAGAAAGGTAAGGTGGTGCTCACCAGTGAAACAAGGTCTGCGTATCAATGGGCAGATAAGAGCCGCTCAGATTCGGCTCGTCGATGAAGCAAACAATCAGGTCGGCATCGTTCACCAAAGAGGAGGCCATGAGCAAGGCCCAGGAAGCGGGTCTGGACCTTGTGGAAGTCGCGCCGAACAGCGAGCCGCCCGTGTGCCGGATCATGGATTACGGCAAATGGCTGTATGAGCAGAAACGGCGGGTCCGCGACGCCCACAAGAAGACCCAGCATCCCAGTGCGACGCTGAAGGAAATCCGGCTGAGGCCGGAGACGGATAAACACGACCTGGAGATCAAGGTCGGCCATGCCCGCGCGTTCCTGGAAAAGGGGCACCGCGTGCAGTTCTCCGTCTTCTTCCGCGGCCGGCAGATGCTGCACAAAGAGCTGGGCAACGAGATGCTCAATGACATCATGACCCGCCTGCAGGATGTGGCCAAGATTGAGCGGCCTTCGGTGATGACCGGGCGTCGCATGAGCTTGCTGATCATTCCCAAATAGTCGTGTCGGCGAGCCGGGCGCGGCGTCCGTGGCTCTGGGCTGTGCCGAGGGGAGTGGTCTTCTCCGGCTGGGAGGACGAGGCGGGGCTTTTGTCATCTGCAAAGGTTCCCGGCATCGGCCAAACTGCACGATTTTTTGCAATACCCGTTGACCCCTTCCTCCGGAGAGGGTATACTCCCCGTTTTACCCGTATGGCCTGAGAAGATGGACTGGTTGAGGACTGTATGCCGAAGCAGAAAACACACAAGGGTCTGGCCAAGAGAGTCAAGGTGACCGCCACTGGCAAGATCAAGATCCACAAGGCGGGCGCGAGCCATTTGATGAGCACGAAAAATGCGAAGCGCCGCCGGCGGATTCGTCGCACGGGCGTGGTGCATAGCGCCGTGTTCACGCGCAAAATGCGCGAAGCCCTGCGTAGTTAAGGGATCTCCCACGCCACCCCGGCCTATCCCGAGGGGCATTTCTGCGAAGGCAGGAATGGCGTTCGCGTACCCAGGAGCCCCTGACGGAGCCGTCAGGCGAAATCGAGAAGAGCTTGCTTCCCGGCGTTCATCAGCTGCCGTAGCAAGCGGGAATGGAAATGACATAGGAGAAAGCTGATATGCCGAGAACCAGAAAAGGCGCCGCGTCACGCAAGGCGAAGAAACGTGAATTGAAGCGCACACGAGGTTTCCGGGCGATGCCCGGCAACACGTGGCGTTTGGCCACCGAGGCGCTGCGGCGCGCAGAGGTGTACGCCCACCGCGACCGCCGGCAACGCAAGCGAGAAATGCGCGGTTCTGTGGATCGTGCGGTTGAGTGCCGCCTGCAAGCAACGGGGGATGCGGTACAGCGAGTTCATCAACGGCTGCAAGAAAGCCAAGATCCTGCTGAATCGCAAGATGCTCAGTGAAATCGCGATCGCCGACCCCCAGGGGTTCGACGTGATCACCCAGGAGGCCAAAGCGGCTCTGGCGTGAGTCGCTTTTCGTCACCGATGCTCGAACAGTTCGAACAAGCCGGCAAACAGGCCCTTGCGGACTTGGAGCAGGTCAGAGATTTGAAGGCCCTGGAGGACTTTCGGATCAAATACCTGAGCCGAAAGGGTACTCATCATGCTGTTGCTCAGCGAGGTGGGACGGCTGCCGCGCGAAGCAGAAGCCGCAGGCCGGCCAGCTTGCGAACAAGACGAAAAACGAAGTCACCGCCGCGTTCGAGCTGCGGAAACAGGCTCTGGAGGAAGCTACAGAAGCAAAACCGCGAGCGGATCGATGTTACTCTGCCGGGCGTTCCCGTCCCTCATCGGCAAGCCTCACGTCATTACGCAGACGATCAGCGAGCTGCTGGACATCTTCGGGCGGATGGGCTTCGGCGTCGCCTACGGCCCGGAGGTCGAGGACGAGTGGCACAACTTCGTGGCCCTCAATATCCCGCCCGAGCACCCCGCCCGCGATCCGCTGGACAATTTCTACATCGAGGACCACGTCCTGCTCCGCAGCCAGACCTCGACGATCCAGATTCGCGTGATGGAGAAGACCAAGCCGCCGATCCGGGTCGTCGCTCCAGGTCGGGTCTACCGCCCCGACACCGTCGATGCCACCCACATGTTCATGTTTCACCAGCTCGAAGCCCTCGTGGTCGATGAAGGTGTCACGATGGCGGACATGAAGACCACGATCGAGCAGTTCATCCATGTCTTCTTCGGGGCCGAGACCCAGTGGCGGTTCCGCCCAAGCTTCTTCCCGTTCACCGAGCCCAGCGCCGAGGTCGATCTGCTGCTGGCCGACAAGAGCGGCAACTCCCGCTGGGTCGAGATGGGTGGCTGCGGCATGGTGGACCCCAACGTCTTCGACGCCGTCGGGATCGACAGCGAGAAATACACCGGTTGGGCCTTCGGTTTCGGCATCGAGCGCCTCGCCATGCGCAAATACGAGATCCCCGACATCCGCTGGCTCACCGAAAACGACCTCCGCTTCCTGAGCCAGTTCTAACACGCACCAAACCGATTACCTCTCTTCGACTTGAGTGAGCGGCTGGCAGATGAGGCCGAAAGATGAGGTACCTCGGTAGATTTCCGTGTGATCAGCAGAAGCGATAGGATACAATGGATGCGTTGGCGGTGTCTGCCACATGAGTTCACCGTTGGACGAAACGGGCGAGGACCGTTTTGGGAAGTGGCAAGATTATGGGTATCACATTTCTGAAGGCCAAGGTAATAAACCCGGAACAGCCCAAGAAATCCCGGGAGTGCGAGTTCCTCGTGGATTCGGGCGCGGTGTACTCCGTGGTGCCTCAGAGCATCCTGAAGAAGCTAGGGATCAAGCCCACCTCGTTTGAGGAATTCATCCTGGCCAACGGCGAGGTCGTTCGAAAACCCGTCGGCAACGCCTACTTCGAATACGGCGATAAGACTCGCGCAGCGCCCGTTGTCTTTGGGGAGGAAGAGGTATTCCTGCTTGGCGCTACGACGCTTGAGGCCTTGGGACTGGTCCTTGACCCGATCCGGAGGCAGCTCAAGCCCCTTCCCATGCTCCTGATGTGAACCACCGCGAGGCAGCTTACGCTGCTTGGGGCCACCACGATCTGGTTGCAGGAACCAGGGTTGCGGCTCTATGAAGAGGAGGGGATTGCCGGCGTCGAGTTTCCAGTCGGTGGCCGCTTCGTTGACATCTTGGGAGTAGACAAGGAGAATCGGTATGTGGTTATTGAGTTGAAGGTATCCAGGGGATATGACCGAGTTGTGGGGCAACTGCTCAGATATATGTCCTGGATAAGAAGAAACCAGGCAGAGGAAGGACAAGGCGTCAGAGGGGTGATCGTCGCTAGGTCGCACCAGGACACCACCGCACTCAATGGGGCGGTTGACGGATTCGATCTCATTGCGACCGGGGCGGATGCCACGCGTCGTGTGACGCAGGTACAAAGGCATCTGCTCCGTGGCGACTTTGTCGGTGTTCCGGGCCCCGGCGTTGGTGACCACGCCCACGCCAAGAGAAAACCCATGGAATCACGGGGAGGCACGGATGCCGGCCGGAGCAGGGCTCTTTTCGAGCACCTGATGAGTCTTGATAAACAAAACCGGTGATCGAAGGTCGAACGAGCGAGCCGATGGTCTTCAGACATACAGACAAGCCATCGGCAAGCCGCCGCTTGCCGCTGCCACCCGATATCCACCCAATTAGCATAGCCGGAGTGGTAGGATGAAGACCACGGGCGGTGCGCCAGGTATCGTGCGTAGAGTGCGTATCGCGCACCGCTCAATTTGAGTGAGAACCCGTGGCTGATTCGCCGATCTTCTGCTATCATGGCCTCCACCTCGCAGCCTGCTCATCGTCGGGTTGGAACATGTTGTGAAAGAAAGCAAGGAGATGCCGGCCATGCGAAGAATTCCTTCTGGAGCTTGCCTGTGGCTTGTCATGACTTGGGGCTTGGTTTGTAGCGTGCCCGTGAGGGCATCGAACGAGGCTCCGAAAGCCGTTCCGGCGGGCGGTTTCATTGTCGGGGCGTGCGCGCATTTCAGCCAAGGCAAAGGCCTTCCCGATCTGAATCTCGACCGGATCAAACGGGCCGGTATCAACTCGATTCGCGATGAGGTCGGCGGGAGGACATCGTCAAGCTCGGGGCCCTGGATTCCTGCGACACCGCCGCAGTAGCAGAATCGTTGAGAAGTCAGCATGCAGCCGTTTACGCTCCTGATTAAGCCCTCCGGTTCCGACTGCAACGTCGATTGCACGTATTGCTTCTACAAATGCCGAGCACCGCAGGTTGGCACGGGCCGACAGCGCATGAGCGATGAGGTGCTCGAACGGCTCGTCAAGGACTACCTGGGCCTGCGGTTTCACTTGTCGGGCTTCGCGTGGCAGGGGGGCGAGCCGACCTTGATGGGCCTGGACTTCTACCGGAGGGCGGTCGAGCTGCAAAAGAAGTACGGCGTCGCCGGCCAGGAGATCGGCAACGCACTCCAAACCAACGCACTTCTGTTGCACGATGCCGAGTGGTGCCGCTTCCTGCACGAGAACAAGTTTCTCGTCGGTATCAGCATCGACGGCCCGCAGGAGTTCCACGACCACTACCGCCTCGACCTCGGCGGTCACGGCACGTGGGACCGCGTCATGCGGAGCCATCGACTGCTGCAAGGAGCATCAGGTCGAATTCAACACGCTCACGCTGGTCAACCATCTCACGGCCGACCATCCGGACGAGGTGTTCGATTTCCTGATCGATCTCGGCGTGCGCTATCTGCAATTCATCCCGTGCGTGGAGGTGGACCCGCAGACGGGCGAGATCGCCGAGTTCTCCGTCACGCCGAAGCAGTACGGGGACTTTCAGTGCCGCATTTTCGACCGCTGGCTGCAGTTCGGCCCCGAGAAGCTCAGCATCCGCGACTTCGATTCCATCCTGAGCTTCTGCCTCAGCGGCCATCCCACGATCTGCACCTTCGACCGCCAGTGCAGCCAATACATCGTCATCGAGCACACGGGCGACGTCTTTCCCTGCGACTTCTTCGTCGAGCCGAAATGGCGCTTGGGCAATATCCTCGAGACCCCCATTGAACAGCTCGCGGCCTGTGCCCAAAAGAAAACCTTCGCCCGCCAGAAGCAGAACTTGTCCGGTAAATGTCTCGTCTGCCGGCATCTGGCGGTCTGCCGGGGCGGCTGCCTGAAGGATCGGATCTGTGTAGCCCAGCCGCCCTCGGCTGGGAGATCAGTGGATCACCCCCGGGGGCGGGGGTGCCCCAGAGCTATTTCTGCGAGAGCTACCGCCAATTCTTCGACTACGCTTTGCCCCGGTTCCTGCAGGTGGCCGCCCAATTCCGCAGCGGCGCCCTTGCCAGACCCCCCAGTTGGCCTAAGATACTCGGGACGCATTCGCTATGTTTGTAGTGACGCCGCGCGGACATATTAGCAACGGCAAGGGTCAGGAAAGGGGCAGAACTATGACACAGGTCAATCGCAGAGCATTCATGGCCGGTTCGGTAGCGGCATTGGCGGGGGCGGGTACGGCAAGTCACGCCGCGGAGAAGACGTCTGGGGCTCCCGTGCAGGTCCATCGCGGCAATCCCATCGCCATCTCGACGTATTCCTTCTGGCGGTTCAAGGACGGTCTCAAGATGCCGATGGAGACGTGCATCGATGAGGCGGCCCGCCTGGGCTTCGACGGCGTGGACCTCCTGCTGATGCAGATGGACAAGGAAGACAACGGCTTCCTGCAGAGGACTCAAACGCCGGGCCCTGGTCAACGGCCTGGACCTGTGCTGCATGTCCACGCACCAGAGTTTCGTCTCGCCGGACGAGGCGAAGCGGAAGCAGAATGTCGATCTGACGCTCCACCAGATCGAGCTCGCCTACAAGCTCGGCATCCCGATCATCCGCATCAACACGGGCCGCTGGGGCACGACCGGCAGCTTCGACGCCCTGATGGCCCAGCATGGCGTCGAGCCGCCGCTGCCCGGCTATACCGAGGAGGACGGCTTCAAGTGGGTCATCGACTGCATCGAGAAGCTCCTGCCGAAGGCCGAAGAGTGCGGCGTGATCCTGGGCCTGGAGAACCACTGGGGCATGGCCCGCACGCCCGAGGGCCTGCTGCGGATCGTCAACAGCATCCACTCGCCCTGGCTGCAAGTCCTGCTCGATACGGGCAACTTCCTCGAAGACCCCTATGACAAGCTGGAAAAGTGCGCCCCGCAGACGGCCTTCATGCAGGCCAAGACCTACTACGGCGGCGGTCTCTGGTACACGCTCGACCTCGACTACGAGCGCATCGCCCGGCATCATGAAGAAATGCAATTACCGCGGCTACGTCTCGCTCGAATACGAGGGCAACGAGGATTGGAAGACCGCGATCCCCAAGAGCCTGGCGGTGCTGCGCAAAGCATTCGCGTGAGTCATATCGGGGCGCGTCGGAACTGTTAGTTGCCCAGCATCTTGACGTCAAGGCACTGTCCGGGTGTCGTAGCCACGAGTGTTTGAGGTCAGTATGGCCAAAGGAGATGGCATCGTCTATTCCACAGAGCACGGCCGCATGTGTCCCATGTGCGGCCGGCCGGCGGCCGAGTGTGTCTGCCGTCGGGAGAAGACAGTTCCCGCGGGCGACGGCATTGTGCGAATCGCGCGGGAGACTAAAGGCCGCAAGGGGAAGGGCGTGACTATCATCACGGGCCTGCCGCTGGATGAGCAGGAACTGCAAAAGCTCGCTACCGACCTGAAACGTCGCTGCGGGGCGGGTGGCACCATCAAGGGCCACACGATCGAAGTCCAGGGTGACCACCGCGACCTGTTGTTGGAGGAGTTGAGAGAACGCGGCTATACCGTCAAACGGGCAGGCGGTTGACCTGGACCCGCTTGCAAGGAAGGTCTGTTGCCTATGGACATACGCACGCGGATTCAACCGAGTTGGAGCGGATAGAGTGGGAGCGGGGGGTATGCCTCCTCTGCGCGTGTGAATCGGGCAGGCGGGCCTGGGGGTTCAAGTCGTCCGATAGCGACCACGATGTCTGCTTCCTCTACGTCCGCCCCGCGCAGTATGTCATGCGAGACTCAGAGCTTGCGGTCGAGCTTGCGATAACCGATGGCTTCAGCGACGTGCTCGGGACGGATGTCCTCGCTGCGGTTGAGATCGGCGATCGTTCGCGCCACTTTGCAGATCTTGTCATGCGCCCGCGCGCTGAGCCCGAGTTCCATCATCGCCTCCTTGAGCATCAGTTCGCCCGCGGCGTCGAGTCTGCAGAACTGCTCAAGCTGCCGGTGGCTCATGTGGGCGTTGGTCAGCACCTTGCCATTGCCGAACCTTCGCGTTTGGATCGCACGAGCCGCCACAACGCTGGCCCGCAGGGCGTCCGAGTCGAGCTGCCGGGCCTGGGAGCGGAGCTTGCTGAAGGCGACCGCCGGCACGTCGATATGGATGTCGATTCGATCGACGAGCGGCCCGGACACTTTGGCTACGTAACGAGCGATCTGGCCGGGCGAGCACTTGCAGGCCCGCAGACTGCTGCCGAAATATCCGCACGGGCAGGGATTCATGGCGGCCACCAGCATGAACTGAGCCGGGAATTCGATGGTTCGTTTGGCCCGCGCGACGATCACAAAGCCATCCTCCAAGGGCTGGCGGATCATTTCGAGCACATGCCGGGGGAATTCCGTAAACTCGTCGAGGAAGAGAATGCCGTAGTGGGCCAAGGAAAGCTCCCCCGGCCGTGGCGAGGAGCCGCCGCCGATCAGTGCAGGACCGCTGGCCGAATGGTGCGGCGCCCGCACCGGTCGCGTAGCCAGCAACGCTTGGTCCTTCTTCAACAGGCCGACCACCGAGTAGATGCGGGTGGTCTCCAGAGACTCCTCCAAGCTCAAGGGCGGCAGAATCGATGCCAATCTCTGGGCGAGCATAGTCTTTCCAGCCCCCGGCGGCCCGATCATCATGATGTTGTGAGATCCTGCCGCCGCGATTGTCAGGGCTCGTTTGACACTCTCTTGGCCTTTGACATCAGCAAAATCGACCTCATAGTGGGATGCCACGCCGAACAACTCATCGATGTCGGTCACCGTCGTATCGAGCAGGAGCTGGCCGGAAAGAAAGCCAACCGCCTGAGAAAGGGAACCGACCCCGAAGACCTCAATCTCCCGCACTACGGCGGCTTCTTTGGCGTTTTCCAGCGGCACAATCATCCGGGTGAAGCCGTTGGCTGCCGCTGTCATAGCCATGCTCAGCACGCCGTTGACAGGTCGGACCCGGCCATCCAGAGCCAACTCCCCAACAATCACATACTCCTTGAGAGCAGGCCCTGCCAGAACACCTTCCCCGATGAGCATGCCCAGGGCGATAGGAAGATCGAAGGCTGGTCCGGCTTTCTTGATGTCCGCCGGGGCCAAATTGATGAGCGATTGCGTCTTCGGATACCGATACCCGCAGTTGACGATGGCGCTATGAACTCGCTCAATGCTCTCCTTGACCGCCGCATCCGGCAAGCCCACGATAATGGATTTCTCCAGGCCGCCGCGGGCGACGTCGACCTCAACTTCACAGATAATGCCCTCGATGCCCTCGAGGGTCACGCTGTGCAATCTCGCCAGCATACTCTCATCTCCGGAATGTCGAATAGGGCCTTAGCGAGATTCTACAGACGGGAAGTCCCGGTCTCAAGCAGATTCATGGCCGCAAGACCATGTAGGCATCTTCTGCCGTAGCTGTCATCATGATAGGGGTGTGGCTCGGCGCCGCGACAGCAGCGCAGGGCCCACGCCTTGGTTCTGCACTACACCGGGATGAACGCCGCGGGACATCGCGGTTGTTTTGGGCGTGCATCCCGACACGATTCAGGCGGATCTGCACGCCTTCCGCCGGCGCCGACTATCGCCGACCTTGAAGGCAGCGAGGAGATTCGTTCCGAGCATCTGGCCGAAGCGATCGGCTACCGCAAGCTCGACCGGAAGCTCTGAATGTGGCACAGCCGCCCTCGACTGTGTCTTGCGCATCCCACCCAGCCGGGGGCGGCTGGGCTACAGGACTTGGCGTCTTTCGGCGGAGGTTCCCGGTGCAGCGGCGTCGCTCGGATCAGCGTCGGGCGTCGAGGCCTTGCCAACTGTGCCGCCAATGATCCTTGCCGGGACTCTCGACCACGATGGCATCGCCTTCGCGCCAGGATTTCAGCGGCAGATTGTTCTCGTCCCGCAGGTAGCGCTGGGGCATGAAGCCCTTCTCCACGAGTGTCTCCAGCGATTCGGGGAGCGTGTCGAATGCCAGCCGGTAGGCATAGACGGCCCGGCCGATGCCCAGGCGGATGAAGTGGGCCTCGTGATGCGTGCGCTCGGTACGTACAGCTTCGGGCGGCAACTTGAGCAGCCGCAGGACCTCGACGCCCCAGTGACCCGACTTGGCGGGCATTGTCGGACGGCACGGAACGCGATCGTGTGATTGCCTTTCTTCAGCTCTTGTGTTCCCAGCGGCAGGTCCATCTCGTTGTCCTCCGAGGCGCGGAAATCGGCGCTGAGGATCTTCTCGCCATCAATCTCGATCTGATAGGTGCCGTGGCGAGGGCCGGTGGCGGCGGTCAGGCGGACGGCGTAGCGGCCGTCCTCCGGCAAATCGAAGGGCAGCGTGAGGAGTGCCCCGGGTTCTGTGTTGGGCCAGGTGAGCACGGGCCGGGCGCCGAAAAACCCTTGAGTCTGCACTTGGACCTGGGCCTTGCCCGAGACTCTGGCATAGCGGTACGCTTTGACCAAGTGGTGCTGCTGCCACGGAATGCGTCGCTCGTGCCAGGGGGGTAGCGGCGCAAAGGTGGTCTTCGGCTGCCCGGTTTGATACCAGTAGGCCACGCTGCTGAAGAAATCGGGTCGCTCCAGGAAGAAGCCGTCGATATCTTCGTCGCGGTTGCCTTTGTGCTCGATGGCGACCTTGAGCGACTGGCTGAAATGGACCGGGTCGAGCAGGTGCCAGCGGTAGCAGACGCCGCTATCGCCGGCGGTATCGCCTTGCCAACGGGGCTGGCCGAACCAGGGCCCGGTCCGGGTGCGAAAGCCCCAGGCGTCGTTGAAGTAGTCCTCGCTGCCGGTTCCCTGAAGGCTCGGGACGGGCTCGCCGTCGATATAGAAGAAGTCGTCGCCCTCGCCGAACCAGCCGTTCTGGCCGAGCGTGACCGACAGCACCGTTCCCACGTAGTAGCCGCTGCCCTGGAGGTCGGCGAGCAGGTAGTCGCTTCCCGCCGGGCCGGGTACTCCTGGCGATAGCGGGCGTAGAAGTAGGGCGTGTCGGCCGGCAGGCTATCCAACTGCACCCAGTCCACCTGCCAGTATAGGCCGGTCGAGCGGTCGGGATTGTCGTTGGTTACCACGATGCGGGCGATCTGGCGGAAGGGCATGCGCCAGTAGCAGGTGAGTGCCCCGCCAGAGGTCCGAGAAGAAACCGCCGTCGTGCGTGTCCCGGATGGCCTGGTTCGAAGCCCAGTTGAGGAATTCGACACTCAGCCGCGTGGCGTGATCCGTCTTGCGGGCAACGGCGTACTCCAGGGCCCCGGTCACCGCAAAGACGGAGCAGGTGCCACGCTTGCCCTGGATGCGTGGCCCGAGCCCCCATTTATCCAGGGCCGGCCGAAGGTCGATGCTATTGGCCAGTGGGCCCCCATGGGGTGCACCGCCGGCCGGCGGCCCCGCGAAGACAGTCTGCACCAACAGCAATCCGGTCGCCCACAGCAAGCCGCCCAACCTTCGATGAGACGCCACCCGAGAGCATCTTGGCCACATAAAGCACTCCTCACGCCCCGGCCTCGAAGCCCTGTCCGGCAATCGGACATGACCGGCCGACACGCGGCTATTGTGCCTTCCCGCGTCTGCCTGTGCAACCTATTGCTTCCTGGGGAGTGCAAAGGCCGTACGGGCGGCACCGCTCTTTCAGTGGCTCTCTGTGGGAGTTTATCAGTCTCTCGATTCCGGGCGGGCCGGTCGGGGGGAGCGGGCTTGCCTCCGGCGAGGGCGCCGCCATTTTTCCTTAATGCCCCGTGTCCGCCTGCCGATAATAAGTGTGACATTCTGACTATGTACCGAGTCATGAGGAGACAACCATGGGCATTCAGAACTGGTCCGAAGATATCATTCTCGTGGATTTGCCGCTCGAGCCAGAGATGGGGGAGGAGTTGAAGACGATCACACAAATGGTCCGCGACCGCGGCGACTGCGAGGTCGTGGTCGATTTCTCCCGCGTCGATATTATCACCTCGTCGAGCCTTTCCAAGCTGCTGCGGCTGAAGAAGCTGATGAGTGACTGCGGCCATCGGCTGGTCTTCTGCAACGTAGCCCCGGCCACCCGCGGGATTTTTACCGTGACGGGTCTTGACGGCATCTTCGAAATCGTAGACGATAAGTTCGTGGCTCTGGCCAGCCTGCAGATGGTCGGCTGAGCGCCATGGGCGTATTTCGAAAGAGGCACGAAGGTAAGAAGGTAGGCGATGATCGTAATGCGTTCGGTTGCGAAGCTCGTTACGGTGACCGTCAGACGTTCTGACGACACGAGCATCGTCACCGCGGAACGCCTGACGATCATTGCTTACGTTCTCACCTTCGTTCTTCTTGTTTTGCGGAGCGAATCACGAAGATCGCTTGGGACCCCAAACGCGATAGCTCGCCTTTGGGAGCCCCTTTCCGGAGCGATGTTCGTGATCTGCTCGCAAGTGGTGGTCGAACTTTTGTTGGGCACTTGCGCTGCGGCGCGAGTCGGAACACGTACAGGGTCAAATGGACCAGGACACTCTGCACCAGGTCGAGCAGATTCTCGCACATCAATTCACCGATGCGTCTCTCCTCATCAAGGCGTTTACCCATTCCTCCTCGGTGGACAGCCGTTTGGACAGCAATGAGCGGCTGGAGTTTCTGGGCGACGCGGTTCTCTCGATTGTCATCTGCCAGGCTCTTTTCGAGAAGTTCGAGCGCTATGGCGAGGGCGAGCTGACGAAGATGAAGAGCATGCTGGTCTCGCGGGGGACTTGTGCCTATGTGGCCCGTCACCTCGGCCTGCCCCGGTTTCTGATCGTCGGCAAGGGGATGGTCTCGCATAAGGCCTTCCCGACGTCGCTGGCGGCGGGTCTGCTGGAGGCGGTCATCGCCGCGGTCTACCTGGACAGCAGCTTCGAGCAGGCGCGCGATTTCATCCTGCACAACTTTGCCACGTTGATCGAACAGATCGACACCGAGGAAGCGCACGGGAACTACAAGTCCCTGCTCCAGCAGCATGCCCAGGAACTGTTCAGCATGGCGCCGGTCTACGTCCTGCTCGATGAGAAAGGGCCCGATCACAACAAGTGCTTCGAGTCGGAGGTGGTCATCGATCAGCGGCATTTCCCCAGCGCCTGGGCGCCAACAAGAAGGAGGCGGAGCAGAAAGCCGCCTACAACGCCCTAGTCGAATTAGGCGTGCTGCAACGATCCGAAGTGCATGACCTGAGTTGAGACGACTGTATGGTCGTCCGGTGGTTGGGGACCCCGTTTCGTCGAACAGTTGCGCAGGGCGTCGCGTGCGGCGTCAGACGCCTGCCGGTACGAGCCGCGCGGCCGCGCTACGTTTCCCATACGCTAAAAAGCGGACTTGTCCAGGACGGAGGGTAGTTGTTCGGTGACGATCCAGGTGACGCCGTACAAGACGATGGCGGCCACCGCGATGAACACGACGATCGAGCCGAACAGCACGGCCGACTCTTTGGCGAACGGCCACGGCTCGATTTTGTACACTTTCGTCGATTTGTAGACTACCGCGATCGATACGACCAGGGGCAGCAGCCAGAGCATTGAGGCCGCGTCGGTGCCAATTCTCATCGGGGTGGTGAAACTGCCGAGGACGGTTGTGAGACATGCCATCATTTTTGTGCTTCCGATCCTCCGACGCTGCGCAGGTGGGCCACGTATACGGCGTTGACGATACAAAGGAGGTTCAGCAACCCGGCGATGCTCGTGTAGATCTGGCCGATCTCATTGGCCCGGCCGAAGACACGATAGTTGCCCGTCGTGCTGAGACGCCCGAGCAGCATCACCAGCGGAGTATTCATTACCTGGGCGGCGTACCAGGGCCGAGCGTGCACGGGATCGATCACGCCGATCGAGCCGACGTACAGACCCACCAGGAACGTCAGCACGACCGACACGAAGATCACGTAGGCTCGTCTCTTTTCATTCAGGGCGTAATGTCCCGCCCCCGGCACGAGCCACGCCAGCGCCCCGGTCGAGATCAGGAACAGGGCCCGGCTGTCCTTCCATGAGGGAGCCATTAGGACGCATCCTCGGATTTTTGCTTGGTCCCACCGGCCGCGGACTCGTCCGTCGGGTGGGCGAACCGGAAGTTCATGCGTTTGAGGACATTGTCGGGATTGAAGTGCACCGCTGCCAGATTCTCCGCTTGGGTGTACTCTTCTCGGCGCACGATCATGCCCTTCATCTTCTGGTAATCTTCCTGCGTCAGCCGTTGTATCGTCAGGTTCTTCAAGATGTAGAAGGACTGGTTGGGCTTGAACTCCACAATCTGAGGCATCTGCGCCGGAGCGTCGCCCTTGGCGGGGATCAGGGAGTAGAGCCGCTCGATGAATTGGCCTTCATCTTTCGCCTGGTTGAGGATCATCTGCGCCGCCGGGCTATTGGACACCTCCGCGGCCAGCACCTCCATCTCGGCGCTGTCAATCTTCTGCAGACCCGCCTGGTGGTCCACCTTGAAGACGTTCGGGTCGTTCGGCTCGGTTTTGGCCTGTTTGCCATACAGCTTGTTGAACTGGGTCGCGGCCTTGTCCCAGCCGTCCTTGGTCGCCAAGGCCATGAACTCGTCGGCTTTATTCTTGGTTGTGTCCCACGCGGCCAGGGCCCGGAGGTCGTTGGTGACCTGCTCCTCCACGGAGAAGCTCTGGTTCTTCTTCTCGGCAGGACCACCGAGACCGATCGTCCTGGTGCTGAAGGCCACTCCCACGCCGGTCGGCGGGGCGTCTTTCTGGGCGTCGACCACGCGGGCAATCATCATGATCTGATCGCTCAAGTCCGTAGCCATCGCGCTCATCGGGTCTTTCGCCGGAGCGGTACTGACATACATATTTATCGGCTCGGCGGCAAGCAGGAGGGTGGCGTGATCGCCCAATTCCCGCACGGAGAAGAGAACCTGGCTCAGCGGGACCGCGTTGTAGCCCCCGCCGGTCACGTACATGCGCCGGAGATACTTGTCGTTCTGCATATTCATGGCGCTGAGTTGGCCCGTCCGGCCGCTATAGAGCGGGAGGCTGTACTTTTTGCTCAGCTCGGCGGCGATCTTGGCGTAATCGCCGGCCTTCTTCATGCGTTGCTCTTTCGCCGGCTCCTGGCCTTCCAAGGCAGCCGTCGGCAGGTTCACATCGGCTATGTTCTTGGCCTCTTGCAGGATTTGCTCGGCCTTGGTGACAACGCGCTGGCGGCGCATCTCTTTCATGATGGTGTCGGAGACCTCGGCGTAGCTCTTGACCTTCGACACCTGCGCGGAATTCGGGTCGTTGGGGTCGCGCGGGTTTTCTCCGTGAACTGCCGGTCGCGGTTCTGCTGGTAGTACTGCTCGGCCTCTTCCTCTGTGGGCGGCTTGGCGACCGCCGCCACGTCCGCCAGCTTCAGGGCGATATAGTCGAACTGAATGCGGTCGGGCAGCCGGTAGCCAAAGCCATAGGGATTGGCTGCGCTGACTTGGCCGGGGAAGTTATCCTTGTATTTGTTGAATTGCTCTTTTATGGCCTCGTCCGACGGGGTCTCATCCTTGTTGGCGAAATACGAGGCCTTGAGTTGGACAAACTCAGCATTCAGCGGTTCGCTCTCGCCGCTGGCCATATGCTTGATCTGGGAGGTCGTGATGTTCTCCGCCGGAGCGACGATCTGCGAATACTGCAGCACGGCGATAAGCTTGGCGAACGTTGCCAGGATACGTTCCTCCGGCACTCCATACTGGTACATCATCCTGGGGATCACCTGCTGGTACGTCAACCGTTCGTGCAACTGTGGAATGATCTGCTCGAGCAACCGCCCGGCCTCTTCCTCCGACGCACGAATCCCGGCCTGCTGGGCCTCGTTGCACAAGAGCACCCAGTACATGGCCCCCGGGACGTTCCGCGTCTCCGACATCTCATTGAGCTGCTTGTCGCTGATCCGGTAGTGTTCCTTCTGGATCGTCTGTCGGGCCATATCCAACGCCCCGCTGCCTCGGCCCTGCCGGAACACCAGCTCACTCATCAGCAGGCCCGCCATTCCTTGGGCACGCGCGATGCTGTCGCCCCCCAGAGCCGAGAGGATTTCGATCTCCGAATCGGCGGCCTGCAGATCGAGGTGGGTGATCTTCTGATTGTGGCCGAAATAGGCGACGGCCGCTTTGACGCCACCGCTGCCGCGAAACAGCACGCGGAACGACGATCCCCCAATGAAGGCGACCATCAGGACGATGACCACGATGGCCATCAGCTTCTTGTTGTTCTTTCGCAGCCACTTCATCAAATTCATACATGTACTCCGGGTCCCCAGACCTGTACGGATCGTCCAACCATACGTAAAAGGCACGAAGGTACTGCAACCGGCGCGCGTTTGCAAGAAAAACCCCCGCAATTTGCGATTTACGATTGACTCTTTACGATAGGTCTCCTATAGCTGTTTGCCGTCGAGGAGCTCCAAAAGGACAAAATTGGGCAATCTTCACAGAATGGGAAACCACAAGTCCACTATGGCGTTCGCGGAGGCCTGCCGGTATATGCCGGGCGGCGTCAACTCGCCGGTCCGCGCCTTTGGCGGCGTCGATCGCGGCCCTCTCTTCATCGCCGGGGCGAAGGGCTCGAAGGTTTTCGATGTCGATGGGAACGAATACATCGATTACGTGGGTTCGTGGGGTCCGATGATCTTGGGGCACGCCCATCCGGCCGTGCTCTCCGCGATCCACAAGGCGGTGGATCGGGGCACCTCTTTCGGAGCGCCGACTCTGGCGGAGACCGAATTGGCGGCCCGGATCGTCGGGGCCTTCCCGTCCATCGAGAAGCTGCGGCTGCTCAGCAGCGGCACCGAGGCGGTGATGACGGCCCTTCGCCTGGCCCGCGCGTACACGGGCCGCAGCAAGATCGTCAAAATAGCCGGCTGCTACCACGGCCATAGCGATTCGCTGTTGGTGGTGGCGGGCTCCGGCTTGGCGGAAGGCGGTACGACGGCCAGTCCGGGCGTGCCCGAGGCCCTGGCCGGTCTTACGGTGGTTGTTCCCTATAACAATGTCGAAGCGATGGCGCAGGCTTTCGAGAAGCAGGCGGGGCAGATCGCCGCCGTGCTCGTCGAGCCGGTGGCGGCCAATATGGGCGTGGTCCCGCCTGAGCCGGGCTACCTCGAGGCCTTGTGCCGGCTCTGCAATGCACATGGCACGCTGCTGATTTTCGACGAAGTCATCACGGGCTTTCGGGTGGCCTTCGGCGGTGCCCAGGAACTCTACCACGTCCGGGCCGATCTTACCTGCCTCGGAAAAATCGTGGGCGGGGGGCTGCCTTTGGCCGTCTGCGGCGGGCGGGTCGAGATTATGGACCAACTGGCTCCCGTGGGCCGCGTTTACCAGGCGGGCACTTTGAGCGGCAATCCTCTGGCCACGGCCGCCGCCATCGCGACGCTCGACATTCTCGCGGAGGGCCGGGCCTATCGTGAGCTGGAGTTTTCGGCGGCCAATCTGGAGTGCGGGTTGGCCGAGGCCGCGGCCGACGCCGGCGTGCCCCTGACGATCAATCGCGTCGGCTCGCTGCTGAGCTGCTTCTTCACGGACAAGCCCGTCCGGAACTTCGAAGACGTCCGCGCGACCGACATCGCGGCCTTCAAGAAGTTCTTCTCCGCGATGCTCGATCGAGGCATCTATCTGGCCCCCAGCGCGTATGAGGCGATGTTTCTCTCCCTGGCGCACACAAAGCAAGATATCGAACAGACGGTCGAAGCCGCCCGCGAGAGCTTCCGGCTCGTAGTGATGCGGTAACGCCGTTCGGAGTTCCACGTTTACGCGGGTCGGAGTGGTCTCAGGGTCCCCAAACGCGATAGATCGCGTTTGGAGCCCTCCCGCCTGAAGGCGGAACTCCGAACGGCTATCTGATTCTTTCTGGAAGGTCGCCATGACAAGACTTCACGCGTTGACACTGGTCTTGAGCCTCGTCTTCGTCCATTCTGCACACGGCCGGGCCGCCGGAGACCTGCGGGACATTGTCGGCGTGACCCACGTGGCGGGGCTATACCACCTGACCGACAAGGATTTTCTCAACGAAGGGGCAGATCAGATTCTGGCCTTGGGCTCGCGCGTGATCAAGGTCTGGTTCTGGGCCGGGCAAAACGGTCGAGTTCCAGAGTCCTACCGGTACCATTCGCAGTGGCCGAAGGTGACAACGCTGGTCGAGGGGGCCCGGACGCCGTACTTCAAGGACTTGTTTGCCAAGCCTTTCACGACCTATATCCTGGTCGTCACCTCTCTGGGCCGGGATGAAGGATACTGGCGAGAGGGCATCAGCGACGAGCAGAAAAAGGACGAGCAGCGGCAGTTCTACGACCTGACGAAGTACCTTCTGACCGAGTACAAGGGCACGGGCAAGACCTTTGTTCTTCAGCATTGGGAGGGCGATTGGCTGGTGCGAGGCAACTACAAGGGCGACCAGGAGCCGGCGCCGGCGGCCTTGGCGAACATGATCGAGTGGCTCAATGCACGCCAGGCCGGCGTCGATCAGGCCAGACAAGAAGTAGAGCGGCAGTTCGTGTCGCGGGCTCGTGTCGCGGCCGTCCCGCCCGCGATTCGAGGGCAGGATGCCCTCGACACGGACGCGGTCAAGCCTGCCCCGAGCGAAGTCGAAGGGATGACCGCGACACGGCAGCAGGGCGTTCACGTCTACCACGCCGCCGAGGTCAACCGGGTCGTGCAGTCGATGCGGACCGGTTTTCCCAGCCTGACCAACAAGGTCCTGCCACACACGCACGTCGATTTGGTCTCCTATTCCGCCTGGGATGCGGCCGCAGAGCACTACGACGATCCCCAGGTTCTGCACGACGCCTTGGACTTCATCGCCGCCAACGCCCCGGCCAGCGCGGATTTGGGTTCCCAAACGCAGTCTTTCGCGTTTGGGGGCCCCGTCGGCCATCGCAACGTGTACGTCGGTGAGTTCGGCATGCCGGAGAATGTCTATTCGCTCGACAAAGTCCAGACGGCCATTCCCAATGCGGTCCGAACCGCTCTCGACTGGGGCTGTCCTTATATCGTCTACTGGGAACTCTACTGCAATGAGTTGAAGGACCCGACCGCCAAGCCCCCTGTCAAGAGCAACGACGTTGTCCGGGGTTTCTGGCTCATCCGCCCCGACGGCACCAAAACCTGGGCCTGGGACTATTTCCACGGCTTGCTCACAGCCCCCAAGGCTGATCTGTAGTTGGCAAGCGCAAGCATGAGTTAGAGAAAGGGCTGGCAGCCTGACGAACCGCCAGCCCCTGTCTCTTTGCCAAGTGGGCAATGGAGGTTATGGTTTCACCGCCCGGCTATAGAGGCGAACATCGTCGATCAGACCCTTCCAGAAACTGGTGGCTGTCATGGTGCTGCCAGTCCCAATGTGCAGGCCGCCCGCCGAGGCCGCCAAGCCGGGCTGGGTATCCTTCGCTACCTCGACATCATCAATGTACAACATACGGTTGGACCCATCCCAGACGAATCCCACGCGATGCCAGACGCTATCGGTGATGCTCGCGGCGGATTTCAGGGCTTTTCCCGTGCGTCCGGAGCCCTGAAGTTCCGTGGCCAATCCACCGTCTGAGGCACCTGCCATCACCCAATTGACACCGTTCACCTGGGACACAATGACCTGCCCCGGTGCTCCACCTTTGACCCAGGCAAAGACACTGAACGGACCAAGAGATGGATCGCAAACAAAGGGGGTCGTCACACCATCCTCAATGCCGTCGAACTCCAGAGCACCCTTGATCTTCCCGCCGGTCGGCTGCCAAGTTGGATTCCCAACCAAGATACCATTGTGGCCCCCGACACTGTCGGCCGCCACTACTCCCGAGGCTTCATCCAGCTTCCAACACGCGAGCAGAGTAGGATCGTCTACCTCCTGCCCCCAGTAGCTCATGAAGACCTCCAAGTCCTTCTCATCGACCTTGCCGTCGCCCCACGGCATGGGGCCGATATCCACCGAGGGGTCATCCTTGCCCCAGGATTGGATGAGTCTCAGCAGGTCTTGGATGTCCACCTTGCCGTCGCCGTTGAAGTCCACGATAGGAGTGATCGGCGCTTCGTAAAGGTCGTAATCTCCGAAGCTATCCTGGCGGTCTGAATCGAAGTAGAGCGTTCTCATGTCGGGCGAGAAACTGGGGGACCCGTCCTCCCAAATGCTATTGACTATCGGCCCAAGATTGACGGGAGGACTCCAAGGATCTTGGCGGCTCTTACGAGTCGTCATCCACAGATCGAAGCTACCGACGTTAGGGCCGCGGTCAGAGCAAAAGGCCAAGGCCAAACCATCCGCCGACAGAGCGGGTTCCACCTCATGGGACGCACTGTTGACACTCACCCCTAAATTGACCGGCGAGCCCGAGGGGTCCTGCACGGTCGCCCGCACGGACATCCAAAGGTCAAAACCGCCACTGCCTCCCGTGCGGTTGGAGCTGAAGATCAAGATCAGACCGTCCCCGGAGGTCGTGGGGCTGATTTCTGCGTTGACGCTGTCAATGGGGGATCCCAGATTCACGGGTGCCGTCCAGGGCGCGTTGCGACTGGTCCGCGTGGCCATCCACATATCTGTCCCCCCGACACCGCCGGGCCGAAAAGGGCCCATAGAGGGATAAGTCTCACTGAAATACAGCGTTAGGCCGTCTGATGACAGGCTGGGGTACCGCTCGGCATACGTGCTGTTGACGGGCGGCCCCAGGTTGGCTGGCGGTCCCCAAGGATCATCCGCGCTCGGCCGCCTGCTCACCCAAATATCCCAGTCCCCGAACCCGCCGGGCCGGTTCGAGGCAAAATACAATTCCAGACCGTCGGCTGATATGCAGCAGCCAGCGTCACCCGAGGTACTGTTGACCCTCTGGCCCAGGTTCTGGGGCTTGCCGACGGCGAAATCCGCCTTGGCGATTGGCCCGCAATTCGAGACAACTGTCAGGATGCCGCACACGACCGTTGCCATTCTCGAATAGCTTGTCTTGTTCATTCGTCCCCTTCTTTCCGTCATTATTCCTCGTTGGTTCGTCCAAAGACTGGCGGAGGGCCGCCACTGGGTGACAGCCCTCCGCGATATCCAGTCCATGGGGTGTAACCGTCTGCTGCCGCTTGGGCGCTTCAAGGCATTGGCGTCGGTACGCAACCCGGCATCATGGTCAGCCGCTTCGATGTGACTGTGAACGGAACGCACGACACCGGCTTCTGGCCCTCGTCAGGAAGACCATCGCCGTCCGCATCCTGGGCCGCCAGGTAGTTTGCGACCGTGGCCTCCCCCTCGTTGCTGTTGGGACCGGTGAGCCTCCAGGTGCAGTTCCCTATGAAAATGGCCACCGTCTCGCGTACTGGCCCTGTGCCTTTCTTTGTGGTGTGGCTTACCATGCTTGTCTCGAAGCTGTCCGGCCCCGTCCGAACCGTGAGCGTCATCCACATCAAGCCCTGATCAGCCTCGGGGAACGTCCCGAAAGAGGTAGGATTGTCATTCACTTGCCAGAGGACGCCGCTGTACCGCTTGCCGGCGGAGTCCAGGGGATACATGATGTGGTACATGACGATGGGACCTATGGGCGTCGGCACGGTGCAGACCCACGGCCCCGCGGCCGACCATTCCAGGCCTTCCCCGCGAATGATGGTACTCTCGTAGGAATTGCCGGAGACAGCCGTGCTTCCGGCCAATACCGTCCAGACCGTTGTCGAGAGCAACAAGGCCAGCACAATGGCGATCGAGATGACAATGTTTCTCTTCGTGTACATAACAATTCCTCCCTTTCCAGAAAATGTGTTGTGAATAGGCACCAACCTTCACGGCGCAATGGCCGCCATTAGACGAACGGCGGGTCTTTCTCGAATCTCACGGCACGTACCTTCCCGAAATAGCTGCCATGCTGATTCGCCTGCGCAGACCACCTGCGCGCCTACCATCCACTCCGGACCTCCACACCTCCTTTCCGTTGATCTTGTCAGGACCCGACTGATGAGACTGCGACGTCAGTGGGGTTCATCCATCTTTTCCTTCTGTGCCTCCGAATTCCCTGTGAATGCCCGACGCAATTCCTCCAGGCGACCCCGTGTCGCGGCCGCGTCCTGGGAATCGCCTGATGCCTCCTGCTCTTGGCCGAGCGAAGTAAGCTGCTCGATACGCATCCGCAGCCAATACTTGATGTACCCGGTCTGCGGGTGATGTTCCCCGTGGGTCCGGCGGCTGGCCTCCATCAAACTGGATGAGCAGCGCCTCATGCTCCGCCCACCGCTCCTGGGCACGGTAGAGACCGGCCAGTCTGAGTCCAAAGAGCACCGTGCCCGCATGGCCCTCCCCACCAGTTTGTGCCGCCAGCTCGAACGACCGGGTCAACAGCGGGGCGGCCTCCTCGAGCCGGCCTTGCCTGAGGTAGGCCGCACCAAGGTTGCTCATCGCCCAGATCGTGATCAAATGCTCCTCGCCCACGATTCGTCGGCCGATCTCCACGGTCCGCGCGGCCAGTTCCGCCGCGGCATCCGGCCGCCCCCCGCTCTCATAAGCCCAAGCCAGCACGTTGGCGAGCAGCAGGGTCGTCTCGTGCTCCTCCCCCAGCGCACGCCGGCTAATCTCATAGCCTTGGCCGGCCAGAGACTGGCCTTCCGCATACCGCATCAGGGTCACATACCCGCCGGCCAGGGTATTCATCGACCGCAGCAGGATCGGATCCGTCTCCTTCAACACGCGCCGGCCAATCTCGAGCGTCCGGGTCGCCAGCGCCATCCCCTCCTGGAAGCGCGCTTCGCACAGGTACTGCCAGGCCAGATCGGACATGGACTCCAAGGTGTCCGGGTGCTCTTCGCCCAGGACGCGTTTTCGAATGTCGAACGCTTGGGCGAGAAGAGGCTCTGCTTGCTCATACCGCCCCCAATTGGAGTAGAGTAGGCCCAGCCCGTTCAGCGAGGCCAGCGTGGCAGGGTGCTCCGCGCCGAGCTGCTCCCGCCGGATCGCCAAGGCTCGCTCTAAATGGGGCTTGGCGGCTTCGTAGTCCCCCATCTTCTGGTACGTCAGCCCCAGCGTCTGCGCACCTGCGCCTCCGCCAGGGGGCTATTCGCAAATTTCCCGTCCAGGTCCCGCGCGGTGCTTTCGAGAATGTACCGCACGGTCACTTCCCGGTTCCTGGCTCTCTCCGGGTACACGGAGGCAAGCAGATCCTTCGTGAGGAAATCGGTCACCCTTTGTGCTTGGGCACGTGCCACGGCTTCTCCGGCCCGGGCCCGTTCGGCCCGCACGTACAGCGCCGTGCTGACGCCCAGACCGACCATGATGGTGGCCGCCACGAAAGCCGCTACCGTCACCATCGCCCCGTGCCGTTGCAGGAATTTCCTCGTGCGATACCACGCCGTCGGCGGGCCGGCCCATACGGGTTCGTCGGTCCAGATACCGTTGGACATCCGCCAGAAACGTGCTGCTGGAGTCGTAACGGCGGGTTCCGGTCCTTCTCCAGGGCCTTCATCACAATCCAGTCCAAATCGCCCCGCATGGCCTTCCGCAGCAGATCGGGGGTGCAACTGCGGTGCTTGGCCACCGTCGGTCAGCGTTTCGCCGAGGGTGCTCAGCTTCGTGGAGGGCTTGCCGGCTCCTGCTCGCGGATGACCCGCTGCATCTCGATGTAGCCGGCTTTGCGCAGTTCCTCTTCGCTGAACGGCGTGGTGCCGGTCAGCAACTCATAGAGCAAAACACCCAGCGAGTAGATGTCCGAGCGGGTGTCGATGTCCAGATCAGTCAATTCCGCCTGCTCCGGACTCATGTAGGCCGGGGTGCCGATGATGTGGGCGTAGCGCGTAAAGAGCGTCTTCTCGGTTAATCGTTGGTTCGTAGCTTTGGCGATGCCGAAGTCAATCACCTTGGGCACGGGTTTGCCGTCCTGGTGCGTGACCATGACATTGGAAGGCTTGATATCCCGGTGGATGATGCCCTTCTGGTGGGCGTGCTGCACGGCATGGCAGACCTGGAGAAACAAACCCAATCGGTCCTTGGTACTCAGGCTGTTCCTATCGCAGTACTCGGTGATCGAGACGCCTTGGACCAGTTCCATGACGAAGTAGGGTCGGCCGGTCTCGGTGGCTCCGGCGTCGAGGACCTTGGCGATACTCGGATGGTCCATCATCGCCAAGGCCTGTCGCTCCGCCTCGAAGCGGGCGATGACTTGGCGGGTATCCATGCCCAATTTGATAATCTTGAGGGCCACCTTGCGGCGGATGGGCTCCTGCTGCTCGGCCATATAGACCACCGCCATACCCCCTTCGCCGATCTTCTCCAAGAGCTTGTACCGCCCAATGACCGTGCCCGGACCTTCCAGAAGCTGGGGCGTGTCATACGGGGGACCGTACTCGAGCACCGGCTCATCGAGCAGCGACTGTGAATCGTGGGCCTGCAACAGCGCCTCCACGGCGACTTGCAGCCTGGCGTCCGTCCCGCAAGCCGCAGCCACGTAGCCATGCCGCTCGGCGGGGTCCTGATATTGCAGGGCCGCCTCGAAAATGGTCTCTTCGTTACGATCCATGGGTGAACCACTCCGATCTTCGATAGACAGTGCGAAATGCGTGGCCGCACTTGGCTCACGAATTTGCGGAAATGAAAACAATCATCCGCAGATTACGCCGATTTTCGCAGATTTCTTCCAGATCGTTTACCGTAACGAGCAGCGCAACCGCGGGACGAGGGACGATCCTTATTGGAGGCCGCCCATTTCCCGAATGAGCCACGCCCGGGCGTAGGTCCACAGGCGTTTGGCGGTCGCCGGCGAAATATCCAGACTGGCGGCCGTTTGCTCGATGGTCAGCCCGGCAAAGTAGCGCAGCTTGACCACTTCAGCCTTGGCACTGTCCACCTGGGACAAGCGCCGGAGCGCTTCATCCAACGCGATCAGGCTTTCCGGGTCCGGACTGGTCTTGCCGGCCGCCTCCAATCCATCGAGTTCGACCCTCCTCTGCCTGCCTCCGTGCTTGTCACTCTTCTTGCGGCGGGCATTCTCGACGAGAATCCGGCGCATCGCTTCCGCCGCCGCCGCAGAAGAAATGGCCCCGGCTGTTCCAGCCTGAGGCTCATCCCCGACGAGCCGAAGGTAGGCTTCGTGGACTAACGCGGTCGCTTGGAGGGTCTGGCCCGGAAACTCGTGGGACAGCTTCTGGGCGGCCAAAAGGCGAAGCTCCTCATAGACCAGGGGCAAGAGCTCGTCTGTGGACTTGGCGTCCCCGCGTTCAATGGCATTTAAGATGCGTGTGACATCACTCATGCCGCCTTCTTACCAGTCCCCAGTTGTCAGTGGACAGTCCCCCCATGCTCAGACAATTGACAACCGTCAACCGATCACTGGTGCCGTAGTGATATTCTCCTATAGGCGAGGGGAGATTTCAAGTCTCTTCCTGTCCTGCGTGGTCCCAACCAGTCTGGAATCCATTACCGTATGCGGGGCACATCTCCTAGACTCCCGTGGCCGGCGCGAAACGCAGGGTCCGGGAATGTAGGGGTTTGCCTACACAGAATTAGGTAATTCCCTTGCTTGTGGGAAGCCATCACCACAAGGAAAATGCATACCGTAAGACCTGATCGGCACAGCCGAAGTCGGCCGTCGGATGTCGGTGAACGGAAGGGAGTCCTCGCCGAGGCCATTTTACAGCATCCGGCGTCAGCTTGGCGGGTCTTGGAACTATCGCGAAGGGTCGTTCGGCGACTCGGGGGGCCGTGCGATTCGGATCGAGGGGCACGCACGGTATAGTCGCGATAACATTCGTATTGGGGTCGTGAGCAAGGAGGCTTGCGGCCCTTTTCTTTTGGAATAATGGAATCATGGAATGTTGGAATGATGGGTGGCCCGGGGGGACCCTCCTTACCCACTATTCCGGCATTCCACTTCCTCCTTCCATCATTCCGTTCTTCCGCT
>CAVVRJ010000015.1:0-83766 GCA_963750205.1 uncultured Planctomycetota bacterium
CGGAAATGCGGCACCCCTCGAAAGAGGGCGATGCCTACTACTTCGTGCACGGCACGCTGATCGGGTTCTACAGCGGCGGCAAGGAGGGCGAGGACCACGCCCAGATTCTGGCGGTGCGGTGGTCCGCTCCCAACGGATCGTGAGCACAGCAAGCGAAGCTCATGACGGAGGGCGTCAGCGCAACTGAGTCCACGCTATCGATGACACGCAACGTGAAATGAGGTGAGATTGGATGAATCGACGTGAGTTTCTCAAGAGTCGGCGGTGCGGGAATGGCGATGGCGGGCCTGGCGATCAAGCCCGCCAAGACCTGGTCGCGGCCGACCAAGCTCAAGATCACCGACATCCGCGGCTGCACCGTGGCGTCCAACTATCGACTATCCCATCATCAAGATCTACACGAACCAGGACGTCTACGGCTTGGGCGAGGTTCGGGACGCGGGCTACCTGGGCCAGGCGCTGATTCTCAAGCCGTACCTCGTCGGCAAGGACCCGCTCGACATCGAGGGGATCATGGAGAGCCTGCGGCCCTACGCCCGCAACGGCCGCTTCGGCGGCGGCTTCAGCGGCGTCGATATGGCTTTGTTCGACATCGCCGGCAAGGTACTGGGCGTCCCCGCGTACAAGATCCTGGGCGAGAAGGTGCGGAACAAGATCCCCGTCTACGGCGACACGAACGCCAGCCAGGACCCCAAGGTCTACGCGAAACGCACGAAGATTCGCGTCGAGAAGTGGGGGCTCAAACACCTGAAGATGGACCTCGTGCCCCAGCTCATCCGGAACAAGACGGTGCTTTCGCGAACGGAGTTCCGACGGACAAAGGGCTCGATTACTGGGGCGAGTACGTGGAGGCCGTGCGGGACGCCATCGGCTACGAGGTGTCCCTGGGCTCGGACCACTTCGGCCGGATGACGGTGGAATCGGGCATTCGTCTGGGCGAGGCGATGGCCAAGCCCCGCCGGAAACTGGCGTACATCGAGGACGTGATTCCGTTCAGCGCCCCCAACGCCGTCGCGATGATGACCGAAATCACGGCCAAATCGCCGACGCCGACGCTCGGCTATGAGGACCTCTTCGGCTTGAGCGGCTTTCGGCCGTTCATCAGCGAGAACGCCGTGAGCATGATCCACGCCGACATGGAAACCTCCGGCGGCCTCATGGAGACGAAGAAGATCGCCGACTACGCCTATCGCTACGGGATCAAGACGATGTTCCACCACGCGGGCTCGCCCGTGGGGGCGCTGGCGAGCGTTCACTGTGCCTGCACGATCCGCGACTTCGTCTGCATGGAGAACCACGCCCTGGATATTCCGTGGTGGGAGGATTTGGTGACGGGCTTGGACAAGCCGCTCCTCAAGGACGGCGGCTTCACCGTGCCCGAGAAGCCGGGCCTGGGGATCGAGCTGAACGAGGAGGCGGTCCGGAAGTATCTCCGCGAGCCGAAGTATCTGTCCAAGGCCGGCTATTTCGAGCCGACGCCGGAGTTCGATCAGCCCATCGAATGGCAGGACGCCATCAACAAGAGAATCATCGGCGGCTACCACCCCAACGGTCCCTGGGTCCACCTGGATGAAGAAGGCAATCTGGTCAACAGCGCCGAGGGACGATAGAAACGTGTGTCTGCGATCGACAAGCGACCGGAGGATTGATCAGCATGTCTTCGAGGCTTACGGACACATCACTGCCGCCAGTCCGCTGAGAGTCGGGTTGAGATTGCTTCGCTCCGCTTCGCAATGACATACGGGGCACGGTTATGTCATGGCGAGGACGCAGCGACGAGGCAATCTCCTAACGTCGCGGACTTTGCACCTGCGCGGCGTTGGGAGTCCTTCTCGCCTTCGCCGGACAGGCGAGTGCCCAGGTGGTTCTCCAAACCCAGGACCTGCGGTTGGAGATCGGCGCGGATGGATGGTGAAGAGCCTCACGGCCAAGTCCACGGGCACCGAGTACGCCTGGACCGCGGCGCCGATGCCGATTGCCTCGGTGTATCGCGGCGGGCAGATGGCGGTCGCCTCTCAGGAAGATTATGGTGAGTTCGAGGTCCCGGTCTATCGCGGCGGGGAGTGCCTCCCGGCCTCGGCGGTTTCCTTGGCCGGCGACAAGCTGACGATCCGGTTCGCTGGGGCCAACGTCACGGCCACGTACCAGGTCACCACCGAGCCGCACTACCTGGCCTTCAAGCTGCTGTCTCTGGCGGGCGACTCCATCATCGACCGCATCGACCTGATGCAGCTTCGCATCAAGCGGCTGCCCTATCTGGGGCCTTGGATCGATGTGGCCTATGACGATCGGTTCGGCGTTTGTCTGTGCGGGGGCAACATCCGAACGAACGCCGGGATGACCCCGTCCGCGGAGTACGTGGAGATGCGGGCGCTCGCCACGCGGGACGTGGCCCTGGAGGGGGCGACCGCCGTGCTGTTCGGGTGCCCCGATCCCAAGGAGAAGTTCCTCGATGTCATGGAGATCGTCGAACGCGACTTCCACATGCCCGCCGGCGCGAAGAACCGCCGGTCGCCCGTGCAGGATTACTCGTATCTCTGGGGCTACCCGACGCCCGCCGACGTGGACCAGTACATCGCCGTGGCCAAGCGGGCGGGCTTTCGCATGATCATGTTCTCCTACCAGGATTTCGCCCAGGGCGCAGGGCACTTTCGCTTCAACGCGCGGTTTCCGCACGGCATCGACGACCTGAAGACGGTGACCGACCGCATCCGCAGCGCCGGGCTGGCCGTGGGCATCCACATCCACTACAACAAGGCGGATCGCACCGATTCCTACGTCACGCCGGTGCCGGACGACCGCCTGCACAAGGTCCGCACGTTTCTCCTGGCCGCCCCCGTGGACGAGAAGGCGGATACGCTCACCGTCTATGAGAACCCGGCCGGCTGCACGCGGGACAAGGACCGGCGGATTCTGCAGATCGGCAAAGAGCTGATCGCCTACCGCGACTACACGACCCAGCCGCCGTACCAGTTCACCGGCTGCGAGCGGGGCCACCTCAAAACGACGGCCACCGCTCATTCCGCCGGCGAGCCCACAGGATTGCTGGACGTGGACGATTGGGTGCGGTTCATCCGCTTCGATCAGAACACGGACATCCAGGATGAGGCCGCCCGGCGGATCGCCGAGATCATCAACGCCACCGGGCCCCTACGACATGGTGTACTTCGACGGCGCCGAGGACGTGCACGACCCGTTCTGGTACCACGTGGCCAACGCCCAGTACCGCGTCTATCGGCTGTTGAAGTCCCCGCCACCGGTCTGCGAGACGGCGATGAGCGGGCACTTCAGTTGGCACATGATGACCCGGGGCTGCGCCTACGACGTGGCGGGCCAGCATATCAAGAGCTTCTGTCGCGAGATTTCCTGCCGCGTCGCCCCGATCCGGGCGCTGGACTTCACGCGGATCGAGTTCGGCTGGATCGATCGGTTCTATCGCGACATGGGGCCGGACGTGCTCGAATACGTCCTCAGTCGCGGGGCCGCGTGGGATTGCCCGTTCTCGCTCCGCCTGTTGCTGAAGGACGGGGCCGCCCATCCGCGGGCGGACGATTGTTTCGACACGATCAAGACCTGGGAAGACGCCCGGATCGCCGGCAAGCTCACGGACGCCCAGCACACGATGCTCAAGACGCTCGACCCGAAGGAGTACGAATACGTCAAGACCTGGCACGCGGTGTTTCTGCCGCAATGGATCGACGCCTGGAGCAAGAAGCCCTTCCGCGACCAGGAGCATCATCTCTTCGTGAACGAGCGGGGCGAGTACGAATTGGTGCCGATCCGGGAAGTCCCGGCGGTGGCGGGGGACGCGTGAAAGCATTCATTTTCCAGCGGCGCGGCGCAGCCCAGTGACACCTACGTGGTCCTCTGGGCCACTCAGGGAGAGTTGAACCTGACGCTTGCCCGTGTCGCCGGAGCGTCTGACGGTCATGCGTCCTTTCGGCACGCCACTGCCCGTCGAGACGAGCGCATCCAGTGTGGTCCTCCCCATCGGCAGCCGGCGCTATCTGCGTCTGGCCGGCATCGGGACCGAACAGGCGATGCAAATCATAGCAAGCGGCGAGAAGTCGAGCACACGGCAGTAGCCAGCTTGCCGATGGTTCGTAGTGTGCCCGCGAGGGCCATCGATCCAAGACTCCGCCTTACGGCGCCACCTACGAACGGGCTCGTACGCCGTGCCTAAAATCATCGTGAAATAATAGGAAGGAACAGCATGAATCGGATGGCGGTAGTTCTGGGATTTGCAGCGTTATTCCTGTTCATCGGAATCACGCCACGGGCTGGCTCCGTGCGGAGGCCAGCGCCGGCTCGGCTCCGGACGGTTGGACGACGGCCGCCCCGCGGGACGAGATCCGGCCGCAGTTCGCCTTCGAATCCAAGGGCGGGCTGGAGGGTGCGGATTGCTTCGTCATCCGGGCCGACCAGCGCGAAGGACTCGACGGCTGCTGGAAGAAGACTTTCCCGGTTCAGGGCGGCAAGTACTACCGCTTCGAGGTCTCCTGCAAAACCAGCGGCGCCCTGGTGCCGCGGCGGAGCATCGTCCCCATGATCCACTGGCAGGACGACCGCGGCCGACAAGTCCCACGGGATGCGCCGGTCGTCACGAGCTACCTGCGCGGCGCCACCGCGATGGCGGAGACCGAGTTCCCCGCGCCGAAGGGCACGAACGCAGACGGCTGGACCCGATTCTCCGACGTCTACCAGGCCCCAAGCAAGGCGACGCGGGCGATCATCGAGCTGCACCTGCAGTGGGCGGTCAGCAGCGAAGTGCGCTGGTCCGGCGTATCGTTCACGGAAGCGGCCGCTCCGGCGGCCCGCAAAGTCCGACTGGCCGCGGTCCATTTCCGCCCCCAGGGCGGCAAGACGCCGATGGACAACTGCCGCATGTATGAGCCGCTGATCGCTGACGCCGCCCGGCAGAAGGCCGATCTCGTCGTGCTGGGCGAAACCGTTCCCAGCGTCGGCATCGGCAAGAAGGTCCAGGAGATCGCCGAACCTATCCCCGGCCCGACCACGGAGTACTTCGGCGGGCTCGCGAAGAAGCACAACCTCTACATCGTGGTCAGTCTTAACGAGCGCGACCGGCACCTCGTCTACAATGCCGCCGTGTTACTCGGCCCGGACGGCAAGCTCGTCGGCAAATACCGCAAGGTCTGCCTGCCGCGCGGCGAGATCGAAGAGGGCGTCGCCCCGGGCAACGACTACCCGGTCTTCGAGACCCGCTTCGGCAAAGTCGGCATGATGGTCTGCTACGACGGCTTCTTCCCGGAAGTCGCGCGGGAGTTGACCAATCGCGGCGCGGAAGTGATCGCCTGGCCGGTCTGGGGCTGCAATCCGCTGCTCGCCCGGGCCCGGGCGTGCGAGAATCACGTCTACATCGTCAGCAGCACCTACGAGGACATCTCGCGCAACTGGATGCTCTCGGCGGTCTTCGACCACACGGGCGAAACGATCGCCCTGGCCAAGGAATGGGGCACGGTCGCCGTGGCCGAAGTGGACCTCAATCAGCGGACGCAATGGGTGAGCCTGGGAGATTTCCAGGCGGAGATCGCCCGGCATCGACCCATTGCCCAGCCGGAGCCGCAATAACGGGCAGTGCACAATCATGTCATTGCGAGTGCAGCGAAGCAATCTCCCGTCCTGATGGCTGAGATTGCTTCCCCTGCCTCGCAGGAGCGGGCTTGCTGCGCTCCTCGCAATGACATACTGACGTCTTGTCACTGGCGCGGCTTGGCGATTCTCTTTTGCACCTTGCTCCAGGATGGCGTGATCAGGAAGCTCTCGTCCATGTTGTCGATCATGCGCTCGAACTTGTTCATGGGCACGGCGAAGCTCAGGACGTCCTGCGGCACAAAGGGACGGGCGGAGACGATCGAACATCCCCAGGACGGCCCGCGGGGAATGCGGAGGATCTCTCCAGGTAGGGATAGGCGATGATCGAGGCACAGCCGGACCCAAAGGGGGCGAAGACGCCATTCGGATCGGCCACGTCGAAATTGGCCAGGGTGAACAGCCCGGAGAGGACCTCCAGTTGCGCAAAGAAGATCACCACTTCCGGCTCGTCCGCCGCTTCGAGGTTATCCCATCGTTTGAACACGAGGAATGCTCCCGGCGCCTGGAGTTTCGGCGTCTGGGCCACCCAGCTTCGCACCAGTTCCGGCGTCTTCTTGTACCGCTCGCCCTCCAGCTTGCCCGGGATGCCGCAGGAGAGGAAGTACTCGAAATTGGGCATCACCTCGTCGGAGTAGCCCGCGTAGCGCTTGCCGCCGAAGCAGCCGAACGAGCTCGCATCAAAGTACAGGGACTGTCCCTTCCGTCACTTTTGCCAGATCGGCAAACATGCACCGATGTCCGGCCGGAGGTTTCACCAGCTCCGCCGTGGGCGTCTGGTCGGTGTAGTAGAAGGTGATCGGCAGTTCCGCTCCGGCGAAGTACTTCTCCCAGAGCCTGCAGGAATTGTTCTTTACGCTGTGCGTCCATGTCCTTTATCCTTTCCCAGGTCGTGCCTTGTCGGCGGCGTGGCTCAAACCCAATTCTACGCCAGAGGATACATTTTGTTGTGGAGGATGCTCCATGAAAAGTCCAAAAGGTTCTCATTCTCGGCAACTACCCCGAGAGCCAGAATCAGTTCGGCATCCTCCGCAACGACCAGGACGCCGGCGTCCCGGGCCTACGTGGCTTTGGCAGCGCGTGGGGCGACTCCTGGCCGGGATCCGAGACCCTGGGGCGACTGATCCCCGAGCAGAGCCCCGAAGCCCGCGTCTACTACGCCTTTCGCGCGTATGCCCGACGGCGTCGAATCCGATGTCTCTGCTGGGGTTACCTGGGCCAACAAGCCGACGGCCTTTTCGTGGCCGGCCGCGGCGATCAGTGCCGCAAAGCATAGAACTTACCGGCATCAATCCTTGGGCTCAGCCGACGCATCACCGCCTTCGTTGCCTGCGAGCGCTTACCCCGACAGAGCGGTTTTCGTGGGCACTGTCCGGCCCGGCGAGGTCTTGGCGTCTCGCTTGGCTCCCCCAAGGAATCTGAGCTTGTACGGAGGTATCACAGAAACGGGACAAAGCCGTAACACGATGGTAACATGATGGCGTAAGATTCGTAGCGTGGCTCGATCGATGGCACAGGACGCGTGGGTTGAGAACCCACCCTACAAACGACGGATCATTAGGTTCAGTTTCGGAGGTGCGGCGTGTTCATCAGACGACTCGCGTTGGCTTTAGTAGTTGCTCTCTTCGTGTCCTCGATGCCACTGAAGGCGCAGACCCCGCCGCCGGCCGTGCAGTGGGTGCCGCAAGACGCGGTGATCTGCTTGCAGGTGTCCCGGCCCAAGGCGCTGCTGGACTTTCTCGCCGGCAAGGAGATGACACAGGCCATCACGTCCTTGCCTCTCTATCAGGCCCTGTCGTCACAGCCCAAGTTCAGCGAGTTCTGCGCCGCCATCAAGTTCCTGGAGACCTCGGTCTGAGACCGACTGGCGGACCGCCCTGGCCCGGCTCACCGGCGGCGGCATCACCGTCGCCGTCTGCCCGCAGGACACGGTCGTGGCGATCGTGGACGCCGAGGATGAGCAAATCCTGCAGAAGCTCCATGAGGTTGTCCTGAACATCACGCGGGGCCAGGCCGAGCAGCAGGGCCAGGCCCGAGAAGGTGGCCTCCAAGGAATATGCCGGGGTCACCGCTTGGACATTCAACGGGACGGAGGCGCACGCCATCATCGGCAAGCGGCTGATCTTCTGTAGCCGGGCGGAGGGCCTCAAGACGATTCTGGACCTGCGCAGCTCGTCCGACGGCAAGGGCCTGGCGGCCAGCCCGGCCTTTCAGGCGGCCCAGAAGGCCGCCAGTCCGCAGGCGGCGGCCACCGTGTTCGTGAACCTCAAACCCTTGCTCGGTATTCCGAACGTCGGCGGGCTGCTCGAAAAAGCGCGGACCAATCCGCTGGCCGCCCTGACCTTCGCCGGCGTCGCGGAATCGGTGCGCAACTCGAATTGGCTGAGCCTGGACATCGAGCGTCGAAGGGAAGACTCTGACGGTGCGGGCCTTGACGGATGGCAAGATCACCGGGACGACGAATGCCGCCGCCTTTGCCCAGCCGCCCAAGGCGAGTGACGGGGCTTGGCCGAACCTTGTCGTGCCCCGGCGGCTGGCGGCGCTCAGTCTCTATCGCGACCTGCGCGGCTTTTATGCGGCCAAGGACACTCTCTTTCCCGAACGCACCGCCGGGCTCGATCTTCTTCGAGAACATGATGGGCATCTTCTTCACCGGCCGGGATTTGACGACGGAGGTTCTGGCAGAGACCGAGCCGGAGGTCCGGCTGGTCGTCGCCGAGCAGCAATACGATCCCGCCGCGGGGACACCCCAGGTGAAGATCCCCGCCTTTGCCGTCGTGATGCGGCTGCGCCACCCGGAGCAGTTCGACAAGGTGGTGGAAGAGGCCTGGCAGAAAGCCATAGGCTTGGTCAACTTCACGCGCGGCCAGAAGGCCCAGCCCGGGTTGATTATCGACCGCCCCACCTATAAGGACGTCAAGTACACCGTGGCCTACTTCTCGCCGGCCGACGCCAATGACAAGGCGAAGCTCGACACACGCTTCAACATCCGCCCGGCGCTGGCCATGCCCGGTAAGTACCTGGTCCTGAGCTCAACCGACGGCCTGGCCCGCGACCTGATCGACGCCCTCGGCCGCGAGGCCGGTCAGACGGTCACGCCGATGGCCCAAACGCACAGCAGTCTCGAAATGGACGGCAAGCAGGCGGTCGCGCTGCTGCTCGCCAACCGGGACACCATCGTGCGCGGGGACATGGTCAAGAAAGGCAGGTCCCAGCAGGAATCGGAAGCGGGGATCGAGATGCTTATCAATGTGGTCCGGCTTTTCGATCAGGTCAAGCTAAGCCTGGGCACAGAGAAAGGACTGACGCAGGCTCGATTGACGGTGAAACTGAACTGAGGGCGACGCCAATGGCTGCACAAATCGAGAGACCGCGCCCCGTGATTGCCGCAGAGCCGATCGACCCTGGTCGGGCTTGGGCGGCCTATGAGCCGGATGCCCAGCGGCCGTGGAACCTCGCCCTGGCGGCGCACCTGTACCGCCGTGCGGCGTTTGGCGCCGGGTGGGAACAACTTCAGCAAGCGCTTGCCGATGGGCCGCAGGGAACGGTGGACAAACTGCTTCGGCCGCAGGCCGATGTCGAGGCCTTCGCGCGTCGGTGCGAGGAATCTGAGAACGCGGCCGGCGGCTCGCTTGACGGTCTGCGGGCCTGGTGGCTCCGGCGGATAATGGAGACGCCGCACCCGCTCCTGGAGAAGATGACGCTGTTCTGGCACAGCTACTTCCCGGTGGATGCCGGGGAGTTGAACATGGCGGGGCTCATGCAGGAGCACATCCGTCTGTTGCGAAGTCACGCCCTGGGCTCCTTCAACTCCTTGTTGTACGCGATCTCGCGCGATCCGGCGTTGCTCGTGTGGCTGGGGGCGGACACCAGTCGCAAAGCGTCGCCCAACGACGGCTTCGTCCGGCCACTCTTGGAGACGTTCACGGTGGGACCGGGACACTTCACGGACCAAGACGTTCGAGAGGCCGCCCGGGCCGGCACGGGCCGGGTCGTGCTCCGGGGTCAGCTTCGCCCGCTTCCCCAGGAGCATGATGAGACGCCCAAGCACATCCTGGGCCAAGAGGGCAACTTCACCGCTGATGACGTGGTGCGAATCGTGCTCGAACAGTCGGCCACCGCCCGCACCGTGGTTCGCAGGCTCTATCGCTGGCTCATCAGCGAGACCGAAGAGCCTGGCGACGCCCTGATCGCCCCGCTCGCGGAGTCCTTCGCCAAGGACTACAACGTGGCGCAGACTCGTGGAGACGATGCTGCGCTCCAATCTGTTCTTCTCGGGGCAGTCGTATCGCCAGAAGGTCAAAGGTCCGATCGAATTCGCCATCGGCATCACGAAAGCCCTGGAAAGCATGGTCTCTGCCACGCAACTCGCGCAAGATGTCGCGGGCTTGGGCCAGGACCTGTGCCGTCCCCCTACGGTCAAAGGCTGGGCCGGCGGGCGGTATTGGATCAGCACGGCGACCCTCGTGGGCCGGCAGAATCTCGCCGCGGCGCTCTTGCGGACCGGCGAACCCTACGGCGGCAAACTGGACCCGTGGGCGGTCGCCCAGAGACACGGGAATGCGACGCCGGAAGCGGCCGCCAAGTTTTTGCTGGAGCTTTTCCTCCAAGACGATCTTGAGCCCGATGTCCGCAAGGCCCTGCCGTCGCCCACGGCAGACAGCGACGGACCGCCGGCCGCCTTGCGGCGTTTCGCGTACAACGTGCTGACCTTACCGGAGTACCAACTGGCGTAGGATGGGCTTTAGCTCATGCTGTAGGTCATCCGCATGGGCTGAAGCCCATCCTACATTGGAGCAAACGTTATGCGGTATACTCGACGTGACTTCCTGCGGGGCACTCTGGCAACTTCGACGCTGATGTCCTTGGGCCCGATGGCGCCCGCTTGGCTCGTGCGCTGGACGCAAGCGGCCCCGCCCCGCGACGGGCGCGACACGATCCTGGTGGTCCTCCAGCTTACGGGCGGCAATGACGGCCTGAATGCCGTGGTCCCGTACGCGGATGATGAGTATGGCCGAAATCGCCCCACGCTGCGTCTGCCGACGAACGAGTTGCACAAGATCGACGCATTGCTCGGCTTTCATCCGCGGATGGAGGCATTTTCAAGACTATATAAGGACGGCTACTTGACTATCGTTCAGGGCGTAGGCAGTCCGAATCCGGACCAGAACCATGAGCGGGCGCTGCGGATGTGGCACACAGCCGATCCGCAGCAACCCCAACGCCAAACGGGTTGGCTGGGCCGGGTCGCCGATCGCGTCTGGAGTCCGACTGCATCGGATACGACCGCCGTCTTCGTCGGGCCGATCCCTCGGCCTTTCGCCCTCAACGCCGAGAACGTGGTTGTTCCTTCCATTCGGTCTATCGAGGACTTGGTCGTTCGTCGTGTGCCCGCAAGGGTATCGTCGGATGTGTCGCTGGCTTCCAGCCCGCGATTCGAGGGCGGGACGCCCTCGACACAAGAAACGCCTCGCGGCGTCACTACGAGCGCTGAGAATAACTCGTTGCTGCAATTCCTGCGACAAAGCACGCAAGATGCTCGTGCCAAGAGCGAGCGGGCCGAGGCAGCGGTCAAAGCGACCGGCGGTTCCGCCGATTATCCGGCGTTTGGACTGGCTCGGGATCTTCGCACCGTCGCCCAGCTCATCCGCGCCGATGTCGGCATTCGCATCTTCCTCACGGAGCTGGGCGGCGGCGGCCTCGGCGGCTTTGATAATCATGCCAACCAACTGGGCAATCACTGTGCGTTGCTGAACCAATTAGCGGAATCGGTGGCGGCGTTCCTGTATGACCTCCAGCGCGACAAGCAGTTGGACCGGGTCGTCCTGATGACGTTCTCGGAGTTCGGCCGGACCGTCAAGGAGAACGGCCGTCGCGGTACAGACCACGGCATCGCCGCCCCCGTGTTCCTGGCCGGGGGCCAAGTCAAAGGCGGCCTCGTGGGATCCCATCCGAGTCTCACCGATCTGGACAAAGGCGCCCTGAAGATGCATACTGACTTCCGCCGGGTGTATGCGACTGTGCTGGACCGGTGGCTCGGCATCGAAAGCGAGCCCGTGCTTGGCGGGCGCTTCGAATCGCTCGACGTCTTCAACACTTGATCGGGTCCCCAAACGCGATGCCTCGCGTTTGGGGTCCCTTGGCAATGGAGGTAACGATGAGGCCGAACCGCGTGTTTCTGTCTGTTCTCTTGACCACGTCAGTCATTGGATTCACGACCGCGTTGCAGGCGGCCCAGGCGCCGACCAAGGCCCCGGCAACAAAGTCCCGCCAGGCGGCCGTGCAGTCGCCCCAGGTGCGGGCGGACCACCGCGTGACATTCCGGCTGCGGGCCCCCAAGGCTACGGAAGTCTTCGTCCTGGGGCAGTGGCCCGAGGGCAAGGCCGCAATGGCAAAAGATGCCAATGACGTGTGGACCGTTACGGTCGGACCCGTCCCGGCCGGCGTGTGGGAGTACAGCTTCCAGGTGGATGGCCTGCAGATGATCGACCCCGGCAATCCGGCGATCAAGCCGATGCGGGAGCCGCGGACCAGTATTCTGTGCATCCCCGGCCAACCGCTGTACGAGTTCCAGGATGTCCCGCACGGCACCGTGCGCGAGCACACCTATTTCTCCAAGTCGCTGGGTCGTGTACGCGAGTTGATGGTCTACACGCCGCCGAGCTATGACAAGCAGGCGGACGCCCGTTTCCCCACCCTCTATCTCCAGCATGGCAGCGGCGACAACCAGGCCACGTGGGTGGCACACGGCAAGGCCCACTGGATTCTCGACAACCTGATCGCCCAGGGCAAGGCCCGCCCGATGGTCGTGGTGATGATGGACGGCCACGCGGTCGTCGGCGGGCGTGCGGGCGGCTTCCAGGACAACACGACGGCCTTCGGACGTGACCTGCTGGAAGACGTCATGCCGTTCGTCGAGGCGAACTATCGCGTCATGACCGACGCCGCCAGTCGGGCCATTGCGGGCTTGAGCATGGGCGGCGGACAATCGCTGACCATCGGCCTGAACCATTTGGACAAGTTCGCCTGGGTCGCGGGCTTCAGCTCGTCCGTGCCCTCCAACGCGGCGGTCGCCGGTTTCCTGAATGACCCGGCGGGCGCGAACGCCAAGCTCAAGCTCCTCTGGATCGGCGTGGGCAAGGACGATTTTCTGCGTCCTCGCAACGAGGAGTTCATCGCGACGCTCAAGGAGAAGGACATCCACCACGAATGGCATCTGACGGAGGGCACGCATGCCTGGCCCGTCTGGCGGGGCTATCTGACCGATCTGGCGCCGAAATTGTTCCAGTAAGGTGGGTAGGAAAAGGGACTGCCGTGAATCGACGCGAGTTTCTGAAGACAGTAGGTCTTGGCTCGGTGTCCCTGGCCCTGAGCGGGTCCGCCCAGGCATCTGTACAGGCGCAAGATCGTCCGTATATACGGAGAAACGCCCAGCCTAATATCCTGGTCATCATGTCCGACGAACACAATGCGGGTGTGCTGGGCTGTTATGGCAATCGCATTGTCCAGACCCCGAACTTGGACAAGCTGGCGGCCGCCGGGACGATCTTTGAGAACTGCTACTGCAATTCCCCGCTGTGCGTGCCCTCGCGTCTGGCCTTTACGTCCGGCAAATATGCTTCGCGTGGGGGCGTGGAACAACTCCTGCTGGCTGCCCAGCCCCGATTATCCTTCGCTGCCGCGCATTATGAATGCGGCTGGTTACGAATCCGTGCTCTGCGGCAAGATGCATTACGACAACACGTGCCGGTACGGGTTCCGTGAGATCGGCGGCAACATGAACAACAATTTCATGACCGGCCGGGGCAACCGGCGCCGGCCCGACGACTTGACGCCCAAACCGGGGATCTCCGAGCGCTTCAACGATTTCCATGCCGGGGACAAGTCCGGCATCCTGAACCACGACCGCAGAGTGACCGCCGGCGCCGTGGATTTCCTCGAACACCGCCAGGCCGGGGACAAGCCGTTCTTTCTCTTCGTCGGCTATTTAGCCCCGCACTTTCCTTTGATCGTGCCGCAGGAGTATTGGGACCACTACAAAGGCAAGGTGCCCATGCCCGATATTCCTGAGGGGCATCTCGCGTCCTTGCCGCGGAACTACCAGCACCTGCGCATCGGCTTCAACATCGAGGATGTCCCGGACGACATCGTGCGTAAGGGGCGCGAGTTGTATTACGGCCTCACGCAGTGGCTGGATAACGAGATCGGCAAGGTCCTCGCGAGCTTGGACCGCAGCCATGCCGCCGGCAGGACGGTCGTCATCTACACGGCCGATCACGGCGAGAACATGGGGGAGCACGGCCTCTGGTGGAAGAACGCCATGTTCGAGCATGCGGCCCACGTGCCGCTGATCGTCAGTTGGCCCGGCCGGTGGAAAGGAGGCCAGCAGCGCCGGGGTGCCTGTTCGCTGGTGGACGTAGTGCAGACCATCGCCGAGATCGGCGGAGCGAAGACGGGCGGTGACTGGAACGGCGATTCGATGGTCAAGTGGTTGGACGAGCCGCAAACCCCGTGGAAGGACAAGGCCGTCAGCGAATACTACGCCCACAATATCGCCTCGGGTTACGCCATGATCCGGATGGGCCGGTTCAAGTACGTCTATCACACGCCGGCCGACGCTGTGCACCCTGCCGAGCGAGAGTTGTACGATCTGGAGGCCGACCCCGGCGAGTTCCACAACCTGGCGAACGATCCCAGCCAGAAGGGCCGCGTCCAGCAAATGCACGCTGCCCTTGTAACGGAGATCGGTGAAAATCCGGACAAGACGGAGCTGCGATGCCGAGCGGATTTCCGACGGGGTTATCAGCGCCCAGGCCAGAAAGGCAAGAACCAGTCATCGGACGAATAGTCTCGTTTGTAGTGTGCCCGTAAGGGCATGGAAAGAAACGCCTGACGGCGTCACTACAAACAAGACTCCTATGCCATCACAAACGTCATTCGGGCAGTACAATGTCCGACGGGGCCTTGCCAGTGGCGGGGCGGGTGAATTTCTCGCCGGATTGGGTGAAGCCGGGGACGAAGCCGCCGTGGGAGAGGAAGAACTGGCCGTTTTCTACGCCCATGAAGCGATCGAGCCGGTCGGCCTTGCCCGTCGCGTCGTGACTGAACGTGGCCGTCGTCAATTCGATCCATTGGCCCTCGGCCGTGCGAATCCACTGGTTGCCATAGAGCGCTTTGCGGAGCAGGTGGCCGTTATTGCCGCCGAAGTTCTCGCTGAAGCTGTAGAGGCGACGCAGGTAGCCGCCCTCCTTCGGGGCCTTCCAACTGGAGATCAGGACCCACTGCTTCTTGTCCGGGTGGAAGTAATAGCCGGCGTAGATCGTGTGCGTGGCGTCGGTGGGCTTGGCCGTGACGAGGAACCGCTGCTTCTCGCCGGTCTTCCAGGCGTAGACCCAGTGGCTGTGGCCGCCGGTGCCTTCGTTGCCGAAATCGCCGGCAGAAACGCCTTCGCCCTTGGCGACGAGCTGGACCCGATTCTCGTCGGCGACCTTGCCACGATCGACTGCCTCGCCGCCGCTGTCCCAGACGCTGAAGATGATCCGCCGCTCGGTGGGGCTGTTGACCTGCATGCCGAAATAGCCGCGATGCCAGCCGCAGGCCATGTAGTAGGTCGCGACGGGATCTTCCAGGCCCGTCATCTCGCAGTAGAACGCCTCGACCTTGGTGTCCTTGTCCGTCGGATACATCAGGTGCACCGAGGCGGCGTTGCGGCGGGACTTGAGATTGAAGTGCGCCTCCTGCGTCGCCGGGCCGTTGAGGACCAGGGCTTCGATGTCGCCCGCCGGCTGGCCCTGGGGATTGAGAGATTCGAGGATGAATCGCTGATAGCCTGCCTGGGCGATGTCAAACGAGCCGAAATTCGCCGTCACGGGATCGGCGCCGAGGCCTTTCACCGTCGCTTCACGCGATTGCCCCGCGACGGTCAGACGAAACTTCGATGTCGTTTCTGCCGGCGGCCGCAACGCAACGGAGCAATCGAGCTTGCCGGGGGTCTTGATCTCGCCAAACCAGAGCACCTTGACTGTCGGATCGGTCCAGCCGGCGACGCCGGAGCGTTGCGAGACATGGGCCCCGCGTCCATCCGGGTCCAGATACGCGGTGAAACCGGGAACCCGCAGTTCCGCGGCCGAGGCCGTTATGGCCAAGCTGAGCAACAATACAGCGAGGAGATTCTGGTGTGTCATATCATTTCCTAACGAATGACGAGGGTGCATAGATTTCCAGGATATGGTATCATACTATCCGCCGAGTTCTGAGGCATCAATCGCAAACGAATTGCCAGGAGGTGTTCGAATGTCCAAGCCAGACATCAGCAGACGCGGGTTCTTGGGGGCGACAGCGGCCACGGCGGCCTTCACCATCGTGCCGAGGCACGTCCTGGGCGGCGCACAGCACACGGCCCCGAGCGAGAAGCTCAACATCGCCGGCATCGGCGTCGGCGGCATGGGCAAGAGCAACCTGAGCCAGCTCGAAACCGAGAACATCGTCGCCCTGTGCGACGTGGACCACGCCTACGCCGCCGAGACGTTCAAGAAGTATCCGCAGGCGAAGGTCTACAGCGACTATCGCGAGATGCTGGACAAGGAGAAGGACATCGACGCCGTGATGATCGCCACGCCCGACCACACGCACGCGGTCATCTCGATGGCGGCGATGCGGCGCGGCAAGCACGTCTACTGCCAGAAGCCGCTGACCCACGACATCTACGAAGCCCGCATGCTGGCGAAGGCCGCCCGCGAGACCGGCGTGACGACGCAGATGGGCATCCAGGGCCACTCCATGGAAGGCGGCCGGCTGATCTGCGAGTGGATCGCCGACGGCGCCATCGGCGAGGTCCGCGAGGTCGATGCCTGGTGCAGCCTGTCGTATTATCCCTGGGGCCACGCCGACTGGAGCTCGAAGTGGAGCCGCCGGCCCGCAGGACACGCCGCCGGTCCCGGCGACGCTCAATTGGGACCTGTGGCTGGGTCCCGCCCCGCAGCGGCCGTATCATCCGGCCTACCATCCGGGCGTGTGGCGCTGCTGGTGGGATTTCGGCTGCGGCATGATGGGCGATCGCGGCGCGCACACGCTCGACCCGGTCGTCTGGGCCCTGAAGCTGGGGCATCCGACCAGCGTCGAGGCCACGTCGCTGGACCTCAATCCCGAGATCCATCCTATCGCCTCGGTCGTGACGTACCAATTCCCGGCGCGCGGGGATCTGCCGCCGGTGAAGCTGACCTGGTACGAAGGCATGCGGCCGCCCGGCCGCCGGAGCTTGAAGACGGCCGGCGGATGGGGAATGTGGAAGGCGGCTCGCTGTTCAAGGGCGCCAAGGGCAAGCTGGTCGCCGGCGTCTACGGCGAGGACCCGCGGCTGATCCCGGAGAGCCGGATGAAGGAGTACAAGCTGCCGCCCAAGACGATCCCGCGCGTGGCGGGCTCGCACGAGCAGGATTGGGTCCGCGCCTGCAAGGCCGGCAAGCGGGCCGGGGCGGACTTCGAATATTCCGGCCTGCTCACGGAGATCTGCCTGCTCGGCAACGTCGCCAAGCGGGTGGATGCCCGGATCGAATGGGACGGCCCCAACATGAAGGTGACGAACCTGCCGGAGGCCAACAAGTACGTCCGAACGACCTACCGCGACGGTTGGAAGTTGTAACGAGGCATACAGACGTGGCGCGTAGTTCGTTTGTAGTGACGCCGTAAGGCGTTTCTCGTGTCGAGGGCGTTCCCCTTGAATCGCGGGCAGAGCCTACCCTGAGCGAAGCGAAGGGATGCCCGCGACACGCAAGGCAATGCCCTTACGGGCACACTACAAACCAAGGCCTGCGGCGTCACTGCTGCCGGGGCATTGTGCTTCGGACCATGACGATCTTATTTTCCGCGTCATAGGATGGAACGACCTGTTGACCATTGAGGCTCACCGACTGAGGTCTCGCCGCCGCGCGGATAGAAGCCCGCATGATCGGCTGGCCGTGGAGAGCGATCTTCATCTGGGGCTCGTGGCAGGTGAACACCGCATCGACTTTCGACAGCGAGTGGAGCAGGACTTTGCCGTTCTTGCGCAGGTAGCTGCCGCAGGCGACGAAACACCGAGTGACAGAGTCCGGATCGTTCGCGTCGGCGCCGGCCGGCCGGGTCAGTGCCAACAAATACGCGTCCGTGTCCCAACCATCGATTACATTGTTGCTGTTGCGGTGCATCCGCTGGCCGTCAGCCTTCATATTCAACCAGACCTCGGTAACCATCTTGCCATCGTTGATGCGCGCGCCTACGGCATCGTCGTCGACCAGTGTGTCGATCTCAGGTCCCAGATTGGTGTCGGTCTTTCGCAGCGGCACGATGGCCGTGATGAACTTCGCCTCCCGCGTCGCGGCTTGGGGCGCTAGCGCCACATAGGTCGTCTGTCGGTCCGGGGCGTGATCCCGCAAGCCCTGTTTCTCCACCACCTGTATCCCCGGCGGGAATAGGGGGCTGACGACAACTTTGGCCTCTCCGTTCGTCAGGATCAGGTCCGCGCGGCTCGATTGCCTCGTGCCTTCGTAGTGCAGCAGCCATTCGAGCTTGCCTGGGGCGTGGGTGCGAATGTCGTCGACGATCAGCAGGACATCATCCACCCACAGGAAGTGCCGATAGTTCCGCGAGAACTTCCACGAGGTCGGCCCGGTGGCGTCGGCGAAGACGTATCGGATACCCGCCAGGTCCAGCAAATCAGGCAGCCGTCCCGGCGTGACCACGCCCCGGTCGCCGTGGCCGCAATCCTCCGGATTCTGGGCCGCGCCGTCGATGAGAACCACGTTGTGGGCCTTGCTCGTGCGGTAGTAGCTGGAGTACTCCGGGCGGTCGTAGGAACACGTGCCGGAGTCGATGATCACGGGCTTGCCCTCATGAAACAGGATAAAGGAGCCCGCATCCGGGTGGGCGTGGTTCCAGGTGAAGCCGGACTTGACGGCCAGCATCGTGGCGTTGTCCTGCCAGGAGGACCGCAGGACCGCCCAACCGATATCGGGATACAGGATAGAGGTAGGCAGATCTCCCGGTGGACGCGACAGAGGCCGGGCCTCGTAATAGACCAGCCCGATCGGATCGTCGAGCCCGGGATTCGTCCGGCCGAGATACCAGTCGTAAGACTCCGCGCCGAAGCCGTTGGCCAGGAGCAGCCGCACCGTCTTGGCGCCGTTCGTCCGCAGGCTGCTATCCCCGAAATTGACGGACAGCAGGCCGTCGGCGGTTGGGTAACTCGCGTGCACAAAGAAATCGCCGACCGTTTTCAGAACCGGAATCTCCGGCGGCTTGCGGTCCCGAAAGACGTTGGTATAGGCCAGTCGAAACAGCAGGTACTCCGACAGGGCATAATCGGCGTACCCGACGCTCTCGTAGAAAGCCCCATTGCGATCGAAGTTCAGCGACTTGTTCTGGAGGACATTGCCCTGGAAGGAGAACCACTCGGGAACGGCTTCCGAGACTTCCTGCACCCAAGACTCGGTGCGGGGCTCATCGCCGAGCAGCGACAATGCCGCCAAGCCGGCCATCGAGACACATACGCTCCACCAGTTATGCCCCATCGAGTCCAGGGCGTGAATGCGCTGCCCCGGCAACAGCCAGTCGTTGAGGGTCGGGAGAATCCCCAACCGGATCATGGCTTGGGCGATGGAGGCACGCTCCGTCGGGCTCAGATAATCATAGAGGCAGTCGTAACCGACCGCGTAGCCGAAGCAGAATCTCGCCGTATTCAACTCCGAGTGCCACGGCGGCACATTCCCTGCGTCCCCGGCCCAACGGGCCAACTCGCCATAGTGCAGGAGAGCCTCCTTGAGTTTCTCCGCATATTCCTTGTTGCCCGTCACGCGATAGGCCAAACCCAGCGTCGCGGCCATATTGGCAATCTGGTTGCCGGGAGTACCGTAGTTGCCGTGCTGACCGGTTCCTCCCTCGGCGTACTCTTTGGAGATCAGCTTGTCCTTGAGCTGGCGGTCGGCCCGCTCCTGGAGGCGCTGCCACGCCAGTCGGAAGCGGTCCTCCTGCTCGATCCGCTGCCGCAGCCGGGACAACTTGTCGGGCGTGAAGAAAAGACGGGGACGTGCGTTGTTCCATCGGCCGGTGTCCGCCGCCTGTTGACCGAGCGCCGGGATACTCACGCATGAACAAAGGATCAACGTCGGAACACCGGGCCTTTCGTCGGCATCATCGGGACCATCTCCTCGAGATACTCACGATTCCCCGAACGCCTGTTGAGTTCGGGCAACCCAGAGGATAGCATAAGCGCTCGGATGTTCACAGACCCATTCACAATCTGGATGCGGCTTTGCCTGGGGGTAGTGCTGGTGGGCTTTTGCTGCGGCAAGACCTTGGCTGGCGAGGTCGGGATACAGACTCTGCTGACGATCGAGCCGAGCAAGGAAAATCCCGCAACTCCGAGGGGGACATTATCGAGTTGAAGGATGGCCGGTTGTGCCTGATCTACACCCGCTTCACCGGCGGCGGAGACGACGACGCGGCGGCGGATCTGGCCGTGCGCACGTCATCGAATCGCGGCCGAACCTGGAGCGACGACAGAATCGTCGTCCGGCACACGGGCGGGCTTAACGTCATGTCGGTATCGCTGCTGCGTCTGGCCAGCGGCGAAATCGCCCTGTTCTACTTGCGCAAGACCTCGCAAGAAGACTGCCGACCGATGATGTGCCTCTCAACCGACGAGACGAGGACCTGGAGCGAACCCACCCTCTGTATCACGGACGAGGTAGGCTACTTCGTTCTGAATAATGATCGTGCCGTCCAGTTACGCCGCGGCCGGCTGGTCTTGCCCGTCGCCTGGCACCAGGGTCCCGGCGCAAGCGGGACACGGCGGGCGTCATCATGTGCTATCTTTCCGACGATAACGGAAAGACGTGGCGGCGCAGCAAGGACTCATTCCAGGGCTACTCGCCCGACGGCCGGCGCATCACCGTGCAGGAGCCGGGCCTCGTTGAGCTAAAAGATGGCCGCTTGATGATGTACCTGCGAACCAATGCCGGTTGCCAGTATGTCTGTTATTCTCAGGATGGCGGTGAGACCTGGTCGAAGGCCGGGCCCTCGGCGCTGACCTCGCCGCTGAGCCCCGCCTCCATCAAACGTATTCTCTGGACAGGGGACCTGCTTTGCGTCTGGAACGACCATTCGGGGGCCCATCCTTATCTCGCCGGCCGTCGCACGCCGCTGTGCCTGACAGTTAGTAAAGATGAAGGTGAGAGCTGGAACCGGTCTCAGATCATTGAAGGTGACCCGGATGGCTGGTACTGCTATACGGCCATCACGTTCCTGGAAGACCAGATGCTCCTGGCTTATTGCGCCGGGGACAAGGCTGTCGGCGGTTTGAATCGGCTCAAGGTTTGTAGTGTGCCCGCAAGGGCATTGAGAGAAACGCCTGATGGCGTCACTGCAAACGGCACTCATTGACGGGAGTTCTCACATGAAACTTCACTTTCTGCTTACTGTTCTGGGGTTCATCCTGTTGCTCGTTGTGAGCCCGGTCCTGGGAGAGGAACCGAATGCTCCCGTGCCCCATCCGGCCCAACCGATGCCGGCCGACGAGAAGCCGGGGGACCGGCCCTATGAGATGGTGCGGGCCAAGCGTCAGCCGCCGCACGTGCCCCTGGTCAATTTCGATTCGCTCACCGGCTGGCAGGTGGAATGCACCGGGGGCGCCGTCGCGGACCTGTTCGGCTCCCAGAAGCAGCGCGTGTGGGAATCGCCGGTCGCACGCTTGGTCTATCGCGGCACCTCGAACCAGAGCACGGTCGTCCTGCGTCCGCCGGCGCCGATCGCCGATCCCCGACCCCGTGTCGGCGACAACCCTCTGGGTCTACGGCAACAACTGGTCCTGGGCGCCCGAGCCGGGGACGCCGCGAGTCACCATCACGCTGTTGCTCCTCGACAAGGATGACGCGGTACACGCTGCTCGACCTGGCCCAGGTGGGCTGGAAGGAATGGTGGCTGGTCCACAAGGTCCTGCCGCAGGACCTGCTGGCCAAAAAGCCCCTGCGCTTCGCGGGTCTGCGCATCACCGGCGGCTCCAACCCGCAAGACCGCGAGCTTTTCTTCGAGGACCTGGTCTTCTTCCAGGAGAATCCGGCCCCGCTCTCCTTCGCGCCGCGGCCCCAGCGGGGGATCGACCCGTTCCCCGGCCAGTCGCCCGGCGCCAATACCGGTCCGGGGCGGCTGCCCTTCCCGACGCGCCCGGAGACGATTCTGCCCGACAACCTGACGACCGACTATCGCACGAACTGGAACAGGCCGGCGCGACCTGGCGGTTCATCTATAAAGACGCCGACACGCAGCTCGAGTACGAGACGAAGCCGGGCGTCAAATTCTGGGAACCGGTGTGGGTCAAGCTCAACGGCACCGTCATTGCCAAGGCCCTGACGGAGGCCGGGCCCAAGTTCACCGCCGAGCCCAACAATGCCCGGCTGCTCCAGGTGCAGGCGGACAACGGCGAGCTGAAGGCGTCCTGGCGCGCGACGGTCAACGGCACCGAGGTCGTGATCCAGTCCACGCTGCGCCTGTGGCAAAAGAGCCTCGTCGTGGATTGCGTCTGCACGGGCGGGCTGGCGACCGAGCTTTCCTACGGCCGCATCGACGGGGTCGAGAAGCCGGAGCTGCTGCTGCTGCCCTACATGAACTACGGCAACCATCACCTGAACGTGCTCATGTCGAAGGGCCGGCCTCCCTACTTCGCCTCGATCTGGATGGACTGGTATCGGTCGAACGCCTCCGCCCCGTATTGCGTGGACCGGATCGACGGCAGCAGGGTCCTATTGAACGGCGGCGTGCGCTACGCACCGAAGACCGACGGCCGGCGCAACGATCTCTACGAGCGGTTCTTCGTGACGTTCTCGCCCATCTTCGAGGAGACCCTCGCGACCATCGCCAATCCGCCGGCCAAGCACGGCCAGGAGGCCGCCACGCGGCTGTGGCAGGAAAGCTGGGGTCCGGCCGACTACCAGCGGGAGCACGAGCGGTCGAAGAAGCTGCGGGCCTATGGCATCGAGCTGCTGACCCAGTGCAACCACGAGATCACGTGGCGTGACGAGCGGCGAGAGCTTCACCTTCCGCGAAGCGGCCGCTCCGGGTAAAGGCGGCGACGAGGCCCTGAAGCAATACGTCGCGGCCCAGCGCTCGCTCGGCTGGCGGTCGGGCCTCTACACGAACTACACCGACTTCGCGCCGGTCAACGCCTACTGGGACATCGACCGCGTCATGCGCCGGTCCGACAACAATCTGGTGACCGCCTGGCCGCGCTGCTATTCGCCCAAGGCACTCTTCGCCGTCGAGGCGGACCAGAAGCTCGCCCCGCTCATCCAGAAGAAGTTCGGCACCAACGCCGCCTATACGGACGTCCACACCTCCGTCAGCCCGTGGGACCGGACGGACTTCGACGCCCGCGTGCCCGGCGCCGGGACCTTCGCCGCGACCTACTACGCTTACGGCGAACTGCTCCTGCACGATCAGGACGTCTACGACGGCCATTGCTGGTCCGAGGGCAATCATCAGTGGCTCTACGCCGGCCTGTGCACCGGCAACTACGGCCTGACCTACAGCAACCTGCGGCTGTGGCAGTATCCCTATCTGCCGCACTTCGATCTGCTCAAGATGCACCCGCTGTCGGTCGATATCGGCATGCCGTGGACGGGCCAGTTCTTCCTCGGCAAAGACGGCTGGCAAGGTCCGTCGAGCATCGTCAAGAGCATCGACCAGTTCCTGGCGGCGACCATCGCCTACGGCCACATCGGCTGGCTCGTGGAAGAAACGCACGGCATCCGCCAGACCTGCCGGTCGTATTACATGCTCCAGCCGCTGCAATCGCGCTACGCGCTGCTCAAGCCGCAGGAGATCCGCTACGGCACGGATCACGGCCTCGTCAGCTCCTCCGAGGCCTTCCAGAGCGGCGAGTGGCGGAAGTCGAAGCTCTCCGTCCTCTATCCGAACGGCCTGCACCTCTGGGTCAACGGCAACGCCAAGGAATCCTGGCAGGTCCGCCACGAAGACACGAAGCACGACTTGCCGCCGTTCGGCTGGTTCGCCGTCGGCACCGACGGCTTCTACGAGTGTTCCGAAGCGCGCGGCGACCAACGCTACGATCGCGTCAGCTCGCCCGAGTGCATCTTCCTCGACGGCCGGGGCACCTGGCGCAGCTTCGACGGCATCGGGACCTCCGGCAGCGTCGCCGTCCGCTGGGCCCCAGGGAACGCGGGCCTTACGATCATCACGGTCGAGGGCGTGGACCGGATCGTAATCACGCGGCCCGAAAGTACGTTCCCTTCCTATGACGTGCGCACCGCCATTGACGTCATCAGCCAAGCGGAGAACATCGCCGCCCGCGCGTTCGACCAGAATGACAAGCAGATCGGCGAGGCGACCACGCGGCACAGCATCTCCGGCTGGGAGATCCGCCCGCCCGCGTCCACCGTCCGGCTGGAGATCACGCCCAAAGAACCGTAACACGGGTGTCCCGGCCGTGGGGCCAAAAGGGGCAACTGAGGTGAGCCCAATGAACGACCGAGAACAATGGGCACGAGAGCATGCCGACGTCACACGCCGTTACTTCCTCGAATTGGGGACCGCGGGGGCAGTGGCCTTGAGCACGTCCTCGCTATGGGCACAGGGCCGTGACGGATCCGAGCGGCTGCTGCAGGAAGCGGTCGCGAAGCTGGAGTTCCTGACCCGGGAGGAGAACTTCATCAATTACGGCCGCGGGACTCCGCCGCCGCACGAGTTGCCGCCCGAGAAACTACGCGCGGTGGGGCTGGTGCGGGAGACCTGGCAGTTGGAGGTCCTGCCGGACCCCGAAAGCAACGCCCAAGTGGAAAACCCACTCTCCCGAGCTTTGGGGACCGCTCTGAACTGGGAGGGCTTGATGAAGCTCGCCGAGAAGCACGCCGTGCGGTTCATGAGCGTGACATCCTGTACGAACGGGCCGCGTCCCTGCGGGATGGGTCTATGGGAGGGCGTCCCGCTACGGGACGTGATCTGGCTGGCCCGCCCGAGCGGCAACGTCCGGCGCGTCTTCTATTACGGCTATCACAACGACGATCCCAAGCAGCGCTTCCAAAGCTCGCTGCCGATCGGCCGCGTCCTGGAGGACCCGCCGGGAGAGCAGCCGGTGATCCTGGCCTACAAGCTCAACGACCAGTGGCTCACCGTCAAACGGGGTGGTCCCGTCCGGATGCTGGTCCCCGATCAGTATGGCAATGCGTCCGTCAAATGGCTCCAGCGCGTCATCCTCACCAACAACTACCAGGCGAACGACACGTATGCCCTGTGGAATAACGACACGGATAGCGCCCTGAAGACCTATGCCCGCTTCATCTCGACGCCCGGCGACGATGAAGCTGGGGGAGCCGTGCGCCGATTACCGGTGTCGCCCAGGTGGGCATGTCCGGCCTGAGCAAGGTCCAGTATTGGCTGTGCCCATGTAGCACCCCCGCCCTCGGGGAGCTGCTTCCCAGCCGAGGGCGGCTGGGCCACACAACCGGCGAAGGACGATCCGTATTTCACGAAAGCCGACTGGAAGGAGGCCACGATCCTGCCGTCGCCGCAACAGTGGGGAGGCGGCCTACCCGACGGTAAACTACCGCCGGTCCCGCGTCAGATCGACCCGGCGACGGGCAAGCCCCACCATTGGCCGCTTCGCAACGGGATCGCCCATTGGGCAACGCTGCTCCAGATCGAGCGTCCCGGCGAATACGACCTCCGCTGCCGCACGATCGACGCCAACGGCATCGCACAGCCCATGCCGCGCCCCTTCCCGAAGTCGGGCAACAATACAATTCAGGCGGTGAAGATCGTCGTCGCTACGCCTTGAGGACCTGGTTCAGCCGCTGGAGCGTGTCATCGACTTCGGTCGGGCGCAACATCCCGACGGTGATCGCGTCCACCAACTGGTTCTGCCAGACGTACTTGAGCGAGGCGTCCTTCTGCTCCGGCTTGGTCAGCGCGCCGGCCCCGAAGATCTTCATGCCCAGGACGACTTTGCCGTTGGCGCGGGCCTGCTTGAGGACCGGGGCCACCTCTTCGGGCGCGCGCGTCCATCAGGGCCTCTTTGCCGACGTTGTTGATGCGGGCCAGAATCACGTCGGTCCAGGGATGGGTCGCCGCCACCTTGATGGCGCCGAGGTCGTGGCAGGAGATGCCGACCGCCCGCACGACGCCCTTTTGCTTGAGCTCGGACAGCTCGTCGCGGACGCGTTCGAACTCCGTGGGCCAGTTGCTGTTCTGCATGCAGTGGATCAGGCAGATGTCGAGGACGTCCCGGTTGAGCTCCTTGCGGAACCGGTCCACTTCCGCCTTGGCCCCGCCGGACCACGCATTCCAGAACTCCTGCCGCGGCCAGATCTTGCTCATGACGATGTACTTGTCCTGCGGCACGCCTTTGAGGGCCCGGCCGAGGTAGGGCATCGAGCCGTAGAGATCGGCGGTGTCCATGAAAGCGATCCCCTGGTCGATACTGTGGCGGACCAGCTTCGTGAAGGCCTCCTGGCCCAGCGCGTGTGCTCCGAGGAACGTTCGCCGCCGTTCCAGCCGGTGCCCTGGGCGATGCGCGTGGCCTTGATGCCGGTGGGGCCCAGGGTCACAATATCGGTAGCCTGGCCCTTGGCCGTCTTGGCCTTTGGCGGCCTGATCCTTGGTGGCGGCTTTCTTCTTGCTCTTCTCGGCCCCGGAGGTCAATCCCGTCCCGGCGGCCAGAACGCCCGCGCCCGCGAGGGCCGTGGTGATGAACTGGCGACGGCTGTAGCCGTGAGTCATGTCGTTTGAAGACATATGGTCACACATAAGAACATCCCCTTTCATATTGTCGCGTCGAATCACGTAGGCGTGGGTTCATAACCCACGCGTTACACCCTACGTGCGCATTCAAGCTCATAGTATACCGACCGATCAGGTGGTTCAAAGCCGTTTGCTCTCACCCGCCCTTCCGGGGCAGCTTGCGAATCAGGATATTGCGGAACTGCACCGCCTGGCCCGCCGGGCCGGTGCTGACCTCGGCGGAGGTCATACCGCAGACCGATGGGACCGCTCTCCGCGAGCCGGGAATCTGGACATTCTCATCCGTGGTCTTGCCATTGACCATCATCGTAGCCCGATCACCCACCACCGTGATGTCGTACGAATTCCACTGCCCGACAGGGGTGGTCGTCATCAGTTCGAACATGGGCCGCTCCCTTTTCCTGCGGGCCCATCCCGGCGTTCTGCGCATCCGCCTGGTTCCACGAGGAGCCCCGCGCAGCAGGATGCCAGAAGTGCCGGCAGGGCATCGTACGCCGCCCGGTCCGGTCACAGACCATGGAGATAGTCGACGGACACGGATCCCATTCGGCTTGACCCGCCACTCCACGTGAAGAGAGAAATCCTCGAAGGATTCGGCCGTCCAGAGAATCATGTCGCTCTTAGCCTTCGGACTGGCCGTCATAATCAATCACGCCCTCGACGACTTTCAAGTGGCCTTCGTCGCCTTCGGGGACTTTCCAGCCGGTGAAGTCCTTGCTGTTGAAGAGGACTTGGTACTCGGGTCCATTCGCGCCAGGTGGGATAGGTCTCCTCCGGCGGCCAGCTTGTGCAGGTGCGGCGGGGTGGGCGGCTGGCCCTGGTTGTAGAAGACGTACAGGCCGCCTTTGCCGGCGATGACGATGTCGTTGCGGCCGTCCTTGTTCAGGTCCACGATGTTGATCTTCATTCCCGCGCTGACCACGTAGTTCGGCGGCGGATTGATGCCCCCTTCGTCGGGGTAATAGGGCAGGTGGTTGTACGAGAGGATGTGCCGCTCGAAGGCGCCGCCTTTGATGTCGTACCAGAAGGTGTACAGCGGCTCGAAGGCCCCGATATCCGCCGCCGTGATGGGCGAAGAGGCGCTTGCCCGTCACGAGGTCGGGCTTGCCGTCGCCGTTGAGGTCGCCCAGGGCCATCGTGTGGAACTGGCTGAAGTCGGTCTCGACCCAGTGCGTGATGAAGGTGCGTTTGCCCGCGGCGTCCACCTTCTGCTGGAGCCAGGCGAGACCGTAGGCGTGGGCCGAGCCGATGATGATGTCGTTGAGGCCGTCGCCATCCACGTCGTAGACGAGGATCGGGTGCGAGCGCCGCCCCGCCTTTGCCCATCGCCGGCTGGAACTCATAGTCGGGTGGAACACCCACGGCGTGACCCGGGCGTCCGGCGGCTGCTCGTACCAGCCCACGGGCGTCACGATATCCACGCGGCCGTCGCCGTTGATATCGCCCAGGCCGTTGCCGTGGACGTCGCCCTCGGTCCCGACGACGTGCTCGACGAACCACGGCGCCTGGCGGATGTGCTCCAGCCACGTCACGCCCTGGCCTTTGACCGGGGCCCAGTGGTTGCACAGGATGTCGTCGATGCCGTCGCCATTGATGTCGCCGTGGATGATGCCCTCCATGTTCTCGGCCTGGTGGATGCGATGCGACTTCCAGACGACGTCCTTCTGGCCGGGGTTCTCGTACCAGAAGGCCCCCTTCAGGAACATCCAGCCGGAGCTGACGATGTCCGGCTTGCCGTCGAAGTTGACGTCCATCGCGAATTCGCTGTTGTCGTCGATCTCCGGCCCGTTGGTCTCGGCCCCGTCGCGGAAGTTGGCGTGCTTGATCCACTTCGGCGCCTCGTACCAGTTCCGGCCGCAGGCGATGTCGAGGTTGCCGTCGCCATCGACGTCGAGGACCGACGCGCACTCGGGGAACGGCCCGAACCAGTAGCTATGGTGCGCCGGATCGTGGACCGGGCCATCGATCTTCACCGGGATGAAGATGGTTTCCTCCGCCCGCAGCGACAAAGCCGTCGCCAGCACGATCACGCCCCACAACCATCCGCGCTTCGCCATAGCAGACTCCCCTTCACAGATCCACTCGTGCGGCCGTGACGGTTCAAGTGTAGGGTGAGGTTTCAAGCCGAACTCGCGTCTGCTCGATGCGCACGCCACACTGTCAAACTCCACACTCGAACTTCATACTTCCTGACCGAACTGCCCAACCTGCGCCACCAGCGTTGAACCATCATTTACGCGTGGAACTTCGCCAGCAGCTTGTGCAGGTTCTGGATATCCGTCTTGACCCGCTGCAGCGGCTCCTTGGTGCTCTCGTCCTCGATGATGTACCACTCGGTGCCGCCGTCGCCTTCGCAAATGCGGAACATGGCGGGCCAATCCACGTCGCCCTCGCCGATGACGGGATCTTCGGACTTGCCCTTGGCGAAATCCTTGACGTGGACGGTGATCAGCCGGCCGGGAAACTTCACCATGTACTTGGCCGGATCGGCCCCGGACCGGGCGACGTGCCCGATATCGACCTGGAGAATCACGTCCTTGCTGCTATTGCTCGCAAAGACCTCCCAGGGAATGAAGCCGCCTTTGGCGTCGAACTCGCCGGCGTGGTTGTGATAGCCGACCCGCATCCCCTGCTCCTTGGCCTTGGCCGCGATCTCGCTCATCTGCTTGGCGAACTGGATGCAGCTTTCCTGCGAGTTGGTCCGCATGCCGCTGGGCGAAATCAGGTTCTTGTTGCCGAGGATCTTATTGAACTCGACCGTCTTGGCGAGCTGGTCGCCCGTCAGCGTGTTGACGCCGGTGTGCGTCCCGCAGCACTGGAGCTTGTTCTGATCGAGGACCTTGCGAATCTTCTCCGCGGGCCAATTGTAATACCCGGCGAACTCGACCCCCTCATAGCCCATCTCGGCCACCTGGGCCAGCACCCCCGCCAAATCCTTCTGCATCTCGCCCCGGACCGAGTAGAGTTGCAGAGCCGATCGGGAGTCTTCTTCGCCGCCGCGGCCGACACCGCCGCCTGTCCCAGCCCCGCCGCCGCCACCACCCCGGCCCCCAACCGCATGAACCCGCGCCGCGTCAATTCATTGGAATGACCCATGAGTACCTCCTTTGAGTTGATAAAGAAATCTGTTTCCATCGTGCCGCCCATCATGCTACCCGCCGTCGCGACAAGCTTCAATCTTCTTTTCGCGCTACCAGGCGTGACACCCTCGGTCTGAATGTGACCTTGTCAACGCCCCGCGCAGTTCCGCCGTCGGTAACAACCTATCGCCAAGGACCGACTTGGCTCGCTGTTGCCTTCCCGGCGGGCGTTGCCTCGGCCGCTCTCCACTGGCTTTCAGCCACGCTGTCAGGCTGCTCAGCGATCCCAGCTAACTCACTTGACAGGCAGTGGGCCGATCGATTGGGATCGGCTGTGGAGATAGATGCTCTCGTTATCGGCGTCCACAGTAAAGATGGTGCCCTCAAAGTAGTCTGCGCCGAGAAGACGTACGGGAGAATCGGAAATGCCAACGTAGGTTTCCTTTGAGCACACAGTGGTTGATATGCCGAGCCGGTCAATGTGTGCGGTCACAGTCCCACCAACCGTCTGAAATTCTCGTACACCGAGGCTGGAAATTGGCTTGGCATTACCCTGCTCGTAAATGGATCTTGGTATCAAGGTCATCGAAGCTCCCGTATCCAAGAGTAGCTCCGTTTGGACGAGAGCACCATGGATATCTAGAGTCACTGGAACCATCAAATGGCTACCAGTGCGTTTACACGCAATCACGCCAATTCGTGACATGAAGGTGGGCAGTTCACTGCCATCGTGAGATTCCCTTCTGCTGGGAGCGGTCCGGGGCGGTGCCTTGCTCGATGAGACGGGAACGTGGATCCCTGCCTCCTGCTGGTTGAAGAAAGGCATCCCTCGCAACAACTACTTTCAATGGTAGGTTCCTCGAGAAAAGAGCTTCCGTAAACCCAAGTTCCACAATGGCAACACTATCAGATATCTGAACACCCACTGTCGTGGGGCTGCCCATGCTATTGCCTGCATGGTCGTACACGAATATATCGCGACTGTCTCGTATCGGGGCAAAAGCAATTTGCGTGCGGCCGCGTTCAGTGAGCCTGGATGACACGATACCACGATGTTGCCAAAGCTCTTCAGTAAGGGGCCTCGGTTCTATCAGGCCCATGTAGAGTTGGACGCAGAGTGCTTCCTTCGGCATCGCGTAGGCTTGGGCGTAGATGACAACGGCGTCATCCGCATATACAGCCTCATCAGCGACGCCGTCGCCCGCGATGCCTTTGAGCAGGTGTTCGCGGTACTTCTGGCGTCTCAATTCGTACCGCGACGCATCAACGGCAAATCTCTCAGCACGGCGATTCAACAGCTCTTCGGCTCTTTGCACACGTCTAAGAACATCCGGAAGCTGATGTTCTATGGTGTTAAAATCTTGTCTCGACGATGGGCCCACTCGCTCGGGAGCAATTGCCTCGACCTCGCGCAGGGCTTTCTGCACTCTTGAGACACCACCCTTTATGAATTCTAAGCGTTGGCTGAGTGCTTGCGGCTGTAGAGACGCTAGACTTTTGGCTTGGTCGAGATCTACTTCAAGCCTCAACAGCTCGATGCAGAGAAGATTCCATGAACGTGTGGTCAGAACAGCAGGTGGCGAACGAACGCTAGGGGGATCAGTTGCTGGTGTCTTCGTCGAGGTGGCAGTCTCCCTACTTCGACAACCGAAGAAGACAAGGAGCATAAATACGCAAACGAGTATGTCTCGGCCCATAAGCGGCCTCCAATAACACATCTCACACCCGCCATCCGCCTGTCACTTGTGAACCTGCCGTCGCAAGATCCCCAACGACATTTATCGAATGCCATTGTAGTCCCTCGCGCAGCAGGGGCAAACAATAAACCTTGAAATCCCGTGCGACTGCGCGATAATGACCGCCGTGAAAAGCACGATGTTCATTAGCTTGTCACGTGCGGGATGCACATGGCCGAGTCAACCAACCCGGGGGGCTGGCTACGTCCACCTTGCGCGTTCAGACCGTCCCCGCACACAATTCCTCCCTGTGCCCAACTCGCCCCTGTCATCCTACACCTATGCACGAGACTGACGTGAACCCGGGGTACCTCCGCCTCCTGCGCGACGCCGCCGACCAAGTCGAGTCGTGGTTGGCCGATCTACGAGTTTTGGAGGTCTTCAGAAAGAGAATTCGCCCCGCCGCCAATTGGTATATTAAGGTCCACAAAGTTCAAGAGGCTAACAAGAGACGAATCGAGGATGAAGATCTTCGGGCAGCGATGATTGACCCCAGGCGACGGAACAAAGCACGTTCCCCAGGACAGGACTATGAATGGGTATCGTGGTCCCCCATTCCCGGACACCCATTAACGAAACAAGACTTCCAATTCATGAGAGAAAAGTTGGGTTTCAGAGGAACATCTTGGGATGTCGCACGAAAAGCATCCGACGACGGCCGCTTTGGGTACTGGAGAAGGAAGACCCCTCCTGTATGCGACGCCGCACCGTGGCTGGGGGTTCGTATAGTTGCTGGCGAGATGCTCCTCGGCGCGTGGCAGGACCGTGCTGAGGCCTTGTCTGCCTACTACTGCTTCCTGGCGGCCATTCACGATTGCGATTGCGTGGCATTCGCCCTGATTACACATGACGTCTGGCCGCGTGAACTCCTTGAGTATGTCCGCTGGCACTTTCGTCGGAGCTATGGCGACAAAGCCAAGGTGATCGGAATCGCACTGGATTGGGTGAGGTGGGATCTGGACGCAGAAATTGGACGCACGGATGCCGCAAGGACCTCCGCAGAATCGAAGCCCGGCCAAATGCCAAGCACACGAGCGCAAGCGGGTGAGTTGCCAATGAAGGAGATCACGCTGGGCTACGGGACCCAATCCGTGAAACGACGCGACAAAGCTGGCAAAGACGCGAACAGGATCATTGGGGACACGTTGAGCGTGTGGGGGTTCACGCTCAATTGGAGGAACGCGATCTTGTGGTTCCGAGGTGTGAGCAGAAGGAGGAAGCTGATGATCGTCGTTGTTGGTCTCCTTATCCTGGTGGCCTGTTCGGTCCTGGAAGGAATACGCCGTCTTGGATGAATGGCACTGCCGTCGGCAACTCCTTTATGGGTATGGGGTTATGTTTTCCCGAGTTCCGCTTGCAGTTGTGCGTGGTCGTTGCATAAGCGGGTAGCGATGCCGGCGGCGTTTCAAGACACGCGGTTCAATCCGCCCGGGCCGGTTCGCCACTTCGTTGGCCGCGAGGCGGGCCAACATCAGGTCGTACAGCGCAGGGGAGTTTCGGCAAGCCCCGGTCGCGAGCAACATCCAGGACGTCAAGAGGCTTTGACAGGCCAAAGTGAAGCCCAATTGGCGTGGCTGCTTTTTATGAACCGCCGCCGCCGTGGCGATCACCTTGCGGATCAGATTGTAGGCCAATAAGGTCACCCACAATTCCCGCCGGACCATCTCCGCCGTCTTGCAGCGGACGTGGTCCAGGTGCAGCGTTTGTTTGATCGAGCGGATATCCAGTTCCGCGTTCCAGCGGAAACCATACAAATCAGCGATGTCTTCTCGGGCATAGACCGCCGGGTCGGTCAGGGTGGTGATGACGGTGAGCGTTTCCACCCGGCAGCCGGGGACGGTCACCTGAAACTGCACCTCACGCAGCGTGAGGGTCTCGGGGATTGAGTCGTACTGTTCTTGCGTCATCCACGCCGGCTTCTTCGGACGTGTCCAGGTGATCAGGTGGTCCCCGGGACCCAACCGGCGGCCCCGCCGGAAGTCGCTGCGCCGCCGTTGGTGCAGGCGGACGCACACGTGGAGGCCCCGCTGGGACAGCAGGGCCAGCATCAAGAAGGAACCATAGCACCGGTCGAAGACGACCACGTCGTTCGGGGCAAACGTCTCCAGCAGCCCGCGGAGCAAGGCGCTTTCGCCCGTCTCCTTGCCTTCGCAAGGCCCGACCGCCAAGTCACACACGCCGGCCGTGGCCAGCGAGAGCACCACGCAGGCCCGCGCGATGGGCAACCCCACCCCCGGCCGCTGTTCGCCGATCTGCGGGAACGCGGCTTGGTTCTCAGGGGTATCGGGCATCGTAAAGGTGAAGCCATCGACGAGTTTGGCATGCAAGCCCTTCCATAGCCAGGCGGGAGCCACGGTCTCCTCCAAGTGGCGGGACGACTCCCGGACCAGACGCTGTAACGCCGTCAGCTTCAACTTCGCCCGGGCACGACAATAGCGCCCGTGTCCCCGGACGGGGGCTGCCGACCCGTCTGCAGCAGATAGGTGGCGATGTCGGCCACGGCGGACGCGCAGGCGACCCCTTTGCCGTCCCGCAGCATCTGAGCCAGAAAGGCCCACAGCACGATCTCGGTGGAGAAAATGTCGTCCTGCCCGAAGAGCGCCTCTTCCTCGCGGAAGACCCGCTGGATTGCGGCGGCGTCCAACACGGAAGCAAAGGGCAGACCGGGATCATGGAGAAAAGAATCGGCAATGACGGAAAAGGTATTCTTGCCTTCTGTTCGTGGTGTGGATAGGCTCGTCATGAGAAAGCCCTCCTTGGTTTCTATGGGAAGACACGCCAAGGAGGGCTATCAACAATATCGGCTAAGGAAGGCCGAAAACATGATACCGCTCCGACCGCCCGGAGCAAGATTCTCGTGCAGGACGGAGAGCAACAAGATTCTCTTCCTGTCCCGTGGGTAGTCTGTGCGTTGGCACGCCTGAAACTCACGGCAGTGCCATTCCCGTCTTGGATAGATTGACTGTGGGGTGTTGTGGGAACGTCATGCGCAATTCCAGATCGACACGAGAATGGGTGTGTGAGGTTTTTTTCTGGCGCTACGCTACTCCTTTGTTTACAGTGACTTATGAACCTTTTTGGCAAGGAGATTAGGTCATGGAAGACAAACACGTGAGTGTCGAAGAAGTGAAGCAGGCGATCGTGGCAGAGGTCGGCCAGTTGGCGGAAGCCTGTCTCCGTGCCAGACGATGCACCGTGGGGGTATTCCTTGACACCTGAGCGCCTCGCCGGTTAGGGTACATGGCAGATTGCAGGAGTGTTACAGGTGAACACAACAACGACTTCCGTTTTCGATCTGAGCCCGGCGGAGAAACTCCAACTCGTAGAGGACTTGTGGGATGATCTGGCCGCGACACCGGAAGGCGTACCGGTCTATGACTGGCAAAAGAGAGTAGTTGGACCGGAGAAAGGCGAATCTGAAGAAGAACCCCGCGTCGGGACTCACGTGGGAAGAAGTCAAACGCAGGGTCAGCCAACAGGACCAAGAAACGCATCAGTAGACCCAATGCGTCAATAACGGCTGTTTGCGGCTCGCCGGGACCGGCGGCATCAACGCGCCTATCTGGACATCCGCGGCCATAAGCCGCGTACAGACATCGTTGACGACACCAAGCAACATGTTAAAATGGTAGCAAGGAAAGCATAACAGGCCTTTGTTCGATGCCCGGATAAGGCTGACTTGGCTGTTCGGCGGGTTCTAAGGAGTTCTCGTGGGGTCGAATCTCGGTGGACACGGACATTTTGACATTCATCAAGTCCTGTGTGAAGCGTCGCAGAATACGGTGGACGTACCACATCAACATGCGCTTGAGAGGGCGGTTCATACTCAGGACAAGGAGAAAGAGATGACTTGTCATGTTTGCGGAGGCAAGCTCGGAGAGATTGGTTACCAGCCTGCCGTTCAAGGTGGACGAGAGTAGCATCGTGATCATCAGGGATCTCCCTGTTCTGCAATGCCGCAATTGTAGCGAGTACGTCATCGAGGACGCCGTCATGGAGAGGATAGATGCTATCCTGAGCCGTGTCGATGCGGTCGCCGAGGTCGAAATCCTCCGCTGATGTCGCGTGAAAGCCTGAGAGGCGAAGAGATCCGTCTTGGGAGGGCCATACCATCGGTGCGTCACCTGCTTCCGTGAGTTGACCCCTTCCTCCCCGACCGAATCAAAATCAAGATTCCTATCCACTTTGCCCCTTGTTTCGGCTGTCACGCGGAGGTATAAACATCCCTATGGAAAACACAAAAACACAACCCGTTATCGAGTCGTCCCGTCGTCAGTTTCTCAAAACCTCCAGCGTCGCCATCGGCAGTGCTCTGGCCAGCCCCTTGGTCTTCGGGGCCCAGTCCTCGAACGCCACTTTGAAAGTGGGGCTCGTCGGCTGCGGGGGACGCGGGTCCGGCGCTGCGCAGCAGGCCCTGTCCACCGGCGAAGGCGTCATCCTGACCGCCATGGGCGATGTCTTCGAGGATGCCCTGCAAAGCAGCCGCAAGGACCTCGCGAGCGACGAGAAAATCGGGCCACGCGTCAAAGTCCCCGACAGCGCCTGCTTCATGGGCCTGGACGCCTACCAGAAAGTGATCAATAGCGGCGTGGACGTCGTTCTCCTGGCCACGCCCCCGGGTTTCCGGCCGCAACATCTGCGGGCCGCGGTCGAGGCCGGCAAGCATATCTTCTGCGAGAAGCCCGTGGCCACCGACTCCCCCGGCGTGCGCAGCGTCCTCGAATCCGCCGCCAAGGCCAAGGAGAAGAACCTGTGTCTGATGTCCGGTTACTGCTGGCGGCGTCATCCGTCCCGGCGGGCCTTCTATGAGCGGGTCCACCAGGGCGCCATCGGCTCGATGCGCGCCATTTATGCCACCTACCTGACCGGACCGGTGAAACCCATGCCGCCGGCCGACCGTCGCCCCGCCGGCATGGGTGACGTGGAATGGCAGCTCCGCCATTGGTACAACTTCGTGTGGCTGTGCGGGGACGGGCTGGTGGAGCAGGCATGTCACAGCATCGACAAGATTGCCTGGGCGATGAACGGGGTCCTGCCGCTCAAAGCGGTCGCCACCGGCGGCCGGCAAATCCCTAACAATGGCGGCAACATCTTCGACCACATCGATGTCTTCTACGAATTCCCCGACGGCGTTCGCGCGTTCATGGCCCAACGCCAGATCATGGGCTGCTACAGCGACAACTCGGATTACCTCATGGGCTCCGATGGCGTGGGCACGATCAAGAACTGGAGCGATCCTGTCATCACGGGCAAGGAGTCCTGGCACTACGAGGGCCCCAAGGGCGACATGTATCAGATCGAGCACGACGAGTTGTTCGCGGCGATTCGCAGCGGCAAGACCGTCAATGACGGCATCTGGATGGCCCATAGCACGCTCATGGCCCTCATGGGGCGCATGGCCGCCTACACGGGAAAAGAGGTCACCTGGGACGAGGCCCTGAATTCCGAGGAAAAACTCGTGCCGGACGATCTGACGTGGAACATGAGCTTGCCCGTCAAGCCTATGGCCATGCCGGGACAGATGCGGTCGGCCGAGAGGCCGCCGAGGTCCGGCGAGAATCGCCCGACGAAATGACGGTTTGATGGCGGTAATCTCCAGACGCTCGTTTCTGAAATCTTCCTCCGTGCTGGCAGGCAGCGCCTCGCTGCTGGCGGGTAGCCGGGACAGCCAATCTCCTGATCGGCTGTCGGAACCAGTCCCCAGGGCCGCTCCGAAGGAAGGAAGCCAATCAGGAGATTGGCGGTCCCCGGGGCCGCTGATGGCGTATGTGGGCACGTTCAGCTCGCCCCTCCGTGACGTGCTGCCGACGCAGGTGGATTTGCCCCCCGGAAATGGACGCGGCATTCACCTGTTTCAGGTGGATCGCGCGACCGGGGCCCTGACCCCGCGCGGCGTCTATGAGATGGGGACAAGCCCGAGCTGCTTGGCGTTGAACGCCGCCGGGACTTGCCTGTATTCCGCTAACGAAACAGACCGGGTTTTGCCCGGGAACGCCGCTCTCCCGAGCGGCACACCGAAAGAAGCCAATCAGGAGATTGGCGGTCCCAGGGGCGAAGACCACGAAGGCACGGTCAGCGCCTTTGCCATCAACCGTGGCGACGGGCAGTTGCAACTGCTCAATACCATCCCTTCCGGCGGCGCCGGGCCCACCTATGTGAGCGTACATCCGTCCGGCAAGTTCCTGTTGGTGGCCAATTATTTCGGCGGCTCCGTGGCGGTGTTGCCGATTCGGCCCGACGGCGGTCTGAGTGTCGCCACAGACATCAAGAGGGATGCGGGAGCGCTGGGACCGAAGAAGGCCACGAACGCTCCGCCGGGGAGCTTTGCCTTCAGCGGGCACGACCACACTCATGCCCACATGATTCAGGCCGATCCTGCGGGACGCTTCGTGCTGCACGTCGATCTGGGCTTGGATCGCATCTTCGTCTGGAAGTTCGACGACGCCAAGGGCGTGCTCACGTCCGAACGATCCGGCCGCCGTTTCTCTGCCGCCGGGAGACGGGCCGCGGCATTTCTGCTTCCATCCGAAGGGGGATTGGCTCTACTGCCTGCAGGAGGAAGGCTCGAACATCGTCCTGTTTGACTACGATGCCCAGCAGGGCCGGCTGGCCGCACGGCAGACCATATCCACTCTGCCGCCCGGGTTCGCCGGCACCAATTTCTGCTCGGAAATCCTGGTTTCGGCCGACGGCCGGTTCCTCTACGCGGGCAACCGTCTGCACGACAGCATCGCGATCTTTGCCATCGGCACGACCGGCACGCTGAGCTACGTCGGGGAGCAGTGGACGCGCGGGAACTATCCGCGCAGCTTCAACTTCGACCCCAGCGGCCAGTTCCTCTACTGCTGCAATCAGCGGGGCGACAATCTCGCGGTCTTTCGCGTGGATCGCCAGACAGGCGGCCTGACCTTCACTGAACACTACACACCCGTCGGCAATCCTTCGATGATCGTCTTCCTCGATCTCGCGAAGAAGGACTGAATGAGTTTTGATGAACGAGTTCAGGCCGATGGGGTCACAGGCGATGGGGTCAGAGCTTGATTAGTGATTAACGAGCACTTAATCACTAATCAAGCTCTGACCCCACGCTGCGCCCGGTTCTTTCTCAGCCGACGGCAACTCGCCCTTCGGCAGAGTCTCCGTGACGACCCTGAACGAGTCGGCGTCCTGGATCAGATAGAAGCATGTGCCGATCAACATCTTCTTGGGTTTGTGAAAATGACAGAAGGTAATAACGTGGGTCGGGGTCAGGGCGAAGCTTGCATTTCTCGTGAGCATATCAAGATCATCGTGCGTCAGGGTGCGAACCGTTGCGAAGAACTTGAAGTCGCCCGGCCCATCAAGAAACGTCCCGTTTTCGACCTCGCGCAAGTGATAGTGAACCATTTGTCGGTGGTCGTCGGGCCCGTCGAGTTGCTTACGCGTCTCATTGCTGAGCAGCGACTTGAACAGCTCCACGTCCCTGCTCTCGCGCACGCGGAGCAGCTTGTTGGCGAAGACCAACTGTTGGGGATCGGCCAGTTCCCCTCTCTTGCTCACAGAGGCCAGTAGAGCTATTCTTCGATCTTCCGGAACTTCGATGAACGCGAGTGCATCACCGACGGAGTCGCTTCTCTGATAGAGCAACGGACAAGGGCGGCCGGCCGTTGCCTGGGCCGGCGGACACCCGGCGTCCTTCCTCTCACAGCCATGAACCAACAGAAGGCCAGCAATGAGGACAAGAACTCGAAGTTGCTCCATTTCAACCGGCATGGCGATCTCCCTTCAACGCCGTTGTTGTGGACAAGACAGGATTCCGCCTCTGGAGGAGGCGGGAGTTTACCGCCTTGAGCCTCCAGCATGGTTCAGAGGGCCGGTGCCCGCAAGGTGCGGCCCCATGCCGTAGGCACCGCCACGGTTCTCGGGTCGCACTCCTGCGTTGCCCTATTCCCCGTGACGGCAAGATGATTCTAACAAACTATGCTGGAGGTTCAAAGCGGTAAACTCAAAAGGCTCCGGCAAGGTCCAGCGTCTGACAAGAACACGGTTTGCTTGGAGAAGATCGGTTGTGTGTCAGGCCACGTCGGCTAGGCCGAGGGAGTTGCCGAACTTGGCCAGCAGGGCCCGGCGGATGCTGCGATGCTCGGGCTGGGCCAGCGTGGGGTCTTGCGAGACGACCTCGAAGGCGTGTCGCCGCGCTGCCACGAGCAGATCGTAGTCGTCGATAATGTTGGCGATCTTCAGATCGGGCAGGCCGTGTTGACGGGCGCTGAATAGCTCGCCCGGACCGCGGAGGCGCAGGTCCTGCTCGGCGATCTCGAAGCCGTCGTTGGTCTTGGCCATGACTTCCAGCCGGCTCTTGGCGACCTCGTTATCCGTCTCCGCGAACAACAGGCAATAAGACTTGGATTCGCCCCGGCCGATCCGGCCGCGCAATTGATGCAGTTGGGCCAGACCGAAACGGTCCGCTGCTTCGATCACCATAATTGTCGCGTTGGGCACGTCTACCCCGACCTCAACGACGACCGTGGAGACGAGCACGTCGATCGTGCCCTTGCGAAAGCCGGTCATAAGCCGCTGCTTCTCGGCGGAGGGCATCTGGCCGTGCAGGAGCGCGACTTGGAACTCGGGAAAGACCTTCTCGGACAGCTTCTTCCAGGCGTCTGTGGCGGCCGCGATCTCTTTGCTGGTCTCCTCCACGGAGGAAATGCGCGGATAGACAAAATACGCCTGCTTCTTCACCCGCAGCCGCTCGCGAATGAACTCGTAGGCCCGCTGGCGGTCCTGGGGATTCACCCAGCGGGTAACGACCTCGCCCCGGCCGGGAGGACATTGCTTGATCACGGAGACGTCCAGATCGCCAAACGCGGTCATGGCCAGCGTGCGGGGAATAGGCGTGGCGGTCATCACCAAGCAATGCGGAGCACAGTCTTTGCGCAGCTCGGCCCGCTGGTGCACGCCGAACTTGTGCTGCTCGTCGATGACGACCAGACCCAGATGGTGGAACTCAATATCCTTTTGCAGCAAGGCGACGGTGCCGACGACGATGTCCATCTCGCCCCGTTTGATTTGGGCGAGAGGCTCGTCGCGTTTCTTGCCGGTCAGGCCGCCGGTGATAAGGACCCGCCGGACCTGGCTGTCTTTGAGATACCGTTCGATACTGAGGAAGTGCTGCGAGGCGAGGATCTCCGTCGGCGCCATGATGGCGACTTGGGTCTTGTTCGCGATCGCCAGCAGAGCGGCGTACAGCGCGACCACGGTCTTGCCGGAGCCGACGTCGCCCTGCAACAGGCGGTTCATCGGCGTGGTCCGGCCCATGTCCTCGGCGATCTCCGCAATGCAGGCATTCTGATCGCCGGTGAGCAGAAACGGGAACCGTTTGCGAATCCGGCTGTCGATCTCCTCCGTAAGCAGGCATGGGGTGGCCGAGGCACAGTGTTGCGTCCGGTATCGGCGCAGACCCAGCCCGAGCTGCATGAGGAACAGCTCGTCATATCGCAGCCGGTGTTTGGCTTCCTCGAGTTTCCGCTCATCCGGCGGCATATGGATCCAGGCGAACGCGTTTTGGCGGCTGATGAGGTCCGCCTCTTTGAGGAAGCTCGGGTCGTAGAACTCATCCACCAATTCGCCCAGGTGGTCCAGCACCGGCAGGAGGATCTGCTTGATGTGCCGGCTGGTCAGGCGGCCGCTGGCGGAATAGACGCCACCGCTGAAGTGCTGATCCGGATCGGCCTGTTGCTGGGCCTCGGCCATCATGAACTTGGGATTGGTCAACTGGAGCTGGTGCTTGAAGACGTTGGGCTTGCCGGCGGCTACGATCACTTGGCCCAGGCGAATCTGATTCCGCAGGTAGCCGCCGTTGAACCAGATGATGCGGCAGACGCCCGTCTCGTCGCTGACGATGGCCTCGAAGATCGGCGGCTGGCGGTAGCTCTGGAAGTCCACGGATTCCACCAGGCCGATGATCGTGGCTGGCTCGTCCGCCCGCAACTGGCCGATCTTGATCGGTTGTGGCGCGAAGACCCAGTCGCGCGGGAAGTACTCCAGCAAGTCGCCGACCGTCTCCACGCCGAGCTTGGCGAACACCTGGGCCCGCGCCGGCCCCACGCCTTTGAGGTATTGCACCGCCATCGAGACGGCCATCGTCTCCTGGTTATCGGGCTGTTTCTGAACAGCAGCATCCATGATTTATGATTTGTTACTTATGATTTATGATTTGGCAAGGTGCCAGCCCCAACGCTCGTCCAAGTGAACACACCGAATCATACATCAACAACCATGAATTATCAATCCCGAAAGCCATACTCGCCGATGAGCCGTACAAACCGGCAGCCGCAAATGTACTTTTCGATCAGCTTGCCGTGATACTTTTCGGCCACGGCGAGCTCCTGCCCACCGCTTCCGCCGACCGGCGCGACCATGATGCCGGCCTCGGCAAGCTGGGTCACGAGGGGTGGCGGAAAGCCCGGCACAGCCGCCGTGATCGTGATCCGCGCGAAAGTCCGCTCCTCGGGCCAGCCAAGACTACCGTCCCCGACGCGGAACTCCACGTTGTCGATCGCCAGCTTCCTCAAGACGGCTTGGGCCCCAGCCGACAGATCGGGCGATCGTTCGATTGTGAAGACGCGCCGGGCCAGGCGGGCCAGAATTGCCGTCTGGTATCCGCTGCCCGTCCCCACTTCGAGAACGTCGCAGTCGCGATCAACGCGCAGAACCTGCGTCATCAGCGCGACAATATAGGGTTGTGAGATCGTCTGGCCCTCCCCGATGGGCAGCGGCCCGTTGGCATAGGCCCGCCAGCGGTCCTCCGGCGGCACGAATTCCTCGCGGGGAATCTCTGCCATGACCCGCAACACCTCCGGATCGGTGATATCCCGTCCGCGCAGGTCATGCCGTAGCATACGCTCCCGTGCCTCGTCGAGGTTGTTCTGGTCCTTGCGCTCCACCATAAACCTATCATGGGCCCGGAGAGACGCTTTGGCAACCCCATTTCGCCATCAAGTCCGCCGGGTGCGCGGTCCAAGTTTGACGCTGATGGCAGCGTCTTCGTAGGACGAGCGTCCCCGCTCGTCTATCCTGGCGATTGCCGCATAGGGTGTGCGCGGATACACGACCAAGAGGCGACCGAAGACGCTCTCCCTACGAGAGCCGTACTCCGATCTCGCGTCTGTCAGCCAAACTCAGAACAGCAGTTTGATCGCGGCCGCGGCGGCGAGGAGTTGGATGAGGGTGTTGAAGACTCTTTGCGGGATGCGCCGCAGGAAGAAGATGCCGGCGACGGAGCCGAGAACGATCAGCGGCAACATCAACAGGCCCAGCTTGACCGACGCGCCGGTCGTCAGGGCCAACTGGGCGCTGAACGGAACTTTGAGCCAGTTGACCGCGAAAAAGAACCAGGCGCTGGTGCCCACAAAAGCCAGCTTGGGCAGACGCATGGCCAGCAGGTAAACGACCATGACCGGCCCGGCGGCGTTGGCCATCATCGTGGTCACACCGGCGGCGAAACCCAGCGTGCCGCCGAACCACCATGCCGTGGGAATCGGCGCCTCCTCGGTCCGCAGACGCGTCCGCCAGAAATGGATGGCCAGCATGCCAAGCACGATCAGGCCGATGATGTGCTTGAGTTGATCGTTGGTGACAAACTTCATCACCTGCCAGCCGGCCACGATCCCCAGAAACGCCGGCGGCAAGAGCCGCCAGACGTGCTTCCATTCCGCGATGCGGCGATAGTACGTCGCCGCGAACAGATCGCCGAGAATGAGCATTCCCAGCATGATGCCCGTGGATTCCCGCGCATGGCCGGGCAGCGCCATCGCCATCAGTGGCACGACCAGAATGCTCACCCCCGGCAGGCCGGTCTTGCTCACGCCGATCAAGAAGGCACATAGGCCGACGAGAAACCATCCTACCGAGTTTAGATCGAACATGGCCCACCTGACCGAAAGTCGTGCACTCTATCGGTTTCGCGGGCCGGCGGCAACTGCCCTTCCTCCGAAATCACGGCGCGCGAATCCGCCGGGGCAGAGCCTCTTGCTGTCCCGCCCACGAACGATAAGATGGGGGCCGGTCCCAGAGAGTTCGTGAGGTCCTGAAGGAATGTTGGAGGTCCAACGATGGGAATGAAGAAGCTTGTGCCGGGTGGTCTGGTCGTCCTGCTGGCCGGGTGTGTGCCGATTGTTTCGCTGCATCCGTTGTTCACCAAGGAAACTATCACGTTCGAAGAGAAGCTGCTGGGGATCTGGGTCGAGAACTCGGACAAACCCGGGATCACGTGGGACATCGTCCGGCTGGAGGCCGCCGCCGCCGAGCGTCTCCCGGTAGAATTGCGGGACCAAGCCGAGAAATGCTACCGCCTGAACGTCGTGGACGACAAGGGCCACAAAGGCTCGTTCGCCGCATGCCTGGTCAAGCTCCAGGACAGGCTGTTTCTCGACGTCCTGCCCGACAAATTCCCTTCAGGCGAGCAGGACGCCGAGCAGATGAAGCTCTCCTATAACGCTTTCTTCTTCTTGCGGGTGCACACGTTTGTCAAAGTGGACTCTCTCGGGGATCAACTGAAGGTCCGGCTGACCGACGATGACGGGTTCAAGAAGCTGCTGGAGGCCGAGCCGAAGGCCGTGAAGCACGATGTGGTCGACGATCATCCCGTTCTGACCGCCGCCACCGACGAATTGCAGGCGTTTGTGGCCAAGTATGCCGACGACGACCGGCTGTTTGCGAACGAGGTGACCCTGACTCGCAAAAGTAAATGACCGCTAAAGGAGAAGAAAATGGCCAAGATGCTCTCGATGTGCGGGCTCGACTGTGCGGCGTGCCCCGCTTTTATCGCCCATAAGACCGACGATCAGGCCCTGCGGGAAAAGACCGCTACCGAGTGGTCCGCGCAGTTCCATATCGACGTCAAGCCCGCCGACATCAACTGCGTGGGCTGCCTCAAAGTCAAAGGCGTGCACATCGGCCACTGCGGCGAGTGCGAGATCCGCAAGTGCGGCCTGCCCCGCAAGGTGATGAACTGCGCCCGGTGCGACGATTACCCCTCCTGCGAGACCATCGGCAAATTCCTCGCCAATGTCCCGCCGGCCAAGGCCAACCTGGAAGAAGTCCGCCGCACGCGGCCGAGCTGATCGGCCTCTTCGTAGGGCGAGCGTCCCCGCTCGCCTATTCGGCTGAGAAAGTCGTGCGAGGACACACGGCCTACGAAGGGCCGTGTTCGGAGTCTGCCCGTCAAACTGGCAAAGTCGGCAGTTATGGACTGTTCGGAGTACCGCGTTTGCGCGGGTCGGACCGGTCCCATGCAATGGCTGGGTGCCATGCCTACGCCGCGTAGGCATGTCCTCCCATCGCACCAAGCATGTCTACGGGGCGTAGACATGGCACCTGCGACGAAACGAGCCCTCCAACCTCTTGACTCCGGTGCCCGCGGACTATCCGCCAGACCGGCATAAAGGGTGTATGGCACGCTGAGGCGATCAGGAGTGTTGTCTTTGCTGCTCGGGTTGACGAACCCTCACCCTCCTCCTCATCGGACGGACGAGCGGCGGACTTTCGTGGAAAAGACAGAAAATCGCTCATCTAAATCCACCTGCGGAAATAGGGGTTTGGCCGGCGCGAAACACAGTCAAACCCGCATTGCCGGAAGGTCCTACCTGCCCCTACGCTGAAATACGGCGGACTCTCCGTGAGGAAGAGGCCCGCCGAGGGCGAGTCTTCGGCGAGTGCTCACGCCGGAAGGGAAAGGTGCGTCATGGCGCAGAAGAGCAAAGTCGATGAATTGCACATCCTGTGGATTTCGGAAGGGATGAGCTGCGACGGCGACTCGGTGGCGATGACGGCGGCCACGCAGCCGTCCATCGAGGATATCGTCCTGGGGCTGATCCCCGGCATTCCCAAGGTCCATGTGCACAATAAGGTCCTGGACCCGGCCACGGGCGACGACCTGGTGGCCCCGTTCCACGCCGCCGCCCGGGGTGAGCTGGGGCCTTACGTCTTCGTGGTCGAGGGCTCGATTCCCAACGAAGAGGTCCACGAGGAAGGGTACTTCACCAGCTTCGGCTACGACCACGAGACCGGCCAGCCGATCACGCTGAGCCAGTGGATCGACTGGCTGGCGCCGAAGGCCCTGGCGGTGGTGGCCGCCGGCACCTGCGCCACCTACGGCGGCATTCATGCGATGGCCGGCAATCCTACCGGGTGCATGGGGTTGGCCGACTACCTGGGCTGGGATTTCCGCACGCCGGCGGGCATTCCCATCGTCAACGTCCCGGGCTGCCCGATTCAGCCGGACAACTTCATGGAGACGCTGCTGTGGCTGCTCTACCAGGCGGCGGGCAGCGCTCCCATGATCCCGCTGGACGAGCGAGCTGCGGCCCCAGTGGCTCTTCGGCAAGACCGTGCACGAGGGCTGCGACCGGGCCGGCTACTACGAGCAGGGCGATTTCGCCAAGGACTACAACTCGCCGAAGTGCCTGGTGGAAACGGGCTGCTGGGGGCCGGTCGTCAACTGCAACGTGCCCAAGCGCGGGTGGATGAACGGGATCGGCGGCTGCCCGAACGTCGGCGGGATCTGCATCGGCTGCACCATGCCGGGCTTCCCCGACAAGTTCATGCCCTTCATGGACGAGCCGCCGGGCGGGTCGCTGTCCTCCGCTGGTCCTGAGCAAGACCTATGGCCCCACGATCCGGCGACTCCGCGCCATCACCAACAAGTCTCTCGACCGCGAGCCGAAGTGGCGCGAGCGCGGCCCGGCGCTGACCACCGGCTACGATCCCGAGTTCACCCTCGCATCCCGCAAAGGAGGACGCCATGAAGACTGAAGCGCAGAGCCGCCGTTCATGGCGCGAAACCGCGGCCGGACGCTGGTGGAGAAGAACTGGGACCCGATCAGCCGGATCGTCGGCAACCTCGGCATCTACACCAAGATCGACTTCGAGAACCACGAGGTGGCCGAGTGCAAGGTCACATCTTCGATCTTCCGCGGCTACAGCGTCTTCCTGCAGGGCAAGGACCCGCGCGACGCCCACTTCATCACCAGCCGCATCTGCGGCATCTGCGGCGACAATCACGCCACCTGCTCGCGTCTACGCCCAGAACATGGCCTACGGCATCAAGCCTCCCGCCCTCGCGGAGTGGATGATCAACCTCGGCGAGGCGGCCGAGTACATGTTCGACCACAACATCTTCCAGGACAACCTGGTCTTCGTCGATTTCTGCGAGCAGATGGTCAAGGAGACCAATCCCGCGCCTGCTCGACAAGGCCGAGAAGACCCCCGCCCCGCACGCCGATCGTGCACGGCTTCCGCACCATCGCCGACATCATGCGGGCCTTCAATCCGTTCGAAGGGTCGATGTACAAGCAGGCGCTGCAAATGGGCCGCACGACCCGCGAGATGTGCTGCCTGATGGAGGGCCGGCACGTGCATCCCTCGACCCTGTATCCGGGCGGCGTCGGCACCGTCGGCGACCCCGCAGGTCTTCTCCGACTACCTGGTCCGGCTGATGCGGGTGCTCGATTTCGTCAAGAAGGCCGTGCCCCTGAACGACGACCTGTTCGACTTCTTCTACGAAGCCCTGCCCGGCTACGAGAACGTCGGCCGCCGGCGGACCCAGCTCGCCTGCTGGGGCACTTTCAAGGACCCCGAGACGTTGCGACTACCGCTACGAGACCATGAACGACTGGGGCCATGCGGTTTCGTCACGCCCGGCATCATCGTGGACGGCAAGCTGGTCACCAACAACCTGGTGGACATCAATCTCGGGATGCGGATTCTGCTGGGCAGCTCCTACTACAAGGACTGGGAGCAGGAGGAGACCTTCGTCACCCACGACCCGCTGGGCAATCCGGTCGACCAGCGCCATCCCTGGAACCAGACCACCATCCCCCATCCGCAGAAGCGCGACTTCGAGGGCGGCAACTACAGTTGGGTGATGAGCCCCCGCTGGTTCAATGCGCAATCGGGGGAACTCCTGGCGCTGGAAACCGGCGGCGGGCCGCTCGCCCGGCTCTGGTCCACGGCGCTGAGCGGCCTGGTGAAGACGCCCTACGTCAAGGCGACCGGGCAAGTCCGTCCGGATCTCGCTGCCCAAGAGCGCAGCAACTGCCCCAGACCGAGTTCGAGTGGAAAGTCCCGCAGTGGTGCAACACCATCGAGCGCGACCGGGCCCGCATCTATTCCATCGCCTATTCGGCGGCCATGGCGCTGTTCTTCGTCGAGAAGGCCATGGCCGAGGTGCGGGCCGGCCACACCAAGACCTTCACGGATTTCGAAGTCCCCGAGGAAGCGATCGGCGTGGGCTTCCACGAGGCGGTTCGCGGCGTGCTGTCGCACCACCTGGTCATTCGCGACCATAAGATCGCCAATTATCACCCGTACCCGCCCACCTGCTGGAACGCCAGCCCGACCGACAGCCACGGCGTCCCCGGGCCGATGGAAGAGGCGGTGCGCAACACGCCCATCTTCGAAGAGAACGGCAGCGACAACTTCAAGGGCATCGATATCCTGCGCACGGTCCGCAGCTTCGATCCCTGCCTGCCCTGCGGCGTGCACATGTATACCGGCGGCGGCCGGGTGCTGGAAGCGTTCCACAGCCCATGCTGGGGCTCGTCGGCGGAAAGGCAACTTAAGGAGATGGCCGATGCTAAAGAAATACAAGGAGATCGAGGGCATCCGGGTCGGGCACGCCAAGATCAAGCCCACGAGTCCCACCCACGTGCCCGGGATGCGGATCGGCAACGAGCCGGGCAGTTACGAACGGTCCCACGGGCACCTGCCGGACGGACGCTCGACCGCCCGCCGCTCGACCGGGATCGACCCGGACGGCCACAATCCCATCCTGCCGGAAATGCCCAACCTGTCGCCCGCCTGATCGGTCCCGAGGGACATGGGAAAAGGCCCATGTTCTCCGGGTGGCAGCCTCAAGCGGATGCATTCCTGGAGGATCTTTCCCGTCTCGGGCCGCAGGAGATCGTCGTAGCAGGTCGTCTTCTGAGGCGGGGCAGCCGCGTGCGTCTCAAACCCCGGCCCGGCGGCGACCTCCTCGACAAGACCCTGGCCGGACGTGTCGGGGTGATCGAAGGCATCGAGCACGACGATCGGGGAACCGCTCACGTGGCGGTCGATTTTGGAGGACGATCCCGGCCGGGATTTGGCCGGGACGCGTCATCCGACCCGCCGCTACCTCTTTGCACCGCAGGAAATGGAGCCGGCCGAGGAAGAGATGCAGGATCGTCTCCTGCCAGGCGCGTGCTGGTCGCCGGGATCGGCAACGTCTTCTTCGGGGATGACGGGTTCGGGGTCGGCGGTGGCGCAGCGACTGGGGGCAATGGAACTGGCTCGGGGGATTGAGGTGATGGACTTCGGCATTCGGGGCTTGGATCTGGCCTACGCGCTGGGGCAACCCTATGACGCCGCCATCCTGGTGGATGCCGTGGCGGCCGGGGGGCCTCCCGGTTGTCTCCAAGTCATCGAGCCGGACCACCCGGAAGACGAAACGTCTGTCTTTGATGGCCATCGTATGAACCCCTTGGCGGTTCTCCGGTTGGCCCGCCGACTGGGAGGGCTGCCCCCGCAGGTCTTCCTGGTCGGCTGCGAGCCCAGAGCGATTGCAGAAAGTGAATCGATGTCCATGGGCCTCAGCGCCCCGGTGGCCGCCGCCGTGGAAAGGCCGCCCGGATCGTGCTGGAGTTGGCCGGGCACTGCTGCGCCGGCCGCCCACTTGATGCGGACGGCGTCCACGCCGTGGAGAGCAGCAAACAAAAGGAGTATTGAAATGAGAAAGACGATATTCTATACCATAACCGTGTTCTCGGCCGTGCTGTTGGCCAAGAAGTTCGTTCCCAGCCTCATCCGGGAATTGAAGCAGGAGTTCATGTAAGGCCTCGCCCGGCGGCGTTCGGGAACACCGATTTCGGTCGGGGAGCATCGTAGGTCCAAGGAGATACTGCACATGGGGAATCTGCTATCGAAAAGCGGGGTGGGCTGTGGCTTGGCGTTGCTTCTGCTTCTTTCCGGGTGCGCCGGTCACAAGGAAGTGCTCAACGTCGCGGCGGCGGGCCCGAAGGTGACCGTGGAGATGAAGGCCAGCAGTTTCGCTTTCGATCCGGCCGTGATCGTCGCCCACCAGGGAGAGACCCTGGTCCTCCACGTCACGAACGTCTCCGGCGAAACGCACAATATCACCGTGAAAGACCCGTCGGGAAAGGTCCTCCAGGGGCAGGATATTCCCGGCCACCAGGCGATCACGTTGGAAATCCCGCTGGAGACCGCCGGCGTTTATCCCTTCTACTGTGACAAGCCGCTGCACGCGAAGCTGGGCATGAAAGGCCGGATCGAAGTCCAATAGAACGAGACCTGCGTGTGCGGCGTCTGGAATCCTTGTCGTGGCAAGGTGGTGATGTGAAGAGTCCTTTTGGTCCACCCCAGTTCGTTGATCTACTCCCAGAACTACATGCGGCTGGAGCCGTTGGGCCTGGAGCGGGTGGCGCAGGCTGCCCGCCGATCCGGGCACGAGGTGCGGCTGTTCGACTTCCAGGTCTCCGGCAGAAGAAGCTACCGGAGCAGCCTGCGGCAGTGGCAGCCGGAGGCGGTCGGGTTCTCTCTCAACTACCTCCCGAATGTCCCCGAAGTCATCGCGCTGGCGACGGAGACCAAGCGTCGTTTGCCGGCCAGTTTCCTGTTCGTGGGCGGGCATACGGCCTCCTTCATTCCCCACGAGCTGTTGGAGCATGCCCAGGGCGCCCTCGATTGCGTCGTCCGGGGCGAGGGGGAGGCCACGGTGCCGCGGCTGTTGCAGGAGGTCCCCGGCGGCCGGCTCGACCAGGTGCCCGGCGTCGTTTCCGCCCGCGGGTCCGGACCGGCCCCGACGCTCCTGGCGGAATCCGATCTGGAGGCGTACCGGCCGGCGCCGCGATCTGCTCCGCAAGCCCAAACGCTATTTCATCGGCGTCCTGGACCCGTGTGCCTCCATCGAATTCAGCCGGGGTTGTCCCCATCATTGCTCCTTTTGCAGTGCGCTGGACCTTCTACAACCGCACCTACCGCAAGGCCGCGCCGGCGGCGATTGCGGAGGAGCTGGCGCGCATTGTCGGAGCCGAACGTCTTTGTGGTCGATGACGTGGCGCTCCTCGACGCCGCGCACGCGATGGCCATCGCCGACGAGGTCGAGAAACGAAACATTCGCAAACGGTATTTCATGGAGACCCGCTGCGACGTCCTGATCCGCCACGAGGAGGTCTTTGCCCGCTGGAAGAAGCTGGGCTTGACGTACCTGTTCCTCGGGCTCGAAGCCCTCGACGACGAGGGACTGGAAGCGTTCCACAAGAACGTGACGCTCCGCGAGAACCTGCGGGCCCTGGAGATCGCCGAGAAACTGGATGTCATCGTCGCCCTGAACCTCATCGTCTCGCCGCAGTGGGACGCCCAGCGCTTCCGTCAGATCGAGCAGTGGGCCCAGCGGATCCCGGAGATCGTGCACCTGACCGTGATGATGCCTTATCCGGGCACCGAAACCTGGTCCACCGAGGCGCGCCATCTGACTACGCAGGATTACCGCCTGTTCGACACGCAGCACGCGGTGACGCCGACGAAGCTGCCGCTGCCGCAGTTCTACGAGGAATTCACCCGCACCGAAATGGTGCTCTTCCGCCGGCACCTGAACAAAGCCAACCTGTTTGAGGCACTTGAAGAAGGTCCTGGCGTGCCTGGCCCAGGGCCAGACAAACCTGGCGCGTTCGGCCCTGAACTTCCGCTCGCTTTCCCAACGCGCGCCGGCGCTATGCCGATCATTTCCGCCCCATCCCGCACGCCCTCCGCCTGCCGGCCCAGGCGCCGGTGCCCGGCGCCGACCAACTCTATATCCACAGCCTGTGAGGCTGCCTATTGAGAGCCCTAACAGAATGAACCTGGGCCAAGACCGTTCGCATGTCATTGCGAGCGTAGCGAAGCAATCTCTCGCGCCGATGCTCAAATTGAGATTGCTTCGTCGCTGCGTTCCTCTTCCGAAAAAGCCCATTTTCGTTGTCTTCGGGTGGGCCGAAGGTCCATGAACGGCTCCTAAGAAACTAGTGGTCCGGGTGGCACGGCCAAACTTGTTTTGACCGTGCTTGCTGGGGCCGGTTTGGGTGCCACGGTCAAGCTGCGCTTGGCCGTGGCACCCAAAGCCGGTGGGCGGGTTTCTTTCCCCTACCCGCCGCGCAGCGGCTTGAGGACTCGCAATGACATACTGAGACTCATTCTGTTAGGGGCTCTGAGAATGGAACGGGGCCTGCGTCGCTGGGACACAGGCCCCGAGATCTGCATGGGTTAAAGGGGACCCCGAACGTGATAGATCGCATTTGGGAGTCCAGCCCCATTCTACAACTACGGCAAAGGATGGCCGACGCCGATGTCGTCGATATAGAGGATGCCGGCGCCGCCCGGAACCGGACTGGCGCGGTTGCCCACGCCGATATACAGCTTCTTGACCTTGCTCGTGCCGACGCCGGCCAAGCTGCTCAGCGGGATCTTCCACTGGGCCCAGGCGGCGGTTGTCACAGCCGTTGGATTCACCGCCGTGGCGATCTTGCCGGCGCTGTCTTGAAGGGTCACATACAGGTCCGCCGGACTGTTGGCCGTCTCGGGATCATCGCCGATTGCCGCCACCTGCCATGGCGAGCCGGTGACGTTTCCCGTGGTCGCGGCCCCGGACAGGACGGCCGTGGTAGTCGCTGTCGCGTCGTGACTGGTGACGCACAGGCCGATGAGGACCGGGCCGGTCATGGCCACGGTCGTCGTGGCTAACGTGCCGTCGGCGTTCTTGAGGTCCAGCCAGGTCTTGCCGTCGGCGGAGTACTGGGCCGTGAAGACGTCGCCCGTGCGGGTGAGCTTGACCCACTGCGGGGCCGCGACACCCGCCTGCGTGGTGCTGCCGCAGGTGCCCGCGGCCAATTGCCGCCAGCCCATAGAAACGCCCGAGCTATAGGACACGATCATATAGACGAACTTGGAGCCGGCGTCCAGGCCCTGGCGGACCATGACACCGGCCTTGGCCCAGGCGTTTGTGTTGACGAGGCTCTCGACCTTCACAAGGATCGAGCCGTTGCCGGTGAGCGACTTGTAGGCATAGCGGCAATCGTCAGCGTTGTCCCAGATGTCGTGGCCGGCGCCGGTCATGGTAATTACGCCGGCATTCTCCACGTAGGCGGCCGGATAGCCGCGGACCCAAAGACTCAACGTGTCGGCGCCGTTGCTGGTCCAATTCTGCACGGTCGAGAAGTCCCGCGTCGCCTCGCTATAGTACGGCGTCTTGACGTTGTTGTACTCGAACGGCATCGACTGCTTGCCGCCGTGGACAATCGTCTGCTCGGCGAAGGGAGCCTGCATGTACCCGACCTGCGTGCCATTGCCGTTGACCAGGCCATCGACCCACGCGTCATAAATGCGGTTCTTGTCGTCGTTGTAGCTCTCGAAATCGTCCACTGCCACAAACTCCTGGGTCGTGAAGCTCCAGACGTCCCCGTCCCAGGACTTCGGCGCCGCTGCGTCGTTGACCTCGATGACCTTCCAGTAGTAGGTCGTTCCGAACACCAGCGGGCCGGGATCGAACTGGCTCTGGGCCGGCGTATGGACGGGGACCGTGCCGTTGGCCACCGCCTGTTGGTCCGTGCCGAAATAGAGCTTGTGGGAGGCCGCTTCGCGTCCGGACCGCCAAGTCAGCACGCTATTCACGTTCACAGCGGTGGCTCCCGCCGCGGGACTGGGCTGCCGCGCCTGGGTGGGCACGTAGAAGAACCTCACTTCGCTCAGGCCGTACTGCGGCAGAAGGCCGCCCCAATTGTTCTTGATCGTCAGCTTCACGTACTTGGCGGCCACGCCGGCAAAGCTGACCGTGGTGTTGGCCGTATAGTCGGCCGCGGCGGTGGCTTGGGCAAACACGAAATCGCCCAGCATCGTCCAGGTGCTGGCGTCCGTGGAGTACTCCACGGGGACATTCTTGGCCCCCATGCCCAGCACCGATTCCATCAACTGGTTGGAGTTCCAGACCCACATCTTGTCCAGCCGGTAGACCTTGTCGAACGCATACTGAATCCACGTCGGTTGCGGCCCGGTCTTGTTGCTAAGCCACATCGACGTGGCATCCATGGAGTGCTGATCCTGATTGTTGAGCCCGGAGCCATCGACGGTCTTCTCGGGCCCCATGCCCGTGGTAGAGCTGGAGGCGGTTGCGGTGACACTCTTGAGCGGATACGAGACCGGCTCGACCGTGAAGCTCCACACCCGACCCTTGGTGACTGTGGCCGCTGGCGGGGCCTGCACCTCGTCGACGCGCCAGTAGTATGTCTGCCCCAGCTTCAGCGTGCCGGGCGGGTCGTACGTGTTGGCGTCCTGGCCCAGGCTGACGAGCACATTGCCCGGCTTGGTCCGGCTGGCCGCGTCCACATCGGTCGCTGCCATCCCCAGGTACACATCATGCGTCTTGGCAGTGTCGGCGGGGGCCCAGCTCAGGACCGTATCCGCAGGCACATCGGTCGCCAGGTCGGCGGGACCGGGTTTGCCGGCCGCGCCGCTGGTTTCGACGCAGATCATCATGTCGCTCGGATCGCGGGCGATGTCGCTGATGCGGGCTTCGTCGATCCAGCCCTCCCAGTTCTCGGTTCGGCCGTTGCCGTTGCGGCCCTCGTTGCCGATCACGAAGAAGGGCGCCACCGTCGGGATCAGGCTGGCCGTCATCCGGAAGGCCCCCAGCAATACCGGCTGGCAAGCCCCCGAATCCAGGGCCGTCCAATAGAGCTTCAGGTTGCCGTCGGTGTCCGGCTTGCCGTTGTAGGTGACGGCGGCATGGAACCATTTGTTCGCGGCGTAGACGTGCGGCCCCGTCTTCGGCAGGGGGGCCGCGATCGTCTGGATGGTGGCGGCCGTCAGATTGATGAACGCCAGGTTGCCCGCCGACTCCACGCGGAACTGCCACCCGCGCGCGGTGTCGTGCTCGCCGGAGATGATCTGCATGTTGTTGGGGATCGAACCCATCGCGAACTTGCAGCAGACGAGGGCCTCGAAGGTGAACGCTCCGTCGGGGCCGACGAAATTCTTGATGGCCACCTCAGGCACCGCCATCGCGGAGGCCACCGTCACATTGGCCGTGCCCTTCCCGTCATATGTGTTGAGGGCCTGTCCCAGGCCGGGGATGGAGGCGTCGGTGGCCGTGGCCCCGGTGTCCAGGATCAGGTTGATCGGGTTGACCGTCACACTGTCCTTGGCATCGCCGTCGAAGTGATACAGGTGCAGCGTGTGGGGATCGACGCTGTACGGCACGGAGAGCGCGGCCCCTGTCCCCAGCAGGACCAGACAAATCGCGGCAAGTACGCTCGGCTTTTTCATCGTCCTATCCTCCAACCGAAAATCCGAATCTTGTAGGCTTCAATCTCGGTCATCACATGCGTGACAACTTGCCTCTTATGATACCAGGATGGACCATCCCAGTCAATTGGCCGGTCGCGCCATTCCGTGACATCGCACGTCGGAAACCGCAGCGCGGCAGGTAGGCAGAAGAAATGCTCCTTGTGATGGGTGCCATGCCTACGCCTCGTAGGCATGTCTTCCCGTGCCCCGCATGTCCACGCAAGGCCGTAGACATGGCACCCGAAGATATCCATGTTTTAGGAACGCAGCCAAGCGGTCTCCGACTCTCGCTATCATGGGCGAGCCCCCATGCCGCGTTTCAAGCACCTTCTGGTTGACGTTCGGGGCGGCGGCCTTCAAATTCGGCGGGGAGACGGCGGAGCCGTCACGACCTCCAGTGGCGGAATCTCCTGAGCCGGGCCATCCAGGGTCAGTTCGACGATGGTGTCGGCGTTCTGCGGATCGGGCTGCGGGATCGTCAGGGTGATGCCGGAATCCGTCTGCACGACCGGTACGGCGGTGCCGGTGAGCAACTGGCTTTTGACGATCTTCTTGGGCAAGGGCGGCAGCCTGACCGCCTCTGGACTCGCTTTCAGGATGTGGACGTAGATGACGTTACCCTTGCGGGTGCTGACCAAGGCGAGACTGGGTTTGAATGGTCCGCCGCGAGTGTCGTAGATGCTCTCGCCGTTTTCCCGCAGCCAAGCCCCGATCTGCCCGAGCACTTCGCCCTGGCGCGGCTCGATGCGTCCATCCGGCATCGGCCCCACGTTGAGCAGCAGGTTCCCGTCGCCCCCAACGACCCGGGCGAGAATCTGAATGACTTCCCGGGCCGATTTGATGGTGTCGTTCGGCTTCCAAGACCACTGCGTGCCGAGCGTCATGCAGGTCTCCCACGGCTGGCGGTCATCATATTTGCCAATCTCCTGTTCGGGCGTGTAATAGTCGGCGTTGGGATTGAGGATCTGGGTATTGCGATTTCCCACGCCGAGGTCGAGGCGATTGGTGATGACGATCTGCGGCTGCAAGCTCCGCACCAACGCGTACGTGCCGGTCTGGTCGTACAGCGGCTCGTGCCCATCCCAATCGAACCACAGCAAATCAATGCGTCCGTAGTTGCCCAGTAATTCTTTCACCTCCCGCTGCATCCGCCCGACGAACGCCGCATTGCGTTCCGTGCGGAAATCCGGATCGCGCCAGTCCATCGGCGAGAAGTACCACCCCAGCCTCATGCCCTCCTCGTGTGCCGCCTGCGCCAATTCTCCGCACACATCCCGCCGAAACGGTGTGCGGGCAATGTTGTAGTTGTCGGCCTGCGAGTGCCACAGCAGAAAGCCGTCACAGTGCTTCGCCGTCAGCACCATGTACTTCATCCCGGCCGCCCGCGCCGTGGCCACCCACGCGCGGGCGTCGAACTGGACCGGATTGAACTGCTCATAGAGATGGTCGTAGACCTCGACCGGCGTCGGCCCTTTGTTGGGACATTTCGGGTTCGAATTGGCCCGCGACCAACTGATCTCGAGCCCCGTCAGGCTCACCGGCCCCCAATGCAGGAACAGCCCGAGCCGCGCCTCCCGCCACCACGCGATCCGCGCCTCGCGCCGACTGGCCGCGTCATCCGGCCCGGTGGCCGCGCCGCTCTGTGCCGTAGCCACCGAAAAGGAGACAAGAAGTCCCAGCAAGAAGGCTGTCGTGTGTTTCATCAATTCCGCCATGACATTCTCCAACGATCCTCAAGCACTGGCAGAAATCCTACCAGAACGCAGATGTGTCGGCAATCGCGTACCCCGCCCAGGACCGGAAGGAGTAAGACGCCGCAACATTCCCCCCGGAATTCCCGAACTCCTCCGCACGACCAACGAATGAGATAGAGAGCAAAAAGAGGAGTGGTTATGCCGTTGCGTGAAACCGGGGCGCCGGCAGCGGGAGGCACTCTATGAACCCGCGCGCCGCCTTCGGGCTCAGCATTCTCCTGAGCCTGCTGAGCTCCATCATAGCCGCCTGGCTCTTTGTCTGGCCGCAGCTTCGGATGATCGACGGCACGCAAGCCCTGATCTGGCTGGTGGCCCCGCACATGTTTCTGCGTTTCATTGGGCTCAGTTTCCTGGTGCCGGGCGTGGTCTCGCCCTCGTTGCCGAAGGCTTGGGCATTGCCCGCTGGGTACGGCGACCTCGTCGCCGGCCTCTTGGCCGTTATTGCCACAACGGCATTGGCCCGGACGGCGGCGTGGGCTATCGCGGCGGTGTGGGTCTTCAACGTCTGGGGTGCGGCCGACCTGTTGTTCGCCTTTTACCAAGGCGCCCGCATCCGCCTGCACTCCGGCTCCTTAGGGGCCGGATTCTACATCGTCACGGCGCTGGTGCCGCCCCTGCTGGTGTCGCACGCTCTGGTCTTCGCCCTGCTGCTGCGCACCGGGCATTAAGGCAGGGCCGTGCCGACCCTCGAACGCCTGCCCCGGTTGTATCACGGGGCTATCGAGATCGACTCTGAAAACTGGCCTTTCTATGATTAGAGACTGTATGTGTCTTCCCTTTGCCCTGTCCCAACGTTCTCGCTAGTCCGATTTTGCGGTTGCGGACTTGCGTCGTCGCCTACGGCCAGCTAAGATATATGCTGCAGTACAAGGGTGGCGGCTTTGGAGGCCGAGAAATGACTCGGGAAGCCCTTTCGATGCTATCTCATTTCTGCTGGCGTGCAGGTGCAGCACGTATCTGCGCCGCACTTCTTCGGCCGTGGTGTCAGAAGCCAGAGGCGAACGTTTCATATAACAGCATAACTGCATTCCACGCCAGGAGTTCCGCAGTTTTTCGCAACAAATGCTTGATATTCCGCGAACAGAACTGTAGGATAAATAATACTATAGGTAGTACTATCCGATGATAAGGAAGAAGTGCATTATCCTGCTGCCGACCGCCTACAATGATGGGTCTCCGATCCCGTCAGACGTTCTGCGGGATATTTACAAGGACATTGATCGAGAATTCGATGGACATTCTATCGTGGGACACGTCGATGGGACCTACAGGATGGATGATGGGTCCATGGTAAGCGATAAATCCATCATGGTCTTGGTCGTTGTTATGCCGGAAAGGGTAGATGATCTCAAGATTCTGGCGGCAAGGACCGCGCGTGTTTTGGAACAGGAGAGCATTTATTTCGAGGTCACACAGGCGGAAGTCGAGTTCATACGGCCCCTACCTGAAACAGGAGAGACGTCATGAGCAAAAGCGATGATATTCTTGCCGAAGCGCGCAAACTAGCTCAGAACTGCCGAACCTGGGCAGACTTGTCCAACGCGATTTTTGATCCACTGGACGGTCTGATTGTGAGATTCTTCCCGGACGCGTCTGAACGCAGTGCATTTCGAAAGACTGATGTCTATGATGCACTCCACGCGCTTGTGGAGCAGAAGGTCCAAGAGACCGGGATGATTGAGGGTTCGACGCCTAAGAAGAGTGGCAAGTTTGTTGTCAGGCTTCCTCGATCTTTGCACGCGGCGTTGGAACGAGAGGCTGCAAACGAGGGGACCAGTCTCAATCAACTTGTCATAACTAAGCTCGCAATCCAACTGGATTCAGTCTTGGAGGGGCGCACCGCCGCGATTCTGCGCCGTTTGGAGAGGTTCGCGATGGTTTTTCCGCTGATCGGATTGTTGCAGATTCCGAGCTGGATAAGAAGTTTTTACGGAGGTGTCGTGAGCTAGATTCTTGGGGGGACCGACTACGAGCTCAATTGGGCATTGTTGAATGCACGCAAGAGCGGCGACATGAGCCTCTTGCCAAGGACCAGGAAGTATACAATCAAAGAGACCGACGAATTTGACTACGCATCCGAGTTGGCTGTTCGTTATCTTCAACGGACGAAAGGCGTATCGCTGGATAGGATAATTTGTGATCCGGATCTGGCGGAAGAGTTTGATCGATATGCAAGCCGTCTTGCTCCAGGACATGCTCCCCTGGAATACCGATGGGTAGCTTTGGGGTTGAGGAAGGCTGGCCGATTGAGCAAGGAGGTTGCCGAAAGGATAGAGATTCCAGAACTCAGACTGGTCAGCAGGATCAGTCGCCTGAAGGTCTCGGTGTTGCCGGAGACGGCTGGACTGTACTTGCTCTCGAGTTCACACGGCCCGATTTTCCTTTCCCAAACAGATAATCTTCGGCACCGCATGGAGAGGCATATTGAGGTTAGTGATTCCAAGGGTTTGCCTGCATGGCTCTGGGATGGCGGCCCGCTCGAGTTATCAGTGGCTGAAATGCCGGGAATAGCAAAAGCGAGGCGTCTGCAGACGGAGATTCTGCTCGTGAGGAAGCTTCATCCAGAGATGAATCTTCCGCGTCAGGCAGCGTGAAAGCGGCAGATACTCTGACGCGCAAAAGGAAGTGCAATGCGAATTCGTCCGCCGGTAAAGTGGCACGGGGGCAAGTACTACTTGGCCGATCGTATAGTCTCTCATTTCCCCGCACACCGAATCTACCTGGAAGCGTTTGGCGGAGCCGCATCGATTCTTCTGAACAAGTCGCCTGTCGATGTGGAGGCGTACAATGACTTGGATCTCCGCATCACGCGTCTTTTCAGGACGCTCCAGACACGAGGCAAGGAGTTCATTGAGCGAGTGCGGTTCATTCCCTACAGCCAGAAGGAGTTTGATGATTCTCGCCCCTACCCCGAAGACGCGACCGACCTCGACAAGGCGATCTGTGATTTTGTGCGGTGGCGACAGTCCTTCGGCGGCAAAGGACAAACCTGGAGTTACACTACCTCGCGCTCGGGGAGGAATGGCGGGTGACGTTAATGCCTGGTGGACGGCCATTGAGGGATTGCCGCAAATCGTTGACCGTCTCAAACAAGTGCAGATCCTTCATCAGCCCGCTATAGAAGCGATACAGAGATTCGATAGTGACGAGACTCTGATCTATTGCGACCCGCCGTACCTGCACGAGACACGGGACCCGAATAGCCGGGACGTATACGGGGTCGAGATGTCTCAGGAGGAACATGAAGAGATGGCCTCTGTCCTGAATACGTGCAAAAGCGCGGTGGTCTTAAGCGGTTATCCATCAGCGCTCTATGACCGGCTGTTCAGTGCGTGGAGGCGAGTGGAATTTGACATAGCTAACCACGCGTCCGGTGGGCGTAAGAAATCCAGAGAGACAGAGGTTCTGTGGATAAAGGACAAAGGAGCACCCTCGGGAAAGGGCACACTCTTCTGAGATGATAGCAAGCGGTGGACAGAATTAAGAATTTTCTATCTCTTGTATTCCATAATTGCGGTGGTCACTTCGTCGCCGGGGGCTTGGGCTTGGCGCTGGGGTCGCCGGTGGGGGGCGGGGCGTGGTCGTCCTGCGCGGGCGGGCCGAGGAGTTCCGTCAGGATCGGTTTCAAGGCGTCGGCCCAGATCTGATAGCCTTTGAGCGAGAGGTGCAGCCGGTCTACGGTCATGCCGTCGTAGAGTTTGCCGTCGGCGTCCGCGAGCTTGTCGTTGATGTTGACATAGCGGATTTCTTGCCATCGGCGAGCTTGGCGAGGTTCTCGTTGATCTTGGCGATCACGGGCATGACGCCCGTCGGATTGGCGGGGTTGTCGTTCCGCGGCGTGAGGCCCATCAGGACGATCGTCGCCTCGGGGGCTTTCTGGCGGCACAGGTCCACAATGGCCTTGAGGCCTTTGGTCACGTCCGCGATGCGGGGATCGGTATCGCCGCGGGAGGGGGCACTGCCGACGTTGTTCGTGCCGGCCAGGAGGACGATGACCTTCGGATGGACGTTGTCCAATTCCCCGTTTTCGAGACGCCAGAGGATATTCTGCGTGCTGTCGGCGCCCCAGCCGAAATCCGCCGGCGTTCCAGCCGAAGAAGTTCTGCTTCCAATTGGCCAGGAATTGCGGATAGTCGGTCGCGCCCCAGCGGCGCGTGATGGAATCGCCTTCGAAGTAGACGTCGATGCCGCCTTTCTTGGCTTTTTCGAGCAACTGCGTGTGGGCGATCTGGGAGTTTTGGTCCGTGCGGGCGACCGGCCGATCGGCGGGAGCCGGGCCGCCAGGACCTCGGCCTTGACCCGGAGCCGGAGCGGAGCCGGCTGCAGCCGGTGTGACCGAGGGTCCCGGACGAACTTTGTCCTCATCCGGCTGCACGGGCTGGCCCTGGACGAGGGTGTTGAGCCATTGCGTGGACCGGCTCGTGAAGGGAAGCTGCTGCTGCCGCGTCGCCAGGTTGTTGTGATGGGAATCGAACATGGGGGCTGCCTCTTTGGGGCCTGGGATCTGATTGAAGGCGGCCCAGATGCCCACGGGCGGGGCGATCGTGTCGATGAAACCCATGGCGACGAGCGCGGTGGCTTTGATGCGGCCGGCGAAGTTCACGGCGTCGAAATAGGGGGCCGTCTGCATGATCGCGGGATTGTTCGACGGCCAATTCGGATAACCCGACGCCCGGCCGTGCAGGGGACCGCAGAAGTCACAGCCGGCGGGCACGTTGACGATCACGTGCGTCATCTTGGGGTGCAGACCCGCGACGCAGAGGCTTTGCTGGCCGCCCATGCTGGTGCCGGTGACGACGAGGGTCTTGCCGTCCCATTCGGGCCGGCTGGCGATGTAGTCGATCGCGCGATAGTCCCGCAGGTACATCTTCAGGAAGTAGCAGGTCTCGCGGTCCGTGTTGCCGACGCTCTGATAATTGGCGGGCGGGCCGCTGGGGGCGTTGGGGTCTTTATCGTGAGAATCCACGTCCAGCGCCAGCCAGCCTTCAGCGGCGCGATCGAGCACGGCGTTCTTCGGCAGGGCGTAGACGCCGGCCCATTGGAAGATCACGACTGCGGGGAACTTGCCTGTCCTTGGCGGGCTTGGCCAGGTAGCCGTGGACCTTCGACTCCAGGCTGTCCAGTTTGAAGGTGTAGAACTCCACGCCGGGACGGCCGCTGTCGCTGGGCGTCAGTTTGGGGTTGGTGGGTATCCCAGAGAGAGCCTTGATCTTCCCATCCCAGAAGGACTCGAAATCCGCCGGCCGCGGCTGACAAGGCCTTATCCTGGTCGGCGCCACGGCGGCCCCGAGTGCCATCTTGCCTCGGTCGCCGATGCGTCCCGCGGTCTCCGCCGGGTGTGGCCAAACCTGCGCATACAGCATGCAGGGCTCGTTCACGGTGACTTCGATCGAAGCGGGGCCGGCCTCCAGGTCCAGCGTGCCGGTCTTAATGGGCTCGCCGAAGTTGTTCTTCTTGACCAAATAGTCGTAAGGCCCCGTACGGGGGCGGCGGCTCCCGGCGGCAACACGGCCGTCCAGCCGACCTTCTCATTCACGTCGTAGATGCCGTTGGCGTGATAGGGAGTAACGACAAAGGACTGGGCCCCCGCACTTGCCGCGGCCACGAGCAAGAGTGCCAGGCAGAACAGTCCCGCGCGACGGGAAAGCTCGCATTGGGTCATGGAATCACCTGCACGAATGGGCCGCATACTCACGGATACAGAGGGCACACCTACACATTCTACCATCCGGCCTTTGCAGCCCTCTTCGCGCCCCGCGACGCTCTGACATGCCAGTCAGAGACCGTACATTATCACCGATGCCCATGACCTGCAAGGGGAGGCTGGGGACGCCGCTCTCCTGAGCGGCCTGGAAAAGATGGCCAATCAGGAGATTGGCGGTCCCAGGTCCCGGGGATTCTCTTTGACGGTGGGGGCGGGCGGGAGTAAGGTGGAGGCGTCGATGAAAAGCGGATTGGGTTCTTCCTTCAAGGAGTGCGACATGCAAGGTTGTCGTGGTGACTCTGGTGAATCTCTTGAGCGGTTGCATGTTGGCTATGAATGCGCCGCTATGAGTGCGGCCGCGGCGGGGGAAGGGGCGTTCTACCCGGTGCTGGAGCCGGGGGCGTTCATGACCCGGTGGCTGGTTTGCGGGCCGTTTCCGGTGTCCGAGGCAGGGGCGGGGGCGGTCGAGGAGAAGGTCCAGTTGCAGGCGTTTTACCGCGACTATCTCGCCCAGCACGGCGGGGAGGCGAAGATCGAGCCGAACGAGCAGATGGTCCATCAGTACAACGGCAAGGAATACAAATGGCAGAAGCTGGCCGGCGAAGGGCCCGCCCTCGATCTGACGGAGGTGTTTGGGTCGAAGGACTACGTGGTCGCCTATGCCTGGGCCGAATTCGACATGCCGGAAGCGCGACGCGGCCTGCTCGGCGTCGCCAGCGACGACGCGGTGAAGGTCTGGCTCAATGGGGAGCAGATGCACGAGAACTGGGTGTCCCGCCCGGTCCGGCCCGACGACGATCTGCTGGTCGTGCGTTTCAAGGCCGGCCGGAACCGGATTCTGCTGAAAGTGCAGAATAAGCGGGAATCGTGGGGCTTCGCGTGCCGGCTGCTCGACGGCAAGACCCTCGCCGAGAAGCTGCTGACCGCCGTGGCGCCAGGGCGAGTGGAGCATGGTGCGGATGTGCCTGACCCAGGGCGCGGACGCGAATACGAAGGACAAGTACGGCTTCACCGCGTTGCACATCGCCCGGATGCGGGGGCAAAAGGAGATTGCGGAGCTGCTGCTGCAGAAGGGGGCCGACCCGAATGTCCCCATGCCGGCGAGCGCGACGCCGGCAGCCTTCTTGGACACGCTGTGGGGCGCCCTCAAAGAGAACTACCCGATGATGGAATACGCCGGGGCGTTCGATGAAAGCTGGTACGAGCAGTGCAAGAAGGAGATCAAGGATATGAAGACCCTGAACGAGGCGCTGCCCATCATGGACGCGCTGCTCGTCCGGCGGCTGAATGACTACCACACGGGTCTCTCCTGGGGCGGCCGGCCGGATCGCGTGGGGCCGCCTCTGCGGGTCGCCCTGGTGGAGGGGCAGATCGTGGTGACGCAGTGTCCCCCCGATTTCGGCATCGCCTGCGGCGACATCGTCCAGGAGATTGACGGCACGGCAGCGCGAGGAGTGTTTCGAGCGCGAGTTGCCGCGAGCGTTCGGGGCCACGCCTTACGCCCGGGCCGACTCGGCCTGCCGGACGATCCTCGAAGGCAAGCCAGACTCGCAGGTCAAATTGAAACTGCAGAACGCACAGGGGCAGGTCTATGAGAAGACGATGACACGCGGCGGTGGCGGAGGCGGGGCTGGTTCCGGGCCGGAACCGATGCATTTCCAGCCGGATCATCAGTGACCGGAGTTGGCTATATTCGCATCCGCGCCTGGGGCCGCTTCTCACCCGACGAATTCGACAAACTCCTGGAGCCGCTGCGGGACAAGCCCGCCCTGATTCTGGACGTGCGGGACAACGGCGGCGGCTCGGATGGTCTGGCGGACAAGGTCATCGGCCGGTTCCTCACGAAACCGGTGCTCGTCAGCGTCAGCTTCCAGCGGCGGCCGGGGACCAACCTGTATGAGAAGATCGTCTTCACGGCGCCGCCGCGCGGTCCCTGGCGCTACCCGGGCCGGGTGGCGGTCCTGACGAATGAAGGTTGCGCCAGCGCCTGCGAGCACTTCATCTCCGGCATGTTTGAAGCCGGGGCGACGCTCGTCGGCACGCCTACGATCGGCGCCTGCGGCTGGTCGAAAGAGATCCTCCTGCCGGGCGGGGTGAGTCTGCGCTGCGCCCTGACGTTCCCGCTGCACGGCAAGGTACCCTCGCCCCTGAACGGCATCGCGCCGCACTATCTCGCTACGCCCACAATCGCCGACCTCCGGGCCGGCCGGGACACCGTCCTGGAGAAAGCGATCGCCTTGCTGAATGCCCCACCCGGGCCGGCGCCAGGGGCCAGCGGGCGCAAAGAGTGAGAGCCGCCGAGCGCGGAGAGGTTGGGATGACGATAGGGAGAAGGTGTGCACAGCATACTCTGCGAGACTAAGAGTGGTCCGGAAGGCGGACAGAAAACGTCTTTTCGGGATAATTGATGGTAAGAATACACCGGGACAAGAACGATCCCTGACCGATCAGGTGCGCTTTCTGACCAACCGTGAGGTAAATGACCGTTTTAGGAATAGGGTAGAGAAGCACGGATTCATCTGCCTAGCCGTTCGGGAGGATACCCAGAACATCGATGGCGGCAGTGTGCGGGTACGCCTTTGTGATTCCCTTGGCTGTCCTTACGAGCTTGGGGGTGGTAGCCTCCAAGTTGTGCCCCAGAGTCTCGGCATCGGTAGCGGGAATCGCCAGAGCGTCCGCGCCGGTATCGACCGCAGCCGAGACAATCATCCCCTGGTGAGTCGCCGGATTGGTTATTCTTAGCCAAAGATACGGTCGGGCGTTTGGCCCGCCGGGATGCACCAGGTCGTTTTGCCCAATCGCATCGGAGTTTACGGTAACGAATGGATAGTCACGAATCGGCATCTAATAGAGACAGGCGGTGTCTTTCTCGGGAACATAGATGATCATGGGCACCTCCACACCCGCGCGACGAGCCTCTGCCGCCACGCGGTTACTTTTGGGCCCGTGCGCGATAATCTTGTTGCCTGTCGACGGATCCAGGGCCACGTATTGCCCCGCGTAACTGCCCCGATGCTCCTTCACTTTCCGCACGGCGGCCATATCTTCTCTTTCCCATCCTTCTGCTGTCAGGAGACGCATCATGCCACGACACAGCGACAAGCCCAAGGTATAGGCTTGCCCCAGTTTGCTGAGAGCATAACGCGTATCGCGGCATCGCGTCAATCGCAAAATGCCACCCACGCAGAGACCATACTCGAACCCTTCGTGCTATGGGGGCCATCAGAATCCAATACGGATTTTCCTGCGTTCACTCCACCAGGATGTCCACTTCAGCCGCGGAGGCGAAGGGTTGGCCGCGGACTTCGCTCAGGGCGACCAACTTGACGAAACGGGCCTCCTGCGGCTTCGCAAAACGGACGGTCTTGAGCTTCGCGTCGTTGGGCCAGGTTCCTGTGGCGACGGCCTGACCCCAATCCTTGCCGTCAAGGCTCGACATAGACCTCGTAGCGGGCGATGCGGCCGTTGGTCATGTCCTGACGCGGGAGGTACGTCAGGCCGCAGAGCCGCACGGACTTCTTCAAGTCGAGGATCAACTCGTGCGGCGGCTGGGCCATCGGCTGCCAGCTTGTGTGCCAGATCGTTGCCGGGTCGCCGTCGAGGGTCAGCTCCGGGCCGTATCCCGGCTGGAGACTGTCTGCGGAGACCGTTGCTCCGAGTTTTTGGAGCGGGCTGGGCTCCTTCAGGAGATCGGCCAACTGCGCTGTGGTCATGGTGTACTTGGGCTCGAACCGCGCGTCGGTCATGTACGCCAGGAGGCTGTGCCGCATCTGGCGGGCCACCGGCCGCTGGTCGAGATCGTTCACGAGATCGCAACTGCACGCCAGGAGCTTGCCGGTGCCGACGCGGGCCTCGAAGACCAGGGCGAGTTTGCGGGCCGTGACCCAATCGTCGATCACCTGAACGACCGGCTGCAAGCTGCGATGAGTCGTGAGGATGAAGGGGGCCGCTCCGTGGACCAACTCCCACCACTGCCAATTCGAATGGTACTCCGTCGGGAATTGTTCCAGGGCCGGATGGTTCGGGTCGCACAGGATTCCCAGCGTGTGCGGCGGCTGCCAGTCGGTCCAGACGGTGTTCCAGAAGATGCTCGAAAAGCCCATCGTGAGCGGGTGCTTCTCATCGTTGCGGAGCGACTGAGGCACGGGCAGGAACAGCACTTTGCCGCCCGCGTTGAGACGGGCGAGCGCCGCTTCGTTCAGCTCGCGCGTGACCAGAATATCGCCGGCGGGCTCCGTTGACGACCTGCTTCGGGAACACCCAGAGGTCCCAATCGTTGGCGGCTTCCGTGCCGTGGATGGTGACTTCGAGGTTCAGCTTCTGGGCTTTCGCACTGGCGGGCAGCTTGGCCTGGATCTCGCCCAGCGTGCTCAATGTCCCGGCCTGTGATCGTCTGCTTGGGCAGGCTCCCCTCGGCGATGACCTTGCCGGAGCCGCGGATCGTCCACAAGGGCGTGACGTTCTCCAGGTCCGCCGGGCCGAACTGGGCCAGCTCGATTTGGGCCTGCACGGTATCACCCGCTTCGAAGATCCGCCGCTCCAGGCGGGCCAACGGCACGATCGGCCCGGCGAAGCGGTGGTATTGCTGGGCCGTGATGTAGCCTTTCGAGTCCCAGAACGGGTCCAGCACGCCGACGAGGGCCGTGCCCTGGCCGGGGAAGTCGTGCAGGTCCAGCAATTGGAACCCGCCGAAGCCCGGCGTGCGCAGGGCCGACTCGATGTCCTCCTTGTAGAGCAGGGCCTGCAGCTTGCCCGAGGCCATGAGGAAGGCGTGGGCCTGGTGCAGCATGCCGTTACGCTCGAGCTGGTCCTGGAAGATCTCGAAGTTTCGCGCCTTGAGCAGCCCCGTGTACTTCGTCATCTCCGCGAGGTTCGGGTACACGCACCACTGCCCGATCTCGTGACTGACGACCGGGGCGTCCTTGTGCTGCGCGACGAAGTCGCGGTAGTCGGTCATCGTCTCGGGCGGCTTGCCGTTGACCCGGCTCTGCACGCCCTGGCCCCACTGCTGAATCCGCGGCGCCGGCGTGCTGTAGTAATCGTTGCCCGGCAGCATCGGCCAGCCCGCCCCGGTGGTATACAGCCGGCGCGGGTCCTTCTGCTTCCAGTAGCTCACGAAATCGCCCAGGAAGCGGTTCTGGTTCTTGCCGCCGGGCTCGTTGCCATAGGCCAGGAACGTGAAGGAGGGGTGATTGCCGTAGGCTTTGACCATCGCCTCGCTTTCCTGGTAGAGCCATTTGTCGAACGGGCCGCCGTCGCCGACGGTCGCCCAGGCGGAGCACTCGACGTGGTAGTAGAACCCCAGCTCATCGGCCGCGACGAACGCCGCTTCCGGCGGGCACCAGGAGTGGAACCGGAAATGGTTCAGGCCGTGGGCCTTGGCGATGCGAATGATCCGCTTCCAGGAGTCCACGTCGGTGGGCGGGTGCCCGGTCAGCGGGAAGATGCAGCATTCGAGCGTGCCGCGCAGAAAGATCGGCCGGCCGTTGATCGCGATCCGCGTCCCCTGCGTGCCGACCTCGCGCATGCCGAACTGCACGCTTCTCTGGTCCTGGCCGTTCGGGCCCTTCAGATCGACGGTCATCGTATACAGATTGGGCCGGAACTCGTCCCACAGTTGGCAGTCATTGCCCATCGAGTAGGTGCACTCGGCGCTGCCGCCCTGGGCCGTCCACGACACCGGGACCGACAGAGGCTGACCGGCCTGTGGCACCCCCGCCCCCGGGGGTAATTGATCCCCAGCCGAGGGCGGCTGGGCTACACGACACGGACAACGAGCCGGTGCCGGAGGCGCCGGTGCTATTGCCGAGGCTCACTTTCACCTTGACCGTCTTATCCTTGACATTCGGATACACGCGGACATCGTCGATCCAGACCGGATCGGTCGCCTGCAGCTCGATGCGGCCGACGATCCCGTTCCAGTTGCCTTGCGTGTGGTCCGAGACGCTGTGGGCGTTGTTGCCGACGTCCACGATCATGCGGTTATCGACGCGGATCGTCAGCCGATGCTTGCCGGGAGCTACATCTGTGCCCAGCTCATACACATGGGGTGTGCCGAGGCTGTCTTTCGAGCCGAGGGATCGGCCGTCCAGCCAAACGGTGGTCTTCCAGTGCGGCCGCTCCAGGAAGAGCGGACGCGTTTGCCCTTCCACGTCGTGCGGGACTTCGATCTGCCGCTGGTACCACGCGGCCCCGACGTAATGCCGGTCCGGCTGGAGCCAGAAGGGCATCTTGAAGTTGTCGGGTGTCTGGTACTGCTTGTAGTACGGATCGCTCGTCCACGTCTTGCTGAGGTTGCCCGTCCACTGCGTCTGCATGGACACGGGGTCGCCATACCCCTGGGCCGTCAACACGCCGGGCAGGACGATCGCGCCGGAAAGCTCCCGCGTGAACCACTGCTCCGCCTCGCCCCGATCCTCGCGATCCAACTGAACCGACCACGTTCCCTGTAGGGGCGAAGAATCTTCGCCCCTACCGTCTCCGCCGGAGCGACGACGGGGACCATCGCGATTGCCAACAACACCTTGCCGAGCACACCTCTGCTCATTCGTAACTCCTTGACACACGGTCATTCTACGCACGTCCGAACGCACTGCTCCATTCTCTCCGCCGACGGGGTTCCTTTCAATGATTCTCATGCCCGGGTCCGCTCTTGGTCAGGTGTGCCGCGCACACTTTCTCCAGGGGAGAGGAACGTTCCCTGTTTGTCGGATAGCCCCTGGCGGTCTGATAGACCTTCGCTGGGGTTTGGGCACGGCGACGGCGCACACGCTGGCCAGGAAGAGGGTGTGCACGGCACACCCTACTACTCCGGCCACCTTCAAATGGTGGGTGGCAGCGGCAAGCCCGGAGGCTTTGCGGAGGGCTTGCCGCTGGCTTACGGTAGGCCTGAACGCCCTCGGCAAGCTTCGAAGACTTCGCTTGCCGCTGCAACCCGGTATCCATCAAATCAGCGTAGCCGCAGTACTACACACCACTGATGCCGCGCTGAGCCCACCGCCGAGGAAAACAGGGACGGGGCCACCTTCCTGCTATCCGTTTGCGCTGCCGGGTCTCTTAGTCACCGAGGAGGCCAGGGGCTTATCCGCCGGTGCGCTGGGCGAGCTTCTGTTGGGCCGCCAGGTTCTCCTGCTGCAGGCGTAGGTTCTCGGCCCGCAGCTCTTCGATCTTCATCTGGAGCTGGGCGAGTTCGAGCTGGAGTTGGCCCGCCTGGTCCTGCTGGGCCAATTGCTGGCGCTGCACGTCGAGCCATTGGTCCCGGAAGTCCTGTTCTTTGGCGATGACCCCCTTGGAGTATTGGAGCCACTGTTCCGCAAGCTCATTGCGTCGGTCCGGGTTGTTCATAGCCCCGAGGATCTCGCCGGCACGGCTGATGATCTCGGAGGTGGCCCCGGAATCCGGCGGACCATAGGGCGACGCGATAGGGCGGATCGGCGTGGGATCTGCGCCACGCGAGAGACTGGCTGGGGAGGCCGCCGCCGGGCTCGAAAGACGGACCCGCGTCGGGGGCTCCCCAAGTGCGACTCTCTGCACTTGGGGGGCTCCCCAACGCGAAGTTCGGCGTTGGGGACCCCGGACCCGGACCGGGCGCCGCCCCACCGGAAGGGGAATAACAGCATCAGGCTTGCACCAGGGACTAAAGCTCGCATCGCTCTCATGTGTGTTCTCCTTGAATAGGATGACCGCCCCTTCCTCATACCCGGAGCGATGCCGTGCCGTTCGGCGGAGGTCATAGGAGAAATCCCGCTTCTGCCGTAAGCAAATAGGACTGCGGCCGGCGGTGCCGTCCCCCGCCACGAGGGCTACTCGCCGAACGCCGGACCTTTTGACGGAACAGAAGGGGCCGGCTGGTAATCTCTTGCCATAGTGGTCGCAATCTGTTAGGATGCAAAAACAGGTGGCCGTGGGTCGGGTAGCCCACGGATGACAGGTGTGACGAAAGCAGTGGCGGCAGTCCGCGTCGCGCACGAGGAGGACGTTCGTCCGCGCTCACAAAGAACATCCACACGCAACGGCCTCGGTACGAAGGTAGGAGAAATCTGTGATGCGCAAACACAATGGTTTCACCCTGATTGAGCTGTTGGTCGTCATTGCCATCATTGCCATATTGATGGCGGTCCTGGTTCCTTCGCTGAGCAAGGCGCGGGAGAAGGCCAAGGACACCTCGTGCCGGTCCAATCTGCGGAATATCGGCCTGGCGGTGGCGATGTATCTGGATGCCAACGAGAGGAAATTGCCGAACATGAGCACGGGCAATACCAATAGCAACGCTGGCAATGGGTTCCTCTGGTACGATGCGACCGGGGTGATGTATACAGGCCGAAGACCGCCACCGCCGATACGTACTGGGGGATCTACTATGTGCGATTACCTCAAGAACATCAAAGTTTTCGGCTGTCCGAGCTTCACGCATGTTCCCGAAGGCTTGATCTACACGAACAATGGTCAGAGACCCTGCGGAGGTGGTGAAGACGGCGGGGTATGGTTTGAACTACCACTCGAGAGCCATTGGGCGCAATACCAACACCATCTACAAGCAGGCGGAATTCCTCTTTTGCAGCGATCACGCCGAGCCCCGGCCGGAAGGTGGCACGGACGACGCCTTTCACAATAATGACGTGAAGGGCAGCATGAACCTGACCCAGTATCGCCAGGGCGGCAGCCGGTACTTCAGCTATCGGCAGATCTTCCGCCACAACGTTCGCTACAACGACGCCTACAAAACGGGCGGCCGCGCCAATATTCTCTGGCTGGATGGGCACGTCACTGCGCTGGAAGAGACGACCGGTGACGATGTGCCGCTCCGGTGGTACACGGGCGACAAGCCCACACCGACCCACCCTTGAAGCCGCCACGAGTTGGGCCGGCCCGTGAAGACTCCCCACAGGGCCGTTGCTTTCTTGGGTGCGACGGACCCTTGTCTTTCTCCTGTCCCCGCGCCGCCTTCCTCCTGCGCCCACTCGCCCTGTAAAGACTACTGCTTCTTCTTGCCGCCGAGCAGGCCCTTGATGCCGTCGGTGACGCTCTTGCCGAGACTGTCCTGCTGCTTGCCGTCGGGCGTTTTGCCGCCCGGGGTGAGGATGGTCTTGCCGATATCGACAGCCTTGTCCAAGGCCGAGCTCAAGTCGCCCGCCATATCCTTGGGCAGGATGCCGCTTCCCTTCTCGGCGATGCCCTGCGCCACCGCCAAAAGAATCTTGCCGATCAACACGGCGGTATCCATTTTTTCGCTGCGACCCAGATCGCCCATGGCGATCGAGTCGAGCTTGAGATCCGCGTTTTGCGTCTTCCCCGCGAGCGCGGTCATACTGACGTGGACGGTCACGTTCGTGAGCGTGAGATTGTCGATGACCAGGCTCTTACCGGTGGGCTGGTGCGACTCGCGCAGGGGCTTGATGACTTGGTAGAGGTTGTTCTGCAGCCCTTGCTGCTCCACAAACACCTCCATGTTGTCCAGCTTCATGTCCTTGATGAGCACCTCTTTGCTCAGGAGGGACTTGGTGTCGGCCTTGAGATTCACCTGTTTGAGCTTCAGCAACGCCGCTCCCTGGTAGCCGGGCGGGTTGGCGACGGTGGTATCCTGGAGTGCGACCGTTCCACTCAGCAGCGAGGCTTTCGCCTGACCGACCGTCACCCTTACGTTCAGCGTCTTGGTCCCGGCCGTCTCCACGGCGGTCTTCACCGCTCTGTTGGCCAAGAGAACTGCGGTCACAACGCCGATGATGGCCAGGATCACCAGCACGCCGATGAGATACAGAATCGCCCGTAAGAGTTTCTTCATCACAGTTGCCTCTCAAGCCATATCCACATGTGAATCGATCTGCTCGGATCATTATAAGACAAGACGCGGGATTCTCAACGTGTGTCGTTGGCCTTCTATCGAGAGGAGCCGCGGCAGGCGGCCCGCCGCGTGGGGAGGTTTTCCGCTTTGGGCCAACAGCAGGAGGCAAACCTAAAGAGGATATGCGAGAGTGGCGGGCTGTTTCTATGATGGGCTTTAGCCCATGCGGACCGTCTGGGAAGGGCGAACGGCAGCATGGGCTAAAGCCCATCCTACGGGCTCAAGCGGTGTGACGGAGTTGAGTGCAGGCCCGGTGTTATGCGGTTCGGCCCCTGCCTGCGCAAGGGTGACCTTCCTGCTCTTCGCAGGCAGGGGCGTCCTTCCTGCGAAGGCAGGAATCCGCCTTCAGGCGGGTTTGCAGGTCTTCCGGCGCAGCCGGCTCCACTTCACGCAGACGCAGGACATCAAAGGCAGTCCCGACTGTTTGACCCGCCTAAAGGCGGAACTCCGAACGCGCGAGGTGCTTCAGACCGTTCCGCCTTCTTCGCGGATGATCTTGGCGCCCAGGCGGTTGAGCCGCTCTTCGATATGCTCGTAGCCGCGGTCAATGTGATAGACGCGGTTGACCGTCGTGATGCCTTCAGCGGCCAAGCCGGCGACGACCAGGGCGGCCGAGGCCCGCAGGTCCGAGGCCATGACGGGAGCCGCGATCAGCTTCTTGACGCCGGCGATCAGCACGGCCGAGCCTTCCTTGCGCAAGTTGGCTGCCATCCGGTTGAGCTCCGCCACATGCATGAAGCGGTCGGGGAAGATTTTCTCGACCACGACGCTGTTGCCGTCGGCGATGGCCAGCAGGGCCATGAACTGGGCTTGCAGGTCGGTCGGGAAGCCCGGATAGGGCTGCGTCGTGATGTCCACGGGACGGAGGAACCGCTCGACGCTGGCAATCGTGCAGCCGTCGCCGTTGGATTCCACGATGATCCCGATGTTCCGCAGCCGATCCACCACGGCCATCATGTCGTCGAGCCGGCAGTGGCCGATATGGACCTGGCCACCCGTGATGGCGGCGGCCGCCATGAACGTTCCGGCTTCGATCCGGTCCGGAATCACACGATACTGGACGGGGTGCAGGTGGCTGACACCGTCGATCGTCAGTCGCGGCGAGCCGATCCCGCTGACCCGGGCGCCCATCGCGTTGAGGCAATTGGCCAGATCGGTGACTTCCGGCTCACAAGCCGCCGATTCGATGATCGTCCGGCCTTTGGCCAGAGTGGCCGCCATCATGACGTTGGCGGTGCCAAGGACGGTCGAGCCGAACGGGCCGCCCAAGAAGATATTCGCCCCTTTGAGGCCCTGGGGCACTTCGGCAATGACGTAGCCGCTCTTGAGGTGAATCTGGGCCCCGAGCTGCCGCAGACCCAGCAGGTGCAGGTCGATGGGCCGGTCGCCGATGGCGCAACCGCCCGGCATGGAGACTTCGACCCGGCCGCACCGCGCCAGCAGGGGGCCGAGAATGCAAACGCTGGCCCGCATCTTGCGGACGATATCGTACGGCCCGACGGGGTTGTCGATCTTGGTGGCATCAATGGTCAGCGAGCCGTCCGCCTGCCTCTCGACCTTGCAGCCCAATTGGTCGATCAACTCTTTGAAGACGCTGATGTCGGAAAGCTGGGGAACTCCGATCAGGGTAGAGCAGCCGGGGGCGAGGAGCGTGGCCGCCATGATCGGGAGCGAGGCGTTCTTGGAACCGTTGACGTCCACGTGGCCCGAGAGCCGGACCGGTCCTTCGATCTGAAATACGTCCATGTTGGGATTTACTTATTGCCAGGGACCATTTACCATTCGCACAGTACCGGAGGCGTGCAACTCCTGTTGCCGCCCCCACGTTTCAATCCATCGGTAATCGTATAGCAGAATGATAAATTGTAAAGCGTAAAACCAGTGCCTAACGGAGTCGAACAACCCGCCAACTCGCCCGACATCGTGGATGTCCTCGTGGCCGTCAGCGGCGTCGCCGCGTTCGCCTGGTGGTTGCTGCACACCTCGCTGGGCCGCCAGTCGCTGGCCGGCTCGAAACCCCGCCGCAATTGCATGGCCCCGCTGACCCCGGTCCTGCTCTTTCTGGTGTGGATGCTGGGGGGCGGGCTGCTGCTGTCGGTCGCTGCGCATGCGGCCAGGACCGCCGCGCCCTGGCGACAGGTCTTCTGGGGTCAACTGGCGGCCGCCGTAGGATCGCTGGGGACCATCGTCCTCGTCCTGATCGTGGCAAAGCTCGATTTCGCCCGGGGCGTGAAAGGGTTGGGCCTGCGACTGCGAACGGCCCCGAAGGACTTGGGGTTTGCCGTTCTGCATCTGCTAGCCGTCTGGCCGCTGATCCTGGCGGCGATGAGCCTGACGCTCTGGACCACGAAGATGTGGTACGGACCGGAGTATCGCATCCCGCCGCACCAGGCGCTGAAGCTGATCTCGCAAGCTCCGGCCCTGCCCCTCGAGGTGCTCCTGGTGGTTCTGGCGGTCGTGATCGCCCCGGTCATGGAGGAAATGCTGTTCCGCGGCCTGTTTCAGACGACGATCCGGTCGTACACGGGCCGGCCTTGGCTGGCCATCGGCTTGACCTCCATCCTATTTGCCCTCATCCACGAGGACCCGAGCCACTGGCCGTCGCTGTTCGCGCTGGCCCTGGGCCTGGGGTACGCCTATGAGAAAAGCGGGTCGCTGCTGCGGTCGATCTTCATGCACGCGCTCTTCAACAGCATCAGCATCATAGCCGTCTTGATCCAGGGGCCGGGATAAGTGCGACGGGCTCTCTCCTGCGTGTTCTACTGCCGGCGCGCCATACCAGTTGGCGTTTATCGCAATGAAGGTACCGACGGGGAGGGCGACAGCCCACATAGGCTGAGAGGGTGTATGATAAGTGGCATCGGCATCCTGCCGATGCTGCATGGGCTGGAAGCCCATGCCACAAAGAGCCGGCTTCTCACACACCCTCTATGACTCCCAAACACGAAGGGGTCGCACTGGATATGCGGACCCGCCTTGCTAAACAGTGTCATGGAGGGTAAACTGGCGGTGCCGGCCCGGAGGATAGGGCAGGGACCCCACTCGCGATGTAACGCGAGTGGGAAGGGCTCCCAAACGCGACGTATCGCGTTGGGGGACCTGAACCCGCGACGCTGGCGAGCGACCCGAGCGCCGAGGCCGGTGGTATACGGCGGCGAGGGCCCGACATCTGTCGAGCCTCCCCCTCTCCCCGTCGGTACCCGCAAAGCGAAAAACGCATCCAGAGAATATAGTATCGGCACGCTTTCGTCTCTGGGCTAACGCAGATTCCTGCTCCCCACGTGGAGCTCAGGTGCTTATGGAATCCAAAGAAGCCAAGATCGTCGTGGAGTACGGCACGGACGTGACCCTCGTTACCTTCGAGGACGAGAATATTCTCGAAGAGCCGCAGATTCACCGGCTCGAACGGGCCCTGCTGCCCATTGTCCGCGAGAACCTGGACAAGCGTCTCGTTCTGAACTTTCAGAACGTGCGGTTCATGTCGTCCTCGTTCCTGGGCCTGTTGGTCAAGATCCACAAGCGGGTGGTCGACATGGACGGCCGCCTGCAACTATTCAATCTCGACCCGAAGATCTACAAGGTCTTCGAGATCACGCAATTGATTAAGGTCTTCGACATCGTCCCGCCCAGCCATACGTAAATAGCACGGTCGGGGGCTTGCGCCCGTGGACGTGCCCCAGTCCAATGCCTGTCCCTTGGGGCTCTGCCCCAAACCCCGGCATTTGCCGCATTGGGCCCATGGCATGATAGCAGAAGTGCAAAATCCGGCTGCGGCGCGGGTGCATAACCATTCTCGCGACCACCCGCGGTCGTCCCAGCCCGAAGGGCGGAAGATGATAGCCTAGGGTCGATCGTCCCTGTGGGACTGTTGGCCCAGAGCGGAAAATGCCAGGGGTCCGGGGACACGTCCCCGGCGATCGAATGGCGGGCGAGGCGCATCACTTGGCCGTCAGGAACTTCTTGATCATCTCGGAGCAGACACGATCCAGACCTTCCGGGGCGCCGGCGCCACCGCGATTCGTTGCGGCCAGCACGGCGAAGTTCTTCAACGGGGCGATCCAGACGACGCAGAAGTTGCCCCCGTTGCTGCCGGCATGAGTGAGGACCTTGCCGCCGGCCCAGTCCCGTTGGGCGATCCCCCAGCCCAGGGCGTACTCGCCCCCGAAGGGTGGCTCCTTCAACTGCTGCACCTGGGCCGCCGCCAGTAGCCCCTCCTCCCCGCGCATGGCTTTGAGAACGCACTGAATGTATTTCGCCCAGTCGCCGATCGAGCAGTGTACCCGGCCGGCCGGGGTAATGAAGGGCGGATTGTCGCTCAGCGGCCCGGGCTCGATGGGAACGACCTTGTCGCCATCCTTGCGATGCTGCCAGGGGGCGTCGATCCGGCCGGGGGTGCCCATCGGCCCAAACCCGGCGGTCTTCATCCCCATCGGCTCAAACAGCAACCGCCGCAGAACCGCTTCGTACTCCTCGCCCATCAGCCGGTCCACGATGGCCCCGGCCAGGGAAACGCCGGCATTCGAGTATTCCATCTTCTCGCCCGGCTTGTTGATCGGAGGCTGGCTCAGAACGATCTCGGCCATCTCTTGGCGCTGGGCGGCGGGCGAGGGCATCAGGCGGATTTGCAGCACCCGGAGGTTCGTGATGGGAGCGAAGCCGTTCGTCATGGGTGGCACGCCCGCCCGATGGGAGAGCAGGTGAACCAGTGTCACGCTCCGGTAGTCCGGGTGCATCTTGTCCTTCCACTGCGGGAAGTACTCGACGAGCGGTGTTTCCCATTTCAGCTTGCCCTGCTGGACGAGCAGGCCGACCAGCGTTCCGGTCATCGCCTTCGTGCACGAGCCCAGGTGGAACGGATCGTTCGGCTCGGCTTTGACATCGCTGCCGTACTTGCGCACGCCGACCACGCCCAAGGCATGGAGTTGGCCATCCACAATCACTGCGGCAGCCAAGGCGGGGAAGTCATACTTCTCCCGGACCGGCGATAGGTCCGGCGCAAGATCGACCACGCGGGGACGGTCCGCCGCGTGCCCGGGGCCGGCGAGAATAAGCGAAAGAACAACCGATAAGAGCCTTAGCATGTAAAAGCGTGCGCCCATTTGACCCCTTTGTCTCTCGATCCGGGTGCCATGTCTACGCTGCGTAGACATGCTCCATCCGACGGACAAGAGCATGCCCACGAAGCGTGGGCATGGCACCCGGCTGACGCATGTCATTGCGAGCGCAGCAATCTCAAGCCCCACCAAAAGAGACGGAGATTGCTTCCTCTGCCTTCGCAGGGGCAAGCTTTGCTGCGCTCCTCGCGATGACACATCCGGCGCTACTGTCACAATTCCTTCAGCAGCACTTCCCGAACGACGATCTTCATTTTGGCGAACTCGGCGCCCGGGTGGACCTGGAAGCCGATCTTGCCGGAATCGCTCCGGGTGTCATGCACGTCGGCAGTCTGATGGTCGTTGAGCCAGATCTGGAGATGGTCGCCCTGGGCCCGAATTCTCATCGTGTTCCAACCCGTGTGGTTCTCCAGCTTCGGGTCGGTATTGGCTTGCAGGAAGAGGCCGCTATAGCCGGGGCAGTACAGCGAGCCCGAGTAGGCCACCGGCTTCTTGTACTCCAGGATGTCGGCCTGGTACGCCTTGCCGGGTGTCTGGTAGCGGAACCACACGCCGCTGTTGCACGGCCACTCCACGCGGTAGGTGACCACGACCTCGAAATCGCGGAAGCTCTTGGTGGTGAGCAGATCGCCGGGCGCGTTCTTTTCGCCCTGGGTCCCGACGAGTTGCCCATCCTGCACGACCCAGCGCGCGTGATCGACGGGCTCCCAACCGGTCAGGTCCTTGCCGTTGAACAGCTTCGTGAAGCCTTTCTGACTGGCGGCCTTCGCCGCGCCGGACTTCTCGGTCGATTTCTCCGCAGAACTGTGACAGCCGCCAACCACGAGCGCCATCGTCACTACTGCAACAATCATCCCCTTCAACATCGGTGTCCCTTTCTTTTTTCCTGTTGTTGTCATCTTGATCGTAGGATGGGCTTCAGCCCATGCTGCTTCTTGTGTCGCCCTATCCGCATGGGCTAAAGCCCATCCTGCACGTTCACCGTCTTCTGTCATCCTGAGCGCAGCGAAGGATCTGGGCTGCGGAGTAGACGTCGCCCCGTTTACGAGACAGGTCTTCCGTTCGCGGGCATGGATGCTTCACTTTGTTCAGCATGACAAAACCGGGTCACTTCTTCTCTTGCCAGAGGTCCGCCGTGCGGGCCTCGACGCCGGGCAGGGATGGCAGCGGCCCGCTCGGCACCGGCTCGTACCAGAACGTCGCCGTGGACCAGTCGTCCTGCGTCTCGGCCAAACCCTTTTGCCAGGCGATCTGCTGGATCGTGATCCGGGCACTCTTGTGCCAGTAGATCGGGTCCGGCAGGTGCCACCGGTACATCGACACAAAGATGTTCTGGTCGAGATTACAGCCATTATAGAGATACGGCGTCTGCTGCATCCCGTAGGACAGACCCACGTAATCTTCACTGCCGGTGCCCACGATGGTCGGGAACTGGGCATCGCCGTCCATATAGATCTTGATCTCGCCCTCGCCCCACCACTGACCCGGGTGCAGATTGCGGATACCGATCAGGGCGCCCACATAGCGGCCCTTGCCCGTCCGTTGGGGCAGCAGCTCGAAATCCTGCTTCTCGGTGGTCGGATTCTCCCGCCGGAACAGTACGTGCAGCCGGCCCACGTCGGACGGATGCTTGTCGTCGATGGTGTAATCGACCTGATAGAAGAGGGGCACATTGTCCTTGCCGTCATTCGTCAGGGTGATTTTGGCCCTCTTCGTGAATGGCATTGGCAGCCAGATATTCATGCCGGCGTTGCGGCCCAGCGAGTGGACGGCAGAGAAATAGGGCATGACCTTCCCGTGGGCGAATCCCATGAAATCCCCGATAGGACATTCGATGCTCGGGTGCGTCTGGCCGTCCCACCAAGCCCGGATCACGAGGCTTCGGAGATTCACAGGATTATTCGAGGTGGTCACCCAGATGTGGCGGATCGTGCCGGGGCCGGCGACGTCGCAGAGCTGGACTTCCTGCCCGGCCTTCAGGTCGATGGCAGGCGCCCCCTTGCGACCGGCGCCCAGCTTGCTGGCCGCCTGGCCGCCCTGGCCCGGGGCACCGGTCGGGTTCTCGAAGGAAATCGACCGCGAGACCAACCCAGTGTCGAGTTGGTACGGCTGGTGAATCACGTCCGCTTGATTCTCCGATCTGATCGTCGTGGACCGGCACGAAACGCCGGCCAGCAGAAGCAGAATCACGATCGTGCCCAAGAGCGTCCGTCCGAGGATCCGTTTGCCCATGACTTCCCCTTTCCGTGCCGATTACAGGTGTCACCCATCGCCCATTCCAACGGGCTTAGCAGTGAGTCTATACCCGCTGGCAGACCGCGTCAAGCCGCCGCCCGTTGGGGGTGCATGACCCGCCTTGCACGCCCACCCGCAGTCGTTCGGAGCGGGTCCCAAACGCGATCTGTCGCGTTTGGGACCCCAGTTCCGCGTTTACGCGGGCCGAACAAGTCCTTCTCTTCACAATTGGCTTCGTTTTGCACAATCGGCCCTGCGTTGGTAGTGACGCCGTAAGGCGTTATCCTTGATGTCCCTGCGAATACACCACCAGCCCACGAGGGAGATTGGCTTTGTTTTGCGCAATCGGCATGGGGCTGGAATGGTGGGGTACCCCGGCCCGCCGAAATGCCGGGAATTGGGTTTGTTTGGTGCGGCCGGCCCAGCAAGTTGGCTTGGTGTGTGGTTCGCACTTCAGACTTCTCCTGAATTGGCTTCGTTTCGCATTGTCGCTCTCTGTGGCCTCTGTGCGTCAGTGGTGAACCTTGCTTGTTACCGAAATTGGGTTCGTTTTGCATAATTGGCCCCCTTGGTCCCGGCCGGACCTCCGAAATTGGGTCCGTTTAGCGCGATTCGTCCCTCACCTGACGCCTGAGGCCTGCTCCCTGCCGCGTTCTTCCCTCCAAATTGGGTTCGTTTGTAAAACTGTCCGCCGTCCACTGACGAGTGACCACTGCCTTTTGGCTTTGCTTTTTCAACCGCCTACCGGCTACTGACTACCGACCACTGCTTCTTGGCTTCGTTTTGCATAAATCTCCACCACCGAGCCGGAGCCGGAGGCAAACCATGCCCGGCGTGGCGCTGACGATTGTCTCGGTACGGTCAAAACGTGACATCTGGTTGTTGTGACGAGAAGAACAAAACGAACCCAGAACAGCCTCGCTCCGCTCGCCGCAACCAAATCTTGTTCTCGCGCAAGACGCAGAGAGCACAAGGAGGGAAAGAGGACCGAGGACAAGGGGGCAGAAGTCACCGAATCCTCATACCTTGGCGGTCTTGGCGTCTTTGCGCGAGACATAATTCCTTGGATTTCCGTATCTTACGTTTTGAACCGGAAGTAATACGAATGAGCAGAGCCACAAAGAGCAGTCGGGGCGACACACGCGTCGCCCTCGCTCCTATAGAGAGACGATTCTCGACGCGTGTATGTTGCACACAAATCGAAAATTATACAGAAATTCTGCTCCCTTCTCGCGGCCTACGGCCGCAACCAAAACCTGTTTTCTCGCCAAGACGCAAAGAGCGCAAGAGAGAATGGGAGGCAGAGGTACTTCTTTTTGCGGCTTCTTTCGTTCTTTGCGGCCCCTATTCTCCTGTCCTCCGTCACTTTCCCCTTGCCTGCCCGCCACGCACCCGCCATAATGCCCTCCGGTAGAACACCCTGGATGAAGCCGTGACGAAGTGGTTGGGCCCTTTGCGGGCCGGACAGATGTGGTGAGGTTGAGATGAGCCGGGCGGCTGTGGGAGCGTGACAAACGCGGGCAACACACAGGATGGCAAGTGTATAAAATAGGGTGCGTCCTTGGGTTCCCCTCGTTGAGAAAATCAACTGGGAGTCTTGCTCACAGGTTCTGGATGGGACGGAAAAGACGCGAATACTCAAGCAGGGATGATGACGGGCGACACACACAACATATGACATCAGTCCATGAAGTGAGATGCTATGCAGCCACGATCGCGTTCTATCTTTGATCTCTTCGACGGAAAGCGTCGGTACGAGGTACCCCTTTTTCAGCGTCAGTATGTGTGGTCACAGGAGAAACACTGGGAACCTCTGTGGGAGGACATCGAGCGGAAGTTCGTTCAACGCATGAATCGCGTGGAGGCCAGCCCTCATTTTCTCGGGGCGATGGTACTTGACCAACGCCGAGTATACGGGAACGCCGTGCCGGTTCAGTTGGTGATCGATGGACAACAACGCCTCACTACATTCCAGATCTTCCTCGCGGCATTTCGTGATGTGTGCACTACGCAGGGACAGGAGAAGTACGCCAAGGAATGCGATCGCTACTTAATAAACGACGGGATCATGGAGAACGAGGAAACCGAGCGATTCAAAGTGTGGCCAACGCACACAGATAGGACCCAGTTCACAAATGTGGTGAGTTCCGGCTCCCGGGAGGAATTGAGACGCCGACATCCAATCGTGCGGAGGAAGTATCAGCGGCAACCCGACCCACGACCTGGCATGGTCGAGGCGTACTTCTTCTTCTACAATCAGCTTACAGGATTCCTTACGAATGAGGAGTATCCACAAGCAGTTGCGGAGCGCGTGGCCTCAATGCATGATGCGTTGCGAGGTGCTCTACAGGTCGTGACGATAGAACTCGAGGGAGAGGACGATCCGCAGGTCATCTTTGAGACGTTGAATGCCCGCGGCGAACCGCTCCTACCATCCGACCTGCTGCGGAACTTCATCTTCCTACGCGCCGCTCAGAAGAAAGAGGATTCCGAGAAGCTGTACCAAGAGCACTGGTTACCATTCGACGGTGAGTTCTGGCGAATTGAGGAGAAACAGGGACGATTGAAGCGTCCGCGCTCAGACATCTTCCTGCAACACTACCTTACCCTCAAGCGACAGCAAGAAGTGCTGATTTCCTACCTTTATTCGGAGTACAAAGACTGGATAAGGACTGCCACCCCCTTCACGACAGTTGCTGAGGAATTGAAGGAATTAGCGAAGTACAGACGGCTATATGTAGACTTGATCCGAACCGATACGAGTACGGGGATCGGTAAGTTTGCCTCGTTCTTGAAGACTTTTGACCTTAGCACGGTATACCCGCTGACCCTCGGGATCATGGGATTTGAACCCGAGGACAACGATCTTTTGGGAATGCTCACAGATCTTGAGTCCTATATCGTCCGGCGAGCTGTCTGCGGATTGACAACAAAGAACTACAACCGGGTATTCCTGACAACGCTCACTAAACTGGCAAAGAAGGGATTCTCTCGTGACAACCTGCGCGAGGCCCTTGCAGAGCAGAAGGGAGAGAGTGTCGTGTGGCCGGCAGACTCGGAGTTCAAGTCCGCTTGGCTCGACAAGAGCCCATATGAGCAACAGGGGCCTGCCCGGACGCAGTATGTGCTGAGAGAGATTGAAAGCAGAATCCACGATGTCAGAGCCGAGCGCATCGAAATACTCTCCAAGCTCACAGTCGAGCACGTTCTACCAGACGAGTGGATTGAAAACTGGCCTCTGGCAAATGGGAACCGGGGAGCCACATTCTACGAGCAATTCGACAAAACCCGCAGCGAGGAGGATATTGCAGCAAGTCAGTCACGGGACCGCCTGAAGCACTCGTTTGGCAACATGACACTGCTCACCCAGCCACTTAACAGTTCCGTCTCTAATTCCGCTTTTGGAGACAAGAAGCCGGAGATTCTGAAGAGCTCCGCGCTTGCCATGAACCGTTACTTCCAAGATATGGACGAGTGGAATGAAGTCCAGATCAGGGAACGAGGAATGAGATTGTTTGATATCGCGAAGGAGATCTGGCCACATCCGGCCAAATGATGCAGCAGAACCTCGAGCTGAGGGGAATCTGGGGACGCCATCAATCCTGTTCGGCAGGTGGTTTGCTGGGCAGACAGGGGGTCAGGCATTCACTCTTCACTCTCCGGTCACAGACTCTCTCATGCTATTGGCGGAAAGCGATAAATGCACCGGGGGCCGGATATTCCTGCTCCTGCTTTGTTTCGCCTTTTTGCATCGCTACTTGTTCAAATCTTGTTTTCGCGCAAAGACGCCAAGATCGCAAAGGTAAGAGTGTTGGGACCATGTCTTCTTGGCACTCTTTGCGTCTTGGCGAGAGGATTGGTTTTGGTTGCGGCCTGAGGGTGTTGCAGAGAGGAGGAGGGCGAGGTAGAATCCCCGACGTGCGGGAATTCTCGGGACACCGCACTTATTTCGGCCTGGAATTGAGCCGGCTATCCCGAGACTCGGAGACAACCCGTTCGACATAAAACAAGTCAGCCCTCTGATGAGTTTTGACAGACAAGTTCGGTAATGAAACTCGGACGATTGCCTGGCGAGCCCTCTTTTACCAGTCCGACCAGGGCAGACCGCGAACCGATTACCGAAGTTGTTCGTCAAAACTCATTAGGCAGGTCCGGTTTCCCAGACGCACGGCATGAAGCCGACATTCACCTACAGCCGACTGACTACTAATATATACGACAGATTCTGGGGAAAGGCAAGGCCTTTCCAGGATATTCTAAAAACACTGGATAGAGAATAATACTCTATGAAAGACCGAAACTCGAACCCGCCCGCCCACTTGCCGGAGGACGAAGGCGCCATCGTTCCCACCGGCAAAGGGGAGATTATCCTGTATCAGACCGAGGACGGTCGGACCCGCGTGGAATGTCGGTTCCAGGATGAAACGATCTGGCTGACTCAGGCCACCATAGCGGAGCTGTTCCAGACGACGACCCCGAACGTGAATATCCATCTCAAAAACATCTACAACGAGGGCGAACTGACAGAGGAGGCAACTGTTAAGGATTACTTAATAG
>CAVVRJ010000016.1:0-228844 GCA_963750205.1 uncultured Planctomycetota bacterium
CGAGCCTTCTCGACCGGCTCTCTTGAAGTCGCGGCGGGGCCATGGGCTGACGCCTTGGCTCGATGGGCTTCGTTCATCGTCTCAGCTGGAGATCTGGTCCTCGCGTGCCCACCGAGTGGGGCGACCTTGTGGATGGGCTCGCAGCTGAGCGGGATCTGGCCGTCTTCTGCGATACCAGCGCCTTTGAAGACGACGCGCCCGCGAAGCTCTGGGAGGCCCTGCTGTGCGAACCGGGCCGCCTCGTCCTCACCGAGCGGGTTCGCGCCGAGCTGCTGCCCTGGCTTGGCAGGCGGCCCGACCACCCGATCTCGGTCGCTCTTCGAGAACGTCACGACGCTATCGTCGAGCAGCCGGAGCCGCAGCCGGGAGAACCCGGTCGTCGGGCGTTCGACTATTACATGGCGCTGCTATCCGTGCGTCGGCGGGCAACCGAGCTGGCGCGCTCGGAGTTCCAGCGAGAGCACGGCCGCGACCCTGCGCCGGATGAGGAACGGCGACTCCTCGACCGGGTGCAGCGCCGGCTTGGCGAGCGAGGTCGGCTTCTCGCCACAAAGCCCGTGGGCAATTACACGGACGAGGCCCTCGTCTATCTCGCCATTGAGCACGCACTGACAACGGGCAGGCAGACCCTGATCATGACCCGTGATGCTGATGTCGAGGAACAGTTCTTCAAGCTCGTGTGGCTGATCGACACCCACTACAGGGCCATGCTTCTCGCAACTTCGGTGGAGCGAATCTGGAACCCAGACCTGCGGTCCCAGACTCGGTGCTCGACGATCCCGATGGCCCATTCGAGCCTCGCGACGCGGTCATGTTCGAGCGTGACCTTCATCTGCTGGACGTGCTTCCTGAGGACTTCCATTTCGTCGGGGTCGGCTGCCTGAATGCCGGCGTCTACTCTTCACTCTTGAGCTTCGGAGCCGAGACGGAGATGGCGCGGCTGCTGCGAGTAAAGGACGCCACGGGCGGGCTTTCGTCAGACCGCCTCGGGGGGCGCAACCTGCACGCCTGGCTCTACCCTCTGGATGCGTGCCGTCGGCGGCGCCTACGCGGCGGTGGTCTACAACAGGCGAGTTCCTGTCGGGGACGGCGCCAGCGTGGCGAAGCTCGACGTGGAGCAAGCCTTGGGTACCGCCGGGCGGCACCGCCGGCTTGGTGCCGAATGGGCCGCCCTCGTTCCTGCGGACTCCGCCGGAGGCAGGTCGTTCGACTTAGCTGGCGAGTCGTGGCACCCGAAGATGCCCGTTAAGGCCACCTGCGGGCGGTCCTCACTAGCGCCGAGCCGCACTCAGTCACTGACTGATCTGGTCGGCTTGTCGTCGGCTGTACGGGCGATGTTGCTGCATGCCGGCCACTTCGAGCGTTGCCACAAGTCGTGGAGACCTGTGCTCACCAAGCCGCGTCATGCGGTCGGCGGCAGAAAGCCACGACGCGGCCACGTCTCTGGCGTCATCCGGACGGCCGTGTACACTTGCTGTGCCGTACCTGGGCCACTGCCACGAGGAGCTGCATGAGCGCGCCCGATGCCGTGCTGGGGCTGATCGAGCACTTCGACGCGCAACCGCGACCAGTACCTGACCCCGCACTACAACGAGACCCAGCTCCGCCGGGAGTTCATCGACCCGTTTTTCGAGGCGCTCGGCTGGGACATGGACAACACGCAGCGGCTACGCCGAGGCCTACAAGGACGTGATCCACGAAGACGCGATCAAGGTCGGCGGCGCGACCAAGGCGCCCGACTACTGCTTCCGCATCGGCGGCACGCGCAAGTTCTTCGTCGAGGCCAAGAAGCCGGCGGTCAACATCAAGGACGACCGGCCCGGCCTACCAACTCCGCCGCTACGCCTGGTCCGCCAAGCTGCCGCTGTCAGCATCCTGACCGACTTCGAGGAGTTCGCCGTCTACGACTGCCGCATGAAGCCCGGCACAAGAACGACAGGCCTCGGCGGCGCGCGTGCTCTACTCACCTACCACGAGTACCCCGAACACTGGGACGAGATCGCCTCGATCTTCTCCAAGGAGGCGGTCTCAAGGGCTCGTTCGACAGATACGCCGAGTCGACCAAGGCGCAAGAAGGGCACCGCCGAGGTAGACGACGCCTTCCTGAGCGAGATCGAGGCCTGGCGCGACGTGCTGGCGCGCAACATCGCGCTGCGCAACCCCGCCTCACGCAGCGCGAGCTGAACTTCGCCGTGCAGGCGACCATCGACCGCATCATCTTCCTGCGCATCTGCGAGGACCGCGGCATCGAGCCATACGGCCGCCTGCAGGCGCTGCGTCAACGGCCAGCGACATCTACGCGCGCCTGTGCGAGCTGTTCCGCGAGGCCGACGACCGCTACAACTCCGGCCTGTTCCACTTCGAGCACGAGCGAATCGCGCCGAAGCGCCGGATCGACCTGACGCCTCGCCTCGACATCGACGACAAGGTGCTCAAGGACATCCTCCAGCAACCTCTATTACCCCGACAGCCCCTACGAGTTCTGCGTCATCCCGGCCGACATCCTGGGCCAGGTGTACGAGCAGTTCCTCGGCAAGGTGATCCGCCTGACCGCCGGGCACCGGCCGTGGTGGAAGACAAGCCCGAGGTGAAGAAAGCCGGCGGCGTCTATTACACGCCCACCTACATCGTGGACTACATCGTCGAAGCACACGGTGGGCAAGCTTGCTCGAGGGCAAGACGCCCAAGCAGGCCCCGGCGCTGCGCATCCTCGACCCGGCCTGCGGCTCGGGCTCGTTCCTGATCGGGGCTTACCAGTACCTGCTGGACTGGTACCTGCGACTGCTACATCGACGAACGGCCCGAGAAGCACGCGCAAGGAGCTCGTCCCGCGGCGCGCCGGCCGGCGACTGGCGGCTGACCACCGCCGAGCAGAAGCGCATCCTGCTCGAACAACATCTACGGCGTGGACATCGACCCGCAGGCGGTGGAAGTGACCAAGCTCTCGCTGCTGCTCAAGGTGCTGGAGGCGAGACCGCAGGAGACGATCCGGCCAGCTTCAGCTTCTTCCACGAGCGCGCCCTGCCCGACCTGGGCGACAACATCCAGTGCGGCAACTCGCTGATCGGCCCGGACTTCTACGATGACCGGCAGCTGCCTGCTGCTCGACGAGGAGGAGCGCTACCGGATCAACGTCTTCGACTGGCAGGCCGAGTTCCCGGCCGTCTTTGGCAAGGCGGTGCCCGAAGAGAAGCCCGGCTTCCATGTCGGTCATCGGGAACCGCCGAACACGAAGATCGAACATGTGGAGCAGAGCGATCGCGACTACTACTTCGGCTCATTGCACGCCACCTGTTCGCGGCGGTTCGACATCTATGGACTTTTCCTGGAGAAGGCATTGGCACTTCTGCGAGAACCAGGAGTTCGGCATGATCATCCCCTCAACCATGCTGAACAATCTGACCTTTGCCCCTCTTCGCAAGATGCTTCTTGAAAAGACCTGGCTGAGACGCATCGTCAACCTTGGCGGCCGAGTCTTTGCGAACGTAAGCGACGACACCGTGATCCTGCTGTATCGGTCTGGTGCTCGTGCGGATTGCGGCACAGAGGTGATCGACGTGCTCACCTATGGGGAGAGTCTGCAGGGCGCTGTGAGTCTCGGGGTTCGCGACTTCATGACCAAGGCGACTGCGCCCGGCTACGAGTTCGAACTGCGCGTCACCGAGGATGTCGCTCAGGTGATCTCGAGGATGACGGACGGCAACCCCGTGGTCGGCGACTTCTGCGCTTGCTTCCAAGGCTTCGTGACCGGGGGCAACGATGCCTATCTCGTCGACGAGACCACGATCGAGAGCGAGGGTCTAGAGAGAGACCGCTGCCGCTTGGCGGTGTTCGGGGACGAGATCTCCCGCTACGGTCGCCCGACTCCGCGAATGCACGTCATCTACTTGACGCGCGACTCGATTCTCGGAGACTGGCCCAGCGTGCAACGTCATCTCGAGCCCTTCAAGGCCAGGCTTGAGAAGAAACGAGAGGTTCAGATGGGGCGTCAGCCATGGTACGCCCTGCACTGGCCACGAGTCGAAGCCAACTTCGAGCGTCCGGAAGGGCCTCGTCCAGGCGATTCGCAACCTTTCACTGGCTCGACGCGTGGTGGTGACCATGGACCGTGAAGGGCTCTACGCGGACCACACGCTGAACGTGCTGTATGGGGTCGGTGATCTGGTAGACATACGAGCGGTGCTCGCCGTCCTCAACTCGACGCTCGTGAATTGGTACTTCCGCAAGAAGCACATCGACATCAACATCAAGGGCGTGTACCTCACGGCGGTGCCCCTGCCGCGGGCTCTCTCCGATTGCTCAAACGCATCGACCGCGGCACCCCGGCTTGCCGAATTGGCCGAAAGTCTTCTCGGCCTAAAGGCTCAAGGCGCGCGGGCAAGGACCGCAGAAGACGCTTCCCGGTTACAGCGTCAGGCCGAGACCGTGGATCGCCAGATCGATCGTCTAGTCTACGAACTCTACGGCCTCAGCGACGATGAGATCGCCCTCGTCGAGACCGAGTAGGCCGGCGCACTGACCGTTGCAGGAGGTGACAGCATGTGGTCCGGCTTCATGGTCCTCGTCGCCAGTCTCGGCTCGGCAGCTCTGACCGGGTACATCGTCTTCCGCCTCTTCCGTCTGCAGGGCCGCCGCGAAGATGCAGCGGCGCACTGGCAGTCACGGCGGCAAGCCTACGTGCGCCTGCTGGCCGCGACCGGCACTGTCGTGCACACGGCCGACACCTTGCACTTGATCATGGCGACGCGCTCCGGTTGGGGTGAGGGAGTCGACGTCTTACTGCACGTGCAGAGGCCGAGCTCAACGCCGTCGACTATCACGACCTCCTGCGTCCGGACACGACGGCGCTCTACGAAGCGATGGCCGAGGTCGCGGCGGTCGGCTCGCTCAGGGCCGTGACCCTGGGCGGCACCGCGGTCGAGCGCTGCACAGAGGTGATGCGCGCCGCCACGGAACGCGGCGGGGGGCGTTCGGCACTTGTGGCTCGGGTGCTGGGCGAGAAGTGGACCGTCGCTCAGGCCGAGGCGTGGCGCGCGAAGACCGAGGCGCTGCAGGTCGCGCGGGCGGACTTCGCCAGTCTCGCGCGCGAAGAACTCGGAGTTGAGATCGCTCGCCCGGCGTCTTCCAGAGACCAAGAGCTGTTGCCGGGTAAAGCCTGAGAACCAGTCGGCTTGCGGTCGGCTGGCGGGGAAGAGGGCCTGCAGACGGGCATCTTCCGTCGACCCGGGAGGTCTCCATAACATGTGACAGCCGCGCATGATCGCGGCGGCATTGGACCGCAGGAGATGAGTCCGGCGGCCGCCATGGGGTTCGCGGCAGGAGCCTTGGTGGCGTCTTCGCGCGGCCCGTCCCAGACGCGCCTCTTGCCCTTGAGCCTGCACTCGGCGATCCCGTCGGCAAACGGGGCAACGTTCGCGGTCGACTGCGAGTCGGTGCACCCGACGGCCTCCTCCACACCACGCAGTCGCTGTGCGGTCAGCCCGCGGCCGCGTTCCCCTTCTTTGGGGCGTCGAGCGGCGACTTGGCCGTGGCCGGTCGCAGGGTGGTGGGGCCGACGAACGTGCTGCCCTGCGGCCCGGTCCGCACCGCCTCGTTCAGCGCGCTGCCATCCACAGCTGCGCCAGGACAGGAACCACACGGTCCAGCCGTTGTCCCAGGTGCCGCCCGGGGGCTGCCGGTGATCGTCACGGGGTCGCCGGGCACGGCGAGCTTGTAGTAGGTCTCGGCATTCGCGGGCGACAGGTTCACGCAGCCGTGGCTCACGTTCCGAACCCCTGTTCGCCCACCGACCAGTAGGCGTCATGCAAGAAGCGGCCGCTCCAGGTGAACCTCACCGACCAGGGCACCTCGATGTTGTAGCCCTGTCCCGACCATGTCGACCGGGTTGGCCTTGTCGATTGACAGGTAGGTCCCGTTGGGGGTGGCGTCTCCGGTGCGGCCGGTGCTGATGGGCCAGTTGCCGAACAGGCGCCTGGTCAGGTACACGCGCGCGCGGTGGCGTACGCGTGCTGGCCACGACGATCAGCGAATCGGCCGATCACAAAGCTCTGAGTGAGGGTGTGCGTGCCGTAGACGCCGGGCGCGCCCTCGACGCCGTCAGGCGCGCCACGAAGCGGACCCTGGTGTGCGCCGGCCAGCACGTTCGCGGGCGGAAGTACAGCGTGGTGTCGCCGTCCCAGTACCACGCCCCCACGAGCCGTTTCGAGGTCCGCAGTGACAGCGCGCGTTCGACTGCGCGGCGGTTGGTGATCGGCCGGTCGAACTTGAGGATGATCGGCATACCGACGCCGTAGAGCTGAAGCCGTGGCCTTCGAAGATCTGGGCGGCGAACGTGTGGCGGGGCGTCAGCGTGCGGAACGTGCTCGTCTTCGTGAGCGAGCGGCCTGAGGCTTTCGATCTTCGGCCCGCTGTCGCGGGCGAACGCCTGGGCCATCTCGGCCACGATGCGATGGCCTGTCGCGGCCACCGGCACGTTCACCGCCAACAGCCCGTCCGAAACGCCCCGCCGGCCCCGTCCAGGCGCCAGGGAAAGAGCGGTTCGAGCGCGGTGTTGCCGTAGCCCCCTTGCGCATAGGAAGACGCGCCGCCCAGGAAGATCACGGCACCGCCCTGCCGGACGTACTCCAGCAACGTCTGCATCTGGGCCGGTTGCCATTGGGAGGCAGGGAAGGAACCGATGATGATGCATTTGTAGAGATCGAGCACCTTCTTCTCCGTCGGGAAGCCCGCGGCCAGGACCTGGTCGCCTTCCTGACGATTGTCCTGCACGACGAACCGGTCCTCGCTGATCCGGTACAGCGTCGTCAGCGCCAGCGCGGGATCGCGGGCCAACTCCCGGCGGACCGTGCCGAAGTCCCAATCCACTTCCTGCGCAAAGAGGAGAACAGGCAGCCGGTCTTTTCCGACCTCCACGGAGAAGACACGCACGTTGTTCAGTGCGGATAACTCGCCTTCCAAGGGATCGATTCGCAGGCGGTAATCCCGCAGCCCCCGTTCGGCTGGGCTATCGACGCTCAACTCGAGGCGCTGCCGCTCCAGGCGCAGATCGATTTGTCCGCTCGCGCGCACCAGCCCACCATTCGACGCGTGCTCCTCCAAGAGAACCTGGGCCTGAGCTTGCTTGGACGAGAGGCCGCCACCTCCCCGCCGAATCACGACCTCGGCCGCGACGGTGAACTTGCTCTGAATCTCGACCACCGCGGGAGCGTCGAGGCTGGCAATGGCGACATCGTCCCAACCGTCGGGATTGCTTCCCACTCCGGCGATGTAGACCGGGGCCGCGGGCAGCCGGGCATTCTGGATCATCTCGTCGCCGCCGTCCGTGATGACGACAACGCCCAGATACTTGGAGATGTCGGGCTGCTCCCCATGGCCGCCAGGCACATGCCAAGGTCGGTTTCGCGCACTTGTTCCGAGGAAAAGCCGCCCGGCTTGTAGGGCCGCACTTGCTGATCGAACTCGTAGGCGTCCCACGCAACCACCGAGCCCAGCTTGCTCTTGAGGTCCTCGAAGAGCCTGGCCGCCCGTGCGGCGCGGGGGCCCTCCTTCGCATCAGGGACCTGCATCGACGAGGAATCGTCGATCAGCACAGCGATCTTCGCGCCCACGTCCGGGCTGCGGACGATTCGCCAGACGGGGTCGAAATAGGCGAGCATGACTAACAGGACCACCGCCGCTTTGGGCAACAGCAAAGCGGCGGTCCGGCGCAGGGAATGTTGGGCCCGTTGCCGCCGATAGAGAACCACGAGCCAAACGCCCAAGCCCAGCAGCAACGCTGCCGCTACGAAAGGAGGCACAGGGGATCGCCAATGAAGCGTGCCCATCAACTCCTCCTCCCCAACGGCAATAGGCGCAGGCTGAGGGTCCTCACACGCCGGAGATAGTCGTGCGAGGACGCACGACCTACGGAAGAGCGCACCCGCGCGCGCCCAAGAGCCCTTCGACCAGTACCGCCAGGGTGGCCAGCAAGAGCAAGGGGACGTAGAGCTCGCGGACTCTGGCCTGACCTGCGTGGTACTGCGTGTAGTTGGCCTGGGCATCGAATGGTACGACAGTGTGCGAGATTGGGCCGAGCGCCGGCACGCTCGTGCTCTCCACAAACCGAAGCTCGCCTTCCCTGGATGACGATCGCACAGCGAGACAGCACTTCTGATTGCCGGTCGTGGCCAGGTAGACTCCGGTTCTCGGGAAGGCGGGCAGGTCGGTCGGGCGGCCCTTCCATTCCAAGGCATCGCCAGACAGAGAGACCAGTTGCGTTTCGCCCTCCCCCGGCAAGGCCGGCGGACGCTCCCCCGCCACCAGGGACAGGATGTTGTTTGTAGTGACGCCGCCAGGCGTTTCTGTCAATGTCCTTGCGGGCACACTACAAACGGCCATGCGCTGGGCCATCACTACGCCCAGTCCGGAAAGGGGCAGCGTGCTCCAGCGTGGGGAAAATGCTATGCCGCTGGCGAAGATATTGCCCTTGCCGACCACCTTACGCGCCAGGATGATCTTCTTGGTGCCGGCGCCCAGCAGAGGGGTAACGCCGGTCGGCACTTCGAGCGGGCAGAAGGCATACACGGCGACCGGCTCCGCTGAGACATTGCCCATCACTTGCTCGATCTGGCGCCAGAAGGGGTCGTCCCGACCCAGAAGCGCCAGACGCACGCCGGTCTTGTAGGCTTCCCGAGCGTGGACCCCAACCCCCAGCCACGCCGGCGCCTGGATAGTGGAGGTGTCAGACCCCGGCAGGAGCGAAGGAACGATCAGCAGATTACCGCCGTCCTCGATGTATTTCGTCAACTCCGTCGGATTGGAGCCCGCGGCCGCCAGCGCACCCCAGGTGGTCACCAGTAGGATGGGCTTTAGCCCATGCTGCTCTTGTCCTGCTGCTTCCGAACCGTCCGCATGGGCCCAAGCCCATCCTACATCCTGGATCGACGAAGAGAACTTCGTGACCAAGCCGGTCAGTTGACCGTGGCCCGAGGGAGAAATAGCCATGGGCAGCACGCCGAACTCCCTGGGCTGCCCAACGAAAAGAACGGTGCCGGTCCCTTCGCAGAACAGGCCGATGCCGGCGGTGTTGTCCGCCGCGAAGCCATCGCCTTCGACCCACGCTTTGAGCCAGTGATATCCCTGTTCATTCACCGTCACGGGCAGCCGCACGGTGGCGATCTCCTGTTTCTGCAATGAGACGTTTTGCGTGCTGCGCTGACCTTGGCCGTTGAGGCAGTTGACCCGGACTTCCGCCGGCAGATCGGAATTGTTGTGCAGGGAAAGGCCGACCTCGTAAGGCTGGCCGACGAGAATCCTTTGCGCGGGAAGCTGGACCCCCGTGACGGCCACGTTGGCCCGTGGCGTAGGCGACGTCCCGATCTTGTGGAGGTACACGTGAACGCGGTCTCCCGCGCCTCGAGGCGTTTGGCATTCTCGGCCCATTCAACCTGCTGGAGATCGGTGAAGACATGGACGACACCGCCTTGGGCCGTACTCTTGTGCAAGAGGTCGAAGGCCCGGGTCAGAGCCCGGTGCGCATCGCCGGAGGCCTCGGTCGGATTGATGCGATCCAGGCATTTCAGCAGAGCGGCCCGGTCGGCGCTGAGCAAATCGGGAACGCCGACAACCGGATCGTCCACCAGGAGTACGAGGGCGGCATCCGTATCCGGTTCCAATGAAGACAGGAGCTTGCGGGCGCCCTCTTTGGCGCACTCGAGCTTGGTCAAATCGCCGTTGGTCGAGCCGGCGCCCATCGAGCCGGAGTTGTCCACAATCGCCACCAGGGACAGTTTGCCGCCGCGGCCCACGGCGGATCGCAGGGAAGGCCGGGCCAGGGCCAGGAGGAGCAGAGCGATCATCAGCACCCGCAGCGCCAGCAGCAGCCACTCCCGGATTTGTCGGCGGGTGTTGAGCTTCGGGTCCACGCGGTGGAAAAACATCAGAGTCGAGAAGACAAGTGTGCGCTTCTTTTGCTTGAGAATCAGGTGAAAGAAAATCGGCAAACCGGCCAGCGGCAGCAAGTACAGGAATGTAGCGGCCGAGAAGATCATACTGCCCGGCTCCTTTTGAGAATCACGTCGTACGCGTCCGTTCGCGTCTGGGCCAGAATATAGTCGGCCCGAATCTCCTGGCAGCCGCGCCGCAACTGCTCCAGATATTGTTGCATCTGTTCCTGGTAGGCTTGGCGAATCTGGCGCAAGTCCACGACCAGCTTCTCCCGTGTTTCGAGCGAGACAACCTCGACCAGGCCGTTCATCGGCAGCTCCAGCTCCGCCGGATCGAGAACGTGCAGGAGCGTCACGTCCTTGCCGTCATGGTGCAGATGGTGAATGCCCCGCATGATGCTTTCGGGCTCCTGGAGAAGGTCGGAGATGATGACGACCAGCGAGCGGCCCTTGCACATCTCGGCAGCCGCGTGCAGAGCGGCCTCGATGTTGCCCTCGTTCTTTGGCTCGACCTCCTCCAGACCCAGCAACATCGGGCGCAGGCCCACGAACGTCCCGCACGGCTCGTAGTGCTTGCGGATCTCACGGTCGAAGGTGATCAATGAGACGGTGTCGCCCTGCTGAATCATCGCGTACATCACGCCCGCGGCCAGGTGGCAACTGTATTCCATCTTCGACATCGGCCCCTCCTGCCGGTAGCCCATGCTGGCGGAGGTGTCTAAGAGGACCGTACAGCGGATGCTCACGTCCTCGTGGAATTGGCGAATCACATACCGGTCGCTACGGGCATACACCGGCCAGTCGATCCGGGAGATCGGATCGCCGTGCTCGTACTCGCGGTACTCGGCAAACTCGACGGACGAGCCGAACGAAGGCGAGCGGTGTAGCCCCTGGTGGCTGCCGTCCATCGGCCGATGGACCCCGATCTCCAGGCCGCGCAGCCGCTCGGCCATCTGGGGCGGCAGATAACGATAGCCCTGGGATTCAGCCATGTGCATAACGTCCGCACACTGTCGTATTCCGAGATCGGGCGTCTGAGATTGCTTCGTCGCTGCGCTCCTCGCAATGACATCAATGGCTCCGTTCCGCGAACAAGCATCATATGTCATTGCGAGCGCAGCGAAGCAATCTCAACCGTTAATCAGCAGACAGGTCGCTCCATCCGGGATTACGCTCTTCAATCAGCTTGATCTTCTTAGCGCGAGAACCGGCCTTGATCCTCTTCTCCGCGGCGAGAGCATCGGTGATGCGGACGAACCTTTCATAAAAAACCAGCTTATGAGTCTTGTACTTGCTCGTGAATCCCGAACCGATTCCTGCCTTGTGCTGGCCCACTCTCCGTTGCAGATCATTCGTGACGCTGGTGTACAGCACCGCGTTGCCGAGGTTGGTCATGATGTACACCCAATAATCACGCACAGCTCACTCCTGTGGTTGAGATTGCTTCGTCGCTGCGCTCCTCGCAATGACATATGTGGCGTCGTTACGAAGATAGGCGCTATATGTCATTGCGAGCGCAGCGAAGCAATCTCAGCCGTTATCCAGCAGACAGATCGCTCGATTCGAGGTCCGACCTTTCCATCATGTTTCACTTACTATGTCCAAAAGCCGCTTGATTACGGCGTCGGCGTCCAGGCCTTCGCTGGCGGCGGCGAAGTTGAGAATGACCCGGTGGCGCAGTACGGGCAGGGCATACTGGCGGATGTCGTCGCAGGAGACGTTGAACCGCCCGTTGAGGACGACGTGGGCCTTGGCGGCCAGGATGAGCGACTGCCCGGCCCGGGGTCCGCTGCCAAAACGGACGTACTTGCGCACCAGATCCGGCACTTCATCCGTTTGGGGCCGGGTGGCCCGGCACAGTCGCGCCGCGTATTGGGCGACATGCTCACTGATCGGCACCTGCCGGACCAGGTCCTGGAACGACAGGACCGCGCGGGCGTCGAGGAGGCTCTTGAGCGACTCGCCGTCCCGGCCCGTCGTGGACATAAGAATCTGCTGCTCTTCCTCCAGGCTCGGATACTCCACTTTAACCAGCAGCAGAAAGCGGTCCAGTTGTGCTTCGGGCAAGGGATAAGTGCCTTCCAACTCCAGGGGGTTTTGCGTGGCCAATACGAGAAACGGGCTGGGCAGCGGGTGCGTTTCGCCGGAAGCGGTCACTTTCCGCTCCTGCATCGCTTCCAGCAACGCGGCCTGAGTCTTCGGGGGCGTGCGATTGATTTCGTCGGCCAGCAGCACATTTGTGAAGACGGGGCCTTTTTGGAAGACAAAACGGCGCTCGCCCGTGTCATGGTCCCGCTGGAGGATGTGGGTCCCGGTGATATCCGTGGGCATCAGGTCCGGCGTGAACTGGATGCGCTTGAACTCCAGCCGCATCGTCTGCGCCAGGCTGTGGACCATCAGCGTCTTGGCCAGTCCCGGCACGCCCATCAGCAGGCAATGGCCCCGGGCGAAGAAAGACACCAGGATCTGGCTCAGCACGTCCTTCTGGCCAATGATGGTCTTGCCCACCTCCGCCAGGAGCGCCTCCTTCGCCCGCCCGAGAGCCTCCACCTGGGCCAGACTGTCCGTGTCGACCGCGCCGGTATCGGGTTTCGCGTCGCTCGCAACGACATCCTTCCCACGGGGGGAGGTCCCCTGGTCGATCACTTCGCCCGTCGCCAGGTTGAATTTGCAGCCGCATTTGCACCGGGCCTTGCCGCGCGGAGAGCCGGCGGCCACTTCATAGGCCCGCCCGCAATTCGGGCAAAGCACGGTTGACATTTCTTCGGAAGCCATAGGAGATTTTTCTCTAATGCGTCATGATATAAGCGATGACATTCATCCCCAGCCGCTCAGCGCTGGCCGGCTCGTAGCCGTTCATCAGCGGATAACTGGCCGGCAGCCAGCCGGCCTCCAGATCGTACGGGCTGTACAGCACCCGCAAGTCACCGCCGAGGAGGATCGCCATCAGGTAAGGGTGATTCCCGAGGGAGGGATTCGCCTGGTTCAGACCGGGACTGTAGGCGACCTCGTTGATGGTGAAGAGGCTGCTGTAGAGACCGTACGCGTCGGGGAGCAACTGGAACTTCGCCTCGGGCAGAATTCGGGCGATTTCACGATGGACGGCCTTGTCGAAGGTGCCCAAGCCCAGACCGTTGTTGATCAGCAGGAACCCCCCTCCCTGCAAGAACCGCTGTAAAGCCGACACCGCCCGGGGCGAAAACGAAAAATCGTCCAGGCCGGTCAGGTACAGGAAGGCGTAGCCGGACAAATCGTCTTTGTCCGGATCGACCACCTGGCGTTTGAGGTTCACGCGGATCGTCGTATGGCTCCGCAGCTTTGTCAGCAGGGCCGTCGCGGCGCCCGGATGCACGTTCCACGCGCCGTCATGCTTCAATTGGGCGAAGACGAATTCGTCCGTCGGCGCTCTTTGATCCGCCGTGCCGTAAATCTCCGGGCGGGCTTCGACCGCACCGGCTTGGGCGTATCCCACGACGTAAGCCGTCAGGTTCAGACCGATTTCACTGGCGCTCTTGGTGTCGTAGTAGGCCGATTTCGGCAGTTGCGCCAGCCGGTCGGTGTCACGGTTCCAGCCGCAGCCCAAGCCGTACTTCGAGAGCAGTACGCCCACACGACTGCCGACATAAATGCCCTCCAGGAAAGGCTCCGTACTCCCAGAATGGCCCGGGTACGACGCCTGGGTGATGTCCACGAACATGTGGTAGAGCGGATGGTCGGCCGGGATCACCCGCAGGCGGCATTCCGGGAACGCCTGAAGAACGATCTTCTTGGCGGATTCATAGAAATACGGCGCACCAGCGATTGAGTCAAAGACTACCATGCCACCGTCGAGAACATAGTTGCGCAGCGACTGGATGTGCGTGTCGCTCAGCCGGAGCGTCCGCACACCGCTGAAGAGCAAGGCGGGCAGCTTCTTGGGATCGAAGTGAAAGTCGCTCAGATTGACGTTGTTCCAATGATAGGCCAGCCCGGTCTCCCGGGCCTTCTCCAGGAGTCTCTCCAAATCTGACGGACACAAGTTCCAATCGGCGATTTGCATGGCGTCGCCGTTGCTGTCGGTAAAAGAGGCGGATTCACCCCAGATCACCTTGCCGATCAGGTCCTCCGGCTGGGGCGGTTTCTTGCGCTCGGTGCGCCGTAAGGGAGTCGCGGGCAGGGGCAGTGGGGCCGTTGCCTCGGCGGCGTTGATCTGCTTGGGCGGGGCCTTGGGCGGGGCTTTGTTGCCCAGGTAGACGAACCAGTCGTTTTCGCCGCCGGAGGACGGCGCCGGTGCCTTGGGCTGGGAAAGGGCCACTCCGGAGGGCAGAGACGTTACGGACACCACCATCAGAAGGATGATCCCGCCAAGGGTTGGCTCCCAGACTGGTTTTCTGTACTCTGCCATCAATCCCATCTCCGTTCAGTTCCGGACGCGGACCGCCCCGGCACGGCACCTCCTCCCCCACTTCATACTATTGTACCTTTTTCAGAAGGCGGTTTCAAGCCCGCCGGGGCGTGGGGAAAGGGTAAATGCAAAGTCATCCGATAGCACCACCCATGCATGTCATTGCGAGCGTAGCGAAGCAATCTCCAACTCGCGGGATTGAGATTGCTTCGTCGCTGCGCTCCTCGCAATGACATACGCAGGGTCGGCCAAGCGACTCTGCGTTTGCCCGAGCATGACCATTACCCGTCGCGGGACGGGGATCTTGACAACTCTCTTCGGATGCGTTACCGTCAGCTGGTTGTCCCCGGCGGAGCAGGTGTGATTTTCGCCCGGCCGTACTATGAAGGCGCGTGTGGGCGGGACGATCCCGGCCCACGGGAAGCCGTGCCGCCTTCGCCCGGAAAGGCGAACCCGTGAGATGGTTGGTGAGGGACTACCGCAAAGATGCGGGCGTGGGTTCCCGATCGCGATTCTTTTGCGATTGGGTATCCGTCCATTGCGGTTGGGGCCTGATTCTGGTACAAAGACGCAGTGATGGCCCGAGGCGATTCGCCCGGGGCCGCAGGGCAAGCCTATGACGAGGCGCCGTGCGGATTGAGTTTGCCATAGGAACGGACAGATGGACATAGATTCTCAACGCAAGCTGGATCGTGTCCTGGGAAGTGCCATTTGTCGCCTCCTGTCGCTGTTTCATTTTCGACGGGGCAACGGTGCCGCACCGGCCCGGGTCGATCGGCTGCTGGTGATCCTGCTGTCGGAGATGGGCAGCCTGGTGCTGGCCTATCCGATGTTCCAGCGGATCAAGAAGCTGTATCCCCGCGCGTCGGTGAGTATCCTGCTGTTCCAGAAGAACCGGGAAGTGCTGGAGGTTCTGAACGTGGTGAGGCCGGAGCAGGTGTTCACCATCGATAATACCTCGATGACGCGTTTCGCCCGTGGCAGCCTCTCGGTTCTCGCACGCTTACGCCGCACCAAATTCGACGTCGTCATCGATTGCGAGCTGTTCTCCCGAATCAGCAGCATCTTCTCCTTCCTCAGCGGCGCCCCGGTCCGGGTGGGGTTCCACCGGTATTGCCAGGAAGGGCTTTACCGCGGCGATTTCATCAATCGCCCCGTGCTCTACAATCCCTATCAGCACATCTCGCAGCAATTCGTTACGCTGGTGGAGGCTATCGATTCGACCAGCGTCCCGAAGGCCAAGCGCCTGGTGACGCCGGAGACGCCGGAGACGCCGACCGTGCACTTTGATCCGGAGGAAGTGCGGGAAATGGGGCGACGGCTGCACGCTTATGCCCCGGAGTTGGCCGGCAAGAGACTCGTGCTGATCAATCCGGGGGGAGGCTTGCTGCCCATCCGGGCTTGGCCCCTGGAGTACTACTGCCGTCTATCCGCGCGACTGCTCCAGGAAGGCTACGCGGTGGGCGTGATCGGCATGGGAGGGGACAAGGGATCTGGCCGGACAGATTCAATCCTATTGCCAGGACCCCCACTGCGTCGATCTGACCGGCTACACGAAGACCGTGCGGGAACTCATGCTGCTGTTCCATTGCGCCTCGCTGCTGATTACGAACGACGGGGGCCCCGGCCAGTTCTCCGCCATGACGCCGATCCCCGCCATCGTGCTTCTTCGGCCCGGAGACGCCGGCGCTGTACGGGCGGCTGGACCCCAACGCGGTCATCTTCTATAGCACGCTGTCCTGCTCGCCCTGCATCACGGCCTACAATCACCGCAAGTCCCCGTGCGACGGCGACAATGTCTGCCTCAAGCGGATCGACCCGGAGCAGGTGTTTGCCAAGGCGATGGAGATTCTCGCGCGCAGTGAGCCGGTACAGCGCATCGGAAGAAACGCCTTACGGCGTCACTACCAACGTGCCCGAAGCCGACCGAGGTCGTGGGCGTGGGAGAGCGGCGTAAGCGGGTCCAGGAAAGCCCGCTCAAAGAGAACCCTTCGTATCCGTCATGACCCAGGGAAGGATGGAGATGGTGGAACCCATAAAGGCGGCGACGAGCCCGAATCCTCGCAAAGGCCCGAGGCTGTGGGGCTGGCACACCGGCTTGAGCGTCGTCATCGCGCTGGCCATCCTGGTCAGTCTGATCGTGGTGAAGAAGATCGACCCGAAGGAGATCTGGCACGATGTGACCGGTCTGAAGCTCGGGTTTGTCCTCCTGGGCGCCTGGCGCACTATGCCACCTACCCGGTTCGAGGCTGCCGCTGGCGACGCTGCCTGATTCACCTGCCCCCCAAGGCGGGCCGGGCCAAGTTCGGGCTGCTGGTGTTCTTCTACAACTTCGTGGACAACGTGGTGCCGGCAAAGCTGGGCGACGTCTACGGGGCCCACTTGGCCGGGATCAACTGCGGCGTGTCCCGTTCGGCCGCCCTGGGGTCCATCGTATTCCTCCGCATGATCGATTCCTGGATCGTGCTGCTGCTGGCGTTTCTGGCGTCGCTGGCCGTGTTCTCCGCGCGCTTACCGGGATCGATCGTCTGGAGCCTGCTGGGCGGCGCCGTCATCGCCCTGGTCGCCAATACGATCATGGTGACTTTCTTCCTGCTGCGCAGAGCGCTGCCCCGCTGGCTGCCGCAAAGAGTCCAGCAGATCATCCAGGGCTTCCACACGGGCATGTGGCCCCGCTCGACCGAGATTCTCCCCATTATCGGTCTGACGGCGGCGATCTGGACGCTGGAGACGCTCTGGATCTTCTTCCTGACCCTGGCCTTCGGCATCCAGCTCAGCGTGGTCGAGGCGGTCTTCCTGACCATGATCCCCCTGCTGGCGTCGGCGTTTCCGCTGACGCCATCGGGCGTCGGGGTCGTGGAAATGACGCTCTTCGGCTGCCTGCGTGCGGTCGGCGTGCCGGCCTCCGTCGCGGTCTCTCTGACGGCGGTCAACCGGGCCATCGACTACTGGCTGCACATCGGCTCTGGGCGTGGTTCTCTGGGCCATCCGACACGCGATCGGTCTTCGCACCTGGCGGGAAGTGCCCCTGGAGGAGGCTCCGGTCGTCGCGCCGTCCGATCCAGCACGCCCTCGGGAGGTCGTCCATGCCGGCTAAGACCGTATTGCTTCTGCGCGTCACTTCGACGGTGGACAAGGTGGATCATCCGCAGTTCTTCGATCCGCCCTACCCGCTCAAGTCCATTCAGGCACGTTTGCAGCAGGACAAGGACGTGGCCGTACATCTGTTGGACTGCTGGATTCATCCGATGGATGTCGCGGGCATGCTGGCCCAGGCGGCCTCCATTCGGCCCGACCTCGTCGTGATTTCCTCTTCGAGTTTCGACGCCCAGGTGGCCAATGCGTTCGTGGCCGCCGTGAAGAAAGGCGAAAACGCCCCGCTGGTGATCGGCGTGGGCCAAAGCCACTACCTCAACCGCAGCGTCCGCGAGGCCCAGGAACGGGGTTACGACGCCATCCTGCTGGGCGAGCCCGAGGAGGAGTTCTTCAAGCTGTGGGACCGGATTCGCCACGGTCGTGGCGAGGGCATCCCGCCCTTGACTCGCGGGCAAGATGCCCGCGAAAGTGCGCGATGGGCTTCCAGCCCGTGATGCGATCGGCAGGATGCCGATCGCCACAGAAGCCACGCAAGGGCGGGACGCCCTCGCCACGTCTGACGACGATTGGCGGGCGTACTACTGGAAATGCTATGAGGAGGGCCGGCGTTTCGCCGTGGCCGAGCCCGACAAGCTCGTCTTTCCGACCTACACGCCGGCCGAGCTGGAATCGTATCGATCGATCTTTCCGGTCCGGGTGCCCAAGCGGGTCGTCTGGGGCTACCTGATCGCCACGCGCGGCTGCCCTCACGGCTGCGTGTTCTGCAGCGAGGTGATGCGGGTGAGCATCGGCAAGAAGATGCGCAGCCGCTCGGCCGCTAATGTGGCGGACGAAATGGAGCATCTGGGACGCCAGGGCGTGAACATCTGCTCTTTCCAGGACGACAGCTTCTCGGCCGACCGGCGTTTCGTGCGGGCCCTGTGCGAGGAGCTTGCCGCCCGGAACTCCAAGATGCCCTGGATGGCGCGGGTCCGCGTGGACGAGCTGGATTACGACATGCTTTCGCTGATGAAAAAGGCGGGCTGCGTCATGCTCGGGCTGGGCGTCGAATCCGGCAGTCAAAGAATCATCGAGCAGATGCAGAAGCAGTACCACCCCAAGCCGTGGGCGGACCTGTGCCGCCAGGTCTTCGGCTGGACGCGGCAGTTGGGCATCGGCACCAATGCCTATTACGTCATCGGCAATCCGACCGAGACCCGGGAGGAGATCGAGCAGACGATTCGCCTGGCGATCGAGCTCAACTCCGACACGATTCAGGTGCACTTCTACACGCCCTATCCGGGCTCGGCCGCCTGGGAGAAACACAAGGACATCATCGCGAAATACGATCCGACCCAGATGTTCCACTACGCCACGCCGATGTTCACGCTGGCCGATGTCTCGATCGAGGAGCTGGTGAAGCTGCGTTCGCAGTTCTATCGCCGCTACATCTTCCGGCTCGGCTTCGGCCTGCCGCACATGTGGAAGCACGCGGCCTTCTATTGGCACAACCCGGACATCTTCGGGAGCCTCTTGGGGATTCGAAAGATCTTCCGATGAAGAACAGGCATGTTATGTCATTGCGAGGAGCGCAGCGACGAAGCAATCTCAATCCCGCGAAGGGAAGATTGAGATTGCTTCGCTACGCTCGCAATGACATGCAGTGGAGAATAGGCTTATGGCACTGATCGGCGCCGTACCCCGGCGGTGTGTGAACCTGCCCCCCGGCAGCCTGAGGACTCTGATCCGCTGCCGACTGGCCAAGAAGGTGCAAGAGGGGCCGGAGGTGGAGGAGTTCTACCGCCAGTTCGGCCAATGGCTGGGCGGTCCCCACGTGTTCGGCGCTTCCAGCGGCCGCTCGGCCTTTCAATTGGCCCTGGAGGCCCTGGGCCTGGAGAAGGGCGCGGAGATCGTCTTTCCCATCTTCACCTTCCCGGTCATGCCGATGGTGGCCCAGATGCTGGGGTACAAGCCCGTCTTTTGTGACGTGAATCCCCAGACCTACAACGCCGGACCGGAGCACATCGAGCCCAAGATTTCCGCCAAGACCGGCGCCATCCTGGCGACGCACCTGTTCGGGCAACCTTGTCCCATCCGCGAAGTTGCAGCGTTGGCCCGCAAGCGGAAGCTGCGTCTCCTGGAGGATTGTGCCCATGCCTGCGGGGTGCGCGTGGGCGGCAAGCAAGTGGGGACTTTCGGGGATATCGGCGTGTTCAGTTTCGCGGAAGGCAAGAATATGCCGTGCTTCGGCGGCGGCGCGATTGCCACGGCCGACCCGGACATCGCCCGCCGGGCCAAGGACGTCCTGGCCCAGGCGTCGCTCCCGGCGACGCAGGCGCTCACGAAGCAGGCCTTCTCGATCTGGATGAAATGGTTGCTGACACGCCCCCTGCTCTTCGGCGTCACCGCCTATCCGGCTTTGCGGCTTAAGCTCCTGCTGGGCCAGCCGCTCATGGATTCCGCCGTGGGGGATGAATTGCTGGGGAACTTCCTCCACTCGAACCCGCGCGTCAGCCGGCTGTCGAATCTCCAGGCCGCGATTGGGCTGCGCCAGCTCCGCCAAGTCGATGCCTTCAACGAGGGCGCTCGCCGCAACGCGCGGGTCCTGACGGAGAATCTGGGCGATGTCCCGGGGATTGGGCGCTGGCGCTCCGCGGAAGGAGACCACATTTACGTGTACTACCCGTTGACGGTGGACCCGGACAAGCGAGACGATCTGCGCCACTACCTGTTGCGGCACGGCATCGACTCCAAAACCACCGACATGGCTAATTGTGCCACGCTGAAACCGTTCCTGGACCCCCAGAACGCCCGCGCTCCGCAGAAAGGCCCCCGGGAGGCCTCCATCCTGGAGATTTGCGTCTATCCGGTAATCCCGGAAAAGGAAATGCGTCGCATCGGCCGGCTGATTCGAACTTGGGCAGGATGTCAGAGATGAAGAATGAAAATACGATTCCGAACCAGACTTCCGTGCCCTCGGGAACAGCCGCTTCGCGCGTGACGTACTTCCGCGACGACGTGGAACGGACCGACGGCTATACGCCGGGGTTTCAGCCCAAGCAAACCGATGCGATCAAGCTCAACGCGAACGAGAACCCCTATCCGCCTTCGCCGGGCGTCATGACGGCACTGGCCGGCCTGACCGCCGAGCACCTGCGCCGCTATCCCGAGTCCCGGGGCGACAGCTTCCGCGCGGCGGCGGCCGAAGTGAACGGCGTCGAGCCCGACAATATCATCTGCGGCAAAGGCGGCGATGACCTGCTCTCGATCGCCCTGCGGGCCTTCTGCGACGAGAGCCGCCCTGTCGCCTATCCCGGTCCGACATATTCGCTCTATCGCGTGCTGGCCGAGCTGGAAGGCGTCGAGGCCCGGGAAATCCCGTTCGGCGAGGGCTCCCGTCTGCCGGCCGGACTGGCCACCGCCGGAGCGGCTTTGACCATGGTCTGCAACCCCAACGCACCGAGCGGGACCTGGATTCCCGTCGAGGACCTGGCCGAGCTGGCCCGCCAAGTAACCGGCGTTCTGCTGATTGACGAAGCGTACGTCGATTTTGCTCCGCAGAACGCCGGACATTTGGTCAAAGAGTTCGACAATGTCATGATTCTGCGCTCGCTGAGCAAGGGCTACTCCCTGGCGGGCCTGCGCTTTGGGTACGCCATCGCCCAAAAGAACGTGATCGCCGGCCTCATGAAGGTCAAGGATTCGTACAACGTCGATGCCATCGCCATCACCTTAGCGACGGCTGCCATCAAGGACCAAGCCTACTTCCGGAGAAACGTCGAGAAAATCAAGCAACACCGGCAATGGCTGACGGAGCAACTCCGTGTGCTCGATTTTGAGGTCGCCGACAGTCACACGAATTTCGTCCAGGCCCGGCCCCGCACCAGCTCGGCGGCGGCCATCCACCGGGAATTGGTCCGACGAAATATCTATATCCGCCACTATGATGTCCCCGATCTGAGGGACAAAATCCGCATTAGCGTTGGCACGGAAGAACAGAACGAGAGAGTGATCGCCGCCCTGCGCGAGATCCTTTGATGGGAGGGACTACCGCCCGGGGGCTTGATCGGAAAGAACACCGGCTTCCTTGTTCCGCTTGGTGGGAAGCTCGCGGATGACCCTTTCGGACGGGGTCCGCTGGGGCGGAGCCGGGAACGTACGTTCGTCGCTCTCCACATACAAGCCGCGGGCTCCGTTGCTCCGGATGAGAAAGAGGTCCCGCAACATGCGGAGGCTGTCTTTCAATAAGCGTACCTTGCCTATTTTGTAGCTATGATGGTCATTGACGTAGCCGGCGATCTCCCCGATGGAATACCCCCGCTGATGGGCGATAAAGAGCAACTCGGCATCGAAACCGAAACCGGTGATCTGTTGGTGCCGGAAGATGGCCCGCGCCGCCCAGCGCGAAAGCCTTTGAGGCCGGCCTGGGTGTCCCGATAGGGCAGTCCCAGGATGCGCCGGGCCAAGCGATTGAAGCACTCGCCGAGGATGCGCCGACGAAGGCTTACGCTCTCGTGCTGCGGGATTAAATGCCGGTTGGCGATGACGACATCGAAATGGGCCAGGGCCGCCTCCAGTTTATCGATATGATCGAAGGAGTAAGCCAGATCGCCATCGGTGAAGCACAGGAGATCGTTGTCCAGATGGGCAAAGCCCTCTTTGATGGCGAGGCCCTTGCCGCGGTTTGCCGGCTGGCGCAGAAGGTGGATGTTCGGCTGCCCGTGCTCTTGGATCAGATCATCCAGCTCGTCGCCACTGCCGTCGGTGGAACCGTCGTCAATGAACAGGAATTGCCAATGCCGGCGACGTTGGGCCCAGGTCCGCACCTCCGAGAACACCTGCGGGATGCGGTGGCGCTCGTTGTAGATGGGCAGGGCAATTCCGAGGGTCGGTTGGTTCGTGGTGGTCATGACCGTTGCATCCATTCGCGGCCTTTGCCGAAGAGAAAGACAGACTCCACCCAGGCACCGTAGGTCACAAACTCCGCCAGGGACTTCAGTTCCATGATCAGCGCCGCCAAGCGTTGCTGAAGCGCGGCGCCGTCAGGCCGGCCAATGTAACGGGGCAAGCCAAAGCCTTTCAAGTCACAAAACTCCCAAGGATGAAAGAGCAAGGCGAGGATCCCATCCGTGCGCAACGTCCAACGGCACAGCGTGCGATAGAGCCGTGCCGGGTAGTTTTTGAAGGCCAGCCAGAAGAGCGGCGCCCGCACCACCGGGCTGGAGGAGACCGGCACGCGGACCACGCCTTGATCCAGGCGCGGCTGCCGGGGGATCGACCACCCATTGTACCGCCCGGGAATCCATACCGGATGCTCCGAGGAATCGTACACGTACCCCCCCTCGCGCAAGGCGGCGGCGGAAGTGGCCTGGAATCGAGCCCGCCGGAAACCGCGTACGGGGACACGGCTTATTGCCTCCAGGACTTCCCGGGATTTCTTCAGATCGCCGTCGGACCAAGAGGAATGGTCCACGCCGTGGGAAGCCAATTCGTGTCCCGAATCGATCAATCTGCGAACGAGGGCCGGGGCCGCTTCGGCCAAACGAACGGTGGTGAAGAACGAGGCCCGCACGCCCGTTCGATCCAGCAGATCGAGCACGCGGCTCAGCCCTTCCGCACCGACCGCCGTCTGGGTGTCCGCGGGGAGGCACCGCCCGTATTCGTTCGGGATATCGAACTCCTCGGCATCAAAGCTCAGTAGAACATGCCGCGACGAACCGCCGGGACTCTCTTCCCTGACGCTGGTGCCATATTGCGATACTCTCCTTGCCGGGCCTACTTCACCAAGAACTGGACTTCTGCAAAATGGACCTTGGGCCTACTTTGGGAAAGAAAAATCGCGTTCGAGCGATTTTCCAAACGCCCACGATCCTGGTAAGTATCGTTCCAGGCCCATGTTACGTAACGAGTACTTCAGCCAGGAAAGTCGTGCATATCGACTTTCCAAGAAATGCCCAAGTCCATTTTGCAGAAGTCCACAAGAACCGAGAGTTTAGCCGTCCGCAAGCCGACCGTCAAGCGAAATGCCGCGGGACATCATCCACGGTCGAGGCGACGCCAATCGCTGCAGGCGATCCTGACGACTCGTGCCACAGGAGCCAACCCGCGAAGAGGATCACTCCCACGGGCAGCATTGTCGTTCCGGAGGGCAGTACATGGGCCAAGGCCTTTTCGATGTCCCCGTAACCGAACGCCGCCAGCACGAGCCAGGTCAGCGTCGCCCACACGCGTGCGCGATGCTCCGCGTGGCTGGTCACGACGGCCCAGGCGAGCGAAGGGGCGACCAGGCTGTACGTGACCCGTTCCGTGCCAGGTCCGAAGAGGAGCTGCCAGCAGGCCCAAAGCGAGATCACGCCCAGGAGAAGCCGGGGTGGACAGTCCCGAAGAAGGCGGCGCCGCTGCCACAAGCATCCCAGGAACACGAGGAGCGCCGTGACCGCTTGCGCGAGGCGTTGCCCCGGTCGGAGATGGTCACCCCCAAATCCTCCCCCAGGGTCCAGAAGCAGGGATACAGCGGTCCCTTATCGTGATTGGGATCCACCAGCTTGATCCACCATTCGTGATATTGCCAGAGCACCGTGGCAGCAGGTTTGGTCGCGAAGGGAAGAACGGCAAATACCGCCATGAGAATGGCCATGCGCCAGAGCAACGGTCTGGGCCAGCACGCAATCAGAAGCAGGGCCACGGCAATCGGCCAGACCTTGATGTACACGGGAATCGTCAGCAGCAGAGCCGCCCACCACCAGCGCTGGCGGAGCAGGGCCTCCCCGGCGAGGAAGATCAGGGCGATAATCAGGGCATTCGCCTGCCCCACCCAGAGACTGCCGACGGAGGCCAGGAGCGCCAAGATCAGGAACGCGGCCTTTTGGTGCTCCAACCACGCCGCGGGCAGCATCTGCTCGGATCATCACCCGAAGCGAGAAGAACAGGACGGCCACATTCAGCAGACACCACAGGCTGGAGCCGATCCCGACGGGCAGCCAGGTGAAGGGGGTAAATGCGACCGCAAAGGCCGGCGAATACCGGTAGTTGTGGCCGGTCTCGGTAAAGGTGTACAAGGACTCGTTCTGCCACCAAACATGGGAGGCCCAGGCATACACCGGATAGACCGACCGATAGCCCGGCCGAATGCAGCACTTCAGGCACACAGCCACGGCGAAAGCAATCCATATGCCGTGGACCAGTACCGACCAGCCCGTGCGCCCTTGAGGCAGATCATGAACGGTCGCCATCCTGACGACTCCCGGAAACCCAACCGTCGTGCGACGGCACCGCTTCAGCCGTCGCGACTCGACACGCCGGTATGATAGGGTATTCTTCCGTCGTGGTCAATCACGACCTCGGTGTGTCCGCTACGCGATAGCGGGTGGCATACCAACAATGGATCGGCTCCTGCGCGTCCGCGAGCTCGTTGGGTCGAGCGGTCGGGTCCTTCGTGACAACCAACCCTCGAGCGAGGTCGAACGTCAGTCGAACCATCTCCACGGGCTCGAATCCTTCCAGATGCGGAGGCAAGGGGCCGCCCGAGATCAGCCAGAAGAAGCCGTGCTCCCGCAGGGACTGACGCGTGTAATAGTTCCACTCCGGCCGCCGCACGTATTCGGAGGGCTGCGAACAGCCCGGCCATTGTGCTACCTTGAGTTGCGGCTGGTAGAAGCGGATCATCGACGTCGGTTGCTCCCGGTCGGTGAGGATGGGCCCTTCCAATTGGCCCACATACCGAGCCAATTCCCGCCAGCCCGCCGTTTCCTCGAACACGCGGTTCGTGCCGCCCGGTGCCGCGAACGGGGCATGTGCGTACCATGCCAGCATCAGACAGAAGGCGACATTGAGACCCCCGTGGATCGCGACGTCGCGCACCCGCGTCCCCGGCAATTCCGCCAGCAGCGCCGCCGCCGGGATCACATACAGCGCCGCCCAGTTCGCCTCGACCTTCGAGACCAGACTCACGGCGCCAAAGAGCAGGATCGGGGCCCACGTCGCCCCCACGAGCAAGGGTCTGACCCGGCGTGGCGCGAGGGCATCCTGCCCTCGGTGCGAAGGCGGGACGCCTTCGACACGCGTGGGCGGGACGCCCGCGACACGCACCACCAGCCGATGGGCCAGCACGCCGAGAAATGCTCCCCAGACGATCAGCAGGCCGCCCAAGAAGCAGGGCCACGTGCTTGACCGACTCGGCCCATGCGGCCTCGGTCTCCGGGGCCGGCGGTTCGACCGGGGGCCTGGCTCCGAAGGCCCGTCCGACACGCATCTCCGGACCATCCGGCGCCGGCGGCTGGGGCGCCGGCAGATCCGTGCTCAAGGCAAAACCCGGATCGTGCCCCTCCTCGAGGCCATGCTGAAGCTGCATGCGGATCGGGACCCATTCGTGCTGTGCGTTCCACGCCAGGTGCGGCGCGAAGGCGAGCAGCGCCGCCAGGACTCCGGCATAAGGCCACGGCGTCCGCAAGGCTTTGGGGTCGCCCCGCACGATCCCCCACAGAAAGGCCGGCCCGATCACCACCATCGTGTACTTGCCCAAGCAGCCCGATCCCCGCCGCCAGTCCCGCCGTCACCCAGCGGCGCCGATCCTGCGCCAGGGCGGCCGCTCCCTCGTGCAGCGCGATACACCAGGTCGTCAGTTGCACCGCGTCCGGCGTCGTCAGCAGGCCGGCCGTAAACACGTAGACGTTGAGGTTCGCATACAGCAGCGCCACCAGCAGCCCACGCGGCTGCGTCAGGCCCGGCCCGGCGAAACAGCCCCACCAGGAAGGGAAACGCCAGCGCCGCCGCCAGCATCGCTCCCAAGCGTCCCAGGAAGGCCGACCCCGGCCACAGCCACGACGTGACATTCACCCACGCGATCAGGGGAGGATGGTCGAAGTAGCCCCAATCCAGCGCCTTGCTCCAATTGATATAGTAGGCCTCGTCCTGCACGATCGGCACCAGGGCCGCGACCACGAGACGGGCGAGCACCACCCCGGCAAAGAGGCCGAAGATCGCCGTCGTGACTCCAGCGCGAGACTTCATCGAGATTTCTGCTCCAACCATCACTGGAATCCTGGAATCGTTGGAACAGGCGGCGTGGAGGGGAGAATCGCGTCCACCGCCCCGCAACACTCCCTCACTCCAGTATTCCATCATTCCAATCAATAGCGTAACAGCCGGCGATAGGTCAGGGCGGTCAGCACCAGCAGGAAGGCCAAGCCGCCCCACATGATCAGGATGCCGGGCGTGAGCATGGTGTCGACGCGCTCCGCGACCTGCTTGCCGCTGAGGATGGCGACGCCCAGGATGGTGGCCGGAATACAACTGGCGCCGAAGGCGCTGAGCAGATGACCTTCCCGCCGCAGAATCCCCCAGCCGATCCCAATCAGGATCATCGGCAGACAGCCAATCCCAAAGACCAGGCGCGAGTGGATCTCCGACCGGATGTGCACGCGGGCGTGACGGACTTCCCTGACCATGGCCCGCTGGAGGTCCGCCAGAATCGTGCTGGGGCGCTGCCGAGCAGAGCCGACGCCCGCTGGGGCAGGGCCAACGTCAAAGGATCGTCGGAGCCGAGCCGTTGGGCGATGGACGCGGGCAAGGACAGGTCCCCCACCGTGTCGTGAAACATGAGCTGCCCGGTTTCCTCCACCTTGGCGTCCGCCAGCTCCAGGACCCACCGGACGGGCCAGACGGTCTCCTCGGAGCCCAGCAGGGCGTTCTTCTCGGAGGTCATTTGGCGCAGGAACTGGCCGGTGCGCGTGTCGTACTCCTTCACGACCACCGGGGCCTGCAGCTCGATCATCCGCTCCCGCGGCAGCGTGCAGCCCCGGGCGGAGATCTTCAGAGAAAGGGAGGGACCCACCAACTCATAAGAGCCGCCGGGAAGGCGGATCGCCTGCGCGATCTCCTGGGCCAGCAGCTCGGTCAGCAATTGCCGGCACGCCCGCCGGGCCGCTTGGGCGATCGGTCCGAACATCATGAGGTTGGCCTCGATCTGCTTCATCTCCTCGATCCGTTTGAACTTGATCTCATCCTCCAGGGGAGAGTCGAATTCCTTGCGGAGCACCAGCAGCTTGGTGTCTCCGGAAAAATCGGAAGTGACCTCGCCGAACTGCTTGGCCTTGGAGACCGCGAGCCGCACCAGGGTGCGATCGCCGTGGGCGTCGAACTGCACTTTGGCGCTCTCCGCGGCGCCGATCCTCTTGATCTCACCGCCTTCCCGTTCTCACCACGACGATCCCGAACAACGTGTCGTGGGCGACATCGGCGGCGTCCGCATAAAGGCAATACGACGGCAGGCTGGCAAAAGCCGGAGGACTGGATGTTGTGGAAAAGGATCTGCTTGGCATCCGCCTGGATCTCCTTCTCGGCCAGATGCACGAAGCGGGGCACGACGTGGAAGCTCAGCAGCAGATTCGCGATGGCGACCAGCAGCGCCAGCACGAAGCCCGGATAGATCAGCGTCAGCATGCTGACGCCGCTGGCCCGGCAGGCGTCCAGCTCGTTGTCACTGGCAAAACGCCCGTAGGCCAGGGCCGCGGCGAACAGCGCCGCCACCGGCAGCACGAACGTCAGGCTGATCGGCATAAAGTAACTGAGAAGGCCCGCCACCTGCTGCGGCGCCACGCCATTCTCCTGGATCGGCGCAGAATCCCTCCCAAGCTCACAATCAGCGTCAGACCGATCGTGGCCAACAGGAAGACCCGCAGCAACTCCCGGAAGACATATCTTTGCAGTGTGAAAACCATGGGGGCATTGTACGAGATGCGCGCGTATCTTGCCAGTGCCCAAATGGGGCATCTTTTATCCTGGGGCGATCCCACCAAGCCCAAAAGCGAGCAGTACTCCCCGCCCAAACCTGAAGATCCGTGGTGTATGCGTATCGTCTCTACGCCGAGAGAAAGGGCCGCGTGCACCGGGACAGCTTCGCCGCAGAGGGATACAGGAGGGAGACGGCGGGGTTCCCGCCGGTCAGGATCGTTGCGCCGGGCGTGTCGGCAGGAGAAACTGCCGGAAGCCGACCGGCAGGAGTCTCAGGATGTACATCAGGTCCTCCCTACTCTCATCCCATGTGCCGGTACAGGAACCGGCTGGGAAGGCCGGCCCAGCGCGACGGCAGCGTCCGCCAAAACAGTCGCAGCGCCCGATAGCTCAGGCGCCGTTCGTTGTCATAGGACGAGACCCCCATGGCACGGGGATAGTAGAATACGGGAGTCTCCACCATGGTGCCGCCCCAGTTCTCCTTGAAACGAACGAGACCGTGGGCATACGGCGAGGTCTTGCCGAGGTCGACAATCGTCCGGTGCTCCTCGGCCGCCCTGCCGATTTCGTACCAGTATAGGCACGGCCCGACGCCATCACAGCGTAGGGACTCTTCCGTGGCAAGGTAGCCCAGGAAAGTGGTCTCTCGAAAGCCGAAGACACAGGAGCCCCCGATGAGCTCCTCCCCACGGTAGGCGAGAGAAAACCGGGCCAAGCCGAGCGGCACCAGGTATCTCCAGACGTTCTGGAAGTACCGGGGCCGGTGCGGCGGCAGGCCCAGCCGGCGGCGATTTCGCGCCAGGAGCCCGTAGAAGAGAGCCACGTCCTGCTCCGATTGGGCGCCCCGGACGGTGATCCCGTTCCGCTGGGCCCGCCGGATCAGTTGCCTGATGGAAGTCCGGTGAAAACCCCGCCAGAGAGCATCCAGGCCCTTGGTGAGGTCCAGAGTAATACGTGCGATGATAGTACACCGGCGCCATCAGACGAGTGCCGGCCAACAGATCGACGCTGCGCAGCACCTTGATCTCGATATAGGAAGCCTTCTGTTGGTCGGCCAGTACGCGTACCCTCTGGAAGAGACGTGTGAATTCCTCCGTCGAACCGGCCATCGGGTCGGCATAGAAGGTGAACGGGATCGATACCAAGCGGCGGCCCGTGAGCCAGCTCCGGACCAGAAACACCGCCAGTCCGCCGCAGCACTGTCCCTGCCGATCCAGAAGCGACACGCAATACGGCGTCGTGTGGGCGAAGGTGGCAGCGATCGTCTTCAGGAACGCCGTATGCTGGAACACGGAGCCCAAAGCATGAGTCGCCACGAGGCGATTCCAGCCGTGGGATTCCGCCTCTTCGATCGTCAACACGCGGATCTCCGGGTCTTCTGTGTTTCTCGCCGATGTCGTTGGCAGCCCCGGCGCTTCGCGGCCGTCCGGCACCGGATTGTTCGTTTCGCCAATCGATGTGTCGCCCATGGTGAATGTCCCCCTCGGCTCACCTATGACACTCTGTCGTAGGTAGTCCTCTATTCCGGCACTTGGACCTCCGCGGGTTGGTCGGCGCCCCAGGACAAGTCGGCGGGCACCGGGCTGCCGTAAGGAAGACTGGGATGGGTCGCCGGCCGGCGTGCCTCCTCGGCGGCCAAGTGCGGTTCGAGGAGCGCGCCCGCCATCTCGGCCATGGGCACGAAGTGGCAGTGGCGGCAGAGCCACGTCAGCTTGGGCAGCGTGCTGTGCAGATTGACGTAGCAGCGGAAGCGACGCAGGGCCGGAAGAGGCAAACGCGGCTGCTGAGGATCGACCTCACGCGGGTGGACGTACACAATCAACGGCATTCCGGCTTTGTGAAGACGCCGGACACCCCACTGGATCAGCCATTGAGGGGACAGCCGCAGATACCCCCCTCCAAACAGAAAAAGCTTGTAGCCCAAGAAGCTCACGGCCGACAGCGGCACCTCGATCAGCCGCCCGGCTTTGGTAGGAATCCAATAAGGTCCGGCTTGCCAATGGTGGACGTAGCGAGCGGCTGTGATAGGCAGGGAAGACGCTGGAATCGTATTCATACCCTGCCTCTTTGACGACTTCAAAGGCCCATTCGGTCTCGCCGTGGATGCTGAACCCGGCCGTGCGAAAGCCGCGCACGGGCCGGCCGGTGGCATCTTCCAGAACCTTCTTGGCCCGCTCGATATCGTCTTTGAAGCCCGCGGGCCCTACGTCCTGCGGCCGGACATGGCTGTAACTGTGGCTGGCAATCTCATGTCCGGCTGCGACGCACCGCCGCAAGAGCGTCGGATGTCTTTCCGCCATCCAGCCCAACCAGAAGAACGTCGCCCGGACCTCATGCTCCTGCAGGAGATCCAGCAGCCGATTGATATTGGCATCCGCACGACATTCGAGCGACGACCAATCCTCGCATTTCGGCGTCCCGGGGCTATTGAGAATGTGGAACCACTCTTCCACATCCACCGACAGGACATTGTGCCAAGGTTCCGACCGGTCGGGCCGCCGCTGGGCGGAGGGAACGCCGCCCCCCGGGTCGGAAGGACGGGACGAAGGCGGCCCACCACGCGTGCGGTCTTTCCTCCACTGCCGCACGAGCCCGAGCACATACCGGCGCAACGTGACCGCCCGCGGCCACATGTGCCGGGGCTCCATCATGAGACGATAGGCCCATTCGAAGCCGGCTTTCCGGATCGGAGCGGGCGCCCAGGGTTTCCGTCCGGAATGAAAATCAAAGGCCGCCCCCACCCCGATCAAGGCGGTCGCACGAATCTTCCCCAGGTGTTCGGACATCCATTTCTCCTGCTTCGGCGAGCCCAGTCCGATCCACACGATGTCGGATTGCGTGGCATTGATCCTCTCGACGACCGCTTGGTCTTCCTGGGGCGCCAGCGGCCGGAACGGAGGACAGTATATGCCACTCACTTGCAGGCCCGGGTACTTGCGGCAGAGTCGCTGCGCCATCGCCTCGGCCACCCCGTCGGCCCCGCCGTAGAAGAAATGACGGTACTGGTACTGCCGTCCCCAGTCGCACAGCTTGAGCATCGTGGTCGGGCCGGTGACGCGGCCGCGATGGTGATAATGGAGAAGACGAGCGGCCAGGATGATCCCGACGCCATCGGGTAAGACCAGGCCGGCCTGGTTGGTGGCGGACCGCAATTCCCCATCCGCGCCGCACAGCGCGACGGAATGGGGCGGGGTGAAGACGATGTATTGTCGGACCCCGGTCTGCCGCCATTGTTCCACGATGTCCAACACATCCTCATAGTCGATGAAATCGAAGAAGACGCCCAAGACATCATGCTTGCGTCCAGACTGCCTCGGATTCGATGGCCTCTGGCCACAGGTGCTATTCTGCATATAATTACTCCTGAATAGGGATGGGGCGCGGCCCTCCGTTCCTGGGTGGGAAGGTAGGAAACACGTCGTGTTCTCCCCCCGTCGACGCTCAGCGGCGGGCGGGATGGAACACACCCAACGCTTGGTTCTGAGCCAAGCCGTCCCTCCTCCCGGCGCAGTATTTGAACCGGCCGATTTCAGCCACGGGGGGGAACGCGTATTTTTGTCGCGCGGCGGCGCCGAGAAGGGTGTGCTTGTCGCTGGGGAAGCTGGGGGACCTTACGACGAGGGCTCCCAGCGCTGCTTCCGAAAGCGGAGGGAGTCCCGCGTAGTCCCGGTAAGAAGAGGGTTCCCCAACGCGACTCGTCGCATTGGGGAACCCTCGGCGGAAAGCCGCGTGCGGCTCTCCTCACGGTTCGTGCGTGATCATTCCCTCAGACGTTACGGCACCAAGTGCGTGGTCTTGAACTGCAAGGCCCGCAGACTCGAGGTGACGGCGAGATCCTGGATATTGGTCACCGCCGGATCACCGAAAGCACCCGTGACCGTGTTGAACCAAAGCGTCTTGTTGGTCGAACTGACCGAGCCGCTGTACGGAATCGTGATCGTGACCGGCTGGGTGAACGTCAGCCCGCTCGGCCCGAACTCGTACTGGCGCAGCGACGACGTCGCATATCCCTGCGGATTGTGAATCCGCGCGATACTGATCGTCGCGTTGCATGGGCACGCCTGCGCCGGGATCACGACCGAGACATCGTTCAAGGTACTGATCTGGCTCGGCGCCGTGCCGACCGTGCCGCCGACCGGGGCAGAGAGCACCGCTTGGGCCAGAGGCACCGGGTCGGCGTACGTCACGCCGGCGTAGTAGATCTGGACCGTCGGATTCCGATCGTCCGCCCACAGCACGTAGGGGTAGCCGAGCCGATCGAGGCCCAGGGCCGCGATTATGCTGATTCCCGGCGATTCCGTCATTGTCCACCGGGACGTTGGCCCGGATGGCGCCGGTACCGACCTCGGCAAAGTACAGCTCGGTCTTACCGCTATAGCGGACGTTGCGTCCATCCTCCCAGCAGAGGAAGACCCGGTCATTGCCGTTGGGTCCGGCTACCGCCGCGATCGCAGGCGCCTGTTGGGCGGCGCCGGAAGTGTCGTCCCCGATATTGACGCCCGTCAGGGGACTGGTCGGCAGACCATCGGTCCGGGCATAGAAGATGTCCGGATTGCCGCTGGCATTATCCACCCAGGTCAGGTACAGCACGTGACCGCTCGATCCCGCCGCGACTTTCGGGCTGGACTGATTGCTGCCGGCGCTCACCACGGGCACGTTGGCCCAGGTACTGCTGGCCGACGTGGCTCCATAGATATCCGTGGAGCCATGGCGTGCATCCGTCCACACCAGAACGATCGTGTCCAGGCTGTCAATCGCGATGGCAGGGTTGGTCTGATTCGCGGTGTTCGACGTCACGCGGTAGCTCAGCGAGGTCTGGAACTTGTTCGTCGACTTGGTGACATAGATGTCCTGGTTGCCCGCGCGATCGTCCTGCCAGACGATCGCGCCGAGACCCGAGGACTGCCGGCTGACCGCAATCGCCGGATTGGTCCGATTCATCGTCACCGTTGCGCCGCTCGTGCTGTCCGGCACGCGACGCAGTGACGACGTGTTCCAGTTGCTCAACGTCGCCATGTAGATATCCCACTTGCCACTCGCGTTTTCCTGCCAGACCACATACACCGTTCCCGTGCCGTCGATCGCGATAGCCGGATTGCAGTGATCGCCGGTGCTGCGGCTGACCTGCACGCTCCGGTTGTACGTATCGGCGTCGGGTGTGTAGCGAGCCGCATAGATCTGGCGGCGTCCGACGGGGCCCGCCTGCCAGACGCACCCAGAGATTGCCCTGGCCGTCACTCACGCTCGCCGGTTGGCCTTGGGCGAGAGTCGTCTGATCGGTCGAGACGCGTTCGCTGGTGCCGAAGGCGTACATCTCCGTGCTGAACGAGTACGTCTGCTCGGGCATCGTGTTGCCGGCCACGTCGCGGGCATCCACCGTCACCGTAACCTTGCGGCCGTAGCCGTAGGTCGCACGCCGCTGATACGTGTAGGTGTAGTCCGCCTTCGTGCCGGACCGGAAGCAGACGCCCTGGGCGCTGGTATAGGAGGCCACATCGCCCGTGTAGACGAGAGTCCCATTGACGCTAATCGCTACGGAAGTCGCGTCCACGCCCTGCCGGCATCGGTGAGATGCAGGATCACCAACGTGTCCGGCGGGGCCTGAATGGAATCCGGCGCCGGGAGGCAGTTGTTCACTGCCGGCGGTTGGGTATCGCCTGCCGTGGCGGAGTTCGCCGTGGCCGACTGGTTGCCGTTCATCGTGGTGGGATTGGCTGTGCCCGGAGCGTCGCCCGACCAACCCGAGAGGTTGGAGCCGGTGTTGGGCGTCGCTGGGAGCGTCCCCATGTCGCCGGCGGAAGAACCGGCCTTGCTGGATGTGGCCGTTACGGAACCATTGACGGCGACGCCGGCTATAGAGGAGCCGCTGGTGGTGCTGGTGGTGGTGAGCGTCTGAGAACCACCTTTGGCCATCGTGGCCGCCCCGTTCGCGGAGATGCTGCCGTCGGCGCCGGTTGAGGCGGCGATCGTCTGCGTGCTCGCGATCGGACCGACGCCGCTCATATTGATCTGCTGGAAGCCCAGGCTCAGGGCCGGCGAAGTCGAGGACAGCGCGAAATTGTCGCTGGCATAGCCCACGAACTGCGGATTGGCCGCCTGCGAATGGGCCTCAAAACCCGTGCTGGACTTCCACACGGTCAAATTGCTGCCCGAGCTCCATTTCGTCGGATCGTAGAACAAGTTGTAATCGGAAGAGCCGATGTTCAAGCTGGCCCCGCCGAAGAGGCTTACGCCTCCCGTTTTATAGACGATGTTGTGCGCCAACCGGTTGCCGCTGCCCTGGTTGTAGGTGAAGAAGGTGCTGCTGGGATCGACGAACACGTTGTTCTGCAGTGTGTTGTTCTGACACATGTGGAGCAGGAACGCCCAGGTGACTCGATACACCCAGTTGTTCTGGAGCGTGATGCTGCTGCCGCCTTCGTCGATGTACATGCCGATGCCGCCGGTGCCGGTGAACGACCCGTACACCAAGGAGGGTAGATCGTGAATCTTGTTGTTTTGCACGACGGTGCCGGGTTGGCTGCCCAAGAGATAGACGGCCGCGGTATCGCTCAGAGCTTGCTGCACTTGGTAGAACTCATTCTGCGCGATCAGGTTGTTCTTGCAGGCCGTAGCCGCGCCCGAGAAATCCCATCCCACAGCGATCCCGGCCGAGGGCACGTTGTAGATCAGGTTGTGGGTGATCGTGTTGTTGCCGGTGATCAACGCAAAGATGCCGGTGCCTTCGGGGAAGACCACGCCGATATCATGGATGGTGTTGCCTGTTATGGTGTGGCCGCCCCCTTCCAGCGAGGCCCGCGAATCGCCCGCGCCCGTCCCGCCCAGCTTGAGGCCGTCGGCGCCGATGTCGGTGATCGTGCCGTTGGCCAAGGTCAAATGGGTCGTCATCGCCGTGAGGGCGGTTCCTCCCACATGGCTGATCGTGCAGTTTTGGAGCGTGAGATTGCTGCCGCCCGCCACGGCCAGGCCTGGGCCGACGCCGTACCAGGCAGGATTCCCACTGCCCCCCTCGCACCCTTCGAGGTTGGAGGCGAACTGCGACCCCGCGTATCCGACCGCCGGCAGATACCAGTCCGCGTGGGAGAACGTAATCCCTTGCCACGTGACGTAGCTCGCGCCGTTGGCGTTCAGGATTTGCCCGGTGTCCGCCGAGGGCGCTGTGCCAGAGGCCGGCGCGATGATCTCGGATGTGCCCGGATTCTTGCCCCCGATGGGGTAGTAGTACAGATTGCCATTGTTCCGGTCCAGGTACCATGCCCCGGGCTGGGTCAGCCCTTCGCGCACGTTCTCGACGTAATAGCGGCTCGTCGCAGTGAAGGGATAAGCCGCCGGCGTCTGGAACGTTACCGTGCTGCCGCTGACGCTGGCAATGCGGAGCCGGGGGGTCGTCCACGTGTGCAGATACACGACCTCGACGTTCTTCAGATCGTACCAGCTCGGATTGATATTCGTGCCGCTGAAGCCGAAGGAGGTCGTGCCGCCGTTGACGCTGGCCACATTGAAATACCCCGTGTTCGGGAGCCGGGACCGAATCGCCCGCCGGCCGTCCACGAACAGCGAATTGAAGCGCGTGGTGCCCACGTTCGTCACGTAGACGTTCCCGCTGGACACCCGCCAGGCCGAGGCGATTTTCCGCCCGCTGCTGACCACCACCTGCTCGCCGGGGTAAGCGCTCCACACATTGGGAGAGCCAGCCCCGCCGGAATCGGTCGAGCCGAATTGCAGAGGCGCCGCCAGGAAGTAGGTTCCGCCGCGTAGGTATACCGTAACGCCCTTCGCCCGGGCCGCGCGAATCGCCGTCTGCGCCTTCTGGATCGTCAAGAAGGGTTGGGTGATCGTGCCGGGATTGGAGTCGGACCCCGTAGCCGACACGTAATACGTGCCCGCGGGCGCCGGGTTGGTCGTGAAGCTCGCGGTGACCGATTTATTGGCATTCATCGTGATGGTCGTGGGGTTCGTCGTGCCCGTGGCATCGCCCGACCAACCCGAGAAGGTGTAGCCCGTGTTCGGCGTCGCCTGGAGCGTGACCACATCGCCGTAGGCATACGCGGTCTTGCTCGGCGTCTTCGTGACGGAGCCGTTCACGGCCGTGATCGTGAGGGTGTAGGTACCGGCCGTGAAGCTCGCCGTGACCGACTTGTTGCCGTTCATCGTAATCGTGGTCGGATTGCCTGTGCCCGAAGCATCGCCCGACCAACTGGAGAAGGTATAGCCGGTGTTGGGCGTCGCCTGGAGGGTGACCACATCGCCAGAGGCGTAGCTGGTCTTGCTCGGCGTGGCCGTCACCGTACCGTTCACAGCCGTGAGCGTGAGCGTGTAGGTACCGGCCGTAAAGTTCGCCGTGACCGACTTGTTGCCGTTCATCGTGATCGTCGTCGGATTGGCCGTGCCCGTAGCATCGCCCGACCAGCCCGAGAAGGTGTAGCCGGTGTTGGGCGTCGCCTGAAGCGTGACCACGTCACCAGAGGCATACGCGGTCTTGCTTGGCGTAGCCGTCACGGTGCCGTTCACCGCCGTGATCGTGAGCGTATAGGTGTTGGCGGTGAAATTAGCCGTGACCGACTTGTTGGCGTTCATCGTGATCGTCGTCGGATTGGCTGTGCCCGTAACCGCGCCCGACCAACTCCCGAAGGTATAACCGGTGTTCGGTACGGCCTGAAGCGTGACCACATCCCCATAGGAATAGCTGGTCTTGCTCGGCGTGGCCGTTACGGAGCCGTTCACGGCACTGATTGTGAGGCTATACGTGTTGACCGTGAAGTTCGCCGTGACCGACTTATTGGCGTTCATCGTGATGGTCGTCGGATTGGCTGTGCCCGTAACCGCGCCCGACCAACTCCCGAAGGTGTAGCCGGTATTCGGTACGGCCTGAAGCGTAACCACATCCCCATAGGAATACGCGGTCTTGCTCGGCGTGGCCGTTACGGAGCCGTTCACGGCACTCATCGTGAGGGTATAAGTGTTGGCCGTGAAGTCTGCCGTGACCGACTTGTTCCCGTTGATCGTGATGGTCGTGGGGTTCGTCGTCCCCGTGGTGTCGCCCGACCAACTGGAGAAGCTATAGCCGGTGTTGGGCACGGCTTGGAGCGTGACCACGTCGCCGGAGGAATAACTGGCCTTGCTGGGCGTGGCCGTGACCGTGCCGTTTACGGCACTGATCGTGAGAGTATAGGTAACCGGGTTGGCCGTGAAGTTGGCCGTGACCGACCTATTGCCGTTCATCGTGATGGTCGTGGGATTGGTCGTCCCCGTAGCATCGCCCGACCAACTGGAGAAGCTATAGCCGCTGTTGGGCGTCGCCTGGAGCGTGACCACGGTCCCCGAGGCGTAGGTAGTCTGATTCGGCGTCTTGGCCACGGAACCGTTCACGGCGTTGATCGTGAGCGTGTAACCATTTTGCGTGAAGGTGGCGCTGATCGTGTGGTCGCCGGTGACGTTCGACAAGGTGTAGGTTGAGACGGCGCCCACCGAGGTGCCATCGACGGTGACCCCGGCGATGGAATAGCCGGTGTTGGCCGTGATGGTGAAGGTCTGAGAGCCGTTGTTGGCGACCGTGACCGCCCCGCTCGGGGAGATGCTGCCGCCGGTGCCGGCCGAGGCGGTGATCGTATGCGAGGTCGTGCCCGGACCGACGCCGCTCATGTCGATCTGCTGGAAGCCCAAGCTCAGGGCGGGCGAAGCCGCTTGTACCGCGAAATTGTCGGTGGCATAGCCCGCGAACTGCGGATTGGCCGCCTGCGAATGGGCCTCAAAACCCGTGGAGGATTTCCACGTGTTCAAGTTGCTGCCTGAGCTCCATTTCGTCGAATCGTAAAACAAATTGTAGTCGGAGGAACTGATGTTCAGGCTGCCCCCGTAGAGGCTCGCCGCTCCTGCCTTGTAGACGATGTTGTGCGCAACTGGTTGCCGCTGCCCTGGTTGTAGGTGAAGAAGGTGCTGCTGGGATCCACGAAGACGTTGTTCTGCAGTGTGTTGTTCTGACACATGTGGAGCAGGAACGACGCTGTGGTGCGATACACCCAGTTGTTCTGGAGCGTGATGCTATCGCTGCCCTGGTCGAGGTACATACCGATGCCGCCGGTGCCGGTGAACGACCCGTACACCAAGGAGGGCAGATCGTGAATCTTGTTGTTTTGCACGACGGTGCCGGGTTGGCTGCCCAAGAGATAGACGGCCGCGGTATCGCTCAGAGCTTGCTGCACCTGGTAGAGCTCGTTCTGCGCGATCAGGTTATTCTTGCAGGCCGTAGCCGCGCTGGTGAAATTCCATCCCACAGAGATTCCGGCCGAGGGCACGTTGTAGATCAGGTTGTGGGTGATCGTGTTGTTGCCGGTGATCAACGCAAAGATGCCGGTGCCTTCGGGGAAGACCACGCCGATATCATGGATGGTGTTGCCTGTTATGGTGTGGCCGCCCCCTTCCAGCGAGGCCCGCGAATCGCCCGCGCCCGTCCCGCCCAGCTTGAGGCCGTCGGCGCCGATGTCGGTGATCGTGCCGTTGGCCAAGGTCAAATGGGTCGTCATCGCCGTGAGGGCGGTTCCTCCCACATGGCTGATCGTGCAGTTTTGGAACGCGAGGTTGCTGCCGCCCGCCACGGCCAAGCCCGGGCCGACGCCGTACCAGGCAGGATTCCCACTGCCCCCCTCGCACCCTTCGAGATTGATGGCAGACTGCGATCCTGCGTACCCGACCGCCGGCAGATACCAGTCCGCATGGGAGAACGTAATCCCCTGCCATGTGACGTAGCTCGCGCCGTTGGCGTTCAGGATTTGCCCGGTGTCCGCCGAGGGCGCTGTGCCAATGGCGGGCGCGATGATCTCGGACGTGCCCGGGTTCTTGCCCCCGATGGGGTAGTAATATAGATTGCCGGTGTTCCGGTCCAGGTACCATGCCCCGGGCTGGGTCAGCCCTTCGCGCACGTTCTCGACGTAATAGCGGCTCGTCGCGGTGAAGGCAAAGGACGCCGGCGACTGGAACGTTACCGTGCTGCCGCTGACGCTGGCAATGCGCATACGGGGGGTCGTCCACGTGTGCAAATACACGACCTCGACGTTCGTCAGGTCGTACCAGCTCGGATTGATATTCGTGCCGCTGAAGCCGAAAGAGGTCGTGCCGCCGTTGACGCTGGCCACATTGAAATACCCCGTGTTCGGGAGCCGGGACCGGATCGCCCGCTGGCCGTCCACGAACAGTGAATTGAAGCGCAGGGTGCCCACGTTCGTCACGTAGACGTTCCCGCTGGATACCTGCCAGGTGGAGGTGATCTTCTTCCCGCTGCTAACCACCACCTGCTCGCCGGGGTAAGCGCTCCACATATTGGGAGAGCCGGCCGCGCCGGAATCGGTCGAGCCGAATTGCAGGGGCGCCGCCAGGAAGTACGTTCCGCCCCGCAGGTACACCGTCGCCCCCTTGGCGCCGGCGTTGCGAATCACCGTCTGCGCCTTTTGGATCGTCAGGAAGGGCTGGGTGATCGTGCCGGGATTGGAGTCGGAGGGTGTTCCCCCCACGCCTGCCACATCCACGTAGTAGGTGACGGCCGACGCCGAACCCGCCCCGCCCAACAGGGGCGAGAGGACGGCGAGCCATCCCAAACATCTTGCCAGTACTTTCGCGAAGCCGCATGTGTGAGCCGGTTGCTGCAATACCATGACAGTTTTTGCCTCCACAACTTGACAGTCTTGAAGTTCGTGAGGCTGCCGTAACAATGCCTCACTCTGTAGAACATAACAATTGGCTGCAATGACTAATTACTTGCGACGAGCAACACATCCCCAATTTGTGTCTGTGGTGCATCGTCGGCCATCGCCGCCGTAAAACTTGAACAAGTTGGGAGGCTACTGTCAGTTTTGTTGTCGCTCCGGCGTGCTCTCCTATCCTCTTATTATTGCGTGCCCCGAAATTTTTTTGCGTCAGACTCGCCGGCGCGGTTCGTGGCGCCGGCACCGAACGAGCCGTCAGCCTTCGGACCCCCTTCGCGGTCCTGCGGCCAACGCCCTTTCATAAGCCGCCATCAATCGATCGTAGTATCTCTGCAGCGAGTACTCGCGCAGGACTTTCTCCCGCCCCGCTTGCCCCAGCGCCCGACAGGCGTCCGGACGATCCCACAGATGCCGGATCTTGGCGGCCAGATCCTGCGCATCGCCGGGCCGGAACAACAGTCCGGTTACACCGTCCTCCACGATCTCCGGCAGCCCGCCGATCCGCGAGCACACGACGGGTCTTCCCATGACCATCGCCTCGAGGATGGTCGTTGGGAAGCCCTCATACCACACGCTGCACAGAACCACGATACGGCTGTCGGCGTAAAACGCGGCCAACCGGTCCTGGCGCAGATGGCCGAGAAAATCGAAGTTGCTCGGACGCTGACGCACGACATCTGCCGCCCCTTCGTAAGATCCGGCCGCCTTGAACGGGATGTCCGCCCACGTCCGGGCCGCCTTCATCAAGGTGGGAAGGTCCTTCTCCGGGCTGATCCTCCCCACGTAGCCCACGTAGGAGCCCAGGGCCGAGGCAGGCACGGTGTCTGCGGCATCAACCATGTTGGGAATGACCTCGATGCGCTCGGCAGGAAATCCTTCTTGGACAAGCTGTTGCCGCTGGAAGTCGGTCAGCACCATGTAACGTACGACACTCCGCCGATACAGCTTCCACCTGCGGGCGGCAAAATTTCTGGCCGCGTAGCCCACGCTCTTGGCCCAGCCCCCCGTGCAATTGCGCAGGGCGCACCAGAACTCGCGTCCGCCCATGCAGCGCTGACACACCCTGCCTTTCACCATGAATAGACCGGTGGGGCAGATCAGGCGATAGTTGTGCACGGTCATGACCACGGGGACGCCCATCCGCCGGCACACCCCGAGGATAGACGGCGAGATGAGCGGATACAGATTATGGATGTGGACGATGTCCGGCCCGGTTTCCCGGAGCAAGCGGCGCATGGTGCCGCCGGGATTGCAGACTGTAGATCCCACTGAAGAACGCCCGGGCCTTGCCGAGCCGCCGGTGGCCGATTTCGGCGCTGCCGCGCTCGAAAGGAATCACCTGGTGCCCCTTCTCCCGGAGGATTTGTGCCTGCTTGACCACGAAGTGCTCTTCGCCGCTGAAGGCACCGTACGCGTTGTGGATGATGCACACTTTCATCAGCCGCCCTCCGGCCCGGGGGCCTCTGCCGCCACCGGCCCCGACCTCGACCGGCGGCTGTCTTGTCGCCGCCGGCGGCCTTCCGTGGCACACAGCACCCGGACAAAGGCCGGCTGGGCCAACCGCGCGGGGAGCAGGCCGAGCAGGACGTAGATAGCGAGCTTCCAATCCAGAGGGCGACGCCACATCGCTGCCGCGCTCCGTCTCAAAGCCGCCCGCGTATCCCCGTGCTGGAGCAGAGTGGAGGCCCGCATCTTGTCCCACAGGCCGATGTACCGGCGCAGCCACTTGCATCGCGCCGGCTCTACCCCGGCCAGCAACTTCCGGAGTTCCGTTCCGACCACATCGCGCGGGTCGGGCCATCGCGCCAGCATCGACGGAATGCCATCTTCCTGCATGTGATAGAGACTCAGTCGTTGCATCGAATAGGCGACGGGATAACGGGCTGCGAGCCTGGCCCACGTCAGCAAGTCTTCCCCCGAAGCAACCCCTTCCGGAAAGCCATGAATACTCTGCAATGCGGCTTTCGTGGCGGCTACCGCCGAAGACCACAGCGGCGGGTCGGAGGTCGCGGCCACCCGGAAATAGTCGCCCAGAATCCCTTCCCACCGTTCGTCCGCCGGCGCACGGAGACGCGGCAGCCGCCAGTGCCCATCCTCGTACGCGTAGACGTAGCTGGTCCCGAAGACCTTCGCCTCCGGGAAGCGCACGCGCAGGTGCAAGATCGTCTCCAGGAAGGTCGCCGTCCATTCATCGTCCGCGTCGAGGAACGCCACCAGGTTGGCCTGTGCCTGCACAATTCCCCGGTTCCGCGCCGCCGATACGCCCTGGTTGGGCTGCCGAAAAACGCGCAGGCGCGGATCCTGGACCTCGGCCACGATCCCGGGCCCGCCATCGGTGGAGCCGTCGTCCACCACCACGATCTCGAAGGCCTGGACGGACTGCGCAGGACGGAGCGGAGGGCTCGGCCGATGAAGGCGGCTTTGTTGTAAAGGGGAATTATGACGCTGACAGATGGGTCCTGAGCCATGGAAGGCGCCTGTGTCCCGCCGGAGGCCGGAGATCGTCGTCGCGGGCCGAGGCGCCGCACGCTCCGCCGATCAATCCGAACAAGAGGCAACCAAAAAAGGAGAGGTACAGAATCACATTGTCCGTGAGCCCCAACTGGGCCATCGCGATGAATCCGCCGCAGGCGCTCGCCCAAGCATCGCGAAGAAAGGCGGAAGGGGCGTGTCGCGTCCAGCGCAGCGCGAACCGGAACGTGTAGAGAAAAGGAATCCCCAATAGGACGAGCCCGACGACGCCATAATCGAAGAAGACGCGGATGAGCTCGTTGTGCGGGTGGTCCCACTCGTTGGCCTTCATGCCGAAGGTATAGGACGAGCTGCCACCGTGCCCAATCAGCGGCCGGTTCCAGGCTTCCTGAAGGTACAGCTCCCACATGAAGAATCGTCCCGACGAATACGTGTCTCCGGGATTCCACGCCAACTCGCGGAGTTTGTCATGCCCCGAGTTGCGCAGCATCTTCTGTCGCACCTGGGGCACGGCGAATACCGCGAGCCCCAGGACGCCCATGCAGAGGAGGGCCGCCAGCCGCTTGTTCAGGGATACCCGTGCCGGCGTCAAGGGGAGCGTCATGATGCACGTGCCAATGGTCCCGCGAAACGCCGACCAGGCGCACATGCCCACACAACAGAGCCACAGGACCGTGTCGCGGCGCTGGCCGGTCATCACATGCGGGGCCAAGACCGCGGCCATCAGGCACAGCGTGATGTACGACGATCCGAAGAAACCGACGCCCGGCGGCAGAAAGTGCAGCGACGTTACGCTGAACAGGACGAGAATGAGCAAGACGATGACGCGTATGCTGCGCAGCATCCAGGCCAGCTCCTGCTCGCTCGCGATGACGGCCGAGGCGCAGAGCCCCACGAGGGGCGCCGCCAGAGCATCGCCGTCCTTTGCACGGAGATGGAGTACGAGAAATCGCAGCGCAGGATGACCCACATCAACCACGGCAGCCATACGATGAAGGGAAAGGTGATCTTTTTTCTGGTGGAGAAAGCCAGGGCGAGGGTGCCCAGCGTGGCTTGCGCGACCCATACGATCCCGGCGAATTGTTTGCCGACCAGCGGGAGGGCCGGAAATCCGAAGGCGGTGGCGGCGGTCCCCCACACCAGCGTCAGGAGGAACCACACGGCCAGACGCCGCTCCAAACCGGATTGCCGCCGGGGGGAGGGCGGCGGATAGAGGATGGACCGCAGGCGGCTGCCACGCCGGCCGTAGGAACGCACGCGCGGAAGACCGGGGGCCAGGGGATTTCGGGGGTAAACCGCTATCGTTTCCATGGTGGCATCTCTCGCAAAGAATCCCAGGAGGCGACACCCGGGCAGGTCAGTTCGACCGGAGGAAGGCCTCACGCCTGGGCCGTCTCTTCCAGAACTTGCCTCCATTGCTGCTTCCATCGCTCCAAGTTGAACGCGGCCGACGCGGTGGCGAAGGCGGCCGTCCCAAGCTGCCGGCGGAAGTCCGGGCCTTGGAGAGTGGCCGCGATCCCTTCGTACAACGAGCGGGCGTTGGGCACGACCAGCAGGCCGTTGTATCGATGGATGATCATATTGGTGATGCCTCCCACGGCGGTCGCCACCACGGCACATCCGGCGGCCATCGCTTCCGCCACGGCCAGGGAGGTCCCTTCCGACGCCACCGAGGGCACCACGGCAACGTCATGTCCCAGATGGATGTGCAACGTCTCATCGGCACGATATTTCGTGAATGCCACCCGCCCCTCCGCCGCGAACTTCGCCCGGAGCCAGGATTCATCCGGTCCTTCCCCGGCGAAGGTGAAAGTGATGGTCTGGTGCTGAACCAGCAACCGCGCCGCCACCTCGGCCATGAGGCGGGTCCCTCGGAACTCGACAAAACGTCGCGCAAGAGGACCCGCACCGGTTCCTGCTCGTACCGTCGCCCGCGCCATTGTTCCGCCGACGCGATCGACGCGAAATTGGGAATCACCCAAATGCGGTGTTCTTCGGGCTCCCGGATCACCGTCGTGCGATACCAATTCAGAAAATTGTAGTCCACGCACACCGTGTTCCGGCAGTTCTCAAAATACCGTTTGGCATGTTGAATGGAACGCCACTTCTGGAGGCGGGCCGCCCACGCGCACCGGGCGATGGGGCGCGCCATCATGTACCGTGCCGGCAGATCCCAACCGATCCCATGCTGAATGGAGATGCATCGCGGGTACTTCGTCGGGACGCTCACATGGTCCGCCCCGAAGATGAGCAGATCTTGGCCCGGATCGATTTCCTGGACTACCTGCCGGAACAGGGCCCGGTTGCGTTTCTTGTGCCCCAGATGGCACACGGGCACGCCCTTGACCTGCACGCCGTCCACGGATCTCTCGAAGGGCCGACGAGACCATTGGTAGACGGTGGTCTCCCGCCCGGTCTCACGACACAGCCGGGCCAAGTTCAGGAGATAGGTTTCCACCCCGCCGATGCGTTGTTCCTTGCCCTCGTGATCGAGAAACTGATTGTAGAGAATGGCGGCTCTCACGATACCCCCCTAAGAGTTTCGGTTCATTTCGAGCCCCGCCGGGCTCAGGACCACCAGCCAGGCGAAACCAAACGTCCAAGTGGAATGCGCGACATACCCCAGGGCCCGGGCGGCCGCCACGCCGAGGGAGCCGCGGTCCAGCAGCAGGAGGGTCCCCAGGAAGAAGACCACGCCCCAGCCTATATTCATCAGGAGTCCCGTCCACATCCGCCCGCTGGCGGCGATGATCTGTGCCACCGGCGCTTGGACCGAAAACAGGCTCGCGGTCAGCAAGACCACCACCAGCGTCGGCCAGCCGCCGGCAAAACCTTCCCCATACAGCCGCATGATGTAGGGACTGACAACGCCGGCCACCAAGGCTGGCGGCAGGACGAACAGGGCGTTGAGCTTGATGGCCAGACGCAGCGTCTTCGCCGACAGCGCCAGATCGTGACAGCCCAACCGTTCCGAAAGCACCGGCAACACGACGCCGCCCAGGATGCCCGGCAGAAACAGCAGCATGGTGTACCACTGACTGGCGGCGCTGTAGATGCCCATCTCCTGATAACCGTTCGGCCGGTTGACCAACAAGGCATTGCACGCCCAATCGACGGGACCCACCGCCATGCTGCTCAAGGCGGCCGGCAGGCCGAACGACCACAGCACGGGCCATTCCTGCCGGCAGTTCCGCCAGCCATAGGCGATCCCATAGCGGGATGCCTCCCGCCGGAGGACCCAGTGATTCACCAGCCAATTGACCGCCAGATTGATCGTCAGCGCCCAGATCGATCCGATCGTCCCGCCGAAATACGCTCCGCCCAACAGAACAGGAAAAGAGATTAACCCGACGAGCAGGTTCACCTGGGCGATGGTCTTGAAGGCCTCAAAACCCGCCAGAGCACCCGTCTGGGCCCCATTGAGCGCACTGATGAAGAGCATCAACGCCGCGAGGCGCAGTGCGCCGGACAGATGGGGCGCATTGATCGTGTGCACGGCCAGCCACGGGGCCAGAGCAAACAGGCCGAGAGACATCAGCCCTCCCGTGATCAGGGCCACCAGACCGGACAGCGCGATGATCCGCCCGGCCCGCTCCGGATCGGTCTGGCGAAACTCGGCCACGTGCTTGGTCGCGGTGAGGCCAAGGCTGAATCCGGCGAAGACGCCAAACATGCCGACGGTGGATTGCGATCATCCCTAATTCACCGTAGCTCGTCTTGCCCAGGATCCGCGCGACCAGGATGGACGCGACGAACATCAGCCCGCGCGAGATCACCGCGCCCGTGAACGACCAAAAGGTGCCCGGGCGACCCGGTAGCCGGCCTCCGAGGCTTCGAGCCGGGCCAGGATCGGCCTGCAAATCGCGGGACACCACCTAGAGATCGTTTGCCGAGGCGACAGGCAGAGCACCATTACTCCCGCAAAACCGCGGCGATTCGGCGGCAGGCGGTGCCGTCTCCGTAAGGGTTCACGGCCTTGGCCATCGCGGCGTAGGCCGCGCGATCGGTGAGAAGAGCGGTCACCTGGGCGGTGATTTGCGCCCGATCCGTCCCCACCACCCGCGGTGCCGGCCTCCACCGCCTCGGGCCGCTCCGTGGTGTCCCGTAGGACGAGAACGGGTTTGCCCAGCCCCGGCGCCTCCTCCTGCACACCCCCCGAGTCCGTCAGGATCAGCGTGCTGCGGTTCATCAGGGCCACAAACGACAAGTAGTCCAGCGGCTCGATCAGGTGGACATTGGCTCGCCCGGAGAGCAGGTCGAAAACCGGCCTGCGGACGTTGGGGTTCAGGTGCACGGGGTAGACGAACGCCACGTGACGAAAACACTCGGACAAATCGGAGATCGCCCCGCAGATGCCGGCGAAACCCGCGCCGAAGTTCTCCCGCCGATGACCGGTGATGAGGACCACGGGCTGATGGCTGTCGTCCTCCAGGAAACCGGGAGGCAAGCCGGGAAGCGCCGGACGTTGGTGGCGCACCCGCGCCACGGCGATCTGCAGGGCATCGATCCCGGTGTTGCCCGTGACGAAGACACGCTCCTCCGGAATTCCTTCCCGCAGGAGGTTCCGTTTTGCGCCCGGCGTGGGGGCAAAGTGCAGGTCCGCGATCCGGCTGGTCATCGCCCGGTTGATTTCTTCCGGAAACGGGGCGAACTTGTTCCCCGTGCGCAGGCCGGCCTCCACATGACCGACGGGAATCCGCCGGTAGAAGGCCGCCAGCGCCGCGCAAAAGGAGGTCGTCGTATCGCCCTGCACCAACACGATGTCAGGAGCATAATCCGCCAGATAGCCATCCACCTCGCGCACCGCCTGGGCGGTGAGCCCGGCCAGGGTCTGGTCCGGCCGCATCAGGTTCAAATCGCGATCCGGCGTGACGTCAAACACTTCCAGCACCTGATCGAGCATCTGCCGATGCTGCGCGGTGATGCACACGTGCGGCTGGAATTCGGGATACTTCCGAAGCTCCAAGACCAAGGGACACAGCTTGATGGCCTCGGGCCGCGTACCGAAAATGAGCGAGATTCTCTTCATACGGCGCACCAAGGAAAAAGGAATGCCACTCCCGGGCTATTGTTTGGCTTCCAGGACGGCCACGCGCTCGTCCAGCAATCGTCCGAAGAGAGTAGCCCTGCGGTTGGCCACCTCGAGGGAGCCGTTGAGGTGGATGGCGATCTCGAACCGCCGGGAGACGGACCCCCCGTGGCCACGCATCGGAAGCAGGACGGTGACCAGTTGGGACGCGTCACGTTCTTCCGGGGAAGACTGCCACGACTCCTCTTCGGTCCGCCCGTCGGGATACATGGTCTTCAGGGAAACCCAGGCGAAGTCCATATGCCGGGCGGCTTCGCAGATCGCCTGCCACCATTGCCCCGTATCCCGCACCTGCCGGAAGCGCAGTTGCAGGTGTTCGAACGTCCTCTGATCTTCGCGCTCCTGGCGGGCGTGGGCGTGGCGATGCTGGAGGCGGACCAGCGTTTCGCGCAGGCGGATGGCTCCCACGGCACGGAACAGCAACACGATCAGCAGCAGTGTGCCGCCGCAAAGGAGCAAAGATTCGCGCGGCCCGCTACGGAGCATGAGCAAGCCCATTCCGGCCGCCAGGCCGGTGGCGGCATAGATCAGCAGGACAGCGCTGCGGTGCGGCAGGCCCAGGTCCAGCAGGCGGTGATGGAAGTGGCTGCGGTCGGGAGCAAACATCGAGCGCCGGTCCAGGAACCGCCGCAGCATGGAGAACAAGGTATCGAAAATGGGGATTCCCAGCGTCAGCGCGGGCAGCGCCAGTCCGGCCCAGGCGCCGGAGCGCGCGACGTACAGCACGCTGGTGGCCGCGATCAGGAAACCCAGAAAGAGGCTGCCGCAATCGCCCAGGAAGATCCTGCGCCGGGTAGAAATTGAAGACCAGGAAGCCCGAGAGACTTCCCAGCAAAGCCAGCATCAGGACCCCGACCTCTCCGTCTCCGCTGTGGCCGGCCCCAACCGCCAGGACGGCGCACGTGAGGGCCGACACTCCCGCCGCCAGGCCGTCCAGGCCGTCGCAGAGGTTTACGGCATTGGTGATTCCGACAATCCAGAATAGGGTGAAGAGACAGCCCCAACCGCCCAGGACCAGCCCGAAACCGTCCGGAGAACCGATCGACCGGACCTGGATGCCGGCGGCGCACAAGGCCCCGGCGGCCAGCAACTCCCCGAGGAACTTGACCCGCGCGGGCAGGCCCTTCAGATCGTCCACGAGACCGATCAGAAAGATCGCGGCCGCGGCCGTGAGCAGGACCAGCAGTCGTGGCCGGTCGGCTTGCAACTCGGCCCGGAGGGGATTGTTCCAGAGGACCGCGGCCCCAACCGAGCCCATCGTCGCGAGGAAAACGGCCACCCCACCGAGCCGCGGTACCGGCCGCTCATGGACCGTCCGAACGCCGGGCCGATCCACGGCGCCAAGGCGGTGGGCCAGCCGGATGATGATCGGCGTGATCAGAATGGCCCCCAGGGCGGAACCGAGATAGGTTTCCAAAAACGGGTTTATCGAGAGGATCATTCCTGATCTCCTCCGTTCTTCTTCGGATCGGAGCAGCGCCAGGCTCCTTGCGGCGCAGACTCCGTCCCCGTCGGTGTCCACCGACGGCGTTCTCCGGCGTCTTGCGGCGCCTGTCTCGGTTGCTTCTTGCCGACGAGCGGCATCAGCGCCCTGTACCGGCTTCGGACCGCTCATCGCAGAGCGGTCGTCGACTTCCTCTGTTATTCTCGCGCGGTCCACCAGCCGGGGATTCGATCCCCAGCCTGAATCTGGCCGGAGAGGGACCTCTACCGGATTCTCCGTCCCCTCGCCTCTTCCGGTCGACCGTGAGCCGGAGGAGCCCCGGACGGAGGCGGCGCGGATTCATGGGCTCGCCATAGCTTCATGGACGGGTCCCTTCCTCCAGAGCGGCAGTTCCCCCCTGCAGGAAATCGGGAATCGCCTCGGGGGGCTGACTCTTCGGGGCTCGGCGCGAGCCGTTGCGCCTGGCGCCGTGGAAGAAGAGACCCGCGTGGTCTCCGTGGTAACCATAGCCATTGCCGCGCTGCGGCACATCGTTGAGCACGACGCCCAGCACCTTCGCCCCCACATTGGCCAGGCTTTCCAGGGCCTGCACGCTGACGGGGCGGGTCGAATACTCGGCGCGCAGGACCAGGAGGGTCACGTCGGACAAAGCCGAGAGAATCAGCGCATCCGTCACCGCCAGGACCGGCGGCGAATCGATCAGGACCCGGTCATAGCGGTCCCCCAGGTCTCCCACCACACGGGCGAAACTGTCACGTTGCAGCAGTTCCGACGGGTTCGGCACCTCCGGGCCGCAGGTCAAAAGGCTCAGCTTCTCCATGCCCGTACGCTCAATGGCGTCTTCCAGAGTCATGGTGCCGGCGAGCACGGCGCTGAGCCCTTTGGCGCTGCGGTCGAGATTGAAGATGCGGTGCTGCATGGGTTCGCGGAAGTCGGCGTCCACGATCAGCACCTTCTGTCCCGCCTGGGCGATCGCAATGCCGAGATTGGCCAGGATCGTGCTCTTGCCTTCGCCCACGGTCGGCGAGGTGACCAGGACGGTCTTGGCCTGGTCTTTGGGAGTCCCGAAGAACAAGCCGGTCCGGACCATGCGAAAGGCCTCCGCCTCCCGGGACTCCGGACTGATGCGAACCTTCTGCCCGCGAATGGCCGGCGTTTGCTTCGGCGCGCTCATCGCGGGGACCGCCCCCAGCACCGGCAGACCCAGCAGCGAGGAGATCTCCCACGCCGAGCGCAGCCGTTGGTCCTTCCATTGCCGCACGAGCGACAACCCCGTGCCGGAGAGCAGCCCGACAAACAAGGCCAGCCCCATGACTTTTGCCTTGTCCGGCTGGGCCGGCTGCAGCGGTGGCTCGGCGGCATCGAGAATGCCGATGTTCAGGGTGCCCACTTCCGTCGTCACGTCGAGTCTTTGAATACTGTTATCCAACAGGTCGCACAACTTCTTGGTCTGCTCATAATCGGATTGCAGGATGGTGAATTGGGAGAGCTGATCGTTCAGCCGAATCGCCTCTTGTCGCTGCGCTTCGAAGTGCTTTTGCAGTTCCTCTTCCTTTTCCTGTGCGGTGAGATAGTGCTGCTCGGCCACCGCCAGTTGACCGCGCAGCGAATTCCTGGTCCTTCTCCGCCAGTTGTTTCCTGAGCCGCTCCACTTCGGCGTTCAGCGCGGCGATGGCCGGATGATCCGCCTTCAACTCCAGCAGCGAATCAGCCCGATCCCGTTCCACCCGCTTGAGCTCCGCCCGCAGGGCGACCGTCTCGTCCTCGGTCAGGACATAGACGGTGCCGGCCCGCTGCACTTGGGCGAGCTGCCGGAGACCGGCCGGATCGTTCGCCATTTTCCGGGCCGCTTCGTGAAAGGACCGGCTCTCGATCGTCGCGAGCTGCGCCTCCGTCAAGGCCTCCGAGAGACGTTCCAACCGGCGCACGATGATATTGCTGTCCTGGTCGGTCCCAAAAGCCAGACCTTCATTCCCCTGTTTGAACGCCACCATCTTCCCCAGCTTGGCAAGCAACTCGTCTCCGCGTTTGGCCCGCTCCTCCCGAAGGATCTTGACCACGCCCGTGACGGTGTTGCGATTGTGCGCTTCGTGGTCCGCAATGTACGTCTGCACGATCTCGTTGACGACCAGCGCCGCCTTGTTGGGGTCCGGCGACATGAAGGACACGTTAATGATCTCATCCTTCTTACCAACATCGACCGTAAGGTGCCGGCGCAGCACCACGATCGGGTTGCCCGCGCCGGCCAAGAGGGCCGGATCGGCCAGCGCCGGGGACTGCAGGGCGGCCGAGAGAATCTCCGTGGACCGGAGCCGCTCGGCCTGGGTGTAAAGGTAATTGTCCCAGCGGGTAATCGTCCCGCCGGTGTCTCTCTCGAAGACCTGGGGACCGGTCTGCTCCACGTAGATCCGCGAGGTGCTCATGTACCAGGGCGTAGCCTGCCGCAGGTAGAGCCCGCCGGCCGCCAGAGCCAAACCGGTCAGCAGCAGCATCGTCCAGCGGTGATGCCAGACCACCTCGAGGATGCTTTCCGAGAAACTTTCGGCCTGTTCCATCACGCCGGCCGCCAGAAGGGGCTCAGCTTCCTTGCCTTTGGAGAAGTGATTCATGATCGTCTCATCCCTTGAGGTACTTCCCATCTTTACCGACTGCCCCAGAGCTCACTACCCGTGATGTAGATGCCCGTGTTGATCCGGACGAGGTTCTGGATGAAGGTGTTCATCCGCGTGCGCGGGGTCTGTTCGATGGCGATCACGTCGCCGGGCCGGATGGGCGTGCTGAGGGCTTCGGTGAACTGGCTATGTTCGATGATCCGGAACGGCACGCGCACGACGGTGCCGTCGCTCGCCAGACGGTAGATCGTCGCATAATATGGATCGGCCACGGGATCCAATCCTCCGGCGTAGGCAATTGCCTGCGTGATGTTGTACCTGGCGCTGGGCGGGTAGGGGAAATTGCCGGGGTTCTTCACCAGACCCAGCACGGAAAAGAGCGGCACATGCCCCTGCTCCACCACGACCGTATCGCCTTCCTCCAGGGCCACGTCGCGGAAGGGGATATTCATTCCGACCACCGGCAGAACCAGATCCTGCTCGGTGCCGTCGGTCCGGCCGGACAGCGACAGACCCGCCGCCGCCCCCGTGTCGGTCGGTACCGCCTGCCCTTCCGCAGAGCGCACGATCCGCACGAGAGAAGCCCCCGTCTCGGTGATGCCGTCCGCCACCGTCAGGAGCGAGACCAGCGTCATCTGGTCCGCCCGCAGGGTATAAACGCCGGGCTTTTTGACGGCGCCGGCGATGTAGACTTTGGAGGTCATGTATTCCGGCACCCGAATGAACACCGAGGGGCGCAGGACCGCGTACGGACGGTAGGCGTCGATCACCATTTCCTCGATTTCCGCCAGGCAATGCCCCTCCACCTTCAATTCCCCCACGGCGGGCAAGGTGATGGCACCGTGGGTGCCGACCCGCGTGAGGTAGGGCTGGTCCGGGCGCGTGGGCGTCTGCGCCGCCTGGACCTTCGCGGTCGTCACGGCCTGCAAGAGCGCCGGCATCGTGAATTCCAGGACATCCCCGGGAATGACCCGGTAAGGTCCGGTGGAGAGCTTGGCCTTCCGAATGCGCTCCATGTCCACGGTCAGCGTGATGGGGCCTGCCGCCTGAAACGCCTCCAACTGCTCGGCGGTGGGCTGACGCATGCCATCGCCGCAACCGGTCAGGCCGACCGCCAGAACCGCCACAACCAAGGCCCCCGTGGCGCGCAGAGCCTCCTGCCGTGGACGAGACAAAGTTGCCCCCATGCCGCAGTCCATTCTGTTGCCCTCCCAACTATGCACGGCGTCTTCCTCCGAAACAAGCTTCCCTATTACCTCTTCGTGTGCCGCTCTGCTCCGACATGCCACCTTCCCACATCCGGTGTCTCCCCTGCCCCGAGACCGAACACAAAACCCACCCCTGTCTTTTCTCTCCGTCTGAGATAGCAAAAGGCTCTACCCTCCTCGTTATGTCCAAGAGCGTTATGTTGCTGAGCATTGTAGGGCGGCCCGCCCACGCGTGCCTATTGGGCAAAGTACGGATTCCGGCTTGCGTGTTTTCCTAAATCCCCCCGCGCCGGCGCTGCGGTACAATGGGGATAATGGAGATAAAACTACTCGATAGCTACGAACCCGAATGCGATGCCTTCGTCCGGTCGCAGACCGACGCCGAGCTCTGCCATTTACAGGAGTGGAACGCGATGATTGCGCGCACTCTGGGCCACACGCCCTTCTATTTGGCCGCGCGGAATGGCGCCGGGATCTGTGGTGTGCTGCCTTTGGTGCTCGTGCGCAGCCGGATTTTCGGAACGCGTCTGATCTCGCAGGCCTTCAGCAACTATGGCGGCCCCGTCCTCCGCCACCCGGCGGCGCTGCCCGCGCTGCTGGAGCGCTCGCTGGAGCTGGCCCGCCAATGCCAGTGCCGCTATCTCGAGCTGCGCGCCACCGCGCCGCTTTCCCCGCAGTTTCGCGTGGCGTGCGACAAGGTGTGCATGTACTTGCCCTTGACGGCGAACCCGCAAGAGGTGTGGCACCGTCTACGGCCCGAGATTCGCAATCGCATTCGCCGTGGGGAAAAAGCCGGCCTCACCACGGTGCAGGGGGGAGAAGATCTGCTCGGCGCCTTCTACCAGGTGTGGACGCGGCGCATGCGGCAGTTAGGAACGCCCTGTTATCCGCGTCAGTTATTTGCCGATATCCTCCGCTCCTTTCCGCAACAGGCCCGAATCTTCTTGGTTCAGGATAACCGACGGACGCTGGGCGCGTGTTTCACGTACGAGTTCCATGGCTTGGCTCAGTGTCGCTGGGCCGGCACGGACGTGGACTTCAACGCCTTGTCGCCCAACGTCTTGCTGTATTGGTCCGCGATCAAACACTACTGCCAAGCCGGCGCGCAATGGTTCGATTTCGGACGGAGCACGAAGGACAGCAGCCAATACGAATTCAAGAGACGCTGGGGCGCTCAGACCGTCCAGTTGTACTATCAGTATTGGAGCACGTCCGGACACCCCGTGGAACTCCTCCGGCCCGACAACCCACGGTACCGATGGAAGGTAGCCCTCTGGAGGAAATTGCCGTTGTGTCTCACGCGTCTGGCCGGACCCTACTTGAGCCGGAGTCTGGCCTGAGCCCGAACGATCGCGCCGAGGAGCCCAAGGCTGGGAACGAGAGGCAGGACGGGAGTGGAGCAGGTAGCCTGCGGGACTGGACCTTCTACTCGTTACCGGGTACAATGCCGGCTCACGCATTCGATAGAGAACGAATGCACGCCAGTGGCAAGGAATCGCCCGTGGGATGCAACCAAGATCGGAGCGTCGCGGCTGTGAGCTGGACCGCCCTGAGAAGAACGATCGTCGCCTTTCTGTCGGGACTGGCAGGCTTGGCCTCGTGTGCCGTTGCCGCCCCAGCCGCGCCCGCCGCGGACGATACGCACGTAGACTACGCCAGCTTGGTTTTGCGCGGACCTTCGCTACGACAAGCCCGTCGGACGAAGCGAGGAAGGCATGCCGCTGGGCAATGGCCGGATGGGCAGTCTCGTCGGGACGGTGCCGACCGCGCTGAAACTACAGATCAACCGCGTGGATGTCTTTGCGACCAATGGCACGAGCAACGCGTTTCCTGAGCGACACACCGATTACTGCGGCGGCTGTGGCTTCGTCGATTTCGAGTTCCTCGGTTATGACGCGGAGGTCTTCCCCACCGACCAGACATCGCAGCATCTGGCGTGTTACGATGGCTTGGTAACCGTGCAGGGCCGGGACGTGGAAATCCGGGCCTTGGCTTGGCACGAGCGGGATGTCATGGCTTTCGAGGTCGTGGACCGGCGTGCCCAGCCTGACACAATCCGCATCAACCTGCGCATGCTGCGTCCGCCGGTGGTCAGGACCTTGGGCCACACCGCCAAGTCGAAGTTGGACGGCCGCGAAGGCCGGATCATCCTGACCCAGACGTTTGAAGAGCGCGATTACTACTGCGGTTCGGCGGTAGGCGTGGGTGTCGTTGGCCGCAAGGTGAAGATACGCCAGACACAGGAAGAGGAGATGAGTTTGGTTGTCCGGCCGGGCGACGGTTCGTTTACGGTATTCATTTCCAGTGCCGCAAGCTTCGACAAGAAGGAGAGGATTGCCGATACCGCGCTGGCCGCACTCGATGCGGCGGCTGCCAGAGGGTTCGCCGGGCTTCTCGAATCCAACAAGGGATGGTGGCACAGTTTCTGGAGCAAGTCCTTTATTTCCCTGCACAGCGCCGACGGCGTGGCCGATGCCATCGAGCAGAACTACACGTATTACCTGTACGTCATGGCGTCCAGCTCGCGCGGCAAGTATCCCGACGAAGTTCAACGGCATGCTGTGGACCACCGGCGGCGACACCCGCCGCTGGGGCGGCCATTACTGGGGCGCCAACCAAAGCTGCCTCTACACCGCCCTGCTGCCCACCAATCGGCTGGAGCTGCTGGACCCGATGTTCGACATGTACAGCGCCATGTACGACTCCTGTGCGCTGGCGGCGCAGCAGCAATGGGGCAGCCAGGGCATCTACATCCCGGAGACCGTTGCTTTCGACGGCCTGGCCAAGCTGCCTGATGATATCGCCGCCGAGATGCGGGACCTCTATTTGCTCCGCAAGCCCTGGGAGCAGCGGTCGCAGCAGTTCCGCGAGTATGCGGGGACCAAGCTGCCGTTTTCCAGCCGCTGGAACTGGATCGGCAATGGCAAATGGGAGAATGGACGGTGGGCGTACACGGATCGGGGCGGCGGCCCCTACGGCCCCGTCACCCACATCTTCTCCCGCGGAGCGAAGATTGCCTACCTCTACTGGCTGCGGTACGAGTACACGATGGACATGGCGTGGCTCCGCGAGCGCGCCTACCCCATGCTCAAGGGCGTCGCGGAGTTCTATCGCAATTATCCCAACGTCAAGAAGGAGGCCGACGGCAAATACCACATCCATCACGTGAACAGCAACGAGCCCGTCTGGGGCGGGCAGGATACGGACGAAGAGCTTTCGTCCATGCACGCCATCTTCCCGGTTGTCCTCCGGGCGTCCGAGACGCTGAACGTCGATGCCCCGCTGCGGCCCGTCTGGCGGGAGTTCCTCGATCACTTGGCCCCCCTGCCGCGCAGCCAAGGCCAATCCCCCACGTGGGTGAAGGCGTTGGATCCGGTCGCAAGGGGCAATGCCTCCTCGCTTCCGGACGGTAATACGATGCCAATGTGGGCCCTTGATCTGTGTACGCTCGAGAACACCGACTTGGAAACGATGAAGATCGCCAACGCCACCTACGACGCCTACTTCCGTAGCGGCGTCAACGCCAAGACGCGGGTTGGGGTGCTGTCCAAGCTGGCTGTGACCGCCGCCATGATGGGGCGTGCCGACCACGTGCGCTACCTGCTGCCCAATCAGATCAACTCCCAAGAGTCGCCGGTCCTGGCGAACCGCATGGATCTGCGCGAGGGCCAGCAGACGACGAGCGTCCAACGTCTGGGCCGGGCCGCCGACGCACTGCACAACGCCTTGTGCCAGAGCATTCCCGCCGCACCGGGCCGGGAGCCTGTCATTCGCGTCTTCCCCGCCTGGCCTAAAAACTGGGAGGCCACATTCAACCTGCTGGCACGGGGTGCGTTCCTGGTCGGTTCTTCCATGAAGGCCGGCCAGATCGAGTTTGTTCGGATCGAGTCCCAGGTTGGCGGCGAATGTCGCCTGCGCAATCCCTGGCCGGGCGCGACGGTCGTGCTGGAGCGCACCGGCCGCAAGGCACAAGACCTGTCTGGCGACCTGCTGAGGTTCTCAACGACCAAGGGAGAGGTGATTACGATTCATCCGTCGAAGTGATTTTTGGAGGATTGAACATGAAGTCCCTGTCGTACAACCGGAATCGTACGTTTCCTTTCTATCGTAGCGTGTGTGGCTCGCTCTTGCCGCAACGGCTTGGGCAGGAGCGGCGTCGGAGCCGAATCCCGCTCAAGCGGAGATTCGCACGCCCAAGCCGCCGGAAACACCGCGCATCAATGGCCCCGCAATCTTCGGCGTGCGGCCGGGCAGTCCCTTCCTCTACCGGATCCCCGCCACGGGGGCTCGGCCCATGGAGTTCTCCGTCGAATCTCTGCCCGCAGGTCTGCAAGTGGACGCCAAGACGGGACAGATCACCGGCTCGTTGAAGGAAGCCGGCGAGCATGTGGTCACTCTGCGTGCCAAGAACACACTGGGGACCGCGGAGAAGAAGTTCAAGATCGTCGGCGGCGAGACCATCGCCTTGACACCGCCGATGGGCTGGAACAGTTGGAATGCCTATCACGGCAGCGTTACGGGCGAGAATGTCATCCATGCGGCCCGGGCCATGGCTTCCAGCGGCCTGATCAATCATGGCTGGACCTACATCAACATCGACGATGCCTGGCAGAAAGAGCGCGGCGGGCCGTTCCAGGGCATCCAGCCCAACGAGAAGTTCCCCGATTTCCAGAAGATGTGCGGCGAGATTCATGCCCTGGGTCTGAAGGTCGGCATCTACTCCACGCCCTGGACGACGTCTTACGCCCGTTACATCGGCGGCAGCTCCGACGATCCCAACGGCGCCTGGTCCAAAGGCGGCGGCCGGCGCATGGGCAAGATCTCCTTCGCCGAGGCCGATGCCAAACAGTGGGCAGCCTGGGGCATCGATTATCTCAAGTACGACTGGAATCCCAACCAGACCACGCCGCGGGAGACCCCCGAGGTGTTCCACCAGAACACCGACACGATGCGTAAGGCCCTGCGCAACTGCGGCCGCGACATCGTTTACAGCTACTCCAACAGCATGCGGTTCGATGACATCGCCGACCAGTCGAAGATGCTCAACTGCTGGCGCACCACCGGCGACATCGGCGACAGTTGGCAGAGCATGGCCGCCAAGGCCTTCTACATCAACATTCCCCGGGGCCAGACCGATCCGCAGGGCCCGCCGAGCGATCGTTGGGCCCCTTACGCCGGCCCCGGCCACTGGAACGATCCCGACATGATGGTCCTGGGCATGGTCAACTTCGGTGGCAAACAACACCCGACGCGCCTGACGCCCGACGAGCAATACCTGCACATGACCCAATGGTGCATGGCCTGCGCCCCCTGCTGCTCGGCTGCGACCTCGACAAGCTCGATGCCTTCACCCTGAATCTGATCGCCAACGACGAAGTGCTCGCGGTGAGCCAGGACATGCTCGGCAAACAGGCCACGCTGGCCGCCAACGAGAATAACGTCCTCTTGGTCTATGCCCGGGACCTCGCCGACGGCACCAAAGCGGTGGCCCTGTACAACCTCAGCAAAGTGCCGGCGACCGTGACCGCCAAGTGGTCCGATCTGAAGCTCGCGGGCCGGCAGCCGGTCCGCGACCTCTGGCGGCAGAAGGACCTGGGCCAGTTCGACGGCCAATTCCAGATCCGCGTCGCCTCGCACGGAGCGGAACTGGTGAAGATCGGGGCAGGAGAATAGAAGTTCTTCGCGGAAGATCAGCGGGCGGCACGATTGCTCGTCTATCAGGGGGAGCCAATTGGCGATGGGAAGAGAGATCAGGTTAAAGAAGGGGCGCATCTGCGCGAATATCGTGGGACTCATGTCCGCGTTCTCCGCGGCCTGGGCCGGGGTGGCGATGGCCCGGACCGAGAGGCCCGGGCCGTCGGTGGCCAAGGTGGCGGGCGTTGGGGTGTACAACATTCGCGATCACGGAGCCGTGGGGGATGGCAACACGCCGGATACTGCCGCGCTCCAAGCCGCGATTGATGCCTGTGCCAAGGACCAGGGAGGAACGGTGCTCGTGCCGGCCGGCGTGTTCGTCATCGGCACGACCGAGCTCAAGAGCAGCGTAACGTTGCGCATCGCGGCTGCCGGCAAGCTGCTGGGCAGTCGCGACGCCACACAGTATCACGCGACGCCGGGCGTCCCCACCACAGGGGACGCGACGATGGGGGACGGCAACTGGGCCTTGATCTACGCCACGAATGCGACAAACGTGAGGGTCGAGGGGCCCGGGACCATTGACGGCGGCGGGCCGCCGCCTGAGGGGATTCGGGGCAACCACCGCCCCTATGCGCTATTGTTCCATCGCTGCCGAAATGTCGTCGTACAGAACATCGAGATGATCCGGTGCCCTTTCCACATGATCCGGCTGAACCAGAGCGCGTACCTGCGGCTGGAGGGCATCAACATCCATAATCGCGTCGCCGTCAATGACGACGGCTTTCACTTTGTGAGCTGTGAATACGTCAACATCAGCAACTGCAACGTGCTGAGCCAGGATGATGGCTGCGCCTGTTTGGCAGTTGCAAGTATGTGAACGTCACCAATTGCCACTTCAGCACGCGTTGGTCGGTGTTCCGGTTCGGCGGCGGGTCGGTTGAGGATATCACGGTCTCCAATTGCGTGCTGCACCAAGTGTATGGATGCCCCTTCAAGTTCCAGGGCGGCCCGGCGCACGGTTCGAGAACCTCTCTTTCTCAAACATCATTCTGGACGACGTTACAGGCCCGATCTCCATCAGCCTCAGCTCGCCGGCGGAGATGAAACCGGTGGCCGCGGACGTTCGTAGTGTGCCCGTAAGGGCATCGAAAGAACGTGTCGAGGGCGTCCCGCCCTCGAATCGCGGGCAAGATGCCCGCAACACAACGCCTGACGGCGTCACTACAAACGGACCCGTCCGCCGACAAGGGCCCTGCATCGCCCGGAATATCTCGTTCAGCAACATTCGGGGCACGGTCGTGACGACCTCCCACAAACCGATCGATTATCTGATGGGTCGCCACTACGGCGCGGGCGAAACCTACTCCGCCATCGTGCTTAACAGCGTCGGCTCAGCAGTCCTGGAGAACGTGTCCTTCCATGACATCAGTCTGACCTTCGGCGGGGGCGGCACGGCTGAAATCGGCGCCAACCGCAATGTGCCGGAGCGGTCCGGCGAGTACTTCGCGCCTGGGCGCGATCCCCGCTTACGCCCTCTACGCCCGCAACGTCCAGGGACTGACCCTCCAGAACGTGCGGTTCCAGGTCGCCAGCGCGGAGCTCCGGCCGGCCCTTGTCTTCGATCACGTCCGAGACGCCGTCCTCAACGGCTTGAGTGTGCACGGCAACAAAGATGCGGAGTCGGTGCTGCGTTTCATCAACACGCAGGACACCCTCCTGACCGGGACCCGCCTGCTGACGCCGGCTTCCGTCTTCCTGGCGGTCGAGGGCACCGAATGCAAGAATATCAAGATCGACGGCGGCGATTTCTCCAAGGCCGACAAACCCCTGACAGCGGACCGAGGTGCCACGGTGGATATGGTGAGGCTGCGTGACTGAACAGATTGTCGATAAATAAAGACCCTTATCGAAAGGACTGATATGAAAAGGAGAAGTAGACTCATAGGGACAGCCGGCTTGGTGGCGGCGTTGTGTCTGGCCGCCGTAGTCCAGGCGCAACAGCCGCCCGCCGCCGGCGCACGAACGTACAACATCCGTGATTACGGGGCCGTCGGGGATGGCAAGACGCTGGACAGCCCCGCCATCAACCGGGCCATCGAGGCATGCGCCCAGGCCGGCGGCGGAACAGTTTCCTTGCCGGCCGGCACCTATCTGAGCGGCAGCATCCACATGAAGAGCAACATCCACCTGTTCCTGGATGCCGGCGCAGTGATTTTGGGTGCACCCCAGAATATGAATGCCTACGATCCGGCTGAGCCCTTCGAGGGCAGGGCCTATCAGGACGGCGGGCACACCTACTTTCACAACAGCCTGATCTGGGGCGAGAACCTGGTCAACATCTCCATCACGGGCCCGGGCCTGATCAACGGCGGCGGGCTGACCAGCGGCGACGGTTCCCTCGGCCGGCTCAGCAGCAGTAGCACCAAAGGGAATCGGCCCGACCCCAACGCGCCGATCCGGCTCGGCAACAAGGCCATCGCACTGAAATTGTGCCGGCAGGTGCTGATGCGGGATTTCACCATCTACCACGGCGGGCACTTCGCCATCATCACCACCGGCTGCGACGGATTGACGTCGACAACGTGACGATGGACACCAACCGCGACGGCATCGATCTCGATTGCTGCCGCAACACGACCGTTGCCAATTGCCGGATCAACTCGCCCGCGCGACGACGGGTTGTGCCCCAAGAGCAGCTTCGCCCTGGGACGCAACGTCATCACGGAGAACCTGACGATCGTCAATTGCCAGGTGTCCGGGTTCCAGGAAGGGACTCTCCTCGACGGCACCATGAAGCCAAGCGAAGAATGGCACCGGCCGGATCAAGTTCGGCACCGAGGCCAACGGCGGCTTTCGCAACGTGACCGTTTCCAACTGCACCTTCCGGGGCTGCCGCGGACTGGCCCTCGAGGAGGTGGACGGCGGCATCCTGGAGAACATCGTCATCGACAATATCACCATGATGGATGTGGCCTCATATCCGATTTACATCACCACCGGCAAGCGCAACCGCGGCCCGAATGTGACCACCGTCAGCCGGCTCCGAAACATCATCATCTCCAACGTCATCGCCACCGGCGTTGCGCGGGACAGCGGAATCCAAATCACGGGAATGCCCGAGCAGCCAATCGAAGGAGTGCGTCTGGACAATATCCGGCTGGAGTTTGTGGGCGGCGGCACAGCAGAAGATGCCGCGATCGTCCCGAAAGAATTGGATATAGGGTATCCGGAGCCCCGGGGTACGATGCCGGCTTACGGCATCTTTGCCCGCCACGTCCGTGATCTGGAGTTGTCCAACCTTCGCGTAAGCTTCGCGAATGAGGACCGGCGGCCCCCGATGGTCTGCATCGACGTGGACGGGCTGGAAATCGACAACTTCAAGGCCCAGGTGGCCGCCGGTGTGACCGCAGCCCGGTTCGAGCAGGTCAAGGGGCTGGTCATTCGGAATTCGCCGGTGTTGCAAGGTTTAGAGAGCAAATGATGCTGTACGAAAATGTAGGGTGTGCCGTGCACACCAGAATCCATCGCCTTGGGTGTCGGTGTGCGGGGCACACCCTACATAGCTTCGCTGCTGGTGTGGCCGCGGTCGTGTTGGTGATGACCTTCAGCCAAGATGCGGCGGCCCAGCGGCCGGTCCTGAACTTCAACCCGGACTGGAAGTTCGTCCCGGCCGATCCGGCCGGCGCGCGCGAGCCGGGCTTCGATGACAAGGATTGGGCCACCAGCGAATGGGTGCATCCGGGTCCGGATCGCAAGCTCGTCTACAAGACCACTGGGGCCGGTGACCGGATCATGGATTTCTCCCACGCCGGCTACATGGGCGGGGGTGTGGCGCTGCCGGAGGTCCCGGTCAGGATCACCGTCAAGCCGGCGGAGGGGGACAACACGGCGGCGATCCAGGCAGCGCTTGACAAGGTCTCGACGCTGAGCCCAGAAAAGGGGTTCCGAGGGGCAGTCCTGTTGGCCCCGGGCGACTATCCCTGTTCGGCCACGATCACAATCCGCACGTCCGGGGTCGTGCTGCGCGGCAGCGGCGGTGGAGCAGACGGATCGACTATCAAGATGGTGGGCGGCCGGCACGCCGCCATCGCGATCGGGGCGGCAAGAGGCCCGCGAGCCGGGAGAGGCGAATCCAAGATCGTCGAGACCTCTATCGCGGACGCTTACGTGCCTTCCGGAACGACCACTTTCACCGTAGCCGATGCCGCCGGCTTGGCCGTGGGCGACACGATCGCGATCCGCCGGCCGATCACGCCGGCCTGGGTCCACTTCATGCAGATGGACGACCTCGTCCGCGACGGCCGCCCGCAGACCTGGCTGGGCACCGGACGCAGCGACTCGATGGAGTGCACGATCACGGCCCTGGCGGGCAACAAGATCACAGTGGACATGCCGCTGTCTGATTCTTTCGATGCCAGGTACCTGAACCCGCCGGGCAGTACGGTCACGAAGGTTCGGCCGCCCGCGCGAGTCACGCAGGTCGGCGTCGAGCACCTTCATGTCCAGTGCCCGCCGCTGGAAATCGCGTACACGCAGGCTCCGTATTCGGCCATCCGCATCGGCGGCGACGATTGCTGGGTGCGGGATGTCTTCTGCGAAGAGACGATGAACAGCACGACGCTCGCCGGCAAGCGCATCACCCTGCAGCAAGTTGTCGTCACGCACACGTTCGCCAACCTGGGGGCCTCCAAGCCAACGGACTTCAGTATCGAGGGCAGCCAGAACCTGCTCGACCGGTGCCGGATCGCAGGCGGCAACATGTACTTCGTGTGGACCGGGAGCTTGGAGCCCGGCCCGAACGTCCTGCTCAACTGCACGTTTACCGGCAAGGGCAGCCGGGTCCAGCCCCACATGCGGTGGTCCACGGGGATGCTCGTCGATAACTGCCACGCGCCCGAGGGGAGCATCGACTTCATGAATCGCGGCGTGATGGGCTCGGGCCACGGCTGGACGATGGGCTGGGCCGTCGCGTGGAACTGCACAGCCAAGGGCTACTACATCCAGAATCCGCCCGGAGCCGTCAATTGGGCCATCGGGTGTGTCGGCGCGAATCTGGCGGCCCCGCACCGTTCGACAAGAGCCCCACTCTGCCGGAAGGAATCTACGATTCACCCGGCAAGCCGGTCGCCCCGCAGAGCCTGTACCTGGCGCAATTGGCCGAGCACTGGGCCCCCAGGCCGTGAAGAATATCGGGTACGGACCGGATGACAGAGAGCGGAAACCGATGATGGATTGCCGTCTGCCGTCGTCCGTCCTCCGTCCTCTGGTCTTCGGGATCTCGCGGAGCATCGCCCTGTCAACGCGAGCAACGTGCGGGGTGACGCGTGGGCGTTCGGCGGCGAGAAAGCCCTCGATGGCGACCCGAACACGTACTGGACCACGAATGAGGGCGTCACCCGGGCCTCGCTGGAGGTGGATCTGGAGGGTCCGGAGGAGATCGACACGGTCGAGATCCAGGAGGCTGCCGGCCTGGGCCAACGTGTTCAGGAATACAAGGTCGAGGGCCAGGTGGATAGTGATTGGAAGCTACTGGCTCAAGGCACGACCATCGGCGACCGCCAGTTGCACCGTTTTGCCCCGGTGACCGTATGGAAGGTGTGGCTGACGATTCTCAAGGCCAGTGCCAGCCCGGCCATCCGCAAGTTCGGCCTGTATCTGGATACGGCCCCATCGCCCGCGGCGGCCGAGCCAGCCAAAACTCCGGCGGGGCAGGCCAAGAGCGAGTGGGTTTATGCGGGCTCCGATGGCAAGCTAAAGTACAAGACAACCGCGGCGGGGGATCGGATCATGGATTACTCCCACGCCGGCTATATGGGCGGGGGCGTGACGCTGCCGGAGGTTCCGGTCAAGATTACCGTGCAGCCCATGGAAGGTGACAGCACCGCCACGATTCAGGAGGCGATCGACAAGGTCTCGGCGCTAAACCTGGAGAACGAATCTCGGGGCGCAGTCCTGCTGGCCCCGGGAGACTACACGTGCTCCACAGCGATCTCGATTCGCACCAGTGGCGTCGTGCTGCGCGGCAGCGGCAGTGGAGCGAACGGATCGACGATCAAGATGGTTGGCGGTCGTCATGTCGCCCTCGCCGTCGGCGGTGGCAGAACGGGCCGGGCCGCCGGACGGGAGTCCAAGGCGGTGCAGACCTTCCTTGCCGATCCCTACGTCCCTGCGGGAGCAGTCACTTTCACCGTGGCCGACGCCACAGGTTTGGGTGTCGGTGACACGATCGAAATCCGCCGGCCGGTGACGCCGGCCTGGGTTCACTTCATGCAGATGGATGATCTGACGCGTGATGGCCGGCCTCAGACGTGGATTCGCACGGGGACGAGCACGATCACTACCCGCACGATCGCGGCCCTCTCGGGCAACAAGATCACGCTGGATGTCCCGCTCTCGGATTCCTGCGACGCCCAATACCTGAATCCGCCGGGGACCGCCGTGGTCAAGGTCAGCCCGCCGACGCTGCTTTCCCAAATCGGCATCGAGCATCTCTGCATCCAGGCTCCCCCGATGGAGGTAAGCTATACGCAGCACCCCTACACAGCAGTCCGGCTGACCGGTCAGGACTGCTGGATGAGGAACGTCCGAATCGAAGAGACGATGAACAGCGTCTCCCTCGGCGGGCGGCGCATCACGCTGGAGCGGGTGGCTATTCATCGTACGGTGCCTAATGTCGGCGCCTCCAAGCCGGCGGAATTCGCGCCGAACGCCGGACAGGTCCTGCTGGACCGCTGCTCCAGCGAGGGCGACAACATTTGGCACGTAGCGACCGGCGCCGGCGTCGTCGGCCCCATCGTGTTGCTCAATTGTACCTTCCGCGGGAACGGTCACATCGAAGGCCACCAACGCTGGACCACGGGGATGCTCCTCGACAATTGCCAGATCCCCGGGGGCGGCATCGACTTCAAGAATCGCGGGGCGATGGGCTCCGGCCACGGCTGGGGCGTGGGTTGGGCGGTGGCCTGGAACTGCATAGCCAAGACGTTTGTCGTCCAGCAGCCGCCCGGGGCGTGCAACTGGATGATCGGCTGCACAGGCATGGATGTCCCGACGCCCCGCCCATTCGACTCCGCGCCGACGCTGCCTTTGGGGATCTCCGATTCTCCCGCCGCGCCGGTGGTACCTCAGAGTCTCTATCTGGCGCAATTGGCCGAGCGGCTGGGGCCGCAGGCCATAAAGAACATCGGATATTCGATTGCGGATTCAGGAGAGGAAGCCCTGCCTTCCTCAATCCGCAATCCGAAATGTCGCCGTTGCTCCTGGAGCCGGTGCCATCGGCCCGGCAGTTGGCGTGGCAGGAGAACGAGTTGATCTTGTTCGTGCATTTCGGCATGAACACCTTCGCCGGTCGGAGCACGGGTCTGGGCGATGAGGACGCCAACCTGTTCAACCCGACCGATCTGGACTGCCGGCAGTGGGCGACGGTGGCCAACATGAATTCGAGTCGTTTCAGGCACGGTAGCAGAGGATCTACTTGGACTGTGCGGCGAACGGGTCTTTGGTTTCGTCCCACCGGCCGCCCTGCGCCAGCACCGGATAGACCGCGGCCGGAAAACACAGACTCTGGTAGACGGTGAACTCGTTCCACTGGATGGAAGGCAAATTGTCGATATAGCGGCGTTCCCGTGCCAGGGTGGTCACCGCCGGAACCGATGTGCCCTTCCCGGAGCCGCCCGGCCCGAAGACGAGAATCCCCGGCCGCGGGCCCCAGCCTTTCTCTTTGGTGTAGGCCGATTCGCGATCGTGCGGATTGTGGACCCGATTGAACCCGATGCCACAGACGTAGCATTTGCCGATCGGGTTGAGACCTTGAACGTAATCCATGAGCTGACTGGCGGCGTCGATGTACTTCTGTTCCTTCGTCAAGGCCCATTGCAGCAGGCAGGGATAGGCATACTGTCCCTGGGCCGTGTTGCTTCCCCACCAGCGCAGATTCATCGGCGTGCCGACCGGGTACGCGTTGGCGGCGAGGTATTCGATTTCTTTGTCGGCGGCCGCCTTCATGGCCGCTTTGAATCGCTCCACCACGGCCGGGTCGGTCGGCCTGGTCTTTTCGATAACGTAGGAGAAGAAGAAAGAAGCCAGCCAACTCTCTCGACCCCGGCCACCCCGGGCTCCGGCAAACGATTCCGGCGCACCGTTGTAGGTATCCGCATAGGCACTGGCACTCCCGGCCAGGCCTTTCACCATCTGGTGGGCCGACGCGTCCCCTGTCAGGAGATACTTCTGGACGGCATAGTAGAGCTTGTGCATGGGGCTAATCTGATCGCCGGCAGCCTGAAAGGCCATCTCCGCGTGCTTCTGCAATTCCTCGCTGCGCTGCGGCTTGTAGGGTTTGATGAGGCGGGCCAGGTGCATGAACATCCCGGCAGCAAACCCCGCCGAGCGCGTGTCGAGGACCTCTGTCCCGAAACGCTTGGTCTCCTTGTCATAGGTGGTGAAGGGCGAGTACCCCTGCGTCTCCGTACCCCAGTGAATCGCGCCGGAGGGCTCCTGCATGTACTCCCAGAACATCGTCCCCCATTCGGCCTCGTCGATGATATCGGGAATCCCGTTGCCCTTGCCCAGGATGTTGTAGTGGGCGTCGAACTTGTCGGGGATGTTGAACTGGTCATCGGAGAAACAAGTGGGGAAAGCCTCGTAGGTCGTCAGGAGCGTGACCGGCACATCCATGTGATAGGTCCGCCGGTCGGCGTCGCCCGCATCGTGGTAGCCGCCGTAAGCCGTGAAGTTAGGCTCATTCCCGGTCACGACCAAGCGGGCCTCGTCAATGCGTCCGTTGACCTTGTAGACCGTCGTGTGACACGGATGCATCTTGATGTCCCACGCATAGGGCGCCTGGATCGGGCAGCCACATCGCTGATGATAGAGTGCCCGGAACGAGACGTAGCCGAGTCGCCGGGAGAAATCGCCGCCCACGCCAAAGGGGTAGGAGCAGCCATAGCCTTTCACGGCAATCTTGTACGGCCCGCCCTCAGGAACGGCCGACAGGTCGATCCGGTACACGAAATCGCCCGACGAGGCATCCTGGCCGATCTCGCGCAGCGTTCCCTGGGCTACTGTCTCACCGTTGGAGAGCTTGAATACCGTGTACGTCGGTAGGGCGCCGCTGATCGGCTTGCTCCCGCCGTCGCCGAGCCAGATGGCGAAATTGGCGTACCGTACCTTCGACAGAGCACAATACGCGTTCTGGTTGGTCTTGATCGATTCGCAGAAGACCTTGCGGTCATCGAACACGAAGGTCGTGCTGCCGTGAGGCGTTTGCAGCGTGTAGCTCGTCCCATTGACCAGCGGCGGGACCTGCAAGTAGATATGATGATCGCAGGCGTCCGCCTCGGTCACAAACTTGTTGATGGCCAGCACAGGTTGACCGTTGAGCTTCCAAGCGGAGACGTCACCCGTGGTGACTTCATCCGCCTGAACGACCGTGCTCTTGAAATAAGCCTCCAGCACATTGTTCGAAGCCGTCCGAATCTCCTTCAGAGAGAGTTCCGCGTTAACCGGCGGAGTACAGCACAAGAAACTGACAAGTACCAACAAACGTTTCACAATAGAACTCCTTCAATCGCCGACACGAAATCGGCACTTCGTCTTTCTCTTGGTTGTCACCGCAACTTGATCTCGCTGTTCATGGCGGTCTTGGCCTCAACCCACCGGCGTCCCTCAGCCCTCTTCGGGAAAACCTCCGGGTCCACCAACTCCCCCTTGATGGCCAGGGTTGCCGAGTTGAACAAACACCGAAGCTTAGCGGCAGCGACGGTAAGGCGAGAGAAGCCTGAGAAACAGATTTGCCTACTGGCAGCGGCAACTTCCCTTCAGCGGCGCAGCCGCTGCGCCTTCAGGCGTCGTTGGGCAGCAATTGCGCTGATAATGGTGACATCAATCCGATCAGGTAGAGATGGGACACTGAATGTCCCACCAGAATAACGGACTCTGTTGGAGCGTGATGGCTGTTCAACCAAGTTGTCTACCCAACCGTTCTTCTATCGCAGGGCACCCCCTCTGCAGTAATTCTGTAAGAAATCGCGTGATATCATCGTCTCCTAAGGTATACCACTCGATTCCCGCGTTGCTAAATATGGCAAGAGTGCCGGGCGTTGAGACGAAGTAATTGCGCGCTTTTCCTAGACCTTAGCCGTGTGATCGGAGCGCCTGTTCTCTCTTTGAGAATCTTGGCTCTTGGCTTGAAATCAGTCTCATAGACAGTCTTCTCCTTTTCATGGTCGTATGCCCCGTAGTTGGAAAGGTCGATCATTTCGCAAGGGATGCTGTGCCTTGCCATTGCCCCAGCCAAGAGCTTGGATATATTCTCATTTGCTTTGCTGGAGAAGTAGTACTTGAGCGTAAGCATTCCTTCCCATCCTTTCTGGAAAGAGTCAGCCTGACTTTACTTTGTTGCCGGGCCCAACGACAGAGCTCAGCTGCGCCGCTTTGCAGCGTCGGCCGGTGCGATTTGTTCGGCGTCCCCGCGCGGCGCATCTGGCGGCAATCGCCATACGGACTGCGCCAGCATCGTAAGTTTGTTTTGGCGATCGATCACGGCGGCCTCGTTCCACTGCATAAAGGGATCCAGATCCGCCACCGCAATGTCGATCTTGGTGTTCGCGCCGACCTTGGGTCGCTCGGCGATCGCCTTTGTCAGCAGAAGCTGAGATTGTCGATAGACATCCCGCTTCTGCGAATAAGGACGGTTCCCAAGCGAAGCGTTGATCGACTTCTCTACAAGAACGAGGTTGCCGAGGTAGTCGGCGATGCGCGGGTCCTCAAACGCGCCGAACTCTGCCGCCGCCTCGTCGTTAGGTTGTTGAGGGAAGATGTGCTCGATCTCGAAGCCGCCGCCCATATAGCGGTTCAGCCACTTCGTCCCCTCGGTTTCGCCATAGGCTCGCAGATCAATATGCTGGGTCAGCTTCGCCATGATGTAGCGTAACCGGTATTGCTGCACTAAGCCGACGTGGAGACGCCGGAAGGCGTCGTCGAAGCGCGCCGAGAGTTCGCCTTTGGCCGGCACAAAGCGGCGGGCGATGAATGTGTCCAGATCGGCCTCATTGGCGATCTTCCGCAACTCTACCGCCCAACGGGCAAAGTTCCGCTCGAAGTTGCGGGTCGGCTCGCGCGTGATGACATAGACAAAGAATAGGTCCTCCACCTCGCGAGAGAGCCGGTCGAACAAGTCTCCCGAAAGGTGGCGCCCAGCGAGCAGTAGGATCAGGTGTTGGCGAGCTGCTTTGCCGCCGAGCATCTGTAGGTTCTCGAGGTGGCGGCTCTTGACTCCGCCATGATCATCACCCTTCAGGAAATTACAGTACGCCTGTGCCGCGTGCAAGAGCTCCCTGGCAAAGCCGAGGGGGTCGGTTGCATAGCCACACAGCTTCTCGTTCCTCGCGAACCAGCCGTAAATCTCGTCCTCGCGTAAGACATCGACGTCATAGCGGCTGAAAATGAAGTAGCGAAGGAACCGCAACGGCTTTTCGCCCATGTCGAAGATGGTGTCCTGCAGCTCCTTCCAATGGGACTTCAGCTTCTCGAATGCGTCGCGGCTCGCCTTCATGAACAGCAGGTTTTTCAAGAGGTCCATCGAATCTAGACCGACGCCGCGGTCATTGATGGTCTCGAAGATCTTGAGCGCTTTTGCCACGTCCTTGGTCTGAATGCGGATCAGCTTCACCTTGTTGATGAGGTAACCGTAGAACGCTCTCAACGCCCTCGCATCGTCCGCGAACTCCCGCTTCAGGAAATCGAGCGATACTTTGTACGCGTTGCGGATATTAGTGATTGAGCGTGTGCTCGCGCCATCAGCCCCATCAGGGGTCCCTTCGGCGATGCGCACGAGGATGTCGCCGCTATCCTCGTATTGAAGGTCGAGCCGGTAACGGAAGTGATCGCACCCGGCAGCGTCGGTCGATGTGGCAGCGATCTGAGGGCCAAGCGCGCCGGGCGGCTGTTCCTCAAACTCCTTGATGCGATCACGAATGGCGCATAGTGCCAGGAACAACGTCGTCATACGCTGCTGCCCGTCGATCAGCTCCAAGACGTCGTCCCTCCCAGGGCAGACGACAATGCTGCCGATAAAGTATTCCGGTGCCTCGACCGGGTCGTTGCCAGCGAGCTCCGCATTGATATCGGAGAGGAGTTGCTCGACCTCCTCCGTTTCCCAAACATACTCGCGCTGATAGTCGGGCACTGCATAGAACGCCTGGAAAACGTCGGCGATCTTGATGTCCTGGCTCTGGATCGTCTGTTCAGTCATATGTTTGGCCTTTCGATGTATTGTGTTCCCCTGAAACTCACCTGTGAGCTAACCCGCCATGCCAAGGTTCTGGGACGCCCAACTATGCATTATATGGTTTCCTGATAAGCCCCCCCTTGGTCTACAGACTGCCAGCCTAAGACGCGATATCGGGTCTCACCTGTGTTCGCCGCCGACATCACCATGCCTTGGCTCCCTGCGTGCGAACCGATGAGTTAGCCACTCCTCGTTCGCACAATTCCAGTGTCATCGTAGCAGCCGATGCTCTCGGAATTCAATGCTACACCACAAAGGCATGCTGCGATACACCCCTTACCGGCGCGAAAGCGGCTCGAAGCTGGCCACGGCACCGCCCGCGCGGGCCAAGTGCAGCGTCAACGTATCCCCAGCCGTGACGGTTCGCTGCTCGGTGGTCAAGTGCTCCCCGACGGTGTCGCTGTCAGGGGCGTCTTTCCAGAGCTTGAGCGTCCACGAGCCGGAGCCGAGGAAATTCAGCTTCACCGGGATGTCACGGGCGTTGCGGTCCGTGAGGGCGCCGAGGAACCACTTGTCGCCGTGGCGGCGGACGATGACCACGTGTTCCCCGACGGCGGCATCGACGGCCCGCGTGTCGTCCCAGACGGTGGGGACGATCTTCAGAAAATCGAGGCCGGGTTGGTCCCGGTAGTGGCTCGGATGATCGGCGGCGTTGATGATGGGACTTTCCAGGCAGACGAATAACGCGAGTTCCGCACAGCGAGTGCCCTGGACCTGCGTCGGCCGGACGTTGAATTGGAATTGATCGAGCTGCTTATTGAGAAACCCGCCCGGGGTGAAATCGGCCGGGCCGGCCACCAGCCGCGTGAACGGCAAAGTTGTTTTATGCTCCGGCGTCACGCGGGCGCTCCAGCGGTTGTATTCGTTGCCGAGGATGCCTTCGCGTGTGATCTGGTTGGGGTAGGTGCGAATCATGCCGGTCGGCTTGAAGGCCCCGTGGAAATTGACCATCAAGTGATGCTCGGCGGCCGCCTTGACGATCTTCTCGTACCAGTTGACCATGTCCTGGTCGTTGCGGTTCATGAAGTCGATCTTCACGCCGGCGATCCCCCACTTCTCGTACAGCGGGAACGCCTCGCGATACGCGTCGTTGCGGTCCACGCTGCTCCAATGCAGCCAGACCCAAAGCCGCACGTTCCTCTCCTTCGCGAACGCCAGCAACTCCTCCATGTTTACGGACGGGCTGCCTTGCATGATGCTGTTGCGGGCGCTCCATCCGGCGTCCAGCAGGGTGTAGGGCCAACCCATGTCGGCGGAAAACTGGATGAACTCTCTGAACGTGGCGGTGCTGGGCCGGGCCACCTGGGACCACCAATCCCACGAGGCCATGCCCGGCTTGATCCAGGACGTGTCGGCCAGGACGCAAGGCGAGGCCAGATTGAGCACCAGATCGCTCTCAATGAGCTGGCCCGGCTGACGCGCGATGACCAACGTGCGCCACGGCGACTGCCGCGGCAAAGTAGACTTGAGGAGGCCCTGCCCATCCGGCCGGGGCGAAAGCCGGGCCGCGAGCGTAACGGCCCCGCCACTGCCGCTCGCGGTCACGCGATTCACCCACATGCCGGCCCAGTCGTACAAATCGCTTTCGGTCAACAGCACCCACGCCGCAGGCGTCTTGACCAGGAGCGGCACCATCCGGACTTGATCGGTCGGCAGATCGCCCAGACGCATCGGCTTGTACTCTGATTCCTGGGAGCCGACGTAGCCAATCGGGTTGCCGGACTTGCCCGTGTTTTCGTTCTCCCCCGCGTAGCACGGATAATTCTCTGGGAAGGAGAATTGGGTTTGTTCCTCTTCCAGCACGAAATCCTGCGTGGTAGCCGATGACGCCACCGGCACCACGTAGCGAAAGCCGATCCCATCGTCGAAGGCCCGCACGATGATTTCAAAGGGCCGGCCCGATGGCTCGACGAAAGACGCCCGCAACTCATTGTGTCGATCGCGGACCGTCCGGCGCTTGCCCAGCTTGTTCTCCCAAGTCGTGTCGGCTTGGCTCCGCTCCACCTTGGTCAGCCGTGCGTTGGCCCCCAGCGTCACCCCATCCTTGAACTTCAGCCCCAGCCAGGAATCGGTCAACACCGCCTTGCCGTCCACGAACACGGAGTAGGTCAGCGGCCCATCGCCGCGAATCTTCATCTCGATGGCGCCGTCGGGCGATTTGACAGAAACCTGTTGGCCGGTGACGTCGTTCTGTGCTTGGGCCGCAGCCCCGAGTCCGAAGGCCAGGAGCCGCCCCCAACACGGCAACCATCCCACACGGGAAGCGATTCGTCATTCTGTGCTCTTGTTTGTTCATGTCCGATCTCCTCGTTGTCATTTCGATGCCCGGCAGACTATCCATGTGACCTCGCCTGCCGGCGGCACGACACCCCTATTCGGCCAGCAGTCGCACCGTGCCGATCTCATAGGGGATGGTATGCTGCGTCCCCCCGCAATGCAAGAACCCTATCGGGAAAGTAACCATCTTCAACCATGCTGGACACTTGTCCCCATCCCTCCTACAATACGCGAAGTAAGCTGCTCCATTCGGTAGACTGATGGGAATCCTGCCGTACGGAGAATCCGGATGATGTTGCTCAACGAACATGTTTTGGGGAAACGCCTATGACACTGGAGACAGTTCTGATCTGCCTGCCGGGATTGCTCGCCGTCAATGTCTTGGCGGCCGCGAACGCGTCAGCGGCCGCCAGTGCACCCGCGGTTGCGGATGCCGCCACCGCTGCGACGCCGGACGCTCACCTGGCTTACCGACCGGGCCAGGCGCCCCCGTTCTGGTCCGTCGCGACGGCCGAGACGATCATGGCCCGCTGGCCGGACTACAACCTGGCATATCACGCCTCGTGGACCTACGTGCACGGCTACGCGCTCTATGGCTTCGACATGCTCTATCGGGCCACCGGCGACAAACGCTACTATGATTCCATCAAGCGTTACATCGACAAGCACATCGACGAGAACGGCAATTTCCGGGTCGTGGTGGACGGCCGCCAGCGCGAGCGCCCGACCGGCTTCACCAATCTCGACAACATGATGACCGGCAACACCGTCGTCATGCTCTACGAGCACACCAAGGACCCGCGGTACAAGAAGGCCGCCGACACGATCCGGCGGGCGCTGGACGACTATCCGCGCAACAACGATGGCGGGTTCTGGCACGCCCGGGGCATGCAGGGCCAGATGTGGATCGACGGCATCTTCATGGGCCAGATGTTCCTGACTCGCTACGGCAAATCCATCGGCGACACTCAGTACTGCTGGGACGAAGCTACGAGGCAAATGATCGTTTACGCCAAACGCGCTCAGCGGGGCGACACGGGGCTCTATCTGCACGGCGTCTACGAGCCGGGGCACGGCAGCCGGGAGTGCCGCTGGGCAGACCCGCAGACGGGCCTGTCACCCGAGGTGTGGAGCGAGGGCTTGGGCTGGTATGCCCTGGTCATGGTCGAGACACTGGCTGACCTGCCGAAGAACCATGCCAAGCGTGCCGAGATGGAGGACATCTTCCGCCGCCTGGCCGCCGGCCTCAAACGCACGCAGGACGCCAAGAGCGGCCGGTGGTTCCAGGTCGTGGACAAGGGCGACCGGCCCGATAACTGGACCGATACCTCCGGCAGCGCCATGTTCACCTACACGCTCCAAAAAGGCATCGAGATCGGCCTGCTCGACAAGACCGAGTACGCGCCAGTCGTCGCAAAGGGCTACCAGGGCATCATCGCCAACGCAAAGATCAACGACAAAGGCCTTGTCGACATCTACAGCGCCTGTGACGGCGTCGGTGTTCAGGTGAGCTACGACCGCTACATCCACTACCAGAAGAGCATCAACGCCAAGGAAGCGGTCGCCGGATTTCTCTGGGCCACCGCCATCGTGGAACGCCCCCAGTTGGAGAAGCTGCGGAAACAGTGATCTGCAGGGCTTCTTTGGAAGCCGTCTGAGAAGTAGCACGGGCGTCCCGCCCGTGAAGGCAGGGCCAAAGCCTGCCTTGAGCGAAGCCGAAGGGATGGCCCTGAGACTCATGGGCAAGATGCCCATGCCACTATAAGCGTCACTGCGAATAGAAAAGATGCCGGGCGGCTTTGAGGCCGCACTTCTGGTACTTATCATAGGCCAAGGCGGCACGCTCCTGGATCTTGTCGGCCGGCTCTTGCGCGAGCCAGCCGGCGATCGCCGCCTCCAGCGTGTACGCCTCCGGTGAGGCCCGTGGTCAGGAGAATGGTTCAGCCCTTGCCAGGACCATTGCCAGGACGCTCAGGCTTGCCATGCGCCTCGTCAACGGCCTTGATTCTCATCATTTGGTTGCCGCCCCGCTGGAATTCGTAAGGTACCGTCTCGATGGAAACGGCATAGCCGTCGGTAGTCAGACGCGTGCGAACGGCTTGCAGGTGGCGTGACTCTCTCGCCCCGAGTTCCAGCAAGGGGAAGACGCGTGCCTCGCGGGCAACGCGACACAGTTCCTTGATGGAGGCAACATGGAAATCGGCGGAGAGGTGTGCGCTGTATAAGAAGAGGAAGTGGGAGCAAACGGCCAGATCGAAGGACTTGTCCGCGAACGGCAGATGCGGGAGTTCCCCATCTATGTAACGCTTCTCGGCCAAGACCAACGGGTAGTCCGAGAGGAACTCCTCCATAGCCCCCATACGCAGGTGCCCCAATTCGTCCACGGATTTGATGCTCGTCCAGACGAATTCGTGGGCGTTCTTTCGTGTTTGCTCCAGGACCTCGGGGTACGTCCGGCGGATGCGATCACGAATGTCCTCCGCTGTGAAGTGGTAAAGAGGGTCCACGGAAACGACACGTCCGCCCCTTTTCGTGAGCACGGCGTTGAAGGAGGCCGGACCGTCGCCGCACCCCAAGATCCGGCCGCCCAGATCAATATCCGTCAATGCGAACATGGCGACATACTCGTCGAACGACCGTCCCCACGGAACGACTTGACTCAATGTGAAACTCATCGCACAAATCCTCGGGATCCCTTCGCCCCAGCGAGTGTTCGAAAAGTGGCACGGGCGGCACTCATGGAGTCTTTTGCAGGCCGCAAGCTACAATGACTCGCTCAACTCTACGGGTGCCGATCGGCGGCCGGATTGCCGCCGCTTCTGTCCCATTACTAACACCCAAGCCCAAGAGAGTCCAACTCAATGTGCCGGCAAAGCCTTCCCCCTTCCTGCTGAGGCACGCTCCAGAAGGTTGATCTTCGGCGACGCGAAAGTAAACTCCCTTCGCCAACTTGACGATGGCCCTTTTGGATGCGAAGTTATAAGGAAGAGTAGTATGAGTCTGTCCGCCGAGCGCGGGGCGTGAGTTTCTTGGTGCCGCGGGCTCGGAGGTTGCTCTTGTGCCCGAAGCCAAGGGGGTAAGATGCTGCGGCTGATTCGGAATTGGTTGAGGAGAGAGCAAGGGGAGGCGGAGAGCGTTCCGCCGGCCGGATTGCCTTCTTTCGAGCCACTGGAGCCTCGGCTCCTCTTGAACGCGGATTTCGGCGCCATGCCGCCGGTGACGCCCGGCACAGTCGCGCCTGTCGGTCAAATCATCAGCGTCGCTCCCGATCGGGAGAGCGGTTTCCTGGAGACCGACCTCGCCTCGATCCAGACCATCGACATAGCGCCCGGCGATCTGACAGACCAGTCGGTCTCGGGTCCCAGCGATTACGAGCAGTACCTGCTGGAGTTGATCAACCGGCGCGGGCCAATCCGGCGGCCGAGGCCGCCCGCTACGGCATCGACTTGAACGAAGGGCTGGACCCCGGCACCATTTCGTCCGATCCCAAGCAACCCCTCGCCCTGAACCCCAGCTTGATCACCTCGGCCCGCGGGCACAGTCAATGGATGATCGACAACGACATCTTCAGCCACACGGGCGTCAATGGCTCCTCGCCAGGCGATCGCATGGCGGCGGCCGGCTATCAGTTCCTGGGCTCGTGGGGTTGGGGCGAGAATATCGCGTGGTCCGGCTCGACACCGAGCTCGCCTCCTCCGCTCGCGACCACCGCCGAGTTGCACCAGGACCTCTTTGTCGATTCCGACATCGACGGGCGCGGGCACCGAGTGAACCTGATGAATCCCAACTTCCGGGAAGTCGGAACCGGGATCGCGTTCGGCATCTTTTCGGGCTACAACGCCGAGATGGCCACCGAGGACTTTGCTTACAGTTACGTGTCGGGCGGCGACAGTTTCCTCACCGGCGTGGCCTACGACGACCGGCTGGTTTCGCAGGACTCCTTCTATACCCCCGGCGAGGGCTTGGGCGGTGTGACGATCACGGCGACGCGCGCCACCGACAAGGCCGCCTTCAGCACCACCACCTGGTCGAGCGGCGGATACAGCCTCGCGCTGCCGACCGGCACCTACGACGTGACCGCCTCGGGGGCCGGACTGCCGACCAACATCACCGTGCGCAATGTCACGATCGGCACCTCCAACGTGGAAGTCGATTTTACCCCGGCCACGCAAGTGCCCGACCTGGCGCTCAGCATAAGCCACTCCGGCACTTTCAAGCAGGGAGACAAGGGGGACACTTACACGATCGTCGTCTCGAACGTTGGTGCCGGCTCGACCACGGGCTTGGTGACGGTCAGCGATACCCTGCCGGCGGGTTTGACACCAACGGCGGCGGATGCGGGCCCGATCAATGGCTGGACCGTTTCAACGAGCGGCCAGACAGTGACCGCTACGCGGAGCGACGCCTTGGCTGGCGGGGCCAGTTACCCGGCGCTGACAGTCGCCGTGGACGTCGCCCCCAATGCACCGCAAAGTGTGACCAACACCGCTTCCGTCTCCGGCGGCGGGGAAACCAACACCGTCAACGACCCGGCCGGCGACCCGACCAGCATCACCGCTGTACCGGCCCTTGTGACCAGCGTCGATTCCCTCGGGGTCCGACTGGGCTCCGGAGCCACGTTCGGGGTGAAGCTGTCGGCCCAACCCCAGTCGAACGTGACCGTGAGCGTCAGCCGGGTCAGCGGGGACACGGATATTGCGGTTGCCGCAGGATCAAGCCTGACGTTTACGCCTGCGAACTGGAATGCCTACCAGCAGGTAACCTTGTCGCAGGCCCAGGAGGCAGACACGGTCGAAGGAACCGCAACGATCCGCTGCAGCGCGTCCGGCCTGGCGGACAAGAACGTGACCGCGTGCGAGTTCATCCCGAGCGATATGAACTGGGATGGAATCGTCAGCATCATCGGTGATGTGCCGGCGTTTGTGCAAGTGGTCTATCATCAGGATCTGAACGGTTACCAGCAGCAGTTCCCCGGCAGAGACCCCACCTTTCCGGGCGACGGCAACGGCGACGGCATTCTGAGCATCATCGGCGATGTGCCGGGGTTCATGAACCGAGTCTACTTCGGACAGGTCGCGCTGGAACAGTCGGCGCTGCAAGACACTCCAGCCGGCACGAGCGACGCCAGCGAGAAGATGATGAGCGAGGCTGCGGCGAGCTCGCCCTCGCCGCACGTCCCTGTACTGCCAAGCCTGGCGCCGGTCAGCACGACGACCGGCGACCTCGCGGGTCAAGTCTTTTACTTGGATTTCGACGGCGCGGCAAACGTGACGTACCACGGCGCTTTGACTGTCGGTCCGTTCGACGTCCCGGCCTTCCAGGCCCCCGGTGCCCTGGCGGGACAAGAGCAGGCCATCATCGCCGGCGTCCTGACGCAGCTCGAAACGGCCTTCGCCGGTTCCGGCGTCAGCTTCACCACCCAACAGCCGGCGGCGGGCCAAACCTACTCGACGATCTACATCGGCGGCGCTGGCTCCGCCTTCACCCAGTACGGCTCGTTCCTGGGCGTGGCACAGCAGGTAGATGTTGGCGATCGGGACCGTGGCGACGATGCTTGGGTATTCACAGAGCGGCTGGGCCGGGATGTCACGGATTCGCGGGTGCTGATCGATCGATTGGTTACCGTGATCACGCACGAGGTCGGCCACCTGCTCGGCTATACTCACGTCCCAGCCTGACAGGCCATTGACGGCGCGTCTTAACGGTTGAGATTGCTTCGTCGCTGCGTCCTTCGCAATGACATGCCCAGCGCTGATATGTCATTGCGAGCGAAGCGAAGCAATCTCAGACACAGGATACCGGTGTTTCCATGCCCCGCCATCAATGCGGATGCAGATGGCGCAGGATGTGGGGACGTTCGAGGCCGTGGGCCAGCATGAGGGGCTCATCGCTCAGCAGTTCCGCCGTAGGTCCTTCGGCCACGATCTTGCCGTCATCGAGCACCAACACACGCGGACAGATCTCCACGACAAACTCCAGATCGTGCGTCGCGATGATCTGCGCTATGGGCAGGTCCTTCAGCAGGGCCTTCAACTCCCGCCGGCCGCGCGGGTCCAATTCGCTGGTCGGCTCGTCGAGCGCCGAGCACACGCGCTTCACACGCCAGCAACCCGGCCAGGCAGACACGGCGCTTCTCGCCGCGGCTGAGGTGATGCGGGAGCCGTTCTTCAAAGCCGGCCAGACCGACCTGCTCCAACGCCCGGGAGACGCGGGCCGTCAGCTCGGGCCCGCGCAAGCCCAATTGCTGCGGACCGAAGGCGACATCCTCCCATACGGTCGGACAGAACAACTGATCGTCCGGGTCCTGAAACAGCAGGCCCACTTGCGCGCGAATCGTTTCCAGATGCGGCGCGGCTACCGGAGTCCCGAAAACGTGCACGGCGGGCGACGCGGCAGAGCGTTCCGGCAAGAGGCCGTTGAGGTGCAGGAGCAACGTGGACTTGCCCGCCCCGTTGGGCCCGATCAATCCCACCCGTTCGCCTTCCGCGACGGAGAAGCTCACGTCCTGCAAGGCGGCGGTGCCATCCGCGTAGCGGTAACTGAGACCCCGAACCTCCAGGGCGTTCATGTCTTCCACCCTCGGGCGCACATGGCGGCGTAAATGCGTTCGGCGTGCTCGAAACTGCGGACAAAGAGATGAGCGATGATCGTGGCGCTGGACCGCCAGACGGAGAAGCGGTCACGCGTGAAGGTGCGGCTGCGACGCGCCCGGCGCATCCGGCCCATTTCGTCGTAGAGCAGGAACACGTAGCGGTGCATGAGCGCCAGCGTGGTCACCAGCAGGGACGGAAAACGCGGCCCGCCGCAGCGCCTGGAGGAGGTCCGCGAAACGCGTGGTGCTGGACAGCAGGACCACACAGAAAAGGCAGAGCGTGCTCCGGACCAACATGGCCGCGAAGATGACACTGCCATGATCTTGCAGAAGCGAGAGAAACGCGACCCCCAATGCGAAGGGTTCGACCCAGAGAAGCTTGCGGGCCAAATCGAGGACCGGAAGTCGGGAGCAAGCGGCGATCAGCAAGAGCGCCACTCCTCCTATTCCATACGCGGGCCAAGCCGAGAGAGGCAATAGCACGACGGCAAAGACAAACGCCAAAGCCCCGATCAGCTTGACTGTCGCTGGGAGCCGGTGAATCGGGCTATCGCGGTGCTGATAGAGGCTAAGCAGATGGTGAGGCACAACGGGAATCCTCTCTCGCTGCCAAGCGGACGCTGACGTTCCCCTGCGGTGTCAGGAAACGCGCCAGCAGATAAGCCAAAACAAACGCCACGATCGTCCCCACACATCCGGCGATGATCGTGGAGAACACCGCCGACCCGATCCCCGGTGCCGCATAGTCGGCAAAGGGCGACGGAGAATATCGGCGTTGCGGCGGCCTTATCGGCAAAACCCAAGACGGCCGCGACCTTCTCCAAGCCATCCGGCCAGCGGCAGGCAAGGGGCGTCAAGAACACGACCAGACCCAAAGAGACAAGAAGGCCGTAGAGCCGCCAATCCTCTGTGACGCGCGGGCAGGTCCGCCGGCGCCTGTTCGAGGAGCAGCTCGGGGCGTACACGAGCGATCGCCGCAATCACCAGCGTGGTGATCAACGCTTCGCCGACACCGATGAGCATGTGAATACCGGTCATGGCCGGAAAGGATACGGCCCAAGCCACGGTCCCCGACCACGCCAGTTGACCGGCACAGGCAATCGGAGGCGGCCACCGTCGAACACCAGGCGGCGAAGGCCGTGGCAAAAAGACGGCTCCGTAATCCGTCCCCGGCGATCCGGCGGACGGCCACGTAGATCGCGTAACCGACGCCGGGAGCGACCAGGGCCATATTGAACAGGTTCGCGCCTAACGCGGTCACGCCGCCATCGGCAAACATGAAGCATTGTAGAATCACCACGGCACTCATGACCACGACCGCCGCACTGGGGCCGAGGAGAACGGCGGCCAGAACGCGCTCCGAGCAAATGGCCGGAAGTTCCGCCCGCCACGGGGAAATTCAACATCTGCGCCGTGAAGAGAAAAGCCGCGGTTAAGCCCAGCAGGGGGACGCGCCGGGGCGGGAGGTGGCGTCGGACACGCGACAGGGCGATCCCCAGCCCCGCCGCGGCCACGGCGCCGGTAGCGACGGCCGTCTTGGCATCCAGGAAGCCATCAGGAATGTGCATCTTGCTCCTCCTTCACGCCGGTCTCACTTCCCGAATTCCCGTCCGGTGGTGGTTACCGTCAGCTTTCCGTGTTTTACGCCTTTGGCGGCGATGAGCCGGTCCGCCATCCGTTTGATGGCGTCGGCCCGTCCCCGCACGGCGAGCACTTCCATGCAGTTGTGGTGGTCCAGATGCACGTGCATCGCGGCCACGATGACGTCCCCGTGGTCGTGTTGAATGTCGGTCAGAAGTGCCTGGATCTGGCGCTGGTGATGGTCGTAGACCAGGGTCACCGTGCCCGCGATCTCGTGAGCCCCCTGTTGGCCGTGGTGCTCGACCAGGTGCGGCACGCACCATGTCGGCGATGGCCTGCGACCGATTGGCGTAGCCCTTGGCGCGGGCCATGCCGTCAAGCTGGCGGAGCAGGTCGCCCGCCATCGAGATGCTGAACCGACAGAGAGGCTTCTTGATCTTGGTCATAGTGTTACTCTTTTTGTGAAAGGTAGCACATGCGACCAGGTCTGTCAACCGGAATAGCAGAGGGAGCGCGGGGTTCGTCATTGACCGTTCATTTCCAATACGGAATTCTGCGAGTACTTCGCGCATCTTGTCGAATGGAGTATAGTGTCTGCGGAATTGCGTCAGAAGATTGGGCGAGTGTAAGATAACCGGCGGTCCCAACGACATCTGTGTGGCACCGCGACGCAGAACAATGAGTCCGTCAATGTGAGAAGGAGAACGAAAATGCAAAGACGAACGATCGCAATCGGTGGGGCGGCCAGCCTCTTGGCTCTTGTGCTGGGGAAATCATCTCCTGCTCAGCCACCGGGTGGCGGCCCGCCACAGGGCGGCGGGCCGGGTGGTTTCGGCCCCGGTCGCGGGGGCATGGCGCAGTTCCGCCAAATGATGATGCAACAAATGAAAGATCGGCTCGGCGCCGATGACCAGTCCTGGAAGGTCATCGAACCCCGGCTCACCAAGGTCATGGACCTCAATCGCCAGGTTACTTCCATCGGGGGCATGCTCGGCATGTTTTCCGGCTTCGGCGGCCGGGGGGGTCCTGGCGGTCCCGGAGGACCGGGCGGTCCGATGGTCGTACGCGGAGCCGGTCCGGGAGCGGGGCCGGGAACGGACAATGCCACGGCGCAGGGGCGAACGGCGCTGGCGAACGCGGTACGCGACGGTGGGGTGTTCGGAGAGCAAAGCCCGCTTGACAAGGCCCTCGCCCAACTGCGCACCACGCTGGACAATCAATCCGCGACGCCGGACGAGATCAAGAAGCAACTGACAGCCGTGCGGGAAGCACGGGAGAAGGCCAAGCAGGACTTGGCTGCGGCCCAGGCCGATCTCGTGAAGATTCTCACGGTGCGACAGGAAGCCCTGTTAGTCATAATGGGGCAGTTGAACTGAGAGCCTGTCTCAGCGGGGCCACGAGGGCGACGGCGAATTCGTTTGCCGGTGTCGCTCGGGCAGACCGGACCCTCTGAGAGGCACATGGACTAACAGGCAGAGAACGTTCCGCCTCCTTGAGAATGTCAATCGCCGGGCTGCGCTACCTGCCGCGAACGGGTAGCGCAGCCCAGGTGTTTTTCGCTGCGCCAGCGATTTCAAGCTTTCGCACTTCCAGGGCCATACCCTTTCCTACAAGAGCCGCGAACTGATTTACAGGGGGGCGGGCGGCCGATATAATGCCGCATTTTGGTCCTGGTTGCATCCCAAGGGTTGGTTTTTAGGAGTCGCGACTATGCTTCTTCCAAGATTCGTGAGCAAATGGCTGGCCGTGCTGCGAGGCAATGTGGCCCCGCCGCTGATCTTCCTCTCCGCGATGCTGGGGATCTGGGTGGGCATCATGCCCGGCTGGTCCGGCCTGCACACCGTCCTGACCGTCATCATCCTGATCGTGAACGTCCATATCGGCCTATTCCTCCTCGCGCTGGGCCTCGGCAAGGCCATCTGTGCTGGCGGCGGCCCCCGTGCTGTACTACACCGGCGTCTGGGCCCACGGGCATCTGGGCGGCCTGCTGGCCGGCTCTGAAGTCGATCCCGATCGTGGGAATCACGGATTTCGACCGCTACGCGGTAGCTGGCGGTTTGGTCCTGGGGCCGATCATCGGCGCAATCTGCGGCCTGGCCGTGGCGATCCTCGTCTACTCCTTCCGCCGGACGATGCTCACCATCAACGAAAAGTCCGAGAAATTCCGCCTTTACTACTCCAAGCTGTGGGTGCGGATCCTCGACCGGATCCTGGTCGGTAAGCGCACCAAGGATGTCCACGCCATGTTCGCCAAGGCCAAGTACATCCGCAAAGTGGGCGTCGCCTTGGCCCTCTTAGTCGTCGTGGGCTTTCTGGTGGCGGCCCATTTCCTCTCCGACACATGTCATCAAGAAGTACGCGACGGAGGCGCTGACCAGCGTCAACAAGGCGGAGGCGGACATCGACAACCTGGGGGTCTCGCTTCTCGGCGGCAATGTCGCGGTCTCGGGCCTCCAGCTCACCGATCCGAAGAATCCGCAGCAGAATCAGCTCTCCATCGCCAAGATGGCGACGGCCGCGAGCATGTACGACCTGCTGCTGGGCAAGCTGGTGGTCAACAAGGTGGAGCTCTCGCAGGTGCGGTTCGGCCATGCGCGAAAGACGCCGGGGACTGTCCTGCCGCAGACGGCCAAGGAGCCGCAGCCGTTCGATCCCAATCGTTACAAGATCGACGCCGGAGACGTGGCGGCCCTGGAGAAGTACGTCAAGGACACCAAGCAGCTCAAAGAGCAATTGGAAAAGCTCCGCAACTGGCTGCCGAAGGGCAAATCGGCGGGCACCGACCAGGGAGGCACGGCGGCGGATGGCAGTCAGCCGGCGGCCCGGTGGCCGAGGAGAAGCCTCCGCAGAAGTTCTCGGAGTACCTGACCGCGCGGTCACCGACCGCAGCGACGCCCCGCCTGGTGGCCAAGCAACTGCTGGCGGATAAGACGCTCATCCCCTCGAAGCTTTTCGGCAACAGCCGGATCGACGTGAACAACCTCAGCGACGCCCCGCAGGCGGCCAAGTTGCCCATTTCGATGCAGATCAAATCGTACGACACGCCCGCCCTGCTGAAGGTTGCGGCGGACTACTCCAAGGGTGGCAGCGCGCCGGAGATCTCCGGGAGCTTCGAGGGCTTCGACCTGAGCAAGCTGGAATCGCTGTCGCAGGACGCGGGCCTCGCGTTCCAGGGCGGCCAAGCCTCCGGAACGTTCACGGGCACGCTGACCCAGGAGAAGATCGACCTGACCATCAACCTGAACCTGAAGAACCTTCAGGCCAAGGGTACGGGCAAGGGCGTCCTGGGCCTCGGGGCGGAGCAGACGTCGCAGGTCATGCAGGTGCTGAAAGAACTGACGACCTCGATCCGGGTCGTCGGTACGGTGACCAAGCCGCAATTGGTCTTCGACACCAAGGGACTGACGAAGGAATTCCAGCAGGCCCTCGTCCAAGCGGGCAAAGACCGGGCGATCCAGGAAGCCGACAAGCAGCTTCAGAAGCAGCTCGGTGACAAGCTCGGCGATAAGCTCCCCGCCGGAGTGAAGGACAAGTTGCCCGATAGCTTGAAAGACGCGATCAAGCAGCCCTCGACGAAGGGTCTGATGGACAGCGTCGGCGGCCTGCTGGGCGGCAAGAAGAAGCAGGACACCGGAAAAAGAAGTGACGACGGACCAAAGAATAAGGGCTGCGGTCTCGCCGACCGCAGCCCTCATTTTTTCGACACCCAATCCTGCCAAGTTCATCCGGCCTTGAGCAGCAATAAGATCTCTCCCAACCGGACTCCGGATCGAGACTTCACTGGCTCTTTTTGGCCTTCTTGGCCTCGGCAGCCTTCTTCGCGGCATCCAACTTCTTCTGCGCCTCGTCAATCTTGGTCTGGAACTCCTTGTCGTGCTTGGCAATCAGCTTGTCAAGGGCCGCGGCAGTCTGGGTGGCCTTTTCCTTGGTGGCCAGCGTCTTGATCTCGGTCAGCTCATCCACCGTGGCCTTCTGGTCCTTCTTGAGCTGGTCGATCTCCTTCTGGAGTGCGGCCGCCGGGTCTACTTTGGCCCTCTTCCCTTTCGCTTCCGTCTGGGTTTGGGTGCCTTGGGTGGACGTGTTGGCGGATTTGTCCGCGGCAAAAGTCGCCAGGCTCAGCGACAGGGCAACCGCCACGACCATCAGTCCGATCTTCTTCATGCTCATGTCTCCATACAAGAAACAGTGCAACAGGGGTAAAGCTCACAACAAGCTTCAGCAGCCCCGCGCGAAATTACGCTATTTACGACGATTCGGCAACGCCGCCTATTGCACAGATGTTCGGCACGATAAGCAACCGGCGGCGGGCACGGACCAATAAATGATCGGCTATCTGGCCCGAAAATCATTACCCCGCGCGGGTCTCACGCAAAAAAAGGCATGGTTCAAAACAGGAACACGTTCGGGCCGACTCGTGTCCGAGGAGTATCGAAAATCTCCCCTCCCTATTTGGTCCGCGACTAACCCGGTAGTCAGGGCTGTATAGGCCCAAAGAGAAAGGGCACGTGTGTCCCCCTTCGTCGCGATAGTCAGGGCTGATAGCCGAAGGGCTCGTTGCCGGACGAGGCACACGTGCCCTAATTCGTTAAATGCGGGTTGCGAGACTCGTCACGTGTGACGTGGGACGTCCTACGAAACGAGCTTCGCAACCGCAACCGTTGACGGTCCTTCGACTACAGGCTCCAGCCCTGCCGATATGGCGGATTGAGGTGCTGGTTGGCCTCGTCGGAGTTGGTGAAGCGCATGTTCGGCCCATCCCACTCCAGTTTCGTGCCCTGCATCTTGATGGCGATGATGCCGAGCAGCGCGATCTCGGTCAGCGGGCCGCCATAGGAGAAGTCGGACCCGGCCTTCTTGCCGTCGCGGATCGCCTGGAGCCAGTCGGCGTGATGCTCCTTGGCCCGGGGGATCTTCTTCTCGGGCAGCTTGTAGGCCTTCATCGCCGTCTCCGGGATGATCCGGACGCGGTCGGCGCCGTGCGAGCCGTACATGATGATGCCCTTGTCGCCGTAGACGTAGGCCCCGGTGTCGACGGGCTTGCGCCTCCGGCTCCAGCTCCTGCGGACGCGGAATCTTCTCGCTGCCGCTGTGCCAGACGAGCGTGATCGGCCCGCGGCTGCCCTTGGCGGGGAATTCGAAGGTGATGATGTCGCCCTCCGGGTAGGAGTCGCCCTGGGTCTTGGGATCGTAGTCCTTAACCTGGGCTTGGATGGTCTTGGGGGCGCCCAGATCGAGGGCCCAGAAGACGGGGTCCACCACGTGGCAGGTCCAGTCGCCGATCGTGCCATTGCCGAACGGCACCCAGCTCCGCCACCGCCCCGGCAGGTAGAAGGAGTGATACGGCCGCATCTGGGCCGGACCAAGCCACAGGTCCCAGTCCAAGCCGGCCGGGACTTCCTCCTTCTCGTTCAGCCGCGACAATTGGCCCAGGGCGGAGTTGTTCGCCGCGCAGCCGCAGTGGATCGTGTGGACGTTGCCGATGGCCCCGTCCCAGATCCACTCGCAGAACGTGCGGATAGTATCGAAAGAGTGGCCCTGGTTGCCCAGTTGCGTCACGACCTTGTGCTCCTGGGCCGCCTTCATCAGGGCCCGGACCTCGGCGACGGAGTGGGCCAGAGGCTTCTCACAGTAGACGTGCTTGCCTCGCTTGATGGCCGCCATCGCAACCACGGCGTGGGTGTGGTCGGGCGTCCCGACGATCACCGCGTCGATCTTCTTGTCCATCTCGTCGAACATCTTGCGGTAGTCCTGGTACACCTTGGCGTCCGGGAACTTCGGGATCGTCGTCTGCTCGCGGTGCCTGGGCCGCAGATCGGCGTCGCACGAGAGCCATGATATTGGCCCCCTTGGCGATTTCATTGATGTCGGCGCCGCCTTGGCCGCCGGCGCCGATCCCGGCGACGTTCAATTTCTCGCTGGGCGGCGTCTGTCCCTGCCCCAGCACGTGGCGCGGCACGATGGTGAAAGCTGCCACCGCCCCCGCCGTCTTGAGAAGCTCTCGTCGTGATGTCTGTCCCGTTCGTTGCCTCATGCTCACACCTCAAATCATCAATGTTGTCACCCCGGACTTCGGTCCGGGGCGTCAATCATAAATCATCAATCTTCACAGGCTCCAGCCCTGCCGATAGGTCGGGGTAAGGTACTTGTTCGCCTCGTCGGAGTTGGTGAAGCGCATGTTCGGCCCATCCCACTGGAGCTTCGTGCCCGGCATGCTTCAGAGCGATGATGCCCAGCATGGCGAGCTCCGCCAGCGGCCCGCCGTAGGAGAAGTCGGACCCGGCCTTGCCCCCTTCCCGGATGGCCCGGAGCCAGTCGGCGTAATGGTTCTTCACCCGCGGAAGCTTGTGGGGCGGCAGTTTGTAGGCCTTCATCGCCGTTTCCGGGATGATCCGGACCGGCTCGGCGCCGTGCGAGCCGTAGGCGATGACGCCCTTGTCGCCATAGACATAGGCGCCGGTATCGTAAGTTGTGATGCCCTTGCGCCCCGGCTCCAGCTCCTTGGGCGTGGGGATCTTCTCCGTGCCGCTGTGCCAGACGAGCGTAACCGGACGCCGGCTGCCTTTGGCCGCGAACTCGAAGGTGATAATGTCCCCGGGCGGATACGTCTCGCCCTGGGTCTTGGGGTCGTAGTCCTTCACCTGGGCCATGATGCTTTGCGGTGCTCCCAGATCGAGGGCCCAGAAGACCGGGTCCGCGACATGGCAGACCCAGTCGCCGATCGTGCCGCTGCCAAACGGCCGTCCAACTCCGCCAGCGAGCCCGGCAGGTAGAACGAGTGATACGGCCGCTCCTGGGCGGGACCGAGCCAGAGGTCCCAATTCAGCCCCGCCGGCACCTCCTCTTTCTCGCCCAGCCGCGACAACGATTGGCCAATAGCGGAGTTGTTGTAGCTACAGCCGCAGTGGACGGTATGGACGTTGCCGATCGCCCCATCCCAGATCCACTCGCAGAAGACGCGGATCGTTTCAAAGGAGTGGCCCTGGTTGCCCATTTGGGTCACGACCTTGTGCTCCTGGGCCGCCTTCATCAGGGCGCGAATCTCGCCCACGGAGTGGGCCAGGGGTTTCTCGCAGTAGACGTGTTTGCCCCTCTTGATCGCGGCCATCGCCGCCACGGCGTGGGTGTGGTCGGGCGTGCCCACGATCACGGCGTCGATCTTGTCCCCCATCTCGGCCAGCATCTGCCGGAAGTCTTCATACACTTTCGCGTCCGGGAAATTCGCAATCTCCGAGGGTCGTCGTCCTCCAGGCCGCCGGTCCACGTCGCACAGCGCGACCATGTTGTTGCCGGGGGCGAGTTGTTTGATGTCCGAAGCCGCCTGACCGCGCGTCCCCACGGCGGCGAGATTGATCTTCGCGCTCGGCGGGGTCTGCCCCTGTCCTCCCAGCACATGCCGCGGCACGATGGTAAAAGCCGCCACAACCCCCGCCGATTTGAGAAGCTCTCGTCGCGATGTCTTGCCGCCTCGTTCGCTCATACACACACCTCAAAAAAATGCTGTCCCCACTTCTCCACGCTCGTAGTGACCTCGTGAGAGGTTCTTCCCCAAAAAACGCCTCACGGCGTCACTACGAACCAGCCAAGAGTGTAGCACGTCCCGAGCAAAAACCAAGATGAATTCCAGGATGACAAGGGATAGGCAGCAATCCTATAATGACCGGCATGAATATGATGCAGACACGTCGAACGTTTCTGAAAATGAGTGCCGCGGTTGGTTTGGGCGCGGCAGGATTCCCCTACTTGGTGCCGGCCCGGGTGCTCGGGGCCGGTGGGGCCGCGTCGCCCAGCGAGAAGATCGTGATGGGGTGCATTGGCATCGGCAGCATGGGCGGCGGGCATCTGCGCGGTTTCTCCGGGCAGAAGGATGTGCGCGTGGTCGCAGTGTGTGACCTGCGGCGGACGTTCCGGGAGAAGGCCAAGCGGACGGTGGATGAACGGTATGGGGACACCGGCTGCACCATGTACCAGGACTATCGCGAGCTGCTGGCCCGGCCGGACATCGACGCGGTCTGCATCGCCACGCCGGACCATTGGCACGCCTTGGTCGCCATCGAGGCGGCCCGGAACCACAAAGACATGTACATGGAGAAACCCGCCGACGTCCACGTCGCGGCCGCCAAGGCGCTGCGTGCGGCGGTGAACCGCTACGGCGTGGTCTTCCAGTTTGGCACGCAGCAGCGGTCCAGCCAGGAATTCCGATTCGGGTGCGAGCTGGTCCGCAATGGCCGCATCGGCAAGCTGCACACGATCGTCGTCGGGTCGGTGCCGGGGGCCGAACTGGCGAATCAGCCGCTGCAGCCGGAGCCGGACCCGAAGGACTTCGACTACAACATGTGGCTGGGCCCGGCCCCGTGGACGCCGTACACGTTCCAGCGGGCCGCCTCGCGGGCGGAGGGCACGCCCGGCTACTGGATGCACATCCACGACTACTGCCTCGGCTGCCTCAGCGGCGCCTGGGGCATTCATCACGTGGACATCGCCCAATGGGGCAATAACACCGACGATACCGGCCCGCTCGAAATCGAAGGCACGGGCGTCATCCCGCCGACGGCCTGTGCGACACGCCGGTGACCTGGCGGGTCGAGCACATCTACGCCAACGGCGTGAAGATGATCCACATGGACTCCCGGCACACGGAGAAGGAGTTCCCGCAATTCGTGACGCCGGTCCTGGAAAGCAAAGGCTGCGGCATCCTCTTCGTCGGCAGCGACGGCTGGGTGATCGTCTCGCGCGGCGGGATCGACGCCAACCCGAAATCGCTCCTCCAGACGACCTTCGGCTCCAGCGAGCCGCGCCTGCCCCTCAGCAACGACCACAAACGCAACTTCCTCGAATGTGTCCGCTCGCGGCAAAAGACGATCTGCCCGATCGAGACGGCCGTCCGTTCCGACACGATCTGCCACCTCGACGACATCGCGATCCGCCTCGGCCGCAAGCTCCACTGGGACCCGAAAGCCGAGCAGTTCGTCCACGACGACCAAGCCAACCGCCTGCTTGCCCGCCCGCTGCGTAGCCCCTGGCAGCTATAATGGCGAAATGGACTCTGACAAATGCCGAGTGCAGGCCTCCAAGGCGACGCTTCTTCGTAGGTCGTGCGTCCTCGCACGACCGTGCCCTTGCGAGCGAAGGGCGGCAATCTCACGCGAGCGGGGACGCTCGCCCTACGAAGATCGGCCCTGTCGATCATGATGATCGCAAAAGAGAGTTTCGGCGTGGACAAAGAGACAGTCTTGAGAATTGTGTCTGACTACGCCAAGGCGTTGGAAGCCGAGCACGTCAGGCCCCAGAAGATCATTCTGTTTGGCTCTTACAGCACGGGCACCCAGCACGAAGGTAGCGACATCGATCTCGTGGTGATCTCCGAGGATTTTGCTGGCAAGGACTATTGGGAAAGGATCGATGTTCTCGCGGCTGCGATTGTCAGGGTCTTCGAGCCAATCGAGGCCATCGCCATGACGCCGCAGGAATGGGAAAGCGGCGATTCCATGATCGTCGACTACGCCCGCAACGGGGAAGTAGTCTACGGCTGACTCTCTCGGAGAAGGCACCCTTGGGGACAGAGCTACTTGATCGGCTCCAGCAACACGCCGCGACACCGGTTGTTTCCTGATAGGAGAACACCAACTACATCCCCCCTGTTGTTCAGCTCGTACACCACAAAAGACTCGCCGGACTCACGAGGGACAAAGCGATCGAGGAGAATGACGCCGCGGTTCGGGTCCAGGAGATAGGATGCGGTCATGCGTGCGGCAAACAGCCGATTCAGCCATCGGATTGGAGAAGGCCGCGATTCCATGAAGAGCACCTGGCCCGCGTCATTCAGCATGACGTGTGTGATGCTCCCCTCGAACTCGCGCAGGGTTGTCCAACCTGACCCTGCCTCGGAGATCATGATGTGGGACTTGCCGGTGGGGAGACGCTGGACAGACACCGCGCGTCCTTTATTGTTCATCCCGGCGAAGCCTTGTCCCGGCGCCTGACTCATCCTCTGGTAGGTACCCTCAGCAGGGTCCCACACGAATGCCGGCAGTTGCGGCGAGAACACCATGACTTGACCTCTGTCGTTGATCGCATTGGCGTAGCTTCGACTTGTGCCCGGAGGGCTGAGATCCCGCATCCCCTTCGCTTCATCCCACAAGAAGGCATGACTTGTGTCCGCGGCCGTCCAAGACTCACCAACCACTTGCCCGCGATTATTGATCGCCATCGCGATACTGGTAGTGCCGCCGAGCGTGCCCAATAACCGCCGCACGCCGCCGGGAGTCAGGACGAAAGCCTGACGCTCGCCATTCGGGTCCACCATCGTCCCCGCGATTTGTCCCTCGTTGTTGATATGGGCACGTCCATCGATGGGTCCAAGATCCCGCATTTCCTCGTCGCGATGCCAAAGGAAGAGGTGCCAACCCCCGCCCACGACCTTCGACGACCCCACGACCTGGCCACGATCGTTGATCGCATCAGGCGAGGTGAACCCTCCGCCCAACGAGGGCAGGATCGTCACCCGGTACAAACGCTGATGCTCCCGGTGCAGGTAGCCCGGTAGGGCGACGGTCAACAGCGTCGCGGCCAAGACGGCGACAGTGATTCGATTTCTCGTTCTCATCTCGGGCCTGCTCCATTCCTAGCATATCCGCCACAATGAGTCTACCTCATGGCAGACCATAATACAAGGGCGGGCTCCGGGAGGACGAATGCAAAGTCACTCGATGGCACCGGCCCGCACGTCATTGCGAGCGGAGCGAAGCAATCTCCAACCCTTAGCGTTAAGATTGCTTCGTCGCTGCGCTCCTCGCAATGACATCAATCGGGTCGGCTAAGCGACTTTTCGCTTGCCCCCACAAGTTCCGGGAGGTCCGCAGATGGCTATTTGGCGGGCTCGTACTTGACCAGAGAGGGTCCGCCGGCGGGCAGGTCGAGAGTCGGCTTGCCGGTGAGATAGCCGTGGGCGGCGAGGAACTCGTCCATCTGGAACATCGTGGACCCCAGCCAGGGCGGGCGGTTGAAGAAACCGTGGGGCTGGCCGGGAGCCAAATACATCTGGGCCTGGAGACCGAGTTCCTTGGCTTTGGCGATGAATTCCCTGCCGCCTTCATTGAGGCGGTCCTCCGTGCCGAAGAAGATGATGGTGGGCGGGACGTCTTTGCTCAGATAGTGGTTCGGAGAGATTTTGGAAGCCATCTCGCCCAGGCCGAATTGTACACCAATGGGCACGGTGTTGAGCACCGGATTGAAGAGGACGAGCAGGTTCGGCCGGGAGGAGATAGACAAGTCCTCGGCCTCGAAGCCGGGGACCGTCGCGGTGCAGGCGGCGATGTGGCCCCCTGCCGAGCCGCCGGAAGCGACGATGCGCTGCGGATCGATGCCAAGCTTAGCCGCATTGGCGCGAACCCAGCGGACGGCGATCTTGGCATCTTCCACACACTTGTCCGGCGTGGTGCCGTGGCGGTTCTTGACACGGTAGTCCGCCCGGGCGGCCACCATGCCGCGCTGGGCCAGATACTCGGCCTGGGGTCGGAATTGCTCGACGGTGCCAAAGGTCCAGCCGCCGCCGAAGAAGAACACAATCACCGGCCGCGTGTCCTGCGCGATCCAGTCCTTTGGATAATGGATGTAGATCTTCAGCTCGCCTTGCGGCGTCTTCTTGTAGACGAATTCCTCCACCCGTGGCGGCGCTTGGGTTCCCGCCCACGCGGCCGGGAGCGGCACGAGGCACAGAACGAAGAGCGACTGAATCAGGATGGGCATTGCTCTGTATAGAACATCTGCCTGCGATGGCGACCCGTTCTGCCACGGCGAACGTATAAAAGTGTATGGAAACGAGCAAATCTACTCTGACCGTGGCCCAAGAAGCGCTGAAAGCCGGCCAACAGAGCCTGCTTGACTATAGCCATCGCAAGAGCCCGCACAAGTTCACCCAGCCGCAACTGTTTGCCTGTCTGGTCGTCAAGGAATTCCGCCGGATGGACTACCGCAGCATCTGGGTGCTGCTGCAGGAATGGCCGGAACTACGAAAGATCCTGGGCTTGCGCAAGGTGCCGCATTTTACTACCCTGTGTGCCGCCGCCAAACGGCTATTGGCCAAGGCCCCAGCGGAGGCCCTCCTGGAGGGTGTCCTGGAACGCTGCCGCCAAGCCAAGATCCTGGGTCCGCGGACTCCGGTGGCCGCGATCGATTCGACCGGTCTGGAATCCCGGCACGTCTCGACGTACTACACCCAACGCACGCAACAGCACAAAGGCCACTATAAAAGCCGCTATCCCAAGCTGTCGGCCGTCGGCGATACGGCCAACCATTTGATCCTGGGCTGGGGGATCGACCGCGGCCCCAAGCCCGATCTGACCGAAGCCCGTCCGACGGTCCGGGACGCCTTGTCCCACCAGCCCGTGGGGGCCTTGCTGGGGGAACCCGGCTACGAGGCGGAAGGCTTCCACCGGTTCTGTCGGGCGCGGGACATCCGCAGCATCATTCCGACCACCGACCGCGGCCGTCCCCGTGCCGACGGCCAGCCGCGGGGGGTGCGCGGCCGCTACCGCAAATTGATGAAAGCGCACTTCCCGAAAGTCCTTTACGGTCAGCGGTGGCAGGCGGAGACGATCTTCAGCATGCTCAAACGCAACTTCGGATCGGAGTTGCGGGCCCGCAGCTATCACAGCCAGAATCGGGAGATCCGCCTGCGGGTGTTGACCCACGACCTGGGTATTCTCTTGCGCCCGCATGTCACTCGATGTCCCACGATGTTCTATACAGAGCAGATGGGCATCGACTTTTTCATGAATGACTCCCCTGCGCCATCGCGTAATATGAACCTGCCGGTCACGGCCGGCGAGCAATCACGGGACGCCAAGACAATCTATGTCTTCGGCCCGGGCAATGCAAGCTGTGACCACGAAAGAGGACGGGACAGAAGATGACGGACGCAATTCGAATAGCTATGTGTCAAATGGTGTGCTTGGACGGGGACCGGCGGGGAAACCTCGCGCGGATCGAGAACGCGGTGGCGGAGGCCGCCGGGCTGGGGGCGGACATCGCCTGCCTGCCGGAGACCGCCATCCTTGGATGGGTGAATCCCGACGCCCATCAGCAGCGCCAGCCTATCCCCGGCGCAGGATTCAGAACGCTTGTGCGAGATGGCGAGGAAGCACAGGATTCACCTGTGCGTCGGTCTGGACGAGAAGGAGGGAAGCGATCTCTATGACTCCGCGATCCTCATTGACGACGGGGGCCAGGTCCTTTTGAAGCATCGCAAGATCATCCTGCTCAGCGAGCTGATGACGCCGCCCTACTCGCCTGGAGACAAGATCGCGACGGCACAGACAAGATTCGGCAGAGTCGGCGTGCTGATCTGCGCGGATACGCACGAGCAGACGCTCCTGGCGCGGATGGCGCAACACAAGCCCGATCTGCTCCTCGTGCCGTATGGCTACGCGGAGAAGGAAGAGGCGTGGCCCGAGCACGGCCGGCAGCTTGAACGGGTGGTCGCGAGCGCGGCCCAGGCGGTCGGTGCTCCCGTGGTCGGCACGAACCTGATCGGCGCAATCACGCATGGGCCGTGGGCGGGTCGGATCTATGGCGGGCATAGTGTGGCCGCGGATCGGGCCGGCAGAATCCTTGCTCTCGGCCGGGATTTCGACAGGGACGTGCGGATTGTGGAACTCACGATCTGAGGCAAGGCGCGACGATCAGTCTTCGACCAGCCGGCAGGGAAACGCCGAGCGATGCTCCTGCCACTGGCGGGCCGTCCAGAGCACGATCAGTCCGGCCAGAGCCCACTTCTGCTGGCCCGGGTCCGCCCAGGCGGAGGCATCGACACGTGCTCCGTCATGATGAAGACCGCCCTGAGACCGCAACGGTCTGCCGAACGCTGCAGAACCTCTGCCGCAGCAACGCCGTGAAACTCCGGGAGTCGGCTGGCTCCAGCGGACCGACGGTCCGACGGTAGAGATCCACGTAGAGATCGAGGACTCTGCTCAGCCCTATCGAGCCTCGCGCGGACCGGCTCCACGGCAAGAACGGCACACACGCGAAGTCCAGCCAGAACGCTTCCTTCGGAGAATAGCCGAGCTGGCGCAGGTCTTTGACGTGCTCCTGATGCATCCAGCGGATCGACTGGAGAACCTCATGGGACCCGTCCGGCGGCACTACTGGAAGCTTGGTCAAACGCAAGCGCCGCCACGCTTCACGAACGGATGAAATCATTCGGAGATCTTCCTTCCTCAATCACCCCAGACACCCTCCCGCGAAACCCACTATCCGCCGTCGTCGGGCAATCCAGTGATGGTGAAATGTAAACCCACTACACAACCTTTGTTACCCCGCCGCACTCTGTGGCAAGGATTCCCGAACGCAAAGGAACGCGTGGGAGAGCTCGCTCCGGCCGTCCTTGGCGAGCAAAAGCCCGCCTGCGCGGCGTACTTGCGTCATTCTAACCTATCGCACCTCGGGGCCGGATAAGGAAATTCCTTAGCACGCCCAAATACCTGCCTCGTCTGCTACGACTGCCAATTATACAGATAGCTTGTCAATACCGCATTAGAATCTCGTTAGCTTTTGCCAGAGACTTGTCGGCCGCAGCCTCTACGGCACCAAATCCTGTTCCCATTTCTCCACGCAGGCAGGCGATCTTCCCTCGATCAGTCCGGCCAAGGCGAGCAACGCCTTGCGGGCCTCGCCGACCGGATAATAGAACGCGTCCCAATTGTCGCTGTCTTCGCCGTCATGATTGGGAATGACATAATCGAAGCGCCAGGCTTGCTTTAGCTCGCCGTAGGCACTGCCGGCCCGGACCTCGATATTCTCCAGGTCCTTGCGCGACAGGATGCCCTTTTGTCTGGTCGTGCGACGCAGGAGCTTGCGACGCATCATATCCGTCAGCAGGTCGGACAGCGAGATACTCCGCCCGGGGGCCCGGAACTCGATGACCTCCTCCTTCGATAGCGGCGACAAGAAGACAGTCAGGCACGCCATGCCGCGCTTGGCGATGAAATCGAGCAATCCGAAGCCGATGTAGGGGTTGCCATCGAAATAGACATCCGACGCCGCCAGCTTCTTTTCCAACTCCCGGGTGTCCAGCGCCTGGAGGTCGCCCCGGACCTCAAAGACGATAAAGCCCTCCTTGCCGCGCAGGCCCTCAATCTCCTCACGAGTGCGGAAGTAGAAGTCCACGCCATCCACTTCGCCCGGCCGGGGCGCACGGCTGTCGTACAGCACGAGCTTCGTAAGTCGTGCCGCCAAATGGGGATAGAACTTCTTCAGGGCCGCATAGAGCGGGCTTTTGCCCACACACGAGGGGCCGGAGAGTATGATGAGCCGTCCCATAGTCGATCTTTGCTCCTACCGGACCTGTCTACCTGCTCTCACACGGAGCAGAATAAACGATCCACGCTGAGAATCAAGGCTGGATTTGCGAAATGAGCACGACGAGCACGTGGCGGCCGGTCGCCCACCGCCTGGAAATAGAGAAAGGCCGGTGCGACAAGCCGCCATCGGTTCGCCGCACCGGCCGTCTTCCGCAGAGCTTCCGACTATCGTTGCCCGGCTTAACCAAGCGGCCCGTGCCGGGCAAAATCACCCTCACTTCCGGCAACTCCTCCTGCCAAGGAAAGCCTCGAATCAATAGGAGCTGCGATACTCACCGATAGCCTCCGTATCCGTAAGCACTGGGGCTGCGGTACTGGTCCAGGTTCCAGAGGGGTCTGCCGTCCGGAGTACGCAGATCGAGCGTCCGGTTCGGCATCTGAATCTGCGAAGCTACCACCGTCTCATGCCGTCCGGTCTGGGCCACCGAGCCCGTAACCGTCACCGCCTCACCGCGATGGAAACGGATGTTCTGGCTGTCCACAAAGCCACGAGGCCCCAACTGGACCCACATCGTCCGGCCGTCGTCAGCCCGGACATGCAGGAGCACTCCGTCCATGTGAGGTACCCGCCATGTGATAGGTCCCTACGCTCCGGATCGTTCCATGAATGGTCTGAACCGCGTCCGGGTTGTAGGCCAAATCGTGTCGATCCATGGGGTGAGCGATCAGCTCAGGCACCGCCGCATTGGCGCCCGTGTTGGGAGCCGTCATCCCGGAGGAAGACTCAGGAGCCGGCGGATTGATATTCGGTTTCTCCTCGCCCGGGACGAATCCCAGGTTCTGGCCTTCCCAATAGGGCGTGGCATGGAAGCGATCGAACAACTGACGGCTGTACTGCGGGTCCTCGAGATTCGGGAAGTTGTCCCGGCTGAACGCGGAGGCCATCAAAGTCTGCTTATCCACATTCAGTTTCGCAACTCCCGGTTGGCTGGTCAGGTCCAGCGCCGTCCACGGCACCGCGGCATAATCCTTGTTCATGCCCAGGAACCCGCTGTGCACCGCGATGATCCCGAACGCCACCTTGCCCTGATTCTGGTCGATCATGACGTTATCCAGCTTCCCGAGGTCCTCGCCCTGGGGATTCCGGATCGTCGTGCCGAGCAGCTTGCTGAGTCTCAGTTGGTCGATGCTGGCGGGCTGGCTGATGGCGGTAGAACCGGTGTCAGCGACGAGCATAGGAGACTGGATATCCGCCTCCCCACCAGTGTTCGCACTGGACCCTCGTCCCGGCTCGGTCGCAGACTCGTTGGCGCCCGGCGCGGGAGGCTCCCTTGTGAAAACCCCGTCAGGATTGGCATACTCGCCAGACTCCGGGGCGGTGAAGAGCCCTTGATCGCCATTCTCATCGGTGACCCCGTTGTTGTTCCCTTGGTTGCTGTTCTCGTTGTTCTTCTCTTGAGCAGCGAGCAGCCGCACCGTCGGCGTTCCCGAAGGAGCCGTGCCAGGAGCAGGCATGGTGCCGGGGGCCCGCTGGATGCCCATCCAGTCCTCACTCGCCGTCGCCGGCCAATGGTCCTTGTCAAAGCCCTGGGCCTGATCAAGGTCGGCCTTACTGACATTGCTCAGGACCAGAAGGGGTTTCTCCCCGGTCGCTCCGGCACGGAAACCGAATTGAGACCACGGCACCGCAAAGTATTTGCCCGCTGTGCCCCAGGTCCCCCCGTGCGACAACACGACGTAGTTGACGGCGCTGCGATCCGGCGTCAGAACGACATCAGCGATGGTACCCAACTCCTCGCTCTTGTCATTGATGACCTTGGCGCCAATCAGATCTTTGGCCCTGTCGAGCTTGAGGGGTGATCCGGTGGTTTGTCCGGGTGAAGGTGATGTAGCGGCTTGCTGATCGTACTGAATCGGTTGGTTGGTCTGCGGGTAAGTCGGATTCGCCGCTCCGGCCAAGCCGGCGATGAACGGCAGCAGGGCGCTGGCCATCCAACTGACCCGGACCCATTGAGCTTTTCGGTTCATGTTACACCTCCGCGTCTCGTACGAGAAACGCTAAAAAACGTCACGGCTAACGAACGCCTCGTTCATTGGCCCTTGGTCTCACATCATCATCGTAGATGATTCTGCGCTCTCTACGACCAGCAGCCCTGTCTTGCACGCTCGGGAAAAGACGTAGCGGACCATTCGGCGTTTGCTTAGGCCGCGGCGGTTGATTTCGTCGCCGAGCTGTGCGAAAATGGGGTGCAACTCAAGTGGTGCAATCGTTCCAGCGAAAGGAATAGAACATGACCAGACGTGCTCTGACCCTTCTTCTGGTGGCCGCAGGCGCCGCCGGCTGTACACCCACGTATCGCGTCCACGTAAACACCTTCTCCCAGCTCCGGGAGCCTCTCGGCACAGAGACGTCCATCTACGTGGCGGTCGATCCGAACTCTCGCAACCCGATCCTTGCCGGGACGATCGCCACGAAATCCGGACGATGTTGCAGGACCTCGGGTATGCGACCGCCGAGAAGCCCGAAGCGGCCCAGTACCGCCTGACGTTCCGTGCGGGGGTCAACGCGTCAAGCTATCTGGACTACATGCCGATCTACCGTCCGTTTGGCGGGTACTACGGGGCCTACGGATTCCACCGGGGCTACGGCTTCGGCTACGGTTATTCCGTCTATGAGCCCTATGTGGAGACGGTGTATGGCAACTGGCTGGAGATGCGTCTCTTCGGCCCGGGCAACGTTCCCAAGGACAGGCCGCCGGTCTGGATCGGGGAAGCCGTCGTCGGCATGGATGAGCCCGAGATGCGCCGGGCCGTCAACTACCTGCTGGTGGGGCTCATGGAGTACTTCGCCGCCGATACACATCGGTGGGTGAACGTAACGCTCAAAGAGAACGACCCGCGTGTCGAGGGTTTGGCCGAGGTCCAATAGGAGGACCTTCATTTATTATTTTCGATGGATGATTTACAATTCCGCTGTCGCACCAATGGCAGAAAGTCATAAATCGTAAATAGTAAATGATAAATGTGAAGGTTTGCATCGTTGGGGCCGGGCCGGCGGGGCTGATGGCGGCACTCTACGCGGGAGCAGCCAAGACGGCCACCTGGGTAGTCGAAGGCAACGCCGTTGCCGGACGCAAACTCCTGCTCACGGGCGGAGGACGCTGTAATTTCACCCATGCGGATGACCCGGAGGGGCTTGCCAAGGCGTTCGGCAAGCCCGGCCGGTTCCTTCGCCACAGTCTTTACGAGCTTTCGCCCGATGGTATCCGAGAGTTCTTCCGTGCGCGGACTGGCCGACACAGTCGAGCCGGATGGTTGCGTGTTTCCGGCACACGGCGGGGCCATCGATGTCCGTGACATCCTCGTGGACGAAGCACAGAAGCTCGGCATCCATTTCCAGTACCGCTCGCGCGTGAAGGGGATCGCCGCAGAGGATGGCGGCTTCCGCATAGAAACGGAGGACCATCCGGTCCTTGCCGAACGAGTGATTCTCGCCACAGGAGGTGTCTCTTGGCCGCAAACCGGCTCCCGAGGCGACGGCTACCGCTTCGCCGCACGACTGGGACATACGGTAATCCCGCCTAAACCGGCATTGGTGCCGCTGATCACGCGCGAGACCTGGCCGGGAGAGTTGGCGGGTATATCTCTGGCTGGCGTAAGAATCTGGGCGACGGTAGGCGGGCACAAACTCGCCACCGCCGGCAATATGCTCTTCACCCAGAATGGAATAGGAGGCCCCGCCGTGCTGGACCTGAGCCGCCTGCTGGCTGATGAGCTGAGCCAAGAAGGCGCTGACATCAGCATCGGAATCGACGTGCTGCCGGGGATGGATGAACCCCAGTTGAACCAGCGGTTGCGACAAGAGTGCCAAGCCTATCCCAAGAAGGCGACCGCGAACCTCCTGTCCGACATGGTGCCGCGTCAATTCGCCCGCACGGTGTGTCACCTTGCCCAATGCAACGGCGATCTACAGGCCGGACAGCTCTCCGCCGAGAAGCGCCGACACCTCGCGGCCACTCTCAAGAAAGTGCCGCTGTGCGTGACCGGCGCGGAACCGATCGCCAAGGCCATCGTGACGCATGGCGGTGTCAGCCGGGACCAGATCGATCCTCGGACGATGGAATCGAAGATCCGTCCGGGACTCTTCTTCGCCGGCGAGGTCATCGACCTGGACGGCCCCTGCGGCGGCTACAACCTCCAGATGTGCTGGTCCACCGGCGCCTTGGCCGGCCGTGCCGCGGCCCGTTCCCTTCTCGACAAACAGACGTCTACTTGACCGCCGGCGGCTTCGTCGGCCCTGCGGGTGGCTTCTGTACCGGTGCTCCGGCCGGGTGGTAGTACTCCTGCGCCTCCGGCAGCAACCCTTTGAGATCGGTGATCCGTTTTTCGTTGGTCGGGTGCGTGCTCATGAATGCCGAGAACGTCGACTGCTGGGCCTGGCTGGTGGCCGCCGCCATCCGCTGCCAGAAGTTCACCGCCTCCTGCGGATCGTACCCGGCCATCGCCATGAAGACCAAGCCCAGATGGTCCGCCTCGCTCTCTTGTTTGCGGTCGTACGGCAGGAGAACAGCAACGTCGGCGCCCATCCCGTAGGCGCTCTTGACGAGACTCTTCGTCTGCTCGGACTCGCTTGTCCAGAACATAGTCCAGCCCCTTCTCCCCCGCTTGCTTGAGCAATTCGTGGCTCATGCGTTCCTTGCCGTGATTGGCGTAGACGTGGGCGATCTCATGACCCAGCACGGTCGCCAGACCCGATTCCGTCTGGCTGACCGGCAGCAGCCCCGTGTAAACGACCACCTTGCCGCCGGGCATGGCGAACGCGTTGACATTCGGGTCTACGATCAGGTTGAACTCCCACTTGTAGTCCGCGAACGGGTCCTTCTGGTTCTGCGCTTTCGAGTAGTCAGCCACCGCCTGCACGATCTTCGCCCCGACCCGCTGGACCATCGCGGTCGCCTGCGCGTCCGGGCTCCTCTTGCTGGTGGAGATGATCTTGTCGTACTCCTGGAGGCTCGTGGACACGACATACGACTCCGGGACAAAGCTCAACTGCTTGCGTCCCGTGATGCCCACCTCCGTACACCCCGCCAGCACCACCAACAGCAAACCCGCCCCAGCCGTCACCATCGATCCCGAGATCTTCTTCATAGTGATCCTCCCTGCGTTAGCAAGAGTCCTTCAACCAAAGCAATACCCATCCAAGGCGGCGGCACACGTCGTCTGTCGCTCTACCCTACTATTAGCATGGTCCTTCCGCAAAGGATTTCTCCCGTACCACGCACGCCGCTTCAAACGACGGTCGTCCCTTCCGTGAGGCGCGTCACCTGCGTGGCCGGAAGAGCCCACACGTTGTCGGCGAGCGGGTAGAACTCCGGGCCCGGATACACAACGAAACTCCGGGCCGGACGCAGATCGTCCAGCGCCAGCCAGAACCCCCTGGTAGGACGCGGATCAAGCGAGAACTTGGCCTCTATCGCAACCGGAGATCCACCGCCGGAGGGGTGCAGAACGAGATCGATTTCCGCCCCCGCCAATGTCCGGTAGAAAGAGGCAACGGTGTTCGGTCTCATCATGGACAGAACCTGTTCCAGACACCACCCCTCCCACGATGCGCCCACGGTCGGATGCCCCAGAAGCTGCTCATAAGCTCCAATGCCGAACAAGGCGTGCAGGAGACCGGAGTCCCTCAGATAGACCTTGGGCGACTTCACCAACCGCTTCTTGAGATTGGCGTGAAGCGGGGGGAGTTGCCTGGCCAGGAAAGTGTCCTCCAGCACATCCAAGTACCTCCGGGCGGTTTTGGAGTCCACGCCGAGGCTGCCGGCGATCTTGCTGGCATTCCACAATTGCCCCTGGCAATGGGCCAGCATGAGCCAGAACCGCCGCAACGTGACGGCCGGGATGCGCAAGCCCAGGTTGGGGATATCCCGCTCAAGATAAGTCTGGATGAAAGCCTCTCGCCATTTCAAGGAGGCCGCGTCGGACTCCGCCAAAAAGCTCTCCGGATAGCCGCCGCGATTCCAAAGCCGGTTCATATTCTCAGGTGAGGCACCGACTTCCTGCAGATCGAAGGGCTTCAACTCGTGGTACACGATACGCCCGGCCAGACTCTCAGAGGACTGCCGTAGCAAGGCTGGCGAGGCAGAGCCAAGGATCAGGAACCGCCCCGGCCGTCTTTGCTCGTCAATGAGCGATCGCAATACGGGAAACAGATCGGGCCTCCGCTGGATTTCGTCGATCACGACCAAGGAACCGACCACCGACCGAAGGTACAGTTCCGCATCGTCCAGCTTGGCCAAATCTGACGGCCGCTCCAAGTCCAGATAGACCGCCTTCTCCGGCCTGCTCTCGGCAATCATCCGGGCCAGCGTGGTCTTGCCCACCTGCCGAGATCCGATAATTCCAACCGCCGGGAACTGGCCCAGCGACGTGAGGATGGCATTCTGAAGACTTCTCTGAATCATCCTTGCATTTTAGGAATCTAATTCCGAATTTGCAAGGACAATTACGGCAACATCTTCCACCATCTGCCAATCTCGCCTGCTGTCCTCAACGGTCCGCCGCCGGAGAAATGCTGCGAAGAGAGGAGACCTCACGTGGATTGGCCTGTTCGTTGCTTTGCGCCGCTGTGAGAAGCGGGGTATAATCAAGGAATGAGAATCGAATGGGATCCCAAGAAGGCCAAGTCGAACTTGCGGAAGCATAGGGTCTGCTATATGAAGGTCAAACAGACAAACAGGGACGAATTACGCCCCGAGTACAAGTGCTCGGACTTCCCCAAGGGATTCATGCGAGGCAGATATGCCGCGTGTCTCCATGAATCATCAAACATTGTCGGGCTCGACCCGAAAGTCCCTCGCGCTTTCCCAAGTCAAGAAGAGGTGAACATCGCTCTATTGTCGGTCACCCAAATTGCGGAAAGGCGCTCAGCCAAGCGAGCGAAGGGACGGCAGACTCGTCATTCTCGGATTTCGAAACAGCGGAGGGGATAGTTGACATGAAATCGTTTCGCCACACGATTGGTGGTGAGGTGCGTTTCTCAGTTTCGCCCGAGTCCCAGTGCCCTTGTGGCAGCGACAAGCCCGCCTCACGCTGCTGCCTGACAGAAAAGGGCTTCCGCAAGATCCCGGCCCTGACGTCCCCGCCAACTCCGAAGACGGGCAAGTCTCTCGCTTCGTGTTACGCTTCTTGTCTGTCTGACTGCAGCAGTAAAGACTCGCGCGAACACTATATCTCCAAATCGTTGCTCAAGTACCTGAATCGAAACAAGACTCTCGCAGTAAGCGGTTTCCCCTGGGTCAAAGGCAAGGAGCAAATCGTGCCCCCGAGCACCCTCACCTCGAGAGTACTCTGTGGACGTCACAACTCGGCATTATCAACACTGGACACGATTGCTATCCGCCTATTTCAGGCCCTCGATGAGGAGGGTGCGCCCGGCAGCGGGAAGCAGTTGATCTATCTATTCAGCGGACATGATCTCGAGCGCTGGCTGCTCAAGATCCTCTGCGGAATAGCGCGGTCAAACAATGTGCCGGTTGACGTCAGAGCCAATCTCTCGATTCCGCAGGACTGGCTACGCACTCTGTTTGGTGAAACGGAGTTCCATTCTGGGCAGGGGCTCTACGTCTGTAAATCTCCCGGCCATCGCTTCAAAGGGCCACGTGGATTGGAACTGCGGATGATATCAGGAGGCGGGCAGTTAGTCGGAATGGGACTATGGATTTGCGGCTATGAGCTGATTCTCTCGATGTCGGGATTCCCCTCGCGTGTGTTCGACGGTCGAGAGGTGGCGTACCGTCCTTTGGAGATCTATGCCACTGGGCGTGACTTCGAGAAGAGTATTCTGCTGAGCTGGGACGGCACCGCGGATCTGGGGACAATCTCAGTCAGCGTTGGATAGCGTGTGCTTGCGTGGCCAGGGTTTTCGCGGTAGGACGTCGCGCCGGCGGCCGTATTCGTGATGCACGACGAACCCAGCCTTACCATGAGGCGCGTAGGGTCTTCTGTACCGACAGTGAGGTTCTGTCATTATGCAATTCTCCCAACGAATTGGCAAGAATGAGGCCAACCGACTACCACAAATGGAGTCGATGAGCGATGCCTTGCGAATTGCACTATGGAACACGCTCTTCCGCTATGCCCTGGGCGAGACAGATCTGCCTCACACACGCGGAGCCGGTGGTCCCGATGTGCGCTACTGAAAGAGGTGTGGTCGGCCGTCTTGACACGCCCGATTGATGAAATTCCAGCGTCACCTGACGAAATCGTTCCAACCATAAAGGCGTGGTTCTTTACGGCAAAATGGTATGACGCATACGATCTCATAGAATTCGTTGCTCGTATGGGCGCGAAGATCTGACGACAAATATGGTGTCGCGTTATTTGAAGAGAGCGCAAGCGGTTGTCGTCCCCTCGGCGGCCCCGTTGATGTGCCAGCCTTCAAAGAGGAGTGCAATGCAGCCTTGGAGAGATACTCGTCAGGATACAGGTTCGTGGGGAATGAGATTGCTCCGATCACGAATGAGATTGAAATCGGCGCAGTCGAAGAGGCGATGAGCACAACCGTAACACAGGCTTTGGCGGGAGCCAATGAGCACTTGAAGTCAGCCCTCGAGAAGCTTTCTGACAAGAAGAATCCGGATTACCGGAACTCCGTCAAAGAGTCGATTTCGGCAGTCGAGTCCGTCTGCAAGGTCATCACGCAGGATCATGGAGTCACCCTCGGGAAAGCTCTCGCAGAACTCGAAACTGAGATCGATTTGCATCCGTGTCTGAAGAGAGGATACGGGGCACTATACGACTACACGAGCGATGCTGACGGAATCAGGCACGCGATGACAGAGACGAGCGGCTGCGATTCGACCGACGCGAGGTACATGCTCGTTTCTTGCTCGGCCTTCGTCAACTATCTCGTCGGGAAAGCGACCAAAGCCGGTCTATTGAAATAGCGGGCAATGTGGGGGCCCTCCCCGACACCTCCTGTCACCTACACACTCTCAGCATTTCCACTGATCTCGCCCTTGATCTGGCTCAGGAGGTTGATGGCTTCGATGGGGGTGAGGCGGTTCACGTCAGTGGAGGCGAGCTTGTCTAAGACGGATTTGTGCTTTTGGACGAAGAGGGCGTCGCCGTCGGGCTCTTTGGTTTTGTGCTTGGCGAGGCGGTCCCCGGTGGCCTCTTTGGCGAAGGCGGATTCGAGCTCTTCGAGGATTTCGTTGGAGCGGGCTGAGGATGGACTTCGGCAGGCCGGCCAGCTTGGCGACGTGGATGCCGTAGCTCTTGTCGGTGCCGCCCGGCAGGATGCGGTGCAGGAAGACCACCTCGTCCATCCACTCGCGGACCGCCACGTTGCAGTTGCGGATGTTGTCGAACAGCTCGGCCAGCTCGGTCAGCTCGTGGTAGTGCGTGGCGAACAGGGTTCGGCACTTCAGACGCGTGGCCAGGTGCTCGGTGATGGCCCAGGCCAGGGCCAGGCCGTCGTAGGTGCTCGTGCCCCGGCCGACCTCGTCGAGGATCACGAGCGACTTGGCCGTGGCGTTGTTGATGATGTTGGCCGTCTCGGTCATCTCGACCATGAACGTGGACTGGCCCCGCACCAACTCGTCGGAGGCGCCGACGCGGGTGAAGATCCGGTCCACCAGGCCGATCTCGCTCTCTTTCGCGGGGATGAATGAGCCGGCTTGCGCCATCAGCACGAGCAGGGCGATCTGGCGGATATAGGTGCTCTTGCCGCTCATGTTCGGACCCGTGATGACAGTGATGTCACCCAGTCCCTCGCCCAGCTCGACGTCGTTGGGCACGAACTCGGCCCCGAGCATCTCCGCGAGGACCGGATGCTTGCCCTCGCGAATGATCAGCTTGCGGTCGTCGGTGACCTTCGGGCGGTTGTAGTTGCGCCGCGCGGCGATGTACGCGAGACAGGCCAGGCAGTCGCACTGAGCGATCGTCTCGGCGAGCCGCTGCAAACGCGGGATGTACTTGGCCGCTTCCGCGCGCAGGTCCTCGAACAGCTTCTGCTCCAATTCCAGGGCCCGCTCCTCGGCGGTGAGCACCTCGTTCTCGTACTCCTTGAGCTGCTCGGTGATGTACCGCTCGGCGTTCTTGACCGTCTGCTTGCGGATGTAGTCGGCCGGGGACCTTGTCCGCCGAGGCGTTCGTGATCTCGATGTAATAGCCGAAGACCTTGTTGAAGCCGACCTTCAGATTGGCGATGCCGGTCCGCTGGGCCTCCTGCTTCTGGTAGTTGCGGAGCCAGCTTTGGCCGTCCGTGGAGATCGACCGCAGCCGGTCCAATTCCTGGGAGAAGCCATTGCGAATGACGCCGCCGTCGCGCAGATGGGTCGGGCTATTCGGCTCGACCGCCGATTCCAGCAGGGTCGCCAATTCATCCATGCTGTCGCACTGCTCGGCGAGTCGCGTATTCAGACTCGCCTGCAATGCGCTGAGCAACTGGCGGAGCTTGGGCACCTGCCGCAGGGTGCGGGCCAGGCCGATGAGGTCACGCGGGGTCGCGCGGAACGTGCTGATGCGGGCCGCAATCCGCTCGGTGTCGGCGGTATTGGACAGCAGCTCGCGAATGGACGTCAAGTGTCTGCGCGTTCTCCTTCAACTCCTGCACGGCGTCCTGCCGCAATTCGATGGAGGCCACGTCGCACAGCGGCAGGCACAGCCAACTGCGGAACATCCGGCCGCCCATGCCGGTCAGCGTCTCGTCCAGGCAGGCCAGCAGCGAGCCTTTGCGGCTCTCCGCCCGAATCGTCTGCAGGATTTCCAGGCTGCGCAGAGAAACCGGATCGATTTGCAGATATTCCGTGCGGACTGATCCGGCGCAGGCTCTGAATGTGGCCCAGCGTGGTCTTTTGCGTCTCGCTCAGGTATTCGAGAATGGCCCCGGCGGGCGGAATGAGGTCCTGGTCGCCATCGCCGATGCCGAATCCCTCCAGCGTCGCGGTGCCGAAGTGCTTGAGCAGCCGCTGCTGCGCCTGGTAGGGATCGAAGTACCAGCTCGGCCGCTCCGTGATGATCGCCCGGGTCAGCCGGCCGATATCGTTCGCGAGCCGGCGGGTCTCGACTTCGAACAGCTCGCCGCGACGGTCGGCCAGCAGGCACTCGGCGGGCGCGAGCCGCTGCAACTCGTTGAGCAACTCCTTCTCCGCACCCGCTGGACGAAGAAATGCCCCGTCGAGATATCGACCCAGCTTAGCGCCGCATAGCCCTTGACGTCGAGGTCGATCGCACAGAGGAAATTGTCCTTCTTATCTTCGAGGAGCATGTCGTCCGTGAGCGTGCCGGGCGTGACGATGCGGACAATGTCGCGTTTGACGACCCCTTTGGCCGTCTTCGGGTCTTCCACCTGCTCGCACACGGCGACCCGATAGCCCGCCTGGAGCATCTTCTTGAGATACCCATCGATCGCATGGTACGGCACGCCCGCCAGCGGCACGGGATTGTCGCTGCCCTTATCCCGGCTGGTCAGCGTCAGCCCCAGCACCTTGGAGCACGTCTTGGCGTCTTCGTAGAAGGTCTCATAGAAATCGCCCATGCGGAAAAACAGGATGCAGTCCGGGTGCTGCTGCTTGAAATGCCGATACTGCCGCATCGCCGGACTGAGATTTTCCATCGGTAGTGTCATAAGAACGCGATTATACAGAACCCGCCCTATTTCACAACGGCGTCGGCCTATCGTACCCGGAATCCGTTTGACTCAGAGATGCCGATAGCGTATGCTTCTGATGGTGGAGGAGTCATTGCCGTGAGGTCAGAAATGGACGCTGCGAAGATTACGCGTGAAATGGCATCATTGCCCCCGGAGGCACAAAAACAGATTCTTGACCTTGTGGTGCTTCTCAAGGCTCGGTACCTGTCTGCCCCGGCTCCAAGAAAGCGAAACGAATGAAGCTCACCAAGGAGCCGTTCATTGGCATGTGGCGAGACCGTGAAGACATGCAGGATAGCACCGCCTGGGTGCGGAAACTACGTCGATGCCAGTGGGAGCCCAGCCGGTGAGCATTCTGACCATCGTCGATACTGACATCCTAATCGACGTAGGCCGGGAGATCCCCGAGGCAGTAGCGTACCTGGCACATATCGAGGAGCATTCTGTCGCGGCAGTCAGCATCATCTCGCAAATGGAGCTATTCGTAGGCTGTCGGGACAAGAGAGAGCAACGCCGTATTGAGCGATTTCTCGAACGGTTCTATGTCGTGAAGCTGACAGAGCAGGCATCCGACATGGCGATCAACCTATTACGTCAATTCCGGCTACGGTACGGGTTGGCGATCCCGGACGCCCTGATAGCCGCAACGGCCATCACGCTGAATCAGCCATTCGTATCCAAGAACCAGCGAGACTACCGGTTCATCAAGGGATTGCAGTTGCTGGCCTATCCTTTGCCGACTGTTCTATAAAGGTAATCTCATGCGTGTGCGAGGGTCCAGAGAATCCCGGCCTTTGGCACAGATCACTGCCGAAGCGATGAAGATACCGTACGGGGAGATCGGGATCGTCGATACGGTTCGGTTCATCGACCAGTACACGGCAGGCTACGGCGACTACACGGCCCAGCGCAAGGAGCTGTTCGCCGGGAGGACGCTGGACAGTATCGTTTCGGAAATCAAACAGAGCAGAAAACGCGGCTACCCTGTGGTGGGGAAGAACGCCCGACACCAGAAGGCCATTTCGAGCAAGCGCGGGAAGCGAGGACCCGCCTCAGGGCATGGAAGGAGCCGCAGGTGATTTCAGCAACTCCAATAGGAGCGGGCAGACTTTGGCTTTCGAGTCGCCACGCTGGATTGCTTCCAACAGACGTCTCTGCCGGGCGGTGAAAGCCACTGGGATACGCGGATCGAAATCCGCAACGTTACAGACGTGGTGGATGGCCCGAATCATGTCGTCGAGGCCGGTGCCCTGCTTGGCACTGATTCGAACCGCGGGTTCCCATTGCTCGGGCACAGACGCGGGATCGAAGACGTGAGAGAAGATCGGCCTTGTTGAGAGCCGTAACGATCCTCCTGCCGACAAGCTCCTGGGCCACAGACTCAGGGAGTTGTTCGGCAGGTTGGCTCAGATCAAGAACCAGTAAGATGAGGTCGGCGCGTTGGATGATCTCCATGCTTCTTTGCTGGGCGGCTTGATCGATGCCGCCGGAGGCGGCAACCGAAGGTCGAGACCCGCGGTGTCGATGATCGTGGCGGCCAAGGGCGGGATGTGAATCTCGGCCGAGACCCAGTCACGCGTGGTGCCCCGGAATGTCCGAGACGATGGATTTCTCGCGGCCGGCCAGGGTGTTCAGCAGCGTGCTCTTACCCGTGTTGGGCGGGCCGACCAAGGCGATGGTGCAGCCGGAAATGATCAGCCGAGCCGGCTCACTGTGCTTGAGGATGTCCCCGGCCTCGGCGGCGATCCTTCGAGAGGCGTCGAATCGAGGCGCGTCCTGCCATTGGCGGATCTTCTCGGATAGGCCGGCTTGGACCTGGTTGGCGATGATCGTGGCACCTTCGATGGTCTTGACGGTCGTCAGGGCCAGCTTGGCCTCCGCAGCGATGGCATCACTCGTTTGTCCGGCTCGCCCATGTCGGGGCCAGCAGTTGCTCCGCCGGCATGACCTGCACACCCTGCTTTCGCAATAACTCCATGATTCTTCGACAATGAGCGGATTGCCGTGGCAATGGATGGCAAAGGTGTGCGGGCCTTCACAACCGAGAGTGACTTCATCGATGCTCTCGCCCTCATCGACAATGCAGCCGAACAAGACTTGGCCGTCCTCCAAGTCGAACGGTCTATCGCCCTTCCTCCGGAAGACCTTTCGCAGGATGTCCCCCGCCGCTGTCGCCGAGCAGTTGGACCGTGGCGATGGCCCCCATCCCCGGACCGGTCATCACCGCCGCAACGACGCTCATGGCCTTAGATCAGTTCCTCGCTCTTTTCCTCGACGTATTTCATGTAGGCCAGAACGATGCCTTTGACGACCAAGTGCGGGACGTAGTTGTCCACGAAGGGGCAGTCGTCCTTGATGAGGTCGGCGCCGGAGCCGGTGATGATCGTCTGAGGCCAGCGGCCGATCTCCTCGGCGTAGCGGCGGACGATCTCCTCCAGCGCCCCGATGATCGAGTAATACAGGCCCGCATTGATCGCATCGGCGGTGTTCTTGCCGTAGGGGCCGCTGGGCCGGTGGACCGTGACCTTGGGCAGCAAAGCCGTATGGTCCTTCAGCGCCTGGGCGCTGATTTCGAAGCCGGGGCAGATAACGCCGCCCTGGAAAACGCCGTGCTCATCGACGAGATCGATCGTGACGGCCGTGCCGAGGTCCGCCACGACCACCGCGTCTTCCACCACGTCAAAGGCCGCCGCCGCCGCCACCACGCGGTCGGTGCCGACCTTCTTGGGATCGTCGAGCCAAACCTTGATCGGCAGCGGAATATCCTCGCCGATGACGCGGATGTTTTCGCGGAGGTCCTCATCGGCGATCCGCCGGACCAAGTCGGTCCAGACCGGTTTGACGCTGCTGACCACGATGACGCCGTTGCGCTTCTTCTCTTTCGAGGTTTCGAGAACGGGGATCTTCTTCCACGAATCGACCAGGCAGGCCCTTACCTCGGCCTCGGCCTCCCCCCGAATCGACCGAATGAACTCCTCCGTGCCATCGAGAAAGAGCCCGACAGCAATGTTCGTATTGCCGATATCTACCGCGATGATGTTCATATCTCGTTACCAAAACCACGGGGCCAAACCTCGCTCCGCTTCAGCCGACCACTCTTGAGGCACCTTCCCATAACCTACGCGTGCGGAGGCCCTCTTGTGCACCGTCGGAGCTATGTGCCGGCTCTTCTACCCCCTTTTCTGCGGATTGTCAACGTGTACTCAGGTTTGCAGTAGACAATACGGCCCCGACGGTCACTATATCGGTGAATACACGAGATCCGAGGATTTCGAGTTGGACCAACCGAGCGACAGAGAGCTGATACGAGCGGTACTAACCGGCGACCGAGCCGCTTACGGAATGCTTTACGACCGGTACGCCCCGCTGATCCGGGCGGTCTGCTACGACCACACGCGGAATCTGGCCGATGCTCAGGACCTCGCCCAAGACGTATTCGTGCGGGCCTACGAGCGGCTCGACCGGCTCCGCCAGCCCGACAGTTTCGGCCGGTGGCTGGTCGCCATTGCCCGGCATCGTTGCCGCGAATGGCGACGGCAGGTCGTGCGCGACCACCACAGGCGGGAGCATGTGCAGGAGATCACGCGAGGTCGAAAGCAGCCCTGACGACAACGCCGAATGGGCGGAACTTGGCGCGATTGATCGCTGCCTTGCCGGAGACGGAACGTCTGGTGCTGCATGCGTTCTATCTGAGCGGCAAATCGGCCGAAGAGGCCCGCCGAGTCGTGGGATTATCGCGTTCCGGCTTCTACAAGGTCCTCAAGCAGGCCCTGGTTCGGCTCAAACGCTCATTCGTTCGAGAGAGTGAAGGTGCTGGATGAAACGGCCCTTCGGCGAAGCACTGGACCGATGGTATGGAGCTTTCCATGAAGGCCATGCGCGTCTGCGCCGGGATCTGCTCGCATCACTGCCCGCACGCGACGCGATCGAAGAGGAGACAAGCCGTGCTCCCAGCAGCCCGGCGCCGGGAGGTAGAATTATGCTGAACAGAATCGTCAAGATCGCTGCTGCCGTCATACTGGCCACCGCCGCCATAGGGGTCATCCGCCATTTCGCAGGCTCTGGCCGAACGTCAGGATTGGCGTTGGGCGAGGTACTAGCGTATATCCACAATTCGACATACACGTTCGATGTCACCATAGCTGATGGGCAAGCCGGAGGAGTCGCCAAGGGGATGGTGCGACAACCCGGTCGGACCCGTATAGATTCTCCCTCGACGGGAGTCAGTTCCATCACAGATCTCAACACCGGTCAGTGCGTGTGGCTGTTTCATAAACTGAAGGCAGTGAGTCCGGCGTCTCCCCAGCAGGGCAAATCAGTAGCAGGACCATCGCCATTTTCCATGTTGGGCCGTCCCGTGGAGAACCTCTGGAACCTCAAGGACGGAACGGAGAAATCGCTCGGTGAGAGAGAGGTCGATGGGCAACCCGCTGTGGGATTCGAAGTCCGGCAGAATACCACGGGGTGCGACTGTCGCATTGTCGTCTGGGCCGGCAAAGACTCCGGCCGACCGATTCGGGTGGAGACAACGCTTCAGAACCCTCAGAATGACTCCCAATCGGTGACAATCGTGCTGAACCATTTCAACCTGGATGCTGAGTTGGACGAGGGACTCTTCAGCCTGGAGCCGCCACCTGGCTACACCTTAGCGTATCAAAAGACGCTGGATGAGACCGTCACGAACAGTGCGGTCACCCCGGAAGGCGAGAAGATCGAGCAAGCTCTCCAGCTTTGGAGCGACGGCAACAAAGGCAAAGCCATCGCGACCCTCGTGAGCGTCGATTGGACCAAGGCGATCACGTTCTCGCCCAGAGGGTATCTCTTTGCCATGACGGAGAAGGAGTTCGTGGCCTTGAAACGCGATGACCAGACGCGCGTTATCAGTGAGGTTTCGAAGGCGGCCACTCCACTGCGCGAACTCGTCAGAGCGCCTCTGGGATTCGGCACGCGTAGACCGCGCGAAGCACGACTACGCACGCGCCGAGGCTCGCCTGACGGCGGCGCTGAGCCTGGGCAACATGTTCGGAAACAATCAGGACCGCCTGTTGACCCTCCAGATGGTGGGACATGCCATTCAGAAGAAAACGCTGGAGGAGTTGAAGCTCCTCTACCAGGAGACAAACCGCCAAGCAGACCTCGCGCGTGTGGAGGAACAGACCAAGGCGGTGGACGCTCTTCGAGAGGCCCTCAGGCAACGAATACGAGGCCAATAAGGAATCAGGTGAGCAAAGTCGGACTCGTTCTCCAGGCCGGGCTGCGGAGGACCGGCCTCCTTCTTCTTTGCCAATGTGACACCGGTGTGCTGTCCGCGGGCAGGCCCGGACTCATGGCTCGGGAATCTCCAAATCACAACAGTCTATCCTCGCAAAAGCGGCAACAAGTTCATTATAGAGGAGACCGAGTCCTCACTCTCAAGCCTGTCCTGGCAGGCGCACCGGCGTCGGGGGCTGCGCCGCGGCTTTCAGGGCTTGGATTTTCTGCCAGAGCACCTCGGTGAGTTCCTTGATGCCCTGGCCGGTGGCGGCGGAGATGGGCACGATGTCTGGGCTGAGCCTCTGGCGGAGGTCTTCGATGCGGGTGCCGTCGGGATCGAGGTCGATCTTGTTGGCGACGATGACCTCTTCCTTTTCGGCCAGGGTCTGGCTGTACTGCGGCCAACTCCTTGCGGATCGCGTGATAGTTGGCGACGGGATCGGAGTTGTCCGTCGGCATGATGTCGAGGATGTGGACGATGAGCTTGGTGCGCTCGATGTGGCGGAGGAAATCGTGGCCCAGGCCGGCCCCCTTGCTGGCGCCTTCGATCAGGCCCGGGATGTCCGCCATCAGGAAGCGGCGGAAACCAGCTCAATTCCACGATGCCGAGAACGGGCTCCAGCGTCGTAAACGGGTACGCGGCAATCTTGGGCCGGGCCGCCGACGAGCGGGAGAGCAAGGTGCTCTTGCCGGCGTTGGGCATGCCGACCAGCCCCACGTCGGCGATGAGCTTGAGCTCCAGGCGGAGGTTTCGCTCCTGGCCGAGCTTGCCCGGCTCGAACTCGCGCGGGGCCTGGTTCGTGGAGGTGGCAAAGGCCCGGTTGCCTCTGCCGCCTTTGCCGCCCCGGCAGATCAGGACCTTCATCCCCGGTTCGTTGAGGTCTTTGAGCAGGAGATCGAGGTCGGTGTCGTAGATCAAGGTGCCCGGCGGGACGGGAATGACCAGGTCCTTGCCGTCCTTGCCGTACATGTTCTTCCCCTGGCCGTGCTCGCCTCTCTCGGCGTGCCAGTGGTGCTTGCCGGCAAAATCCAGGAGCGTGTCCTTGTCGGCCCTGGCCTCGAAGTACACGTGCCCGCCGTGGCCGCCGTCGCCGCCGTCCGGTCCCCCTTTGGGGATGAACTTCTCCCGGCGGAAGCTCACGCATCCGTTGCCGCCGTCGCCGGCCTTCACGTGGATTTTGGCTTCATCGACAAACATAACCTATGAAAAAGGGATGGTGGTGGCCATCCCTTCGAACCTCACAAATGTTCCGATTGACGCCAATTAGACGACGTGGACGCGCCGGCCCTGGAACTTGACCGTTCCCTCGGCCTCGGCGAAGAGCGTATAGTCGCGGCCCATGCCGACGTTATGGCCGGGAATGAACTTCGTGCCACACTGACGGACGAGAATCGCAGCCGGCCTTGGCCGCCTGCCCTGCATACAGCTTCACACCCCGAAATTGGGGATTGCTATCCCGACCGTTGCGCGAAGAACCTTGTCCTTTTTTATGTGCCATGGCATTACCCTCTGCTTTCTATGGGCGACTGCAAAACCGCACAAACCAAGCAGTATAGCAGGCGGTTCTTTTCCTGTCCACTCTTTTTCTACGAATTTTCCGGGCCCGCGGGTCTACTGGGCCTGCAGGATCGCCTTGGCATCGGTCGCCGGGACCATGCCTTCGACGGCCAGCTTGAACTTGCCGTCCGGGCCGACGAAGAAGGTGGTCGGCAGGAGCTTCACCTTGTCAAACGGCGTCGGCAGACTGCCGGAACTCGACAGGACCGTGTAGTTGATCCCCTGGTCCGTCGCGAACGCTTTCACCACGGCCGTCGGCTCGCTCGAGATCGACAGGATGGCCAGCTTGTCGGCGGAATACGCGTTGCGCAGGTCCTTCCACTGCGAGGCTTCGAGCTTGCGGGCTCCCCAGAAGCCGACTACCACGTCTTTGCCGCGGTAATCGCTGAGCTTGTGCGACTGGCCGTCGATGTCGTTCAACGTGAAGTCGGGGGCCGGCTTGTCCCACCACTCCTGAAACGCCGGAGTCCAGCGGTCACTCGCGGCCTTGACAATATTCTGGATGCCCACCTTGGGCTCGCGGACCAAGCTCGCGGCCGCCTCCATCAGGCTCTTGGCAGGCTCTTTGTTCGCCGCCGGGCATCGCTTTGACACCTTCGGTAGCCTTACTCGGGGTCGCCTCGGGCTTCGGTTGCTTGTTGCAGCCATGCAAGGTGCCCAGAGCGAGAACGACGGTCAGAAATGCCGCTGTAGCCCAATAAATACCGTGTCGATTTCCTATCGCCATACACAAGACCTCCCTGGAAAGAGACCGGGCTCCCAAACCCAAAAGGCCGGGTTTGGGACCCTCCCAAACGCGACTCGTTGCATTGGGATGGACCCAAAGGACCTACTATATGCCTATTCGGCAGGGCCGTAAAGAGGTAAATATGGAAAATTCCTGGCTGCCGAACACCAGAGACTCCCACCGCAAGGTTTACGAACCTCGACATTATCGGGTTCAGACACCGGTGGCACGACCACAGCCACCCGGAGCAAACTGTGTCCAGCCGCCTGTTGAGGACCGCAACTGGTTCCTGCGCGCGGTCACGCACATCAGTCGCGGGAAAGCAGTAACCCGGTGCCGTCCAGCGCGGGGGGCCCTTGTGGGTTACTATTAAGGCTTGCCCGGACCATCATGCGCCTGCGTTCCCTGGGCTGGAGAAGGATCGTTGCGCCGTAGGCGCCGGCACTGAGAATTGTGATGACGAGGGCGCGGATCAACGTCAGATAACTAATCTTGCCGGCGGCGGAGCTGCTGAAGCAGCCGCAACTGATGTCCAACTGGCGCCACAAAGCCGAGCCCAGCACGAACGTGAACAGCACGCCCATCCCCAGGCTGGCCAACAGGGCCCCGCCGACAAATAGGCCCCCGACGAGGCAGATGCCCGTGAACAACTCGACCCACGGCAGGACCATCGCCACCAGCACGCCCAGCTTCGGCCCGACCAGCTCGTAGCCATAGACGCTGCCCAGGAACCCATAAGGCTGGCGAATCTTGGGCACGCTGCTGACGATGAACATGAATCCCAAGCCCAGCCGGACCGCCAGCACGAACGCCGACAGCAACCATTCTTTACTGGGAACCAACCGCCTCAGCTTCATCCAAAACCTCCGATCTCTCAACTTGGGTTGCCGGTCCTACCGGCGCGGACCCGCGCCGTTGGCCTCTTCGTCGCCAACAAGCGGTCCAGGGGCACACGCGGATTCTCATAGTAGGGACAGCCCACCTCATACAATTTCAGACGCTCCTCGATCTCGCCGGCCAGATCCTGGCGGCGCAGGCGGCTGGCCGTTGCCAACGCTTTCTCCGCCATTTCTACCGCTTTGCCGTACTGTTCCTTGGCCGCATACGCCGCCGCCAATACATCCAACACTTTCCCATCGCGCCCCTGCGTCATCGCAACTGCCCGCTGGGCCAACGAAAGCGCCTCATTCGGATCGCGCACGCTCGTGTCCGGGTGGGTCGCCAATGCCCAGGCGAGGTCTCGCACCGCCAAGGTGAAGCTCGGATGGAGACGCACCGCTTCACGGAGATGCTGGAGTCCCTCGCTCGCTCTGTCCGCGATCAGGAGTGCTTTGCCCAGATTATATTGCGCGAACACGTGCTCGCCCTGCAACTGCACCGCCTTCTCGGCATGCGTGACGGCCTCCGGCAGCCGGCCCTTGGCCAGGAGCGCACCCACGAGATTCAGGTGAGGATTCAGAAGGCGGGGATCGATCTTCAACGCTTCCTCGTACTGCTCAATGGCTTCGTCCGTGGTGTCCGCAGATTTGGCAAGCTCCGCTCCCAAGTTGAAGTGCGCGAGAGCATATTGCGGCTCGATCCGGACGGCCTGGCGATAGTGCTCGATCGCCGCGCCGGTCCGCCCGGTCAAGGCCAGCGCGGCCCCGAGGTCACAATGCAGGATGGCCGAACGGGGCGTGACCGTCAGCAGGTATTCGTACAAACTGATACTGTCACGCCAATGCCCCGCGTACGCACGGGTCGCTCGGCTTTCCAACGCCAAGACAACCAGGAGAGCAGCCCCGAGGGGCACACACGCCGAGGCGCACGGTCGCGCTGCGAGCCAATCCGCCACGTGAATCAAGAGCCACGCGGCCAGCAGCACAAAACCGAGGGAGGGCAGATAAAGGTAGCGGTTGGCCGCCGTGACCGGCGTCACGCTGATGATGCTCATGGCGGGCAGGATCATCACGAAGAAGATCAGCCCGCCGGCCAAAAAGGCACGAGTCCACCTCACCGATGCCACCAGCGCTGGGATGAGCATGCTCGTGCCGATAACGCCTGCCACCATCGCGCGGGTCGTCATGTATCCGTAGTGCGCCGACAGGTGGACGGGATACAGGGCCATGGAGAGATAGAAGATGAGATTGTGGCAAAGGATCAACGGCACTTGCGCGGGATTGTAGTCGCCCGGCAGATACACGGTGGTGGTCCGGCTCTGCGAGATATACGTAATGACGCCGAACACGGCCGCGAGGGCGAACAGGGGCAGCTTCTCCACAACCGTCTTGCGGCACAGCCGGTCCAGCGGCCAGTAATCCATCAACAGCATCATCGCCGGCAAAGGAACGGTGATTGGCTTCGACAGCAGCGCCAGCAGGTACGTCGCGACGCAGGCGACATAGAACCTCGTCTTCGACTCGCGCGTGAAACGCACGTAGGCGATCAGGGACCACAACGCGAAGAACGTCGCCAGGACCGTCTTACGCTCGGCGATCCAGCAGACGGACTCGACCGAGATCGGATGGAGCCCAAACAACAGCGCCACAACCGCCGCGACCAGCGCCCGCCCGAAGAGCAAGTACAGCAAAACCGCCATCAAGGCCGTGTTCGCCACGTGCAGTGCCAGACTGGTGCAGTGATACGCGCGCCGGCTTTCATAGGGACCGGACAGGAACCGGTCGAGCATCAACGAGACCATCGTCAGCGGTTGGTAATAGCCGCGAACCGTGGAGGGCTTGCCGACCTCGCCGAAGAACCGTTTGACGCTGCCCCATGAGGGGTCCTGCACGAGCGGATTCTCGATCACGTAGGCGGTGTCATCGTGGAAGAGGGCCCGGGCCGAGAGCGCCGGCAGATGGACCAGCAAGACGACAGCGCACACCACGGTCAGGAGGTAGACAAAAACCTGTTTTTGCGAGAGGGACCCGGCCACCTGGTAACATAGCCTCGTGGCGAGGGCATCGGGACCCCAAACGCGATAGATCGCGTTTGGGAACCCGGCCCGTCCTTGCGTGTCGCGGGCATCCTGCCCGCGATTCGAGGGCGCTCGCGCCCTCGAATCGAGAGAACAAGGGCAAGATGCCCTCGCCACGGCGGCCGCGTCGAGGTTAATTCTTGGGCTGTTCATCTTTCCGCTCATTCTCATTGGGGTCGGGCGTGCCGTACTTTGCGGTCCATTCCATCCACCCGCCCTTGAAGATCGTGAGATTCGTGAAACCGTCGTCGATCAGTTTCACGCCCACGCGTTCCGCGAACTTGCATCCCGCGCTCTGGCAGTACAGAACGATCCGCGCATCCTTGGGAATCTCCGATGTCCGCTCCCGGCGCAGGGTGTCGTTCGCATCCACGGGGACGCTGATGGCGCCGTCGAGATGTCCCCGCTCGTAGTCGGCGCGAGCCTGGCGTCGATAAACACCGTATTGTTCCCGAGCAGCGCGCGTGCCTTCTGGTGAGAGATTCTCGGAATGAAACTGCCCTGGTACGCTTTCTGGAGGGAGGTTGTCGCGGTAGCGTTGGCGAGCAAGCCTTCGTCGTTGGCGAAGTGGTAGAATCCCCCGCAGAAGACCGCCGACAGCGCGAGCAGCCCCGCTTGGCCCGCCGTCAGGCCCATCGCCCATCGTCGGGGCAGAGCCTGCCCTGAGCCTGTCGAAGGGTTGCCCGCGACAGTCAGCCAGACACGTCGCCCCAGGTGCGCGGCCAGCAGGATCAAACACCCGATCGTGGCATACAACAGCAGCCGCTGGCGGTCGGCGGTGAAGATCGCATCCACGTTGAACGGCCGCGGCGAGACAAACAAGGCATATCCATCCCACAAGGGCGCCAGGTCGCTGAACTGGACCAGCTTCACCCCCTCCGGCGGGTTGAAGAGCTTCGCCCTGCCGTTCTCCGTGCCTAAGAACAACTGATAATGGTCGTACTCCTTGGCTTCCGGGTTCCGCCGGACGTGCAGAATCGCCCAGTAGGGGCAGTCGCGCAGCGCCCGCGTGCTCAAGCGAGTCACAACGCCAGCGTAAAGCCCATAATCCTTGGCCCCCTGGTTCAGCTCCGCCAGCGAGCTGCCCATGAGCCGGCCGTAATACGCGGGCTTGACCAAGTCCCGAAAATCGAGATCCTGGCCACTGAGCTTCAGAATACTGTAGAGACAGTAGAGTCCGCAGTGCGGCCGGGGTTTCAGTGAGGACGTCTCCTCCTTCGGCGCACGGACCGCCTTGCTGTTCGGATCTTGTTGCATGGCGGTGGAGTTCTCCTTCGCCTCTTGGATGGGCGGATGCTGGTCTTTCCCCGTCTCGCCCTTCAACGCCGCCAGGGTCTTGTCAATCCCGGCGACGACATCTTCATCGAAGTGCAGCGTCAGCTTGCCGCCGGCATGCCAGAGGTATTGGATGTGGGTAATCGGTGCGACAATCACGCGTGTTCCGTCCGGAATATCATCGCTGGCAAATGAACGCAGTGCCTCGTGGTCCGGGTTTAGATCGAATGAGGCCACTTGAATCTGTGCACGGCTCTTGTAAGTCGTACCTTGCATCTCGTAGTCAAGATGCTGAACCGCTTCTACACCGAGCCACACATCGTCAAATCGCCGGAACCTGGTGATCTCAACGGTTTCGGCATAACTCCCGAACGGCACCATTCGGCTATGCCAGAGGTGTCCACTTGCTGGGTTCATTTCGATGCGCCGCTTTGCGATGCTGAAACCGTGTTCAGGATCGATCCAAACGGTATAGCGACCACGATTTGTCTCCGCGTCGATTACGTAACAATCCGCCCCATTCACTTTCTCCGTCTCAGCACGAAGGGACATCTCACGTGCCGCGCAAGAACCACATCCACGCGCTCAAAAGTCCCGGGACAGTGACCCATCAGGAAGGACACAGGGTGATTGCATTGGAGCGATTTCACTTCGAACTCCTTTATGTGAGGGTCGACGGCGCCGAACTCGTTCACGATGGCCTGTGCCTGGCCACCACCTGCGGACGTGTAATACTTGGTGTAGGTCCGCCCATCCCACTGGAGACTGACGTAATGCGCCTTGTCCGCGTTGGCCAGTCCCCGGATGACATCCGCATCCGGCCATGTGTAGACACGGCTGCATACGCGTATTCCATCAAATCTGAGATCGCAGGACATAAGAGTCTTCTCGGCTCTGTTATCGCTCGATTTTGTCTCAGATAGCGATTCACACGTAAGCCTCCAGGACTGGAATCTGTCCAAGTTGCCTGCGCACATGTCCAACAGCATAGGCGCGGTAACCGGCCACGCGTTCAATGGCGCCACCAACGAAATCAATAGAACTCCAACAAACACTACGTACCTGACCATGTTCGTCCTCACAGTCGGAAGAACGTTGCCCTTACCCGTCACGACTAGGGGCCGTTCCTCAATGTCTCTGCATTCACCGGCACACAGAGTCAAACCCTCAAGAAGCCGAGCGCCTCCGCTGGCGCTCGGCTTCACAACTTGAAGATTCCCGTTAGTCACACTCAATAGCAAGCCCCGGCGTATACGGACGCGCAGGTTGTTCCCCCACTGCAGACTGGGATACCGCCGGAGGGATGAGGGGTGTAGCCGGCGGTAGCGTACTGAACCACCACGATCTGCCCACCGCTGCAGATATCCCAACCGTCGCCTTCGCTGCACCATCGCAGGAGGGTCCCACTGCAGGGATCGCACTTCGACTGAGTGGAGGCGACAGAAACGCCATCTGCGGTGCAGCGAACCCAGCCACCCGTGATCAGGTCGCCGCCGGCACCGACTGGAGCCGCCGCTGCCCATAGGGCCGTAAGGCCGACCACTAGTCCCACTATCAGCAGTATCTGAGAGAATTTGCCTGATTTCATGCTTGTCTCCCTTCGGATTATTCCCATCCGAACCAATAAAACCTTCGTTCACAACGACGGAGGGAAGACCCGCCGCATCTGATTTGCGCGACGCGCTGCACTTACGGTCCCCGTATCATGACTCTCACCTCCTTTCACATTGCGGATCGATCTCGTTCTAAATATGCCGCACACACTCCACGACGCCATTTCCCGTTCTCAAGAGAAACATCTCGAAGCTTTGTCCCCACCCTACGTTCTTCCGCCCATCGCGCAGGATACCTTCGCCCATAGAGTCATCCGCCTCGACTGACTCAAACCGTGTGGCGTGAGCCCCAAGCCACGGTCAATAGTCCTTTAATCTCCGCATCCACGCGGGCCAGTCCTCCGCCTTTACGCCACCGGCCTTAGTCCAGGGCCCGCGGGGATCGAACCTCTCCTGCCACTTGAGGGTCCAGAGTTCCTTGAGACCGATCTTGCGAACCGAAGCATCACAAAACGCCATGTTGATGCCGCCGTCGTGGCGGTTGATACAGATCGGCATCATGGAGAAGCAATCCGACATAGCTCCTTCGTACGGCGGCGGCTCGACAAAAGCATCCCAGGGAATCACCGTGGGAAAGGCACTGTCCCACATCATAGGTATGTTGGGGGGACGCTCCCATTTGGCGGATTGTGGGCACAATAGGGTCGCCTGTTCCGATTGCACGCCATAGCTTCCCAGCAAATCCGCCCACTTCCAAGGCGTCGAAGCACTGCCGTATTCAACCGTCCTTGTAGGATCCATCAATCCATCGGGTCTGGCCTGGTATCGACTTGCCATCGGGCACAAGAGCAGTTCTCGGGTGGCGTACCGGCCTTTGATACACCAGGGGAATATCAATTCATAGGTCACCTGTCGTCCGTGATCCAATCCGTACATCGTGATCGCCATCCCCCATTGCCGTAGGTTCGCTTGACAGGCCACCGCCTTGGCCTGCTTTCTCACGCGTTGGAGCGTGGGTAGCAGGATCGCCATCAGCAGGACAAGGATGGAGATGACGACCAACAGCTCAATCAGCGTAAAGCCGCGTGGATTTCCCACAGACCATTCGCGGTCCCCGATATGGGTTGACGTGCAATGGGGCTCTTCCCTCTTCAGCATTTGCTTGCCGCTCATACTCGTCACTCCGCTTCAACGACCTCTCGGCATGCGACCGCTGTCGAACCCGTGCTTACTCCCAACGATCTCGACCTTTATTGTAGCCTCCGATTTGTCAAAGAGCAAGAATCCGATGGCTGCCATCAAGTACAAATCAGCGCTTTTCTATATAAGAACTGTGGTCGAGAAGGCAAAATCTGCCTGAAAAATTGGCAGAATTTTGCGGCCCTGTACGTAAGTCCCTTGCAGGAAAATCTTTAGGCCCGGAAATATTTTTGGCATTCTTGCCCATCGAACCATCGCTGCAGCGTGTTATTCGCGGTACCGGCGCCGTAAGCTGATCCTGAGTTTCTGGAGGCGTTTGCCGACGGCATTTTCCGAACAGCCCATCCGCCGGGCCACTTGCTTGATGGAAAGCCCCCGCGGCGCCTGAGCGGAATCTCAGTAATCCTTAAATCTTCTCATCCACTCCGGCCAGTCCTCCGGCTGGACGCCGCCCGCCTTGGTCCAGGGGCCGGAGGTGTTGTATCCCGTGCACCACTTGAGGGTCCATAACTCCTTCAGGGCGACCTTGCGCGCAGACCAATCCATGAACAGGCAATTGACCACCCCATTATGCCGATCAATGCAAACACCCTTCATCCCGGAGTTTGACAGGTCCCCATCGTAAGCGGGAGGAGCGCCATCCGCCGCAGCATAAGGCAAAACACAGTCCAACAAGAACGGCATGCGCCCGCGCCGGGGCGGCCCATTGATCGCAGGGCGCGCAGAATAGATCATGGGCACATATATGCTCCAGCCATAGCTGCCGACGAGCGGTGTCTTGCGGTCCACATTCCAGAATTCCCGATTGAGTCTCCAGGCGGTGAATTTGCTCCCGGAGGAGTCGCCGAGAGACAAGAGGCCTTCCCACTTGGGGTCGTTCTTGTTGACCTCCCAGTGCGTGGCCATCGGGCAAAGACACAAGGCGTCGACGTTGCCATAGTACGGGCTCGCGCACCACCACCATTGCAACTCCCTACCGCCTTCCTCCAGGCGGTTGGTGAATTGGTCGTTGTGATCGTTCATGTACATACAGAAAACGACACCCCATTGGCGGAGCTTCGCCTGACAGGCAGCGCCTTTCGCCTGCTTACGCACTTGCTGAAGCGTCGGCAACAGGACCGCCATCAGCAGCGCGAGGATGGAGATCACCACCAACAATTCAACCAGCGTAAAGGCGCGCAGATTCTCTGGTGAGGATTGGCACTTCCGCGTGTGTCTTGACGTGCCGTCGAGCTTCCCGTTTCTGCGCGTGTTCTTGTCGCTCATACTCGTCACTCCGCTTCAACGACCTCTCGGCATGCGATCGCTGTCGAACCCGCGTTTACTCCCAACGATGTCGACCTTTATTGTAGCCTCCCAGTTGTCAAAGAGCAAGAACCCGAGGGCTCCCATCCGCTGCAAATCAGCGCTTTCATATATAAGAGAGCGGTCGAGAAGGCGCGATGGGCCTGAAAACTGGGGAGAATTTTGTCGCGATACGCGTAAGTCCCTGGCAGGAAAATATTTAGGCTCGAAAAGAATCTTTTGTGTTTTTTGCCCGGCGAACCTCGGCCGCAGCGCCTTATTGCTGGTAGAGTCGGCGCAAGATCGGCCCGAGCTTCCGAATGCGCTTGCGGACGGCGTTTTCTGAGCAGCTCATGCGCTGGGCTGTCTCCTTGGTGGAAAGTCCCTCAAACCGCAGGGTCACCAGCTCCGCGTCCTTGGGCGGCAGCTTGGCGGCAATCGTCCGGAGGATTCGTTCAATCTCGGCAGCCGAGGTTTCGTTTGCCGGTCCGGCGTCGAGGGCACGGGAGGCGGAACGCCCGTTCTCCGTTGTCACACGCCGGCAGTACTCCTCGAAAGCGGTCCGTTCGGCGTCCGGTGTCGCCGGTGCTGGGAAAGGATGTGCCTGGCGATGGTATAAAGGTACGCCTTGGGGTCCTCCGGGACCTTGCTTCGAGCGAGTTTCTGGAACACCTCCTGGGTCAAATCCTCCGTGTCGGCGGGACGGAGTCCCTGGGAGGCGAAATAGCCTTTCAGTTTGGGAAAGTACTTGCAGTAGAGGGTCTCCCAGTCCCGCGCCGACAGCTTCGTTTTTCCTCCGCCCTCTGGCGTACCTCACCTCCTCCGCTGGGAGGTCCCCCAACTCATGGCCCGCGTTATCGCTGCGCGGCTCTCTGTCTGTCTATGAATAGAGGCGATTCTCGCACCCCGCAGGTTGATGGAAAAATCGGCAGGGATCGGCAGAAACAGGCGAGATGTTGCGATTTTGGTACGAGGGAGGCGCTTCCCTGCGAAAGGGTGTTGACCTCGGGTCAACCCTAAACGCGCGCATACATCCCTTGCCTTTATGTCAGGGATCACCTAAAGAAGTGCCACCAAGTTGTCTTCCCTGATCTACGTTCTTCCGCCTCGGCGGAACCCGTTCCGATCATGCTGCCTTACAACGCATGTCTTCGCTGGGGGGCCCTGCAAGCCCCAAAGAAAAGCCCCCACCACGTTTGAGCGAGGCATTCAGTAATCCTTGAAGTGCCTCATCCACGCTGGCCAATCCTCCGGCTTTACGCCGCCCGCTTTTGTCCAGGGGCCACACGTATCGTATCCCTTGACCCATTTCAGTGTCCAGAGCTCCTTGAGACCCGTCTTCCGCACCGACCAATCCAGGAATAGGCTGTTGATCCCTCCCTCGTGGCGGTCGATGCAGAACCACTTCATGATGAAACTGTCATGTGGCCCCGGGGAGAGGTCCCCGTCGTAAGCGGGTGGCTGGTCAAACGAACTCCCATAGCCACTTGGAAGGACATCATCCAACAGAAACGGCATGGCGGACGGCGCCGGGGGAGGCCTGAGACTGTGGATCCAGTCTGCGCAATACGTCAGGCGCACCCAATCGTTCCAGCCATAACTGGCGGAAACAAACGTGTTCTGCGTGCCCTTCCACCATGGACTTCTCCAAGCGGTGAACTTGCTGCCCCAGGTGGCGCCACCGCGCCAAGTGTCCTGCCAACTGGGCGCGTTCTTGTTGACCTCCCACCGGGTAGCCATAGGGCAGAGAGCCAGAGCATCGAGATCCCCATAATATGGGCGGGCGCAGAACAACCATTGCCCGCCCATTTGAAAATTCTGATTACTATCGAACTGGTCGTTATGGTCCTCCATATACATGGCGAAAACCACGCCCCATTGGCGCAGCTTCGCTTGACAGGCGGCCCCTTTGGCCTGCTTACGCACTTGCTGGAGGGTCGGCAGCAGAATCGCCATCAACAGCACGAGAATGGCGATGACCACCAAGAGCTCCACCAGCGTAAAGCCGCGCGGGTCTCCCCTTGGGCGTCGCCGGTTCAGGGTTGAGGAGAGGGTGCAGGCAGGCTTGTCTTCGTTCCGCATGTCCTTGGCGCTCATACTCGTGGCTCCCTTCCCAGGCCGCTCGAATATGCCCACGATGCCGAACCGGTGCTGACTCCCAACGATCTCATCCGCCATTATAGCCTCAGGTTTGTCAAAGAGCAAGTTTCCTGATGGCTGCCATCCGCTGCAAATCAGCGCTTTCATATATAACCTGTGCTCGAGCCGGCAAAATCTGCCTGAAAAATCCGCAGAATTTCGCGGTCCTAGGCGTAACTGCTTGTCGGGAAGATGCTTAAAGCCGCAAAAAATTTTTCGCCCTTCGGCACGGCAGACGCCTGGTGCCCTCTCACCTTCGGTCGGGGCGTCCCAATAAGGCTCTGAGCTTCTCGAGGCGTTTACTGATGGCGTTCTCCGAGCAGCCCAGCCGCCGGCGACCTCCCGTACGGAGAGTCCCTCGATCAATCGCAGTGTCACCACCGTCGCGTACTTTGGCGGGAGCTTGGCTGCCGCCGCTCTGAGGATTCGCTCCGCCTCTTCGGCCGAAGCCTTCTCCAACGGCCCTGCGTCACGAAGAGAGGTCGAGCGCACCGGGTCGGTTGTCACACCCCGGCGGTACTCATCCAGAGCAATCCGCTCAATTCTCCGGCGTCGGCGCCGCCGGGCGAGCAGGTTCCGCGCGATGGCATAGAGATACGTCTTCGGGTCCTCCGGGACCTTGGCGTGGCCCAGTTCCTCGAACACGTCCTGGACCAGGTCTTCTGCCTCCGCCGGATCGAGTCGCTGAGAGGCAAAATAGCCTCCCAGCTTGGGAGAGTACTTGCGGTAGAGCGTCTCCCAATCTTGCGCCGAGATTCCCGCTTTTCCTGTGTTGCTTCTCCCGCCCATCGTGGTTGTATTTCCTCCGCCTGTCGAATCCAACCATGCTCCAAGGCCCCTCGTTTTCATGGTAAGGCGATTCTCGAACGCCAAATGTTGATGGAACTTCTGCGCGAATCATGAGAATTTGGTGTCGCTTTTCCCAGTTGCATCATCCAGACGGCGATTCCGCGCGTTGGCCCCGGCAGAAGTGTGAATCACCGCAAATCTCATTATCCAGTGTGCCATTGGGCCCGAATTTGTCAAGAGAAAAAAATAGCGGATTTACCCCCCCGTGCACCGATAATCACCTAAGCCATTGTCCCACAAAAGTCTGCGCACGGGTGCGTTTCGCGGGGATTTTCCTTCCTTTTTCATGCCCCCGGCGTACACTGAGCATCGTGGTTAATTGTGCCGGAGCCAGGGACCGTCACTGGCTTGGGGGCGTTCTGTGCCAGGGTTTGCCAAAAGGACGTAAGGAGCCAAGAGATGAATAGCACAAGTGCCGTGTCCCGCCGCTGGAACCCCAACTGGGAAGGATTCACTGCTGGGGACCCCAATCCGTCTGGTCGCTCTGACCCTCTGTTCCGTGATCGTCTTGTTCTCGGCGCTCGCGTCCGCCAATGTTCGCTTGCCGGCGGTCATCAGCGATAACATGGTCCTCCAGGCTGGGACGCGCGTCTCGCTCTGGGGCTGGGCCGACCCGAACGAGGAGATCACCGTCACCCGAAGTTGGCAGCAGACCGCGTTGACCATCCAGGCCGACGACCACGGCAAGTGGATCTTCCAGGTGGACGCCCCCGCCGCCAGCGGGCCGCACGAGATCACGTTCAAAGGCAAGAACACCATCACGGTCAAGAACATCCTGGTCGGCGAGGTCTGGCTCTGCTCAGGCCAGTCCAACATGGAAATGGCCGTCCGGAGCGCGGCCAATGCCGAGCAGGAGATCGCCGCCGCCAAGTACCCGGAGATCCGGCTGTTCACGGTGGAAAAGAAGGTCTCGGACAAGCCCCTGGACGACTGCAAGGGCAAATGGGTGGCGTGCAGTCCCGAGACCGTGGGCACTTTCTCGGCCGCAGGCTACTTCTTCGGCCGGGAGCTTCATAAGGAATTGAAGCAGCCGATCGGCCTGATCCATACGTCCTGGGGCGGCACGCCGGCGGAGGCCTGGACCAGTCCGGCGGCTCTGCAGGAGAATCCCGGTCTGGAGCCGATCCTCACGCACTACAAAGAGGCTCTGGCCGCCTACCCGCAGGCCAAAGCCAAATACGACGAGGATATGACCAAGTGGCGCGAGGCCGTCAAACAAGCCAAGGCCGACGGCAAGCAGCCCCCGCGCGGGCCTAATGCCCCGCTGGGACCGGACAACCCGAATTCTCCCTCCGGCCTGTACAACGCGATGATCGCCCCGCTGGTCCCCTATACGAGTCCGGGGCGCGATCTGGTACCAGGGCGAATCCAATGCCGGCCGGGCCTACCAGTATCGTGACCTCTTCCCCACGATGATCAGAAGCTGGTGGAATGCCTGGGGGCAGGAGGGGCAGGGGGATTTCGCGTTCCTGTTCGTGCAGCTGGCCAACTATCATGGCGACTAAAGACGATCCCGGCGAGAGCTCCTGGGCCGAGCTGCGCGAAGCCCAGACGATGACCCTGGAACTGCCCAACACCGGCATGGCCGTGATCATCGACATCGGCGACGCCAAAGACATCCATCCGAAGAACAAGCAGGACGTGGGCAAGCGCCTGGCCTTGTGGGCGCTGGCCAAGACCTACGATAAGGACGTGGTCTACTCGGGCCCGCTCTACAAGTCGATGGACGAAGAAGGACAAGCAGATCATCCTGAGCTTCGATCACGTCGGCGGCGGCCTGGTGGCCAAGGGCGGGGAGCCGCTCAAGGGCTTTGCCATCGCCGGGGCGGACCACAAGTTCGTCTGGGCGGACGCGAAGATCGAGGGCGACAAGATCGTGGTCAGCAGCGACAAGGTCGCCGACCCGGTCGCCGTGCGCTACGCCTGGGCGGACAACCCCGTCTGCAACCTGTACAACAAGGCGGACCTGCCGGCCTCGCCGTTCCGAACGGACACCTGGCCCGGCGTGACTGCCAACAACAAGTAGATTCTTGGTTTATGATTTGGGACTCGCCGCAGTCTGCAACGCCCAAATCAACAGAATCGAAAATCACAAATAATCTCTCCCAGGCTCTTGCCCGCCGCGCGGGACCGTGATAGTCTATGCACTCCGTTTGGATCGATCTGTGCGCCATGATGTGAGGGGCTCACGCCGACGCACCCCTATGCGCGTTTTCGCGTCCCGCTCTCACAGCTTGGCAACACCGCGGATGGCAGTGCCAAAAGGAACGTGACAACCATTATCGGATATTTTTCAACGTTGGCAGAATTGAACCCGCTGGAGCCGGTCACGGCGGTGCCTCTGCTCACGTGGCATGGGCACGTGATCGTCAGCAACCACGCCGCCATGATCGTCGCCGTGGCGGTGCTTCTTTTGGTGTGCGTCCCGCTGGGGGTTCACTCGCCCAAGCTCGTGCCCCGCGGGATTCAGAACCTCGTCGAATCCGTGTGCGTCTTCCTGCGGGACGAGATGGCCCGCCCGATCCTGGGCGAGAAGACGGACCGCTATCATCGGCCTGCTGTGGACGATCTTCTTTTTCATTCTGACTTTGAACCTGGCCGCGATGATCCCCACGGAGAAGATCTTCAGCCTGGTGCTGGGACGGCCATGCCACCTCGGCGGCCCCGCGACGGCCAATATTTTTGTCACGGGGGCCATGGCCGTCATCGCCTTCGTGCATGAGCAACGTCTACGGGATTCGGCAGCACGGCTTCCTTCACTATTTGGCCCACCTGGCGCCGCCGGCGCCGAAGTGGCTGCTGCCCCTGATTTACCCGCTGGAGCTTCTGAGCATCTTCATCCGGCCGTTCACCTTGGCCATTCGTCTCTTCGCGAATATCATCGCCGGCCACATGGTGCTGGCCACGGTCCTGGGTCTGATCTTCATGTTCAGCAACTGGGGCGTGGCGGTCGTCTCCGTGGCGGCCAGCGTCGCCCTTTCGTTCCTGGAGCTGCTGGTGGCTTTCATTCAGGCGTATATCTTCACCTTCCTGACGACTCTGTACATCGCGGGGGCCACCAGCTCGGAGCATTAGATCTTTTGGAGGCTTAGAAATGAATTACATGATCGGTTCTCTTCTCGCCGCCGCGACCGCTGCCGGGCGTAGCCGCAACACGACGTGGCCCTCTTCGGCGCCATGATCGGGTGCGGGATCGTCATCATCGGCGCCGGCATCGGCATCGGCCTGATCGGCAGCCGGGCGGCGGATTCCATCGCGCGCCAGCCCGAAGCCGGCAGCCGCATCTTCACGGCGATGATCGTCGCCGCCGCCTTGATCGAAGGCGTGACCTTCTTCGCCCTGCTGGTGTGTTTCCTGGGTTTGTCTGGCTGCGCCCCGCGTAGATTCCTATGGCAAAGACTGTACTACTGTGGCGCGGTCGCGGTGGTGCTCCTGTCCTGTGGCGTCCTCCGCGCCGAGGAAGGGGCCTGAGGCGGCAGTCGGCCAGCCCAGCCTGTTCAGCGGGACCATCGCCGATTCCGCCTGGACCGTGGCGGCGTTTGTCACCCTGGTCCTCGTGCTGACCAAGGTGGCCTGGAAACCCCTGCTCAACGGGTTGAACGCCCGGCAGGGTCACATCGAGCAACAGTTGCGGACCGCCGAGGATTCGCGGCAGAAGGCCGAGAAGATGCTCGAAGACTACCGGCAGCAGGGCCAGACCGTCGTGCGGCAGGCTACCGAGCGAGGCCCAGCGGCACCGCCAGCAGACCCTCGGAACAGGCCCGCGAAGAAGTCCTGGCGCTGCGGCGCCGCGCCCATGAGGAGGTCGAAAGCGCGCGGGCGGCCGCCATGGAAGAGCTGTGGCGGCAGACGGGCGAGATCGTTCTTGCGCGTGGGCAGCGAGGTGCTCGGGCGGACCTTGACGCCGCAGGATAACCAGCGTCTGGTCGATGAGGCCGTGACCCAGGTCAAGCGCAGCGGAGGCCTGTAATGAAGTCGGGCACCGCCACGCGTCTGGCCGACATTTACGCTCGCAGCCTCCTGGACCTGGCGAAAGAGTCCCGGATCGTCGAGGCGGTGGCGGCCGATCTGGAGGTGATCGCGGATCTGCTGGCGCAGCAGCCCGATCTGGAGGCGTTCCTCGCCTCCCCCTACTTCGCCGAGCAGACCAAGCGGGACCTGATCCGCAGGCACCTTCACCGGCAAGCTCAACCGCCTGACGGTCGATTTCCTGTCCGTCATGATCGACCACAATCGCGGCGAGCTGCTGCCCCGGATCCTCGAGCGCTTCCGGCAGCTGTACCGGGCGTATCAGGGCTATGAAGCCGGTGTCCGTGACCGTCGCGCGGAAGCTGAGCGAAGAGCAGGTCCAGAAGCTCGCGCGGGACCTGGCCGAGGCGATGCGGGCCAAGATCGACCTGGAGGTGCAGGTGGACCCGTCCATTCTGGGCGGCATCATCATCCGCCACGGCGACAAGCTGCTGGACAACTCCGTCCGCGGCCGGCTCACCCGCACCGTCAGTCAAGTGGCGAACCCGGAGAACAGGCATAAGAAAATTTGAGATTTGAGATCTGAGATCTGATGATTGTCGCTTTGCGAGTTGAGTTCGGATGTGAATCAGCGATCAGATAATCGATCAATCATAAATCATAGACTGATCATCGGATTTCAGAGGTATGAAGATCGATATCAGTGAGATAACGGGGATTCTCAAACAGGAGATCAGCCAGTACCAGGCCAAGCTGGACGTGGTCAAGGTGGGCCGGGTCGTCGAGGTGGGCGACGGCATCGCCCGCATCTACGGCCTGGAAGACGCGCAGGCCAACGAGATGCTCCTGTTCGAGAACGACACGATCGGCGAGGTCTTCAACCTGGAAGAGGACTCCCTCGGCGGCCGTGATCTACGGCGATTACACGAAGGTCCGGGAAGGCTCCGACGTGCGCTCGACCGGGCGGCTGATGTCCGTGCCCGTCGGCGAGGAGATGATCGGCCGGATCATCACGCCGCTGGGCCAGCCGCTCGGACGGCGGCCCCGCGATCAAGACCAAGAACATCCGACTGCTGGAGTCGGACGCGCCGAGCATCGCCCAGCGTCAGCCCGTCCGCCAGCCCCTGCAAACGGGTCTCAAGAGCATCGACTCGATGATTCCCATCGGCCGGGGACAGCGCGAGCTCATCATCGGCGACCGCAAGACCGGCAAGACCGCCATCGCCCTCGACACGATCATCAACCAGAAGGGCAAGAACGTCATCTGTGTCTATGTGGCCATCGGCCAGAAGGACTCGACGATCGCCGAGGTCATCGATATCCTCCGCCGGCATGAGGCGATGGACTACACGATCGTGATTGCCGCTACGGCGGCCGACAGCGCCCCGATGCAGTACATCGCCCCGTATGCCGGCTGCGCCATCGCCGAGCACTTCATGTACGACCAGCACCGCGATACGCTGTGCATCTACGACGACCTGAGCAAGCACGCCGTCGCCTACCGGCAATTGAGCCTGCTGCTCCGCCGGCCGGCCGGTCGCGAGGCCTATCCGGGCGACATCTTCTACCTGCACAGCCGCCTGCTCGAACGCAGCGCCAAGCTGTCCGACAAGCTCGGCGCCGGCTCGCTGACCGCCCTGCCCATCGTGGAGACGCTGGAAGGCCAGATTTCCGCCTACATCCCGACGAACATCATTTCCATCACGGACGGCCAGATCTACCTCCAGCGGGACCTCTTCCACGCGGGCGTGCGGCCGGCCATCGACGTCGGCGTCAGCGTCAGCCGCGTCGGCGGCGACGCCCAGGTCCAGGCCATGAAGAAGGTGGCCGCCCGGCTGCGGCTGGACTTGGCCGCCTATTACGAGCTGCTGGATTTCGCCCGGCTCGGGACCGAGCTGGACGCGCGCCTCCCAGCACCGGCTGGAACGCGGCAAGCGCATGGTCGAGCTGCTCAAGCAGCCCCAGTTCTCGCCGCTGTCCGTCGGGGAGCAGGTGACCACCATCCTGGCCGGCGCGTCGGGACAGCTCGATGACATCGCCGTCGATGCGACCAGCGGCTTCGCCACGGAAATGCTGAAATGGCTCAACGACCGCCATCCGGACCTGGTCGCGGAGATCAACAAGACCGGCAAGCTCAGCGATGAGCTGGCGGCCAAGATCACCGAGCGCGTCGGCGAGTTCAAAGCGATCTACAAGGAAACGCATCCGACGTAAGACATGAGCTCGATTCGACAAATATTTCTGCGCCGCAAGGCCATCGACAGCATCGCCCGGATGACCCGGACGCTCGAAATGATTTCCTCGGCGCGCTACAAGGCGTATTCCAGCCGCTGGGCCCTGACCGGCGCTTATCGCGATGCCCTGGCGCGTATCGCGTACCTGCTGGCGACGGCGCCGAAGCCGCTCAACCATCCCCTGCTGAAGGAGAACTCCTCCGGCCGAAACGCCATCCTGGCCATCGGCTCGCGCAAGGGTCTGTGCGGCTCCTACAATCCGAAGTCTTTCACCTGGTCGAGGTTCACGTCGAGCAGGCCCAGGCCCAGGGCAAGCAGTTGGACATCTATGTGCCCCGCAGCCGGCTGGAGTCGGTGCTGGCCTTCCACGGCGTGACGCCGACCAAGGTCTATACCGATCTCGACGAGCGGCCCACCGACCTGCAGATTCGCACGATCGCCGATGAATTCATCGACCAGTACATGGCCGGCCAGATCGATTCCTTCGGCATCGTCTACAAGCGGTTCTACTCGGCCTCCAGCCAGCGGGCCCAGACGCTGACGATCCTGCCGCTGCCGGAACTGGTGGACGACCTGACCACGCGGTCGCAGGTGATGTGGCCGTGGGACCTGACGTTCGAGGACTTTCTGATGACCCCCTCGGCCGACCGGATCGTAGAAAGCCTGGCGAGAATGCTCATCCTCTACTCCATCCAGAGTTGTTTCATGGATGCCGTGCTGAGCGAGCACTTGGCGCGAATGATTGCCATGAGAAATGCGACCGATAACGCGGAAGATATGATCAAGCAGCTTACGACGGATTACAACCGTGCCCGTCAGACGCAAATCACCTCCGAATTGCTGGATATCGTCAGCGGAATGGGGGCCTTGGAATGAACGTCGGAAAACTCACACAGGTCATCGGCAGCGTGTTCGACGCCAAATTCGCGCCGGAGCAGGTGCCGGCGTCTGTACAACGCTCTGGAAATCACGTTCGATTTCGGGGGCAAGAAGAAGATCCTCCGCGGGGAGGTGCAGCAGCACCTCGGCGGCGGCCGGGTGCGGGCCGTCGCGCTGGGCGCCACGCTGGGCTTGCGCCGCGACATGGACGTCGTCGATACCGGCGGACCGTTGACCATCGAGGTCGGGAACGGAGACGCTCGGGCGGGTCATGAACCTTTTCGGCGATCCCATCGACGAGCGCGGCCCCATCGAAGCCAAGACACGGAGATCGATCCATCAAGATCCGCCCAAGCTCACCGAGCTGACAGCCCACAGCGAGATGTTCGAGACCGGGATCAAGGTGGTCGACCTGCTGTGCCCCTTCGTGCGCGGCGGCAAGACGGGCCTGTTCGGCGGGGCCGGCGTCGGCAAGACCGTCGTCATTCAGGAGCTCATCGCCCGCATCGCCACCAAGCACGGCGGCTACTCCGTCTTCGCCGGCGTGGGCGAGCGGACCCGCGAAGGCAACGACCTGTGGCTCGAGATGCAGCGAACCACGATCCCGGGCACCAACGACACGGTGCTGGCCCACACGTCCCTGATCTTCGGCCAAATGAACGAGCCGCCCGGGGCCAGACTCCGAGTCGCCCTGGCGGCCATGACCGTCGCCGAGTACTTCCGCGACAGCGGCATCGGCGACATTCTGCTGTTCATCGACAACATCTTCCGCTTCGCCCAGGCCGGCTCGGAGGTCTCCGCCCTGCTGGGCCGTATCCCGTCCGCCGTGGGTTACCAGCCGACGCTGGCCACGGAAATGGGCCAGCTCCAGGAGCGGATCGCGTCCACCAAGACCGGGTCCATCACCTCCGTCCAGGCGATCTACGTGCCGGCAGACGACCTGACCGACCCCGCCCCGGCGACGACCTTCGCCCACCTGGACTCCTTCGTCGTGCTCGCGCGCGCGATCACGCAGAAGGGCATTTACCCGGCGGTCGATCCGCTGGAGAGCACCTCCCGCATTCTCGACCCGAACATCGTGGGCCAGGACCACTACAACGTCGCTCAGACCGTCCTGGAGTACCTGCAACGCTACCGCGAGTTCCAGGATATCATCGCGATTCTCGGCATCGACGAGTTGAGCAAGCAGGACCAGACCATCGTGGCCCGGGCCCGCAGGCTGGAGCGGTTCTTCTCGCAGCCGTTCCTCGTAACCCGCCAGTTTACCGGCCTCGAAGGCAAGTACGTCAGCACCGCCGACACGATCGAGAGCTGCAAACAGATCTGCGAAGGCCGGTGGGACCAACTGCCGGAAGAGGCGTTCATGTACGTCGGCTCCATCGAGGAAGCGGCCCAGAAGGCCAAAACGCTCACGAAAGAAATAGCACGCGCTACCATGGCGAATCCGGAACGAGAAAACGTTTCACTGCGATCTGATCGACCCGACGGGCAAGCTCTTGGACTGCGAGGCCTCCTCGGTGGTCCTGCCCGCGCACGACGGCCAGCTCGGCATCCTGTACGATCACATGCCGATGCTCTGCCAGCTTGGCTTGGGCGTCATGAAGGTCACCGCCGTCCCCACGGCTCCGCCCAAAGAGAGCCCGCGCGGCGACCTGTTCTTCTTCGTCGATGGGGGCAGTCGCCCTGGTGGCCCAGAATACGGTCACCGTCATCGCCTACAGCGCCCTGAACCTGCAAGACACTCAAGACAGAGCAGATCGAGTCGCTGATCGACAAGACGGCCCAGAACGCCGCCAATCCGGCCCTGCCCGCCGTCGAACGGGCCCACGAGACCGAGCGGCTGCGGGCCCTGCAAAAACTCGCGGAGTCCCGCAAGGGACAGTAGTTTATCATTTATGATTTATCATTTACGATTTAAGATTCGAACTTGTCGCCCCGGTTGCGGCGGCGATGCAAATCATCAATATGAATCGTAAATCATAAATGGCTCTGTCTTTTCCGAAGAAGAAGCGGTTAGCGAGCAATCGCCAGTTCAAAGCCGTGCTGGACCACGGCCGGCGGGTCGGCAACAGCCTGCTCACGATGTACATGGCCCCGAATCAGTGCGGCTATCCTCGGCTGGGCGTCTCCGTCGGCAAATCCGCCGGCAACGCCGTCGTCCGCAACCGACTCAAACGGCTCTTGCGGGAGGCCTTCCGCCAGAGCCAGGAGCGCATCCCGCCCCAGTTCGATTACGTCTTGATGATCTCGCCCTCCTTGTCCCGCCGACTCAGAGACCCGGACGGAGGTGCAAAAATCCTGGCCTCGCTCACATTCCGCCGCGTCCAAGAGGCTTTTCTGGCTTTAGTCGAAAGCGGGGTCGGACGAAGTAGGAGAAGAGAGTCCGAAGTGTGAAGCTGGAAGTGTGAAGACTTGAGACTTCCAACTGATTTCATCGGTGCAGCCGTGGCGAACGAAGGAACAGAACTGGTCCCCATCGGGCCGGCGGCGAAAAAAGCTGGCGTTTCGCGGCAATCGCTGCAATATTATCTGATGGTTGGATTGCTGGAGCCAACGAAAGTGACTCCGTCCGGGCGGCGCTTGTTCGATCAGAAAGCCATCGAACGGGTACGGCTGATCCGACGCCTGAACGACAGTGGCTACCCGCTCCGTGCCATCCGGGAACTGTTCATGGAAGGACGCATGTGATTGATGATTTTCGAGGGTTGATTTTTGATTTGGGAGGCATGACAGGCTCTCCTCCATCAAAAATCAAAGATCACAAAGTCAAGAACGGAAAGGGGGTTTCCATGAGCGATTACGAAGCCGCCCAGAAACGACGGGACGTCGTCGTGGGCATCTTTGTGATTGTCGGGCTGGGGGCCCTGGGGTGGATGATCCTCAAGTTCGGTGACGTGCCGAGCGCCATTACACGGATGAAGTCGTTTCAGGTGTACGTCCAGTTCCCGACGGCCCCGGGCGTCATGAAGGATACGCCCGTGCGCTTTTGCGGCTATCAGATCGGCCGCGTCACGACCGTGCAGTCGCCCGAGATACGGGCCGACCTCAACACAGGGCAGGAGTATCACCAGTCCCTCTGCGTCCTCAGCATCAATAAGAAGTATACGGACATCCCTTCCAACGTCGAAGTCAAGCTGATGACCCGCGGGCTGGGCAGCAGCTATCTGGAGCTCAAGGTGGACCCGAAGAAGCTGCCGGCTCCGCCCCGCTACGAAGGCGACCCTTCCTCCTGTTTCCTGCGGGAGGGCATGCCCTTGCAAGGCTCGACGGGCATTACCAGCGAGTTCTTCCCCGAGGAGAGCCAGGAGAAGCTCGACCAACTCGTAGACGGCATCCGCGCCTTCATCGACAACGCCAATCACATCATCGGCGATCCCGCCAATCAGAACAATTTCAAGGCCACGCTGGCCAACGTGACCAAGACCTCCGACGCGTTCCCGGCTGCCGTGGACGAGGCGGTGGCCCTGATGAAGGACGCGCAAAAGACGATGGAGGAGTTCCGCCGGCTCGCCGCCACGGGCACCGACGCGGTCAAGAACACCGACGGCCGTATCGAGCAACTCGCCACCTCCATGGTCGCGACAACCAATGAAATCGGCAAATCCGCCGCACAATTGCGGCTGGCCGTGGAGAAGATCAACGGCGGCAAAGGCTCCGCCGGACTGCTCCTCAACGACGGCCGCCTCTACGAAGGCCTCCTCGAGGACACGACGCAACTCGGGATCGTGCTGAAGGAGATCAAGGAGCTGCTCGACAAGATCAGCGAAAAAGGCCTGCGCTCGGTCTATTAGACGAGTTCGGTGGTGTCCTCGTAGGATGGGCTTTAGCCCATGCGGCTCGGCACGGTCAAGGGTACATGCCAGCATGGGCTAAAGCCCATCCTACAACTGCCAACAATCGCTCCCACAATCTTAGTTCCTGGGCACAACCACCACCGTCTGGTTCATGGCCGGGGCCGTCGCAGGGAACCGGATCTTGCCCGCGCTCGTTGACGCCTCCACATAGTATTCGAGATCGTTCGCGCCGATTTGCGCGGCCGGGAGCCGGACAGAGTAAACGCTTCGAGCCACATGCTCCACCGGCAGTCGTGCGAATGCACCTTGGCCGAGCGGCCGCCAGTACAGAGCCAGCGTCATGGGGCTGCTCGGGTGTCGGCCACGATCACTTTCAGCCGCAGGTCCTCGCCTGCCATGAGACTCGCCCGCACGGTCGGCACAATCAGGTGCGGCGGTCCGCGGTACGCCTCCGGCGGCATGGCTTCGGCCGGCAACGGCTCACCCAGGATCTCGGCCAGCTCCTTGCCGGGCTGCGTGAGCAGGCTCGGCAACAGATGCTGCTGCCAGTTGGCCACCGTGCCCATGGCGCCGGTGGTGGTGACGGTCGCCAGAAGGAGCTTGGTGCACTTCCTCGACCTGTCCGACCAACTCCTGGCGAATCGGCAGCAGGGTCTCACGAGCCAGTTGCTTCTGCTTGTCCTTATCCTGTTCCTTTTTGACCCGGTTCATGGCGGCGTTGAACCGGCCCCAGGTGCAGTCGATCTGCCCCACCGCCCTCAGATACCGCATGGTGTTGAGCCAGTAGTCGAAGCGTTCGAGATTGCCCGGGCCGTGAACCTTGGAACGCAGGGCGGCCAGATCGTCCACGAAAGCGTACTCCTGCCGGACCTCGTCCCAGGGCCTGCTATCCGGCACAATGCCTCCGGGACCGTCCACCCACGTGGCCGGCCGGGGCAGATAGGCTTCCCGCCGCTTGCCGATCCCCATATCCGGCCCGCCATCAAGCCTGGCAAAGAGCTTCGCCACCGGCTCGGCCACTTCGTTGCCGAATTCCGTCTTGGCCCAATCGACGTAGAAATCCTCCGTGGGCAGGTCCCGCGGCCGGTTGTCACGTTGGACTTGGGGCAAATCGGCTTCATAGCCCTCCACGGCCGGACCGCCGCAGTTGATCTTGCGCGTGACGCCCTGTCCCTCGACCACGAAGGCGGCGATGCAGGGGAACTCCACGATGCTGTCGAACTGGATTTCGAGGATGCCGTTGGAGACCTCGACGCCCGGGAAGGTGTAATCCAGGGCCCGGTTCTTGCCGACCGTGGCGAAGATGTCCAGCTTGTCGATCACCTTGCGGCCCTGAAGCGTCACGCCGAAGACCCGTTTGCCGGCCTCGCCATAGTGCGGCTCGCAGAATTGCAGCCGGACCGTGTACGCCCCGTTCGGCACCTTCAGCCGATACGCCTTCATGTCGTAGGTGACCGTCTGGTACAGCGCGGCGTGTTCCGTATCGGCAATGGCGTTATTGGGAAAAGCGGCCACGTTGCCGCCCTCCCGGCCCTCGGTGGTCTTCGGGTCGGGAATGTCGATCTTCTTGCCCAAATACGGATTCCAAGGCTTCTGGTCCCAGGCGGCCTTGGCCAGAGCCGAGACGTTTGGTCCGAGAATCCGCGTCCGCCAGTGGATGCCCAGCAGGCCCGTGCAGCCGTAGGCCAGGGCATCGGCGGCGTCGCGCCGCATCCGGCCAACCCAAAGCTGCGGGATGAGCAATCCGGGATCGTCCTCCAGCCACGGAATCGCCCATTTGGGCCGCCCTTCCACGCGGGCAAAACCGGTCTCGACCGGGGTGAAGCCGACACTGCGGTTGATGCAGCTCATCGGCATTTCTTTGGGCAGGATGTTGTCGAACAGCGCCCGATCCTTCGGCGGGCCCAGGACCCAGCCGCAGGTGGCGAGAATGAAGGGCGACTTGACATTCCTGGCCGCTTCGATCGCCGCCTTCAGATCGTTGACGGTGCCCTGGACCTCCTGATCCTTGGGATTGCCCCACGTCCACGATTCCGGCGTCCAGAACCAGTAGTAGTCGAGCGGATAAGCCTGCGCGATCCGCTGGAACATGCCTTCGTACAGCTCCCGCACGACGGCCGGATCAGTGGGGTCCTTGCCCATGCTCTTGATGCGCTCCTTGACCACGTCGGGGATGATCAGCGGCGTCTCCGTGCCGACGCAGGTCTGGATGCCGAGGCTGTGGGCGAATTCGAAGGCTTCCTTGAGCATCCGGCCCGTCCGGTTGAAGACCGCGTTTCTGTCTTCGGGCGTCTGGGACACAGGCATCGCCCCAAACATCACCTCCGGGCCGTAGTCGTCCCGTTCGAACAATTGGGCGGTGCCGAAGGAGAAGTCGCTCGTCTTCTTGGCGGCGTACCCCCAGTTGCCCCGCAGCGTATTCATGTAGCTGGAAGGCGAGCTGAGCTGCACGGTGCCGTCCGGGTTGACGTCCTCTTTCACCCCGATCCAGACCGTCGGCTCCGGCCCCACGCCGCCCTGCGGGTAGGTGTGCAGGCCGATGAAGTTCATCCGCAGCTTGGGCAGTTGGGCGATGATCGCCTTGTAGTCATCGGTATTCCACCAGTCCGGCCCCTCCGGGAAATCGTGGAAGGGCTGGATGCCCCGCGTCCGGAACAGCGGCGCGCCCCGCTCGTCGAGCAGCGGCAGCGACAAAGCCGTCTTCCCGTCGGGCACCACATCGCCGTGCAGATAGAAGCGAACGCCCCAATGCTCGGCCAGCCGGTAGGCCCCGTAGAGCGTGCCGACCGGATCGCCACCGACGACCAGCAGCACCGGCTTGCCGTCGCTGCTGCCCAGGGGGATCGTCTTGAGCAGGTATTGCTGCGCTTCCAGCGCTTTCACCGACTCCGCCAGCTTCGCGACGCCCTTGCTCGCGGCACTAACGATCGGCTGGTCCTTCTGCCCGATGATGATGCTCCGGCCCGACCGCCGCTCGTTATTGGCCGTCGCCAGGGGAACAAGCGTCGCCCGTCCGCAGGTAGAGATACCGTCGGATTTCGCGGGCGGCCAGGCGCTCCGGCAGACTGGCGTTCTCCGGCTGGATGATCGTGATCGACTCCGCCGCCGAGTAGGCGGTAGAATCCAGAAGGCTGAAGGTCAACGACACCAGGGACAGAAAGAGCGAAAATGAAAGGCGTCTGTGCATCATGATGGACTCCCCTTCGGATTTACGATTTATGATTTGTCCTTTCGGGCGACTCCATTGTAATAGTGGGCCAAAAATGGTAAACGGCAAATGACCAGAGCAATCTTGGATTGTTACACGGACGAGCCGGCGGGACTGGGCGTTCCGCCGTTCATCGGGGTCTGGCCCCGCTACGCGGCCGGTTTCTATGGTGGCATGGGCATGGGTTCCCAAACGCGGAATTCTGCGTTTGGGATCCCCATCCTGCCCATGAATTCCGAAACACGGGCAGGATGCCCGTGCCACGAAGAGCCGACGTATTTGACCATCGACGACATCCGCCTGGTCCGATACGTCGAGTCGGTCCCCAAAGTCACGATTGATCCGCCCGCCGGCCGGACCCACATCGAGGTGCTCAACCACACCCGCGAGTACGACCAGATCAAGCAGGTCCTGGCAAACGCCGAGGAGCTGGTCATCGTCGTGGGCGTGCAGACGCCGGGCAAGTACCTCGAGCGCCCGCCCGGGGACGTTGCACGAGGTCAACAAGCTGCTGGCGCCGTTCCCGGTGCGCAAGATCCTGACCGGGCCGGTCCTCACGGGGGGCACCCAATTCCGCGGCGGCGCTCAGCCGCAACTGCCGGACGCCCACGATTTCGCGGAGCTGCGCCCCCTCGCTTTCGACACCTACGAGGACTTGCAGCCGCACGCCCTACAAGGCGCTCACCTGATCACTCAAATGCCACGGCTGGCGAATCGGATCGTCGAGATCGAGACCGGCCGGGGCTGCCCGCGTGGCAAAGGCTGCTCGTTCTGCACCGAGCCGATCAAACAGTCGGTCCTGTGGCGCCGGCCCGAGTTGGTCATCGAGGAAGTGAAGGCACTGATGGTTTGCGGGGCCAAGGCTTTCCGTCTGGGCAAGCAATCCTGCATCTACAGCTACGAAGGGGGCGATCCGCAGAAGCTCGAAACGCTGCTTTCCGGCTTGGCGGCACTCTGAAGCCGACAGTCCTGCACATCGACAACGCCAACCCGATGATGATCGACGAGCAGCGGACGGAGCTTTTCGTCAAGTACCTGACGCCGGGCAGCACCGCGGCGATGGGCATCGAGTCCTTCGATCCCGAGGTCACGAAGGCCAACAATCTCAATTGTCCCTATGACATGGCCTTCGAGACGATCCGGCTCGTCAACCGCATGGGCGGCTATCGCGGCGCGAACGGCTGTCACGCCCTGCTGCCGGGGATCAACATCCTGCTCGGTTTAGCCGCCGAGACGCCCGAAACGCTGGACAAGAACTTCGCCGCATTGAAGCGGATTCTCGACGAGGGCCTGCTCGTCCGCCGGATCAACATCCGCCGGGTCGTGCCCTTCCCGGGGACGCCGCTCTACGAAGAGGTCGGCCAGAAGTATCTCCGCCAGAACCAGCGGCTCTACACGCCCTGGATCGAGAAGGTCCGCCAGGAAATCGACATCCCCATGCTGCAACGACTCTTTCCCGTCGGCACGGTGCTGAAGGACCTGTGCAGCGAAGTCCACAACGGCGGCACCACCTTCATGCGGCAGATCGGCAGCTACCCGATCCTCGTGGCCGTCTGGGAGCGGCTGCCCTTGAACGAATTCTTCAACGTCCGCGTCACCGGCTACCGCCACCGCAGCCTGCTGGCCGAGCGGATTCCATAGAAGCGCTGGTCCCGTTTGTAGTGTGCCCGTGAGGGCATGAAGAGAAACGCCTTGCGGCGTCACTACCAACGACATCAGATTCGAGCAGCGCCGAGTTCGTTCAACAGCTTAATCGCCGCGTCGGTCATCGCTTCGCCGCCGCCGGGGGCGATGCGGGAGTTGACCGTTTCGTAGCTGCCCTCGGCGAAGGCCTTGCGCGTCGGGACATAAGCCACGTCATCCTGGCACAACTCGATCACCAGCGTCACCGGGAACGGGCTGGCCTGCTTGATCGCCAAGCCGAATTCCACGAAGACCTCGCCTGGTAGCCCAACTACGGCCACCTCGTCGCTGAGGCGGAACGCTTGCACCTCCAGCGCGATCGTCGAGCCGCCGCGGGCCTGGACGTCCATGATCTTGTACGCCTTGACTTGGTCGAGGAACGGCAGACTCGGAGGTGCCGATCTTGTCCATGTCCTTCTTCGCTTGCTCGACCTCGGCGGCCGTGAACTTCTGGATGGGCACTTCGACCACCGCCCGCTTGATGGCGAGGCTCGGCTTGGCGATGGCTTTCGACTGCGCCGCGGCAACGGTGCCGGCCAGGGTCGCGCCGATGACTTCCGGCTTGAGCCGGTCCTTCGTCGTCACGTCGATGTGGTTGATGTCGCCGCAGGTGCCTGTCCCGAAGAGGAGCGTGAAATCCGGGCCGAACTTCTCGCGCAGCTTCTGCTCTATAAAGTAGGGATAGTCAGCGGCGTACAGCGTGCCGCCCGTGGTGTCCAGATGCAGAGCGAAATTCACCAGGCTGGCAAAGGTGTCCTTGCCCGTCGCGTCACGGAAGAAGACTATGCCCACGCTCGGATCGATGGGTCCGGCCGGTCGCACGATATCGGGATTCAGCACGCCGGGATTGAAACGAACCGTGCCGTCCTTCATGTGGAAGCGGCGGTTGAAAGAAAGCCCCTGCTGCTGCGCGACGCCGGCCTGAGCCTGGACGGGCCGGACCTTGGCATCGGCTTCCTTGATCGCCTTGACGATCCCCGCGACCAGATCGGCCGAGTAGTCCCTCGCCTCACACGGGTCCTTGCCCTGCTTGGCGATCGCCTTCTCGTGGAAGTAGTCGCGCAGGGCGTCGAAGTACAAGCGGGCCGGTGTGGCTGTGCGTGCCCGCGAGCAGAATGTTGTCCGCCGGAATGCCCGTCTCCTGCTCGACTTGCCGGCGGGCCCGTTTCGAGACATCGGCTGATATCCCGATGAGATCGCAGAAGACCAGCGCCGCCCGCGTGTCGCCCTGGCGCAGAACAAGGGCCTTGGCGTGGAGCGGATTGAGAACGCCCGTGCTCAGCCGCTCGTTGAAGTAGCCGCACATGCGATAGCCAATGGGCGGCGTGATATCGGCCACCGCCACTCCGGCTTGCAGTTGCTGCGTCGGTGGTGGACACGTCCTGCCGCTTCTCTTCAAGTCTGGCCGGTCAGCTTCTCCAGGAATAGCCGCGTCTTTTTGGCTTCGGCCAGCGTGTGGGCGGCATCGCCCGGCTCGAGGCACTCGACGACGAGGGCCCCGCTCTTGAAGCCGCCCGCCTTGAGCTTGGCCAGGACGGCCGCGAAATCGACCATGCCCCGTGCCCGGCGTCACGTCCACGTTCTTGGGCATCTTGAAGTCCTTGACGCACATGCCCATGACCAGCCCATTGACGCTGGGGGCATCGTCCACCGGGTTCAGCTTGCCGTCGGAATAATAGAAGATGTTGCCCGGGTCGTACCAGATGCCGAAATTCTTGTTCCCGACGGACTCCACCGTCTTGCGGCACTGGGGCCCGGTGGCGTTGAGCCCGCCGTGCGGCTTGATGCTGATGCCCATGCCCTTGGCGGCCGCATAATCGCAGCACTCGGCAATCGCCTTGTAGTAACGCTCGTAGATCTTCTGGTCGCCGGTGCCGCCCATGAGCAGGTTCATCGTGCCGCACGCGGCGCAGTTGTCGATGAGCTTCTTGAGGCCCGCGATGCCGGCTTCGAGCGACTTGGCCACAGGGATGTCCCCGCCGTACACGGAGACCACCTTCAGATTGCGCTTTTTGATTTCTTCCGCGGTCTGGGCTGCCTCTTCCGGCGTGGTGTCCACAGAAAGCACGAGACCTGGGTCCGGCCCTTGGTGGTCATCAGGCCGACGTACTTGTAGCCCGCTTCGGCAATGGCATCCAGTGCCACGCGGTATTCGTACTTGGCCCACGGCCGCGTGTAGCAAGCGATCATGTACGGCCCGCCCGCTCCGGTGCCATGCCTGCGCTGGCGTGGCATGTTTCGCCCATTCCGAGGAGCATGTCCACGCCAGCGTGGACATGGCACCCCAGTTTCGCCGATCCGCTGAGAAACCCACGTCGTGTAAGATGCTTTGTTTGATCCATTCTATTCCCTCTCGAAAAGCCTGCTGGCACATATCGCAAGTTCTCAATCGTGCGGGAGGAGATTGCTTCGTCGCTGCGCTCCTCGCAATGACATGCCTTTGCATCTATATGTCATTGCGAGCGGAGCGAAGCAATCTCAGACGCACGAACTCAAAACAACGCTGTTATCCTTCCCGAATCTCTCTCTTGTCCACATCGTAAATCGTGCGTTTGCCCGTGTCGAACGCCCGGACGGCCATCAGGCAGGCGACCGCATGCTGATAGCCCGCGTCGATCGAGGCATTCGGCGTCTGGCGGGACCGCAGGCACTGGAGCCAGTTGAGGAAGTGGTCCGGCGTCGGCACGTCCTTCACCGGGACCTTGCCGCGGATCTTGCCCGAGCGCTTGGCGCCGCCTTCCGCGCGTCAGAACGGGAGCGGTCCACGTGACCATGTCGAGGATGCCCTCGTCGCCCAGCATCTTGAAGCTATTGGCGGCCCCGTTGCCACAGTAGGTCGAGTAGCTCACCATGAAGCCTTCCGGATAGGTCCACATGGCCTGCACATGGTCGGGACAGGTGAAATGGTGCTCGTCGTTGTAGGTGTAGGTCCCGCCGAGACAGACGCTGCTCGTGGGGAACTTGGCGCCGGTGATGTAGTGGACGAGGTCGAGGTAGTGACTGCCGTAGCCGCAGACGGGGCCGTCGGAGAACTCGCGGTAGCCGTACCAGCCGGAAAACTTCACCGGATCGAACGACTGGGAAGGCAGATCGCCCAGGAATTCCTTCCAATCCACGTCCTCCGGCTTGACCTCTTTGACGTACTGGTACCAGTACGGTTTCTCGTTGTTGCGGCACTGCTCGATCCGCCCGACTTTCCCGAGAATCCCCGTCTTGTATAAGTCGCGGCAGCCGGTAAAGCTCGGCAGGCTGCGCAACTGGGTCCCAATCTGGACCACGATGTTCGCCTTCTTGACGGTGTCGCAGGTGTCCTTGAGCTTGTTGAAGTCCATCGCCAGCGGCTTCTCGCAGTAGGCATCCTTGCCCGCCAGGGCCGCCGCCTTCAGGTGCGTCGTGTGGTGCACGTCGGGCGAAGCGATCATCACGGCATCGACATCCTTCAGGGCCATCACGTCCTTGTAGGAGGAGAATTTCCGCGCCGCCCGGCCATACGTCTCCTGGGCCGCGGCGGCCGCCATCTCCTGGCGCACGCGCCACGGGTCGCACACGGCCGTGACCTCGATGTTCTCCTGCTTGGCCCACGGGCCGATCCCCTTGATCAAGTGGTCGTTCAGGCCGCGACCGCCGCAGCCGATCTGCGCGATGGAGATGCGCTCGTTGGCCCCCTTGATCTTGGCGTAACTGGTGGCCGAAAACGCCAGCGCCGCCCCGGTCCCTACCCCAGCTTTCAAGAATGTCCGACGGGAGAGAGAACTCTTCATGGCACTACCTCCTAAATGAAACCCGATATCCAGCGTTACGGCGTGATTATAGCGGTCGCCGGGAGCCGTGCATAGCCTCGATCCCGCACAACGGACTTGACAAATCCGGCGGCGATGCCATAATAGGCTACGGTTTCTGAGACTGGAGTGGGCGGCCGCCCCTGGCGGGTGCGGGTGCCTGTCGGTTCAGAGAGTCGCTCGAGGGGCGGATGGGAGTAGGAGCGATGGTTAGCGGAGAGAGTCACGGCGGGGGTGGCAAGCCGGAGGCGCGTTGGCCGGGAGAGTGTTCTAAGCTGATTACTGATCCCGACGGTTTCACTCTCATCGAACTGCTCGTGGTGATCGCGATCATTGCCCTGCTTTTGGCGATTCTCATCCCGGTGGCAAACGCCGTGCGGGAGCGCGGCCAGCGGGCGGTCTGCCTGAGCAATCTCCACCAGTTCAGCCTGGCGTGGTTCACCTACGCCAATGACCATGACGGCAAGCTCGTCGGCGGCCACGCCCTTGGCACTGTCCGTGTGGGTAGGCGGACATTGGAAGGCTGGGCGGGCACAGCCTTTGACTTTCCCCCGAGCCGCGCCGCCTTCTTTCGGAACCCTGACAAAGGTCCCCTGTGGCCCTATCTCCGAAATGTGGACATCTACCGCTGTCCCCGGGGCCGGACCGGCCATATGATCACGTACTCGACGCTCGTTTCCGCCAACAATTTGACCCAGGTCGAAGGAACGTATGTGCCCGGCACCTTGAGCACGGACACAGTAATAGAGGTCGGTATACACGTAGGCCGCACAGTCCTGAGACTGACCAACCTTTCCGACATTGTTAGTCCCGGCCCGGCTCAGCGGGCGGTCTTCATCGACATGGGCCAGACGCCGGATAGTAGCGATTTCTATGTCTACTATCTCTATGCCAAGTGGGGCGGCTGGGGTGCATATAGTGCCCCTCCACTGCGCCATGGCAACGGCACCACGCTCTCCATGGCGGATGGGCACGCGGAGTATTGGCAATGGAAAGGCCGTGAAACGATAGAAATGCCGCGCGAACTATTCCCTGTCCACAATTTGTTCAACGAATTACTGGCGGGTGGAAAGGACTACGAGGTGCAGACCGAGGATGGTCTGTACGACCTTCAAAGGCTGCAGAGAGTAACCTGGGGCCGGCTGGGGTATTCGAGCGTGAAGAGCCCATAGACAACAAGATAAACACGACGGGAGAATGAGAATTATCCATCGTTGAAAGGTAGCGACATGGCCTCATCAATAAGGCGTTGTGTCCAAGGCGTGTTTTGGGCGATCTTCTGCGGTCTTGTCCTTTGTCCGAGAGCGCGAGGCGTCTCGTTTGCCGGCGGGACCGGCGATCCGAACAATCCCTATCAAATCGCCACGGCCCAGCAACTGCTCGCCATCGGCTACGACGCGGTTTTGATGAGGAAGAACTTCATGTTGACGGCCTCGATCGATCTATCCGGTCCGACTCGATCCGGGCCCCCTCTTGGTTGGTTCCTGGGCACCTTCGATGGGAAGGGCCACACGATACGCAACCTTCATCTGCAGGGCGATGCAGCGATGGGGTTGTTCTTCTTCATTTGGTCCGGTGCCGAGGTGAAAAACCTTGGTCTCGTCGACGCGGAGGTGAGGGGCAGCGGCCCTTGCGGCGTGCTGGCCCCAAATAACTTGGGCAATGTCCTCAACTGCTATAGCACCGGTGTGGTCAGCGCCACCAAAGGCATGGTCGGGGGGCTCGTCGGGGAGAACGAGGGAACGCTGGCCAATTCCTATAGTTCGGCCCAAGTATCGGGCGCCAGCCTCGTCGGCGGGCTGGCCGGGTCCAGCGGGGGCGCGATATCCTCCTGCTACTCCACCGGCAGCGTCGCAGCATCCGGCCTGATGGTCGGTGGGTTGGTGGGGTCGAACTTCGGCCAGATTACCTCGAGTTACTCCTCGGCCACGGTGACGGGGCAGGGTCCCTGCGTGGGCGGATTGGTCGGAGACAACTCGGGGACCATCACCGCAAGCCACGCTCAAGCCAAGGTGGTCGGCCAAGCGTGGTCGGTCGGTGGGTTGGTCGGAGAGAATGATAACCGCATCTCCGAGTGTTATGCGACCGGCAGTGTGACGGGCCAGGAGTACGTTGGCGGGCTCGTGGGGTACAATCATAGCTTGATCGCCTCGAGCTACGCCGATGTAACCGCCGTCAGTTACGACCGCTATACGGGCGGCTTGGCCGGGGTCAATTGGGGCGGTATCTCCAACTGCTACTCGGCCGGCAGCGTGGAAGGGGAAGACGATGTCGGCGGACTGGTCGGAGAAAACTATGGCACCATCGCCACGAGTTACTCCGTCACCGGTGTACAGGGTTATGGCTGGTATGCCGGCGGCCTGGCCGGCACCTCCGGCTCCACGGCGATAGACAGCTACTTCCTCGATAACGCCGGGCCGGACAACGGCGTCGGGACTCCACTGACGCGTGCCCGGATGAAGATACAGGCCAGTTTCGTGGGCTGGGACTTCTGGGGAACGGCTGCTGACGGCGTAGACGACACGTGGTTCATGCCGTCCGGCGCTTATCCCGTCCTGGCTTGGCAACTCAACATCACCGGATTGCGAGCCATTCCAAACGTGTCGGGGTACGCGCTGGACGATGCCCGTGCGGCTTTGACCGCCGCCGGATTCGCGGTTGGCACCATCAGCTACGACTTCAGTCACGCCGTACCCGCGGGTCACGTCATAGGCACGCAGCCCCCCTCGTTTGCCCCCGCCGGGGCTGGCATTTCGCTGGTCGTAAGCATAGGCGGCGCTTACAACTGGACCGACAACGACGGCAAGGGGACCGCCGCCAATCCCTACCAAATCCAGACAGCCGGCCAATTGGAATCCTTGACCGACCACCCGGAGCTCTGGGACAAGTGCTTCGTGCTGTCCGCGGACGTGGACATGAGCGGCCGCGTGTACACGGCCACACTGATCGCCCCGGACATGGACAACCCAACGAGCGGCTTCCAAGGCACGCCGTTCACTGGCTCCTTCAACGGCCAAGGCCACGCCATTCGAAACCTGACAATCCACACGGATTCGCATCACGACTACATCGGTTTATTCGGCATGATCGACCAAGGAGGCAGAATCGACGACCTCCGTCTCCTGGACGCCGACGTCTCCGGCGGGACCGGCTCGAAGACCCTCCTCGGTGTTCTGGCCGGCTACAACGCCGGGACCATCACCGGTTGTTCCGCGACGGGCGTCGTGCGAGGCGGGCAAGGGGATGGCTTCGTGGGCTCCGGCAGCGGCCCTGTGATCAACTGTCACGCGGACATCATGCGAATATGATGCAGCAGAGCGCAAAGCCGGGGCGGTGGCATGCGGCCATGCTTCGCGTTGGGCTCGGCCTGTGTCGCCGCATCTCGCCAGCGAGGACCGGGCGGACAGGGCTCAAATGGGATCGATTATCTTGAGGTGCGGTGCCTGCGCTACGTGATCTGCGCTACCAAGCGGTCCAGGATCGGTTCCAGGTTGTCGTACTGGCGATCGCTGAGATTATACCGAACCAAGGTGCCGGCGTCGTTCTTATAGGTAATGGTAAAAAGACCTTTGGTCTTGAAATGCGTCTTGTCGATCTGCTCGATGGCGTCGTAGGGGATTCTCTTTTTGCCGGCGATTACCAAGGCATCGTCCGCGGCGACCAGTTTGCGGTTCCGGATCGCGTACCAGTACCCGCCGCAGAGCAACGCTCCCAGGCCCAGAAACGGCGGTGATTTCTGGTTGAAGATCAGCGTGCTATCCGGCCCGCCTTGCTCGGTCGTGTGCTTGGCGATGAATTCCTGGTGCAAGTACCCATCGTAGGCGAACCACAAGGCCAGCACGAGGCACACAACGATACCGATGAGACAGTTATTCCGCTTGTACTTGCTCAGCGGGGCTTCGATAGCCACGAACGCTCCACTCCTTTCTACTCGCGCCGCTCAACTCACGGGGACCGTCGCTGGGCAATGACCTCCGTCAGCGGCTGAACGAAATGGCGGATGATCCGCTCGTTGATCAGCTCTTCCGCCAACTGGCATTGCCGCTCGAACGAGGCCACCGGATCGAAACGCTCGTTGCCCTTGGGATACTGGCGGACCGTCAATGACAGCGTGATGGCCTCATCGCGGTTCTGCTCTTTCTCGCCGGGCTCGAAAACGCTCGTTTTGGATTCAATGCTCACTCGCGCCTGGGTGTATTCGTCCGCCGACAGCGTAATGACCATCGAAGGCGAATACACGATCGGCTTGACGTGCGGCCAATCCAACAGCCAGCCAAAGGCGCTCGTGGCGAACAGGGCCTCGCTAATCACCTCATCGTGATTACCCGCACAATCGAAATCCATCGAAAACGTTACATCGATGGAATCGACGTCCAGCGGCGTGATCCCGAGCATGTACGGCATGAGCTCCAGGACGAGCTTATCCTGCTCGTACACTTCTTCCACGCTCGATGGATTGACCGCGCCGGAACCGAGCCGATCGCCCTCCAGACTCACCCACCGGGACTGGCCCGACACCGGATCGTCTTCCAGGCAGTATTCCCCGTTATCGTGCCGGGAAAACCGCCCCATCGTGGGAAACTGCTTCTGGATGCGCTCGAAGAAGGTCAGAATCGTATCCCGCGAGGTCGGCAGGTCCAATTCCGTGTTGACATACATGTCGATGTAGAACTCGTCGCACAGAGAGCTATAACTGTTCGCCGGCATGAGGGAAAGAACCCTCCACAGAATTCTTTCGGTATCCAGTCGAGCCGTGAAGCACCCGGACCTCGGGCCTATACCGGCTCGTTTCTTGTATTATACGGTCAAACGGTAATTTCCCTATACATTTTTCAATAGCGGTCCGCATTCTACCGTGTTTTTTTCAGATTTCAAACCATTTTGAGTCCAAAAATTCCCACCCCCCACTATTTCTCCCAATTCCACGCTCCCGGCCCTCGCCGGGGCCTATTTTCAAACAATAATCCGCTCAAGGGCTAAAGGAGAACTTCCGGGTGGCAGCCTCAAGGCCGGAAGGCCTTGGGGATGGTTGGCCACGGGTAGGGCCGACCCCCATTCCGAGGTCCGCCCATCCCCAAGTCCAGAGGACTTGAGGCTGCCACCCGATCTCACCACAACCAGTCTTAGCTTTTGTGCGGATCGTTTCACCACCGCGCCCATCTAACAGGTGAACTCAAGTACGAGGCATCCAAGGGGTCCATCTCGGTGGCGATCATCGTTCGACAGGCTCGGGTAGCGCCAATTCCGTGAGAATGGCCCCCACGGTAGACAGAATCGTGAGAATGAAGGTTCGCCAAATGGCTACCGGAATAGCCTCCGTGGCAGCCATGCCGCGGTTAACCCCCAAAATCGCCAGGATGAGCGTGGCCGCCAAGGCCGTCAATACGCCCATCAAGGCCGCCACGACGATGCGCCGTCCGAGAGCGGCGCCGCCGCAGCCCAGCGTGGCCAGGGAGCCGCACAACAACGGCACAGCCAGCAGGAGCCACCACGATGCCCGCAAACCGGGCACCTGACCCACCTGAGTCAAGTACGTGTAGTCCGCCAAGGCCAAATACAGCCGCGGCCGATACGACATAGGCCCCCACGTGCCAATACCGGGGCTCTACCGAAGCTCTCACCCGGGCCCGCCGGCCCATCCGCCGTCGGATCGTCAGGGGCCAGTTGTAGAACAGACAGAAAACCCAATGCTCCAGCAACGCCCCGTGCTCGCCGAAAACGGGAACGACGTGCACCGCCTCCGTCGCCCAATGGCTTGCCATGAATCGAGCCAAGACGGGATACCGGTAGGTCATCTGGATCGGAAACGCCAAATACCCCACATACTTGAAGAAGGCGAGGAAGACCGCAATGTTGTAGTCGCGGAAGTTCCGCTCCTTGACAACGAGGTAAACCACGTAAAAACCACGAGTTAGCGATCCGGGCGAGATCGGGAACCACCTGGAACAGGGCGATGATGCCCACACCGACGGCCCAAGACTGCGCCCGCGGCATCTCGGGGTGCATGAGGACATAGATGATGGCCACGGCTACAGCCACAACGTGCGTTACGGGCATGCAGCAGATGTGAACTGCCAGGCTCTTGAGGTATTTCTGAATGAAAGGCTCGCCCAATTGTCGGAGGATGATTCCGGCGTCATCTCCGCTGAGCATGTGCTTCTTCTGCCCTTCGGCCAGCATATCCCTCAGCCATTGCTCGCGGACTTTGGCATTGAAGTACAATTGCAGCGGCCTGACGAAGAGTTGGGCGAGTTTGTACCGGGCAAATCCCCAATCGGTGAGAAATCGGTGCAAACCTGCCGGCAAGAAGGATAGGGGCCAGTGCCCGAAGAACCGCCAAGGCCGGTCCGCCAGCCGCACCGCCCGTTCTGCGTCCACCCGCCCCGCTCGGTGCCATCCGACGAGTTGCTCGTCGATCTTAGCCTGGAAGGCCCGCCCGAGATAGCCGAGACTCGTCAGCATCCGGCCATAGTGCGCACGCCAGTCCGCCCGGCCCCACGCACGACGTAACACCTTGCCCAGAAAAGGGATACAGCCGACGAGCAAGAACACCAGCGTGAACACACGGCTCTTGCGAAGGACCTTCTCGCACCGCTCGTCAACCTGATTCCTGACCTTCCAGCCCGTGACGGCACTGTCGAACATCGTGCCCCACAACCGGCCGCTGTAGAGCAGCCGGAGGTGATTGTGGGTAATGTCGGGCACAGAATCGCGGTAGACCCGTTCCGCTGCCTTCAACTCCGCCACAGTCCCCTGCATATCTGCAAATTCGCTGCTATGCGCCGCCACGAAGCGATCGAGCCGGTCGAGATTGCCCCGATCGAACTGGACCAGCGAGCCCCGGCCGAGGCCCTGGAGAATCAGCTTCACGTCGCCCGGGCTCATGGGCAAGAACGGCAGCAGCGCCAGCCCCGCCCGAAAATCCACGGCGACCAGTCCGGCCGCAGGCTGCTCTTCCACCCCCTGCCTCTTCAGGCAGTTGGGCTGGCTCTTGCAGGTAGACCATTCGTACTGCCGCGCAAATTCGTAGGCACCCATCTCATGGAGCAGCCCGACGAATTCCTGCATGAAAGCCTTCTTGGCACGATACTCCGGCGAGCCCAGATGCTCTGCATCAACCGCCTTGCCATGGCGCCAGCGTCGCAGCAGGTCGAGCCGATCATCCACTTCCAAGCGCCAAGTCCGCCCCTCGACCCACTCGCTCAACTCGCCGCAACTGCCAAGCCGTTCATCCACGAACGTGCCGTAGATATCGACGACCGCCCGCTCCTCACCAAGCTTGACCCGGGCCGCTCGACGGATGATCTTCTGCCACAAAGCCCCGGCCCGGGCTGCCGCCGGATTGACTTGGAGTTGGAACGGCCCCTGGAAACCGACCCAGTAAAGCATGTCGCGGAACACCCGCGAAAAGCCCGACGGTGGAACCAGGATCTTCATGGCGTAGCAGCCACCCGGCTCCAATCCGCCAATCTGAGCCCCTTCCATCCCCAGAACCTTCACTCGATAGACCTGCCCGGCAAAGCCACCCCCGACAAACCGCTCCACAATGAGCCGAACAGCTGGCCGTGCCACCGCCGTCCAGGCCCTGAACTTGGTATGTCAACTCGGTTCCAGGATCATAGCGGCCCACCCGCATCGGCCGGCACACCCCGGTCCGGCGAAATCGCTCCTGAAGCTCCCTGCAAGTTTCGACGCTATAGTCTTTCGCCATCCGCATCTTTCCAGTTCTATCTCACCACAGAGACACAGAGGACACAGAGAAGAATGTAGGTTACAGAACTCTTCGGCGAATGCCATCCTTCAAAACGGGCACATTGAAGTTGATGATCAAGCCGACTCTCCAACCGCCTATCCGCAAATAAGTCAGCAATTGGGCTTCGTGAATAGGCTCGATGGACGAGACGGCCTTGATTTCCACCACGACGATGTTCGTGACCAATAAGTCAAGACGATGGCCACACTCGAGCTTAACCCCCTTGTATTCGATGGGCAACGGCTTCTGTCGGTCAAATGATATGCCGCGCAGGCCTAACTCGTGGCAAAGACATTCCTCGTACGCTGACTCCAACAACCCCGGCCCTAACACCCGATGCACCTCGATCGCGGCGCCAATAATCTGTTCGGTAGTCTTGTTTACATCCATCTTTGAGTCCTCCGTCTCCGTGTCCTCTGTGTCTCTGTGGTGAATACTGTCGTCAAGGCGTAACCAGCAGCCTCATAGCGACGAGCACGCAGATCGCCGAGCAGACGCCGGCGGCCAGGTCATCTGCCAAAATACCCCAGCCCGCCGGCAAACGTTCTAATTCTCGTATGGGCCAAGGTTTGATGATATCAATCACGCGAAAAGCCAGGAATCCCACGCCGGCCAGCACCAAGATCTCCCAGCCGTGAAGGCCGCGCGGCGCCACCAGCGGCAGAATCAGGAACGTCAGCGCCTGGGCGGCGAATTCGTCCATCACCACCTCTCCCGGGTCGTCATCTCCTTTGACGATGATGGACGCCGGCGAGTAGAGAACGCACGCCACGCATCCGGCCGACCAGCATAATCGCCATTACGGCGGTCGTCGCAGCGGGCACTCCGGCATACATGAGCAAGCCAAAAACAAGTCGCGGGCGGCAGCGACCCCCACGTTCCCGGGGCCACCGGCAGCCACCCCAACCCAAAGCACGTCGCAATCCATCGTTTCCAGTTCTTCATGAAGCCCTGAGCACTACCCCATGAGGCCGGGCCAAGTCAAAAGAAACCGATCCCTCTGAACTACAAACTGCGCATTGTGGGCCAGAAAGCCCTGAGAGCCTCTGACAGAATGAATGAACGTCAATATGTCATTGCGAGGAGCGCAGCGACGAAGCAATCTCAGTCTCACGCGTGGGTTTGAGATTGCTTCGCTGCGCTCGCAATGACATACCAACCTCCTCTGCTATTCGCTTCTCATTCTGTTAGACGCCCCGAAGGCGATCTTCGAGTTCGGCGGCTCCAGACAGAGCGAGAGAGGCCTTTGGTAGTTCTTGAGGATCTCTGCGATAGGAGTGATTGTCTTGGGTGAGAGTCAAGGCCTTGGTAGAATAGGGCCCTATGACTGGGTAGATAAGTGCAAGAATCGTTCTTTCGTAAGGAGATGACCTGTGGGCAAAGTGCTGGGGATTGGAGTGGCCTTCGCAATGGCGATCACGAATGGGATGTTCCTGTGCCCTCCGGCGACGGCGGCGACCGTGCCGCCGGAGGTCGAGAATGAGCAGATGCTGGGCATCAACAAAGAACCGGCCCACGCCACACTGATGCCTTACGCCTCGCTAGCAGGAGGCCCTGGCGGCCAAGCGTCAGGCCTCGTCGCTGTGCCGCTCGTTGAACGGCTCCTGGAAATTCCATTGGGTCGCCCGCCCGGAGGAGCGGCCGATGGATTTCTACAAGCCGGATTTCGACGTCAGTGCGTGGAAGGAGATCCCCGTCCCTTCCTGTTGGCAGTTGCTCGGGTACGGCACGCCGTACTACCGCAACTTCGGCTACACCTTCCAGCGCGACTGGCCGCGGGTGACGAGCGAACCGCCCCAGAACTACACGGCCTACACCGAGCGCGATCCGGTCGGCAGCTACCGCCGGGATTTCGAGGTCCCGGCCGCAGTGGAAAGACCGGCGCATCTTCCTCACCTTCGATGGCGTGGATTCGGCGTTCTTCCTCTGGATCAACGGTCAGAAAGTCGGCTACAGCGTCAACAGCCGCAATGCGGCGGAGTTCGACATCACCTCGTACGTCCAGCCCGGCAAGAACATGATGGCCGTCGAGGTCTATCGCTACAGCGCCGGCAGTTACCTCGAAGACCAGGACATGTGGCGCCTGAGCGGCATCTTCCGCAACGTCACGCTCTGGAGTAGCCCGCAGGTGCACGTGCGGGATTTCTTCCTCAAGACCGACCTCGATGCGCAGTATCGCGACGCCACGTTGGAGGCGATCCTGAAGGTCAAGAACTACGGCGGCTCAGGCTTCCTCCGCGTGCACGGCGACCATCGAGCTGTTCGACCGCCAGGGCAAGCCGATGTCGGGGTTGACGGCGGAGGCGCAGGTGCCGGGCTTGGCCCCCGGCGAAGAGACGGCCGTTACGCTGTCACTTGAAAGTGGCGAATCCCGCTCAAGTGGACGGCGGAGACGCCGAACTTGTACACGACGGTCCTGACCCTCAAGGCAGGCAATCAGACGACCGAGATGCTGTCGAGCCGGACCGGGTTCCGCAAGGTCGAGATCAAGGGTCCCATCTTCACGATCAACGGTGTGCCGGTCAAGCTCAAGGGCGCCAATCGCCACGAGAACTGGCCCGATACCGGCCACTACGTCAGCGAAGAGCGGATGATCCGCGATTTGGAAGTGCTCAAGCAGTGCAACTGCAACCACGTGCGGACCTGCCACTACTCCGACGACCCGCGCTGGTACGAACTGTGCGACGAGTACGGCATCTACCTGAATGCCGAGGCCAACGTTGAGTCGCACGGCTACGGCTACGGCCCCGCAGTCCCTCTCCAATCCCAAGTCCTGGGAGGCGGCCCACGTCGATCGCAACGTCGCCAACGTCGAGTCCTTCAAGAACCACCCGGCCGTGGTCATCTGGTCTTTGGGCAACGAGGCCGGCTCGGGGCCGAACTTCCTGGCCGCCCTCCACGCGGTGAAGGCCCTGGACACCTCGCGGCCCGTGCACTATGAGCGCTTCGGCACGGGAGCCAACAATCCGGCGGATATCGACAGCGAAATGTACACGCATCCCGATGCGGTCGTGCGGATCGGGCAGAGCACCAACCGCACCAAGCCGTTCTACCTGTGCGAATACGCCCACGCCATGAACAACTCGATGGGCTCGATCGGCGAGTACAACGATGCCTTCGACAAGTATCCGAATCTGATGGGCGGGGCCATCTGGGAATGGGAGGACCAGGGCATCTGGAATCGCCGCGACCCGAGCCACGTGTTCCTGGCCTACGGCGGCGGCTTCGGCGAAGTGCCCAACGACCACTACTTCATCCACAAGGGCGTGGTCTTCTCCGACCGTTCGCCCAAGCCGCACTACCCAGAGGCCAAGCGGGCCTATCAGTGGATCGGCATCGAGCCGGGCGATCTGTCCGCCGGGCAGGTGAAGATTCGCAACAAGTATGCCTTCATTACCCTCCGCGGGTTTCAGGGCTCCTGGACCATCGCCGAGGATGGGCGAATCATCGACAAGGGAATCCTGGAACCGCTCGACCTGGCGCCCGGGACGGATAAGACGATCACGATTCCGGTCAAGAAGATCGCACCCGTGCCCGGTGCCGAGTACTTCCTGCGCGTGTCTTTCGCGTTGGCCCAGGACGAGCTTTGGGCCAAGGCGGGTTATGAGGTGGCTGCGGCCCAGTTCAAGCTGCCGACCGAGGCATACCCCTTGGATGTTCTGGCTCCCGACGCGACGAAGACCAAGCCGGTCAAGGTGGAGCAGACCGAAGCACAGATCACGGTCAGCGGCGAAGGGTTTGCGGTGACGTTCGACAGAGCCGATGGCTCGATCTCTCAAATCGTCCGCGACTGGCATCAACCTCTTGACCGCCGGCGGCGGACCGAAGCTGCACCTGTGGCGTGCCCCGCACCAGACCGACGACATGTGGGCCTACCGAAGTTGGACCGCCGCGGGAGTGACCGACCTGAAACGAACGACTATCCGTCTGGCCGCCGAGCAGCTTGCGCCTTCCGTCGTGCGGGTCGAACTTGATGTCCAAGCGGATGGCAAAGGGCGGATTCAGCGTCACCCACTCGGCCCTCTACACCATCTCCGGCGACGGCGCGATCGCGGTGGACAATGCCGTCACGTTCCAGGGCCGCCGCATCCCGCTGGCCCGAATCGGCGTTCGCATGTTGCTGGACCCGCGTCTCGAGCCAATTCACCTACTTCGGACGCGGACCGATGGAGAACTACGCGGACCGCAAACGCGGCTTCGACGTCGGCGTCTATTCGAGCACCGTGCGGGAGCAGATGACCGGCTACGCCAAGCCGATGGAATGTGGCAATCACGAGGACGTTCGCTGGGCGGCGGTCGCCGGCGACCGGTGTCCCGGGCCTGTTGGTCAAGGCCGATGGTGGATCGATGCAGGTCTCGGCCCTGCCGTATACCGACGAGGTCATGACCCCGATCGAGTACTCCGTCGATCTGCCCGCCAGCACGAGCACGGTGCTGTGTCTGAGCAGTCGCACGCTCGGTGTCGGCTCGAACGGCTGCGGCCCGCGTCCGCTGGATCAATACATCGTCTGGTCCGACCCGGCCACGTTCTCCTACGTCCTGCGCCTGCTGCCGGCCGGACAGAACGATCTGCCTGCCCTCGGGCGCTGGGCGGCGCCCCAGCGGCGGGCGGCGGCGATCACAGGGCAGCGCGGCCGCGACGGTCTGATCGCGCTCGCCTGCGCGACGGCCGGCGCGAAGATCGAATATGCTCTCGGCGATGCGGCGTGGCAGACCTACGCGGGCCCCTTCGAGATGAAGCAGGCGGGTCCCGTATTCGTTCGTGCGGCCGCCGACGGCGTCTTGCCATACCGCGGGGCAATCTGCGTCCAGCCTTATAGCAGCCACGCCCAGTGGCGGATCGTCTCCGCCAGCAGCTTCCAGCCGAATGAGGGCGAGCCGGCCAACGCCATCGACGGCAATCCGGACACTTTCTGGCACAGCCGCTGGAGCCCCGATGTGGCCAAGCCCCCGCATGAGCTGGTGATCGATCTGGGATCATCGACCCGGATTGCGGCGGTGATCTACACGGACCGGGTGGAACAGGCCAACGGCCGGGTCCGCGATTATGAGATCTATCTCAGTGAAGATGGCAAGACGTGGGGTGCGCCCGCGGCCCAAGGACGGTTCGGCCGCCCGGCGGGCGAGCATACCGTCCAGCTCCCGGTGCCGGTCACGGCCCGCTTCCTGCGCTTCGTAGCCCTGAGCGAAGTCAGCAACCAGCCCTACGCCAGTGTCGCTGAATTGGCTATTGTCCCGGCTGCCCCGGAACGAAAGCCCTGAGTGCGCCGTATGAGACTTCGGGTGGCAGCGGCAAGCGGAGTCTTCGGAGCTTGCCGAGGGCGCAAGGGGACGCACACGAGGCAGCGGCAAGCCGGCACTTGCCGCTGCCACCCAGCGCTGAGTTCGCGGTTGATCTGATTCATGTCATTGCGAGTCGCGTTCGCAATGATGTTTACCACCGATAATATCGGTAAGGATTATCTCCCATCGGGAAGTCCGGGCGATAATCGGGATAGTAGTACCCCGCGGATGCGGTGCCCTCGGGCTTGAGACTCGCGGACGTGGGTGACGGCCGGGGGCCCGTGCTTTGCGGTCCCGGCTGATCCCACACGGCCAAGGCTTTGTTGCTCACGTCTGGCGGATGGAAGATCCGGCCGGTCCGCCGGGAAAGTGGCTCCCAGGTTGGCCAAGAGCTGGGCGACGGCACGGGTAGAGCGCCAGCGCGTGTAGCGGAAGTAGGTCTTCTCGTCCGCGTGGAAGCGGTCCGGGTCCACCTGGCAGAAGATCGCCACGCCCTTGCCCACCACCTTACGGCCGATCAGGCCGTCCGCCCCGACTTCCGCCCCTGCGCTCAAAAGCCAGGGAGGAGTGTCCAGGTAGCAGCGCCAACGCAGATCCGAGGCGCTCAGGCCGCGGGTCTCGGGCCAGCGGGCACCGACAGCGATCCGGCAAACTGGGCGGCGGCCGGCTTCAAGCTGGTCCCCAGCCACCCTTGGGCCTGTGCACACGGCAGGAAGAACGCCTTGCCGCCTTTTTCCAGATAGGCATTCAGCGCGGCAGAGTCGAGGGCTGCATCCGGACCGATCAGCAGCAGCCCGGCGGACGCATCCAGCGACAGCCGACTGCTGATAACTCACCCCGATCTTGTCCAGCCACGCCGCCCCGGCGGCCCCGCCGACATACACGAACTTCTGTCGCCGTGGAGACAGCGGGGCGTGAAGCCGCGTAGTCGATGATCCGCCCGGCCAGACGCCGCGCCGCCGGGTCCAGGGCCACGTGGTCTTCCAAGTCCAGCGTGCAAACGAGCAGTCGGCCTTTGCCGTAGTCCAGCTCCATCAGCGGCGTGTAGGCCAGATCGAACTCGCACTCCAGCAAGGGACGCCAGCCGCTGCGGTGGGGCTTCTCGACGGCCGCGCTTGTGACCCCGCCACGGTTGCCCCAGTGCCAACCGGCGTAGGGCTGATCTCGTCTCGTTGCCCTCTGAGGTAATCGCCCTGATAGATCGGACACGCCTCGATCAGCGTGCTGCTGCCCGTCCAGTCGCGCAGGTCGTCGGCGTCGATCCCGCTGGCGATTGGGGAATTCATGGGGAAGACGCGTCGGCTCACGTGCGGGCACACCCGCCACCCCAGGGCCTGGACCATCCATTGCGGGTCTTGGGCACAGATCATCGCCCGACCTCCGTCGCGCACCCAGGCTTCCAGCTTCGCTGCTATCGTCGGGTCTTGCTTCAAGGCATTGCGTCCGATGACCACGAGGGAGGACTCACTGTCCCAGGCACGGGTCGCATAGCCGAGGTCCGCCAGCATCTTGCTGGTCCTGCCCTCCGGATCGACGACAGCGATCTGGCCTTTCCCGGTTCGATCATCGCCAAAGACCCGAAACGCAAACGTGTCCCGATGCGTGGCTGCGCCGATCGTGGCGGTCAGCGTGATCTGGCCCTCCGCCTTGCCACCGGGTTCTGCCGCGGGCGCGATGACCTGGATGGGAATAAAGCGGATCTCCGAGACCGCCAGCTTGCCGTGCATCCGTGCCTGTGCCGACTTCCTTCCCGCCCACTATGGCCGTCCAGGTCACGGTGAAATCCTGGGGCTGGCGCGTGTCGTTGAGCAGGACAATCTGCTTGTCGATCTTCTGGCCGGAGCTGAAGTGGTGGTCCTTGGCGGTATATGCCTGAGCCGGGCCGGCGATCCAGGCCAACGTCGGGCCGTTGACTCTCCTTCAGCGCATCCTGCATCCACGACCAGGTGCGCAGGCCGCCGGGCAGCCCGGCCGTCCGCCAACTGCGCCAGGTGTTGACGCGATAGAGCTGCTGGATCTTGTGGTCGTTGGCGTACTCATCCAGGCGGTTCTCGGAGCTCTCGTAGAGCATGCCGCTGCGGAACAGGCCGTGCAGGTACTGCCGGTACTTGGGCTCCTCGGCCGTGTAGGCGTCGTTGCCGAAATAGATGGCGGCGTATTCCGTCAGCAGGGGCTCGCTGGTGATGTTGCTCTCGAACCCGTGGCGCCCGCGCCGGAAGGTGCAGTCCATGGGCGTGCCGAACTCGATCATGGAAATCGGCATCTCGCCGCTCTTCGCCCACTCGCTCAGCCACTCTTCGCGCTCCTGGAGCGGGATCAGATCCAGGTAGCAGTTCATCGTGTAGACGTCGCCCGTATCGGCCCCCGCGTGGCTATAGTAGACGCGGGTGGGGTCAAGCTTCCTGAGCCCGTCGAACATCTCCTTGCCGGCCGTCAAGAGGCGCTGCCAGCGCTGGTCGGCCTGGTCCCAGCCGTGGCGACCCATGTGGCGCGGATCGGCGTCCACCGCGTTGTTGAAGAAATTCATGCCGGCGACCCACATCACCACGGAGGGATGGTTGCGGTAGTGGCGCATCCACACGGCCGCCCGCTCCAGGGCCCGCGGCTGGATTCTCCGCCCAGACCAGCCGGCCCCGCGAATCCATGAGGTATTTGTTGGCGTTGAGGACGTATTCGGCCACCAGGTATCCCTTGTGGTCCGCATCGTCGAGGTCCCGCCCCGAGTCGGCGGCATCGCCGCGGGCATCCACCGTCGAGCGTCCCATCTCCCAGAAGTTCTCCCCGACCTGGGGGCGCGGTCCGTAGTAAAAGCAGCCCTTGCCGCAGGCGGATCTCGGTCCCGTTCAGGAAGAACCGGCGTCCCTCGATCCAGAACTCGCGGAAGCCGAATTCCTGGTCGTACTCGTCGTCCAGGCCCGCGCCCTGCACTTTCAGCCGGAGGGTATAGAGGTTGGGCTGACCCACGTCCCACAGGCGCGGGTTTGCCCAGGGCCAGGAGAGGGTGACGGTCTGCACGTCCTTGGCCTCCACGGCGACATCGGCCGTGAAGGTCTTCTCCACCGCCCCCTTCTCGTCGAGCATCTCGGCGACAAACTCGGCCCGGCCGGCCTGCTTGACGCCGGTAAGCTCCACGTCCAGAGAGAGATTCTGCTTGCGTGTCGAGGTCCGCACGAAGACATCGGTCACCCGGCCCTCGGAGCAGCGGCTCTCCAGGAAGACGCTGCCGGTCAGGCCCCGCGTCTCCAGGCGGGCCGAGGTATAGGTGACGTTGCTCAAGGCATTCTGCCAGAATTGGCCCACTTTCTCCGGGTCGGCGATGGCCGCCACCAGCACCCGAACCTGAGCCGTCTGGCCGGGCGTCACCGCCGGAGTGATGTCCACGGAGCCCCACGGCCAGGCGATCGTTCCGCACGACTTGCCGTTCACATAGACCATCGCGTCCGTGCACACGCGGTCAAAACGCAGGCTGATCGCGCGGCCCTGCCATTCGGCCGGAATGGTCACTTCGCGCTCGTACCAGGCGCGTGTCACCATCGCCCCGTCGTACAGGTCCCACTGCGGCCCGCCGGCGCGGGCCACGAACGCCGAACGGCCGCCCCGGCGATCCTGCCAGTTTCCCGGCACCTTGATGTAGGCCCACCCCAGCTTCGGGGGATCGGCCACGCCTTCGGCCGCGGGTGTGAAACGCCAAATGCCGTCGAGGGAAACCTGGGCCCGCTTGGCATTGACCGTTTTGACGCTCGTCTTATCCCAGTCCAGCGCAGTGCCGGCCGGCAGCACGGCGTCCTGCAACGGCGTCGACGCGGCCATATGGGGCGTCACAGTCAGGTCGGCGATCTCGAACACGCCGGTGCAATGGAACAGGGCGGGCTGGATGTTCAGACGCGTCGCCCCCTGGGGCAGCAGGTTCACCTGGGCTCGGGCGGGCCCTCCTGCAAACCAAAGAAACGCGAAAATCGGTAAGAGCGTAAGAGCCTCTAACAGAACGAACCCAGGGAAAGGCCGTTCCCATGTCATTGCGAGTGCAGCGAAGCAATCTCTCATGCCCATGCTGCGATGGAGATTGCTTCGTCGCTGCGCTCCTCGCAATGACATGTGGATGTTCATTCTCTTAAAGGCGCTGAGATTCATAGCCACTCCTCTACCTGAGAAGGCTGTCTATTTTCCCGGTCCCGACTGCGCGTTTCCAGGCGAAGTACTCGTCGAGCACGGTCAACTTGTCCACATTGGGAACCGGCCCAATGTGAGGCTGGCTGTCCAGATACATTACGGTTGCTTCCCGTTCGTTGAAGGCCAGCCACGGCGGCAGTCCCTCGCCGTTAGGGTTTCCTTTCTTGGCGAAGTTGGTCCAGTAGGCAGCCATTGTCTCCGAGAGTTTCCTGTCCTCGTCGGTGTATCGTACCCCGAGCATCTGAGTCGAGGTGTCGAAACACATACGGCATCTCAGAACCATGGGAGGCGCCGGTAGATTTGAAGAAGGCCGAGAACAGGGAGGGGGCCAGCTTCTGATCGAAGTAGTAGCCGAACACCTTCGAGGTTCCGGTCTTCGATTGCAGTCGGGCCCAGGACCACGTGGGCCAGGCAAAGAGGGTATCGCGAAGGATATCGGCCTGCGCCCGGAAGGTCTGGCCGGGCGTCTGGCCGGGATACAGCCGTCAGAACCTTTTCGGCGAACGGCCCAAAGCGGTCGCGGCGTACTTTTCTCATATTGCTCGGGGGTCGTGGCTTGGACGAACATGGAGCCTTCATCCGAATTCGTGCCGATGAGCACGGGCACGTCGTTGTATTGGCCCGCTTCGTAGAGCTTGTATTGATCGTCCACGATCACGTAACCGTCAATGACGGGCCAGAGACCGCCCCCCTGAGCGGCCGGGTCTTTCAGCCATTTTTCGGGTGGGACCTGGCGGAGCTCGGCCAGCGAATTGGCGCCCATGCGCTGGGCGAATTCCACGCCGGCCGATTCGGCGCCAGCCAGAAGCTGCATGCTGGCGGCTTTTTCGCCTTTCGGGCCGGATAGAAGGAACCGCCGCTCTCGCAGATCGCCCGGTGGAACAGGCCCTTGGCCAACGGCGAGGCCGCCAGCATGCTGACCGAGATCCCACCGGCCGACTCGCCGAAGATCGTCACGCGGCCCGGATCGCCGCCAAAGGCTTTGATGTTCCGTTGCACCCACTGAAGAGCGGCGATTTGATCGAGCAGGCCGTAATTGCCGGAGACCTTTCGCGGAGATTCGGCCGTCAGGTCCGGGTGCGCCAGGAATCCGAGCGGGCCCACGCGGTACGCGATGCTGACGACGATGACTCCCATCTTCGCCAGTTGCTCGCCGCTGTAGAGGGGCGTGGAGGTCGCGCCATGGCGAACCCGCCGCCGTAGATCCACACCATGACCGGCAGACTCTCCGTCGGGGATTGGGCCGGCGTCCACACGTTCAGATAGAGGCAATCCTCCGAGGTCTCGACCTTGGGAAAGAACGGGATATAGAACTGGATCTGCGGGCAGGCGGGAGCATAAGTGGTCGGCCTTGAGGACACCGTCCCAACTCTTGACCGGTTGCGGCGGCCGCCAGCGCAGATTGCCTACGGGTGGCGCGGCAAAGGGAATGCCTTTGTAGACGGTGATTCCTGCCTCTGCGGTACCTTCGACCAGCCCGCCCTCCACCTTCACGGGGGCCGCCACGGAGGCGACGGTAGCGAACGCCATCAGGTAGACAGCGGTCATAGCTATAATCAGTTTCAGTCTCGATCTCATCTTCCATCGCCCCTGCAAAAGTCGAACTACGGCAACGCCGTGACGGTTAAGTGAGCCGGGCTACTCCTGCACGTAGAACACGGACGTAAGCGGCGGGAGAGCCAGGCGAGTAGTCGTTACGGGCTGACCGGCGGTCTCCGAAGTCGTGACGTCCGCCTTCTTCTGTTGGCCCGTGTGGGGGTCCCAGAGGGCCAGGTTCTTGCTGCCCCGCAGGACGACCGTGGCATCGACGGCGGCATCGGTGGAATTGGCGAAGAAGTAGATGTCGCGGCCGCTCTTGACTTTGTGGATGTAGGTCAACGCTCCGGCGTAAGACCGGTTCATCGGCACCGGCCATAGCCAGGGCGTCTGGACATCGACATCACGCACGGGCAAGGCCTCTTTCAGCACCGCGTCCACCATCTTCGGTTCCGGCCGAGGCAGGAAATAGGCCTTGCCGCCCGCCTGGTTGGGATGGGCGAAGAAGGTCTTGAAATCATCGGTGAAGGCGCGGATCGACGCGGTCATCGGGCCGTAAGCGGGAATGCCGAACACCTCGCCGACGATCTGCTGGACTTGCTTATCCTGCTTGAACTCGGCGGATCGGGTCGGCAGCTTGCTGGTGGCGATGACCGTTCCGCCGGCGCGGTAGAAAGTCGAGGATCTTCTGGGCCGTGGCGACGGAGATCGTGTTGCCGCCTGGGACGATCAGGACGCGGAACTCTTCGCGGTTCTCCTTGTTGTCGAGAATCAGCTTGTTGCCGGCGACGAGGCACTTGCTCTCCAGGATTTCGGGGTGCAGGTAGGTGAAGTCGATGCGCATGCCGCGAAACAGCATCTCGCCCAGATCCATGTAATCGTTCTCCGGGGCCAGGATGCCGCCTTCCAGGGCATAGTAGAAGCCGGGCTCGCCGCGACCGCGACTGCCGCCGGTGACGCGGCTCGACCGCCACGGGCTGCGCGAAAGCGTAGTCGGCCTGCAGGGCCGCGATGGGGTAGAGGATGGCGATATCCGCCACGTGCCGGCCGTGACGCAGCAGGTACTCCATCCGGCCGACGTAGCGGCCCATTTCCGCCGTGGCCGTGTCGCCGGGGCGACCGCCGATCTGGAGATTGACGCCCATGGCGTGCTGGTCCATCGCCGTGCGGTACACCCACTTGGCGGTCCGGTACTCCGGCTGGTAGGCGGCGTAGGTCTCGGCCATCATCAGGGGCCGGTCATAGTTGTACGCCGCCGAGGTGACGACCTTGTACGAGACGTTGGAGCGCCCCGTGAACCAGATGTCGTCAATGCCGGGGATTTGCTGGTGCTTGAAGATCTTCATCAGATCGCCCTGCGTCCCGACGGGATTACGCGACTCCTCCTGGTCCAAGTGGCCCGACATGGCGATGCCGTGCTTCTGGCACCAGGCGGCGATCCGGCCGATGAAGTTCTCCGCATACAGCTCCGTACGGAAGCCGTACAACGCATTGCGGGCCGCCGCGGTTTCGGGGCCGATGTCGTACCACAGGGCCGGATAGTATTTCATCGGGGAGTAGCCGAACTTCTTCTCAAAGGCGTCATTGTAGCCGGCGGTCCAGAGCCGGCCGCTGACGGCGTTGTGCAGCGACGGCTCGTCGTAGAACGACATCTTGATGACCTTCCCGAAATACTCCTTGAGATGGCCGTAATACTGGTCGTACATGACCTCGATCAACTCATCGACGGCCTTGGGATCGAGATAGTCGCAGATGCCCCGTCGGCGGGCCGGGTCGAGATAGAACACCATGACCTTCCAATTGCCGGCCGGGACCTGGCACGTGAATGTCGCCTTGTCCCGGCTGGTCTGGCCGCTGACATCGACACATTCGAGCGTGTCGAGGTTCATCATCGCGTGTGCCAATGTAGATCCCGTTGGCGATAGGCAGCGCCAGCTCCGCCTGCGCGGGCCCCGTCACATCCTTTTCGACTTTCTCCAAGCTCTTCTCGGCGTCATTGGGATACTTCGCATAGAACAGGCCCGCCCGCCATGCCGGTCGGGAACTGCTGCTCGTCATAGAGCACGTCCATCGGGAGATTGTTCTTCAATCCTTCCTCAATCGCCACTTTGTAGAGCCGGAAGAACTCCTCGTTGAGGTACGTGACGGGTGTGCCGCCGCTCGCCGCGCCGCTACCGCCTCCCCTGCCGCCGAACCCGCCGGAGGGCGTTATCATGAAGCCGCCGTAGGAGTCACTCTTAACAGCCTGCTGCACCATCGCCCGGACGCGTTCTTCGTTCAGAGAGCCCAGGTTGAAGGTGAACCAGGCATGGCCCCGGTACTGGCGAGGCGGGTCCTTGAAGGCGGCATAATCGACCGGGCCGCCGTTCGGGTCATTGGCCGCGATGGTCCCTACCTGATTTTGGGCCCCGGCGCTCAACGCCAGAGCCAGAATGAACACACCCAGAGATTTGTCTGCCCGACCCATGGCCGACCATCCTTTCCGAATTCATCGATTCACGGCTGCAGGTGCATCTGCATGAATTTCAGGAACACGGGCCAGTCCGCCGGAGCGGAGCCGTGGCCGCCCGGGTGCATATAGAAGCCGATCGTGTGCAGGATGGGCTCTCCGGCGGGAGGCATCTTATCCGTGTCCAGCCCCTGTTTGCCGAGCAATTTGTAGACCGGTCCGGCGGCGACCGCGGCCAGGAACTCGCCATAGGGGTCCGACCATTTATCGGTGTAGCCCGTTTGGAGTAGCACCGGGCGCGGTGCGATCAGGGCGATGAGCAGGTGCGCATCGACGGGGAACTCGTTGACCTTGTCCGCCCATTTCGCGTAGTTGCGCAGAATTGATACGGGAAACGCGTCGGGGCGACCAGATGCTTGATGGTCTCGCCGTAGTTGCGCCGGCTCAGGGCCGCGCCGCCCTCGCCGGAACAACTGGCAATCACCAGGGCGACGCGCGTGTCGTGGGCCCCCGCCCACAGCACGGTCTTGCCCAGCCGGGACACACCCATGATAGCGATCCGTTTGGCATCCACGTCCTTGTCCGTCTCGAAGTAATCGATCGCCCGGCTCAAGCCCCAGGCCCAGGCGGCAATGGAACCCCACTCGTCCGGCGCGGGCCCCGTCTGCCCCTCTTTCAGATATAGCTTCCGCACACCATAGGCGACCGCCCCAAGAGCATCCGGATCGACGTCGGTATAGTTGAAAGTGGCGATGCCGAACCCCTTCTCCAGCACGGGCAGCACGTTCAAGCCCCCGAAGCCAGGTCGGGTCGCCGGCACTCTCCGGTTCTGCTTGCGGTCCCACGTGGTCCCGACCTTCACGTTGGGATCGTTCACCGCTGTATTGTTCGCGCCGAAACCCAGATTCAGCAACAGCGGTACCGGTTTGCCGGCGCCGGCGGGCAGATAGACCAGCAGGTCCATCTTGGGACCGGCCTTATCCTTCGAGAAATAGATCGTCACTTGCCGGCGGGTGGCCTTGCCCTGGAAGGCCGGTGTCGCCTTCTCGAACACCTCGAAAGTCATGTCGGCAGGACGGCCCGGGCTGCGGCCGTACTGATTCTCCTCGAACAGTCTGACGATCTCCGGCCGGCGCTTCTCGAACCACGTGGCGGCGTCGCGCACCGGCGTGCCGTCGGCGAGTTTCAGCACCTCCGGCAGCGTATACTGCCCCACCTTCGCCTCCGTGTAGTTGACAGGAATGTTCGCGACGCTGGCGTCGGGCGAGTCAGCGATTTGGGCTTGGACGGCGTTACTCACGGACAAGAGGATCAGACAGCAACCGGCGGCTTTCATTTTATCTACCCTTCCAGAAGACACGTTCGCTGACGGATTATAGCACCAAATCCTGCCAAATGAGCAATTTCCTTAGTTTGTTCGCGTCCCGAGCATATCAGATGTTGCAATTATGTGACTTTCCGCTATAATAATGATGGAGTCTGCGGGTGCGATCCGCGTGGGAGTGTGTATCTCCCACTTGGCAGGCGGGGGTTGCTTTTGGTTGGGGCAACCGGTAGTGACAGAGGTTCAAGGAAATGCAAGGCCGGGCAGCGACGTGGTTGAAGCTGCGGCCGGGATTTTCGCCGAATACGGCGGTTTCATCCGTGCTGTCGTTGGTTTTCAGGCCCACAACAAGTCCGAGGAAGAGGATATCTTCCAAGCGTTCTTCCTCACCCTGATTCGTCGGCCCGTGCCGATAGACGTGCAGAACATCAAGAGCTATCTCTACCAGGCAATCACCAACCACATTCGAGATTTCGTGCGGCGACGAGCGAGGTACTGCGCCGCGGTGAAAAAATATGCGAGAGAAATCAGAATTCCCATCAACAATTGCCCGGCGGAAAACGTCTTAATAGAGGATACGGAGGAGAAAAACGCGATCATTGTCTCCTTCGCCCGGCACTTGCAGCAGCGGCAGGCCCAGGCCTTCTTGTTGCGGTATCGGGATCATTTCAGCATTCGCGAGATCGCGGTGAAAATGGGCGTGAAAGGAAGGACAGTCAGCCGGTACTTGTCGGACAGTATCCGGACGCTCCGTAAGGTGCTGGCCACTTGATGAGGGACGTCAATGAGAGCCGATGAGGGAAACCGCCTGTGCCGGGAGGCGGAGGTTCATTATTACGATCTGCTCGGCCCGGATGAGGCAGCCGTGCCGGAGTCGATTTGTCGGCACGTAGCGGCTTGCCCTGCGTGCCAGGAGCAGATGCGCCGCCTGCGCGAAGCCCTGTTTGAGGCGGAGCGCTCGCGGGACGGTACTTGTTCTGGAGATGACGAGACCATCGAGGCCTTGGCCCAGCAGTTCCAACTGCTGGAGGAGTACGTCACGTGCGCCGAGGTCAAGCCCTTCCTCCCGAAGCTGGCACTGCCCGCACTGCAGATTCGGATTCCCACGCCGGTGACGGTCCATGTGGATCATTGCCCGCGCTGCGCCAAGGATTTGGTGGCGCTCCGGGCACTGGACCTCACCACCGACCAGTTGCAGCGGCTCAGCCGGTTCTTCGCGTCAGGTAGTCGTGAGGATGTCCTTGGGGTCGAGAGCTTCCCTCTGGTCGAGAGTACCGATATTACTTGCCGTGACGTATCCCGGGCCGATCTCTTCGATGCCGTGGTCCCCTATGGGGCGCCGCCGGACGACAGGCACCGAGCCATTATCTCGCACGTTCGTACCTGCCGCACGTGCCGGAAGATGGCCCAAACGTTGCGGCAGCGGATCTGGGCTATCCTGGAGCGAGCGGATTCCGGGACAAGCACTATTTACCATGCCAAAGGTGACATCGAACACACTCCGGGGGAGGTCGAGAGCCCTTATCCGTACCCGATCGATGTGGAAGTTCAGCACGGCGCATCGACCTGTGGCGCCGGTCCGAGCGCGAGGGAAGAGAGAAGACACGCCCTTGCTTCCGCCGAGCGCAAAGACTTCCTCGCAAGAGCAACGAACGAGGGAACCGCAGAAGGTCCCCTTCTCGTCACGAGGCACCGGTCCCGAGCGGCGCTCGTGGCCGTGGGCTTGGCCGCCCTGCTGCTGCTGCGGTGGGCCAACACGCCCACGGCGTTCGGGACCGGCATCGGCGACCTGCTCAAGCCCCTGGCCGGGGTCCGTAGCGTTCATGTCGTCAGCACGTACCGAAACAATGAGCGGCCGATCCAGCAGTTTTGGATCGCGTATCATTCGAACAGACTGGTGGTGAACGGGGAGGAGCATTTCGACCTGTACGATCTCAACCACAATTGCGTGAGGAAGACGGAGCGGGGGATGAGGGCCGGTCCGCCCGTCAGACTGAGCAAGGCCCAGTGGGATGGGGCCAGAAGCCTCGTGAGCAACTACCTGCGGGATGTGATGACGTGCGTCTCCCCCGATACCAAACTGTCTCCGCCGATGGTCAATCCGGGCCGCGAGACGGCACAGAACCTCGCTGTCTATGAGACAAACTCGCTGTCGCGCACTGCGAGCCCATCTCTGCACAACAAACGACGAGTGTATGTCGACCCGGCGACGGGATTGCCCCAAAGAACGGAAATCTACCGAGAGATACGCGACAAGACCGGCGGAACGTTCTGGGATCTCCTGACGACAACGGTATTTACATATCCCACCGAACTGGAAATGGATCGGGAGATTGCGACGATGTTTCCGGCCCAGTGACGATTACGCTCCGCCCCTCCGAACGGCCGAACGCTTGCGCGTAGCCGTCACAATGGATGTGGACCATGGCCTTGGAGGCCGCGTCAAATACGACCACGACCATACCGCAGCCGCCATCGCACACCCATGGGAATCCCACGTCCTTGTGCCCCTGACGAGGAGCAAAATGCAGTAGCGCTCGATCCCCTCCCATGCGATCCCAGCGGCCCCCCGAGCGAACACGAGGCCTTCCCAAGACTTCAACGGCCGATTTTATCGGACCCGCACCGAGATATCCTCTTCCTTCCTCTGGAATCACGTCACGGAGGGACGGAAGACGTCTGGCGCGGCTGGAAATCGTCGCAATGATTATCGGCCCAAGTGAAGAAAGGTTGCAGCCTTCTGCGCCCCAACCCGGTTTCGCCTTGACCAGCTTAAGGCAATGACCCCACGTAGGCTTCTCGATGCACGTATGGGCCGGCGCGAAGAACACACACGCTTCACAGAGTTGCTGGCTCATCCCGGTCAGTCTCCTACTCGAATTCTACGCTTGAACGCCAAGTTTCCGTTCGTCAACGACACCGGGTTTCCCGGTTCTGGCTGCGAATCTTCCCTTTCTTTTAGTAAGGCGATTCTCGACGCCTCACTGTTGATAGAGAAATGGAGCAAGCCTCAAGCAAATCCTCCAGGCGGTCGATGAAAGAGGACGCGGAGACCAAGAAGGGTTTCGATTCTTAACGAGTGTCCCTGGGCATCGGGGTGGATATGGGGCTCAAGACTTTGTACGCGAGAAGCGTGGTCACCACCACGACCCTCCGCGATTTCGAGATCGAGGGGGCCGCCGAAGTGGGCGAATGCACCGGGGCGCAGTCCTTTCGCGCCACCCGTCAGCGTGACGCCCAGCCGGTCCTGCTGCACAAGTTCCGGCCGGCCGAGTCTCTGCTCGAATTGGGACCGCTGGTCACCCATGAAGAGCCGCCCGATTTCACGAAGTCGTTCGTCACTCACTTCACTGACCTGTTCGTCGTCGCCGGCAGCGCCTACCTGGTCGAGCCGCTGCCGCCCTGCTTTGCCTTGCGCGATCTGTGGCGGTACGTGCTGCAGAAGCGGCCCGACCAGGCGTATACCGTGATCGCCCTGGTGATGCGCCAACTGCTTGCCATTCTCCGGCGGCTCACACGGCAGAGCCGCTACCACGGCGCCTTGAGCCTCGGGAACATCGTGCTGGCGCCGACGGCCCGTTTCGGCATCCTGGCCGGGCATCTGGCCTGCCAGGACGGCCGGCTCTGGCTCCGCAAAGACCCCGCAAGCCCTGTAGAGCCTGACTCTCATGCTCTCGCCGACCTCTTGGGCACACTGCTCGACATCGAGGCCGAGGTCGCCACTCTCCAGAACGTGCCCACGCTCCTGCCCGCGGAGGCTCGCCACCGGATTCACGAGCTGCGGCGGGCCGTCCTGCAGGCCACGGCACAGACGATATAGAATCACCAGCGACGCTCTTCGAACGACGGCCTTCCAAGGCAGCCCCAGGCCCAATTGGTCAGGCGGAATTCCCGACGAAGCTCTTTGAGCCAACGGGCCTGGACGTTACAATGGGCCTTTCGGCGCCGGAATCGAGGAAGCACGGTCAAACGAGTTTGGCTGTGCCACCCGTTTCGAGATGGACTGGCGCGGACGGGGTCTTGTACCACAGGATAGGACATGAAGACTTACGAACAGATCAACGATCGGATCGAGTCGGGCAAGGCCGTCGTGCTAACCGCCGACGAGATCATGGATTACGTCGATAAGAAGGGCGTGGCGGCGGCCGCGAAGGAGGTGGACGTGGTCACGACCGCCACCTTCGGGCCGATGTGCTCGTCAGGCTGCTTCCTGAACTTCGGGCACTCCAAGCCGCGGATTCGCATGTCGGAGGCGTGGGTCGAGGACGTCCTCGTCTACGCGGGCGTCGCGGCGGTGGACGTCTACCTCGGGGCGACGCAACTACGCCACGCCGACCCGGCGAACATGTACTATCCGGGCGAGTTCCGCTACGGCGGCGGCCACGTCATCGAGGACCTCGTCGCGGGCAAGACGCTCCAGCTCTTTGCCCTCTCCTACGGGACGGACGAGTACCCGCGCCGCGAGATCCGCACGTACTTCACGATCCAGGACCTCAACCAGGCGATCATGGTCAACCCGCGGAACTGCTACCAGAACTACAACGTGGCGATCAACGACTCGGACCGGACGATCTACACGTATCTGGGCATCCTGGAGCCCCGCCGCAAGAACGCGACCTACTGCTCCGCCGGCCAGTTGTCGCCGCTGCTTGAACGATCCCTACTACGAGACCATCGGCGTGGGGACGCGCGTCTGGCTGGCGGGGGCCCAGGGGCACGTCTACGCCGAGGGGACCCAGCACGCCGGCGACTGCGAGCGGACCCCCAACGGCGTGCCGAAGGAAGGGGCGGGGACCTTGGCCCTGACCGCCGACATGAAGCAGATGCGGCCCGAGTTCGTCCGGGGCGTGAGCCTGCGCGGCTACGGCGTGTCGCTGGCCCTGGGCGTCGGCGTGCCCATCCCGATTCTCAATGAGCAGGTCCTCCAGCGCACCTGCATCCGGGACCGGGATATCCTCGCGCCCGTGACCGACTATAGCCACGACTATCCCGAGAAGACCGGCCGGGTGATCCGCTACGCCAATTATGAGGAGCTGCGCAGCGGCCAGATCGACGTCGAGGGCAAGAAAGTCGAGGTCGGCTCGATGTCGTCCTACTACAAGGCCCTGGAGATCGCCAACCTGCTGGCCGACGAGATTCGCCGGGGCGATTTTCTGGTGAGCCGGCCGATCGCTCCGCTGCCCCGCAATACGAAAATGAAACCGTTGGTGATCAGAGAGAAGTGAGAAGTCTCAGGCATGCCATTGCGAGCGAAGCGAAGCAATCTCCCCTGCCGAGGATTGAGATTGCTTCGTCGCTGCGTCCTCGCAATGACATTCCTTGGACCCCTTTGGGAAACCTGATATGAGTCCGACCGTAACGAAGAAACTGATGCTTTTCTTCCCGAAATGCGAGTGTGAGAAACCGATCATTTATCACCTGGTGAAGGACCACAACCTCATCGTGAACGTCTACCGGGCGAGGGTGACGCCGGAGGAAGAGGGCTACCTGGTTCTGGACGTGACGGGAACGGAGCAGGACATCGAGGGGGCGATGGACTTCGTGCGGACCTTCAACGTCACGATCAACACCACCGGCAAAGGCGTGACGTGGGACGAGCATCGCTGCACGCATTGCGGCCAGTGCCTCCCCCGCTGCCCGACCGAGGCCCTGCACTTCGCCGACGCGGGCACGCGCCGGGTGGTCTTCGACGAAGCGGAATGCATCGAGTGCCTGGCGTGCATCCGGGTCTGCCCCTTCAGCGCCTGCGCCTCGGCCTTTTGATCCGGACCTGTCATGCGTGTGTCTTGTCATCCCTTCGGCAAGCTCGGGGCAGGCTCTGAACGGAGCGAAGCGCAGGGAAGGATCTGGCACGCGTATTTAAAACTCCTCCCATTCGCCGGCCAGATCCTTCGCTGCGCTCAGGATGACAGAACACGACCCTATGACTGACACTCGCAGACGAACCTACCGCACCTTCACGCATCACGAAGCGGTCCTCCGCGTCTGCTGCGACCAGTTCGACGTGGTCGTGGCGGAGATCGTCCGCCAGCGGCGGATTCTCGAAGAGTACATCGCGCGCCAGCCCGAGTTCAAAACCGCGTTCGTGCCACTCGACTTGCGGGCCGATGCGCCGGAAGTGGCCCGGCGCATGGCTTGGGCGGCCCGGAGAGCCAATGTCGGTCCGATGGCCGCAGTCGCCGGCGCGATGGCGCAGCTCGCCGCGGAGGCCGCTCTGGCCGCCGGGGCCGAAGAGGCCATCGTGGATAACGGCGGCGATATCTATCTCAAAGCCGTCGAGCCGGTGATCGTCGCTCTCGGCACGGGCACCGCCAGGTTGGCCGACCGGCTGGCCTTTTCGGTCGAGCCGCAGGAGACGCCGGTCTCGATCTGCTCCTCCTCGGGCAAGATGGGTCACTCGTGGAGTTTCGGCCTGTGCGACCTGGCGACGATCGTCGCGAAGGACGCCGCCCTGGCCGACGCCGCCGCCACGCAGGCCGGGAACCTCGTCAAGACCATCCGCGACGTGGACGCCGCCCTGGAGCGGATCATCGCCATTGACGGAGTGGACGGCGTCATGCTCGTCAAAGACGACCGCGTCGGCCTCGCCGGCCACCTGCCCCGCTTGGTCAAGACCGCCGGTTTTTGACTTGGCGATCCGTCTCCCTTGCGTTATTCTCGGGCACACATGGTGAGAGCATATTCGTCGTGGTTCTGCTTTGGGAGACGGGAAAATGGAGACGATGCAATTCGAGCCGATGTCGGTGGGCCGGATCTTCGACCGGGCCTTCGCAATCTACCGCAACAACTTCCTGCGTTTCGTCACCATCGTGGCGATCATCGAAGTGCCCCTGGCGCTGTTCTCGATTGCCACCAGCTCGTGGACGGAAACGAGAGGGACGCCTCATCAGACCTTCTTCGAGCGAATGAAAGCCCTACAAGAAGACCCTCGCGCTGCAGCCGAGCGAGATACTCGGGACGACAAGGCACCCAGCCCCCTCGGCTTCGTGGGCCGAGGCATTACGGTCCTGCTGACGATGGTGGGAACCATGCTCTGCCAGGCGGCCCTGATCAAGAGCGTCTCGGAGACGTATCTGGGCCATGAAATCACGATCGGGCAAGCCTACCGATTTGCTCTCCCGAAGTCAGTGACGTTGGTCTTGGCCACCCTCTGCGTCGGCTTGGTGACCGGGCTTGGATTCCTGCTGCTCATCATCCCCGGCGTGATCTTCAGCTTGTGGTTCTACCTCACCGCACCGGCCATTGTCGTGGAGAATCACTCGGTTGGCAATGGGATGTCGCGTAGCAAGGCCCTGGTCGGGGGCAATCTGGGCAAGGTCTTTGGCGTCATGTTTCTGGCCGTCCTCATGAACTGGGTCATCTGGATCCTGTTCCTTCTCCCGGAAAGTTGGATTAACAGGATGCTGCCGGCCGATAGCGCGACGTTTCGGTCGTTCGTGAGCTACCTCGGCGGCACGGTCAGCACGATCCTGACGATGCCGATCGGCGCCACCGCTTCCATCCTGCTGTACTACGATCTGCGCATTCGTAAGGAAGGCTTCGATTTGCAGATGCTCGCCCAGAGCATGACCGGGGAGCAAGGGGACTTGCGTGCGGCTTAGCTTCGTCAGTGTTGGCGCAGCCCTTGTTCTGCTGCTGTGTGGCGTCGCGACCGCCGGGTCCCGGGGCCGAACAACATCGACCTCCGCCTCGGCGGATTACGCGCGGGCGGATGCTGAGACGATCCGGGCGCACTTAGAGGGCATCCTCTCCGATCCGCGGTTTGCCGCGCATAAAACGTTCTGGGACTGGCTCAGGGAAAGACTGCGACGCTGGGGAGGCCCCCATCTGTCCCCCGAGTGGGGGAGGTTCATCGCCTGGGCGGTTGCGGCTTGGTGCCTTCTCTCGCTGCTGGCCATTCTTGGCGACCTCGGCTGGACGATCTGGCTGCTGGTCCGCCCGGAGAAACGCACCTCGATGGCAGAAGTGCCCGGTGGCTCGGAGAGGTATGAGAACGCGTCGTTCGAGCAGCTTTGGGAACGTTCCGCCGGGCTGGCCCGGGCCGGAGAGTTTCGCGGCGATTGGCGTCCTGCTGGTGGCGCTGCTGCGCCGGCTGGACGCCTTGAAGGTGCTACACTTCCACAAGAGCAAGACCAACGGCGAATACGTTCGTGAGTACCCGGGCGAGCGCGCGGGCCGACGCGAATTTGTGCAATTCATCACCGCGTTCGAGCACAGCATTTACGGCGGCTCCGAGGCGGCCGGACCCACTTACGATACCATGACCATCCTGGCGCAACAGGTCCTCCGCGATGCCTCCGAAAAACCCCAAATCTGAGTATACGATCCTGACCGTGCTGGGGTTGGTCACGGCCCTCGCGCTGGGGTGGATGGCCTGGCGCGGGATGCTGCGCGAGCAGCGCGAGGGGCGGACGGGCGTGCGCACGACGCGCTCTACCAGCGATGACGGCATGCTCATTGGCTACACGCTTTTCGAACGCTTGGGCCTGCCCGTAGAGCGCTCGAACCAGATGCTCCTGGCGGATCAGCTCGACGGCGTGGGAACGGTCTTCCTGATCGACCCGCTCGTGCCGGTCGGTGCCGTCGAGACGGAGGACCTGGGTGCATGGGTCGCGCACGGCGGCGTGCTGGTCACCACGGAACTCATCGCGAATCTGTCCCCCGCAACACGAAAGCTCGCCAAGGAGATACCGACGCCCTCCCCGCAACGTCACCGGCATCCGACCGAAGAGGGGCGCTTCACGAAGGTGCCTGAAGAGGCGAAATCGTTGCCTCTGGCGCGAGACGTCTCCGGCATCTTTGTCGAGACCAGCGACGTGCTTCCAGCACGCCCGCCGGACTCGAACGCCCCGACGAGCATCCTGGAGCCGCTCTTCACGGCGGGTACCGGCGTGCGCATCGCACAATGGGGAGTGGGCCGGGGCCGCGTCATTCTCCTTTCCGATAGCTCGTTCCTGGCCAACGTGAATACCGCCCAAGGCGACAATGCCATCCTGGCAACCAATCTCGTCTCCTATGCGCAGGCTCAAGCGACAAGTCCACGAATTGTATTCAACGAGTTCCACTACGGCTCCGGCGGCTTCGGCCAGGGAATGGGCGTCCTGGCGGTCATGCTTTTCACCACCAGCCCCGGATGGGCGGTGCTCGCCTTGACGACCGCCGGCATCTTGTTTCTCTTTTACCGAGGCCGGCAATTCGGACCCCGGCGGGATTTCGGCCGGCAGCGGCGTCGCTCGAAGCTGGAGTACGTGCGGGCAGTGGGCGCCACGTACCGCGCCGCCGGAGCGCATCACCTGACACTCCGGTTGATTTACACGTGGTTCCGCCAGCAATTGACGAATCGAGCCGGTTTGACTGCCAGTGCTTCGAACAGCCTCGTGGCCCAGGAGCTGGCGCGGTACGGCCGGTCCGAGGCGGCGGACTACGAGCAAATGCTGGATGAATGTGACGGGGTCCTGTCCCAACAGATGATATCGCAGCGGCAGCTCACCGCGACGTTGACGCAATTGGTACGCCTAGAGAAGGAGATTCTGCATGGATCTGGCAACGGCAAACAGCCTGGCCGGTAGTATAACGCAGGAGCTGGGCAAGGCCCTCGTCGGGCAGGAGAGGGTCTTGGAAGAAGCGGTGATCGCCCTGCTGGCCGGCGGGCATGCCCTGCTCGAAGGGGTCCCCGGGACGGGCAAGACCCTCCTCGGACGGGCCCTGGCCCGTGTCACGGGCACCCGCTTCCGGCGGATTCAATTCACGCCGGACCTCATGCCCTCGGACATCATCGGCGTCAATGTCTTCGATCTGGCGGCCAAGCAATTCGACTTCCGGCCCGGCCCCGTCTTCGGCGACATCGTCCTGGCCGACGAGATCAACCGCGCTCCCGCCAAGACGCAAGCCGCTTTGCTGGAAGCGATGCAGGAGCGGCAGGCCACCGTGGACGGCAAGGCCTACCGGCTCTCCAACGTCTTCACTGTGTTTGCCACGCAAAATCCGGTCGAGTTCGAGGGGACCTACCCCCTGCCGGAGGCCCAGGTGGACCGCTTCATGCTCAAGATCGTGATCGACTACCCGCAGGAGGCTGCCGAGGCCCAGATTCTGGACAAGGTGGAAGCGGGCTTCGACGCCGCCTTGGCCGGCTCGGAGGTCCAGCCCATGCTGGATGCCCAGAAACTCCTGGACCTTCGCGCGGCCACGCGAACCGTCCACGTCGAGGAGATAGTCCGCCGCTACGTGACGCGTGTGATTCGGGCCACACGATCCCGCTCCCAGATCACGCTCGGCGCCAGCCCGCGGGCCGGCGTCATGCTCATGCTCGCCGCCAAGGCCAAGGCCCTCCTGGCCGGCCGGGACTTCGTCAGTCCCGATGATGTCAAGGCGATGGCCCCGGCCGTGCTGCGGCATCGGATCCTGCTCTTGCCCGAGGTGGAGGTCGAGGGGCTTACTCCCGATGACTGCCTCAAAGAAATCCTCCTGGCGCGGAGGTGCCGAGGTAGAGCATGGTTCCATCCCCGCGTTTGATGATCCTGGTGATGGCGGCGGCGCCCCTGTTCCTGGCGGGCGCGCTCTACGAAGGGGCCGCGGCCGTCGGCGTGCTGTACGTGATCGTCCTGGCGTTGTACACGACTCTGGATGCCTTGCTGCTGCCCCGCCGCCGGCAGATCGTGGTGGCCCGAAGCCTTCCCGCGCGCATCTCCGTTGGCTATCCGACCGCCCTGCGCTACACCGTGGAGAATCGCACGCGCCGACGCCTTCAGGTCCAACTGGCGGAGGACAATCCAGAGGAGATTGACTTATCCTCGGCGCAAGACGATATCGTTCTCGATATACCACGCTCTCCTTTTGCTGGTATTCGAATGCTGGGTGGCAGCCTCAAGCGCAGCTTGGGGATGGCCTACCCCGCAAACGGTAATCGGCCTGCAACCGGAGCCCAACCATCCCCAAGGCCTTCGGCCTTGAGGCTGCCACCCGGAAACTGCCGGCCTCTCACATGTTCTCTGAATCCGGGTCAGTCGGCTGAACTCGAATGCCGTCTGACGGCGCATCAGCGCGGCACCCACCGGCTGGAACGCCTCTTCGTACGTGTGCTTCCCGCCGCGGGACTTCTGTACCGCCAGTTCACGCTGGACCTGCCGACGGAGATCCAGGTCTTTCCGAACCTGATGAACGTCCGCAAGACGGAGCTGCTGGCCCGCCGGGGCTCCAGTTACGAACAGGGACTGGCTCGACTGCGACATATCGGCCAGGGCTACGCGTTCGAGAGCCTCCGCCGCTACGTGCGGGGCGACGAGATGACACGGATCGAGTGGAAGGTGACCGCCCGGCGGGGCGAGCTGATCGTCAAGAATTTCGAGCCGGAACGGCAGCAGAGCATCCTGGTGGCCCTGGATGTGGGCCGGGCCACGGCGGGCGAGTTCCAGGGCCTTAGCCGCGTCGATTACCTGGTCAATGCGACGCTCATGCTCGCCTTTATCGCCTTACGCCAGCGGGACCTGTTCAGCCTGGTCGCCTTCAGCGACCGGATCGAGAGCTATCTGCCCCCGGTCTCCGGCGTCAAGAACATCGAGCAGGTCGCCCGGGCCCTGTTCCAGGTGCAGCCCCGCCTGGTCGAGTCCGACTACGACGGCGCCTGCCGTTTCCTCGGCCTGAAGAACCGCAAGCGCAGCCTGCTGTGCCTGATGACCGACGTGATCGACCGCCAGGCCAGCGACGTGCTCCTCGCCTACATGGCCCGCTTCGCCCGGTACCATTTGCCGCTGGCTGTGACGCTGTCGAACCCGGAGTTGCAGCAAGTGGCCCATCAGCCGCTCGCCTCGTGTGAAGATCCCTACAGCAAAGCGGTAGCCCTGGACGTCCTGGCGGCCCGAGAGGAAGCACTGATATCAATGCGGCGCAAGGGCGTGTCCGTTCTGGACGTCCCCCCGAACCGCCTGACGCCGGAGTTGATCAACCGCTATACTGCCATCAAATCAATGCGACGGTTGTAGAGAAACACGTGGGTTAAGAACCCACCCTACACACTTCGGAGCTTGCCGATGGGGCGCAGGTGTGCATGGCACACTCTACACGCTGGAGCCTTCCCGACCGACGAGGAGCAAGTAGGTGAGCACGACGGCCGCGACCGTCAGGCCCAGGACGATCTTCACAACGCCGGACCAGTAGGAGGGCGTAATAAAACCTTCGATGAAGGCCGCGACGGCGAACATCGGGATCGTGCCCAGGACCAACAGCACGGCGTCCCGCGCGCGAGACGCAGAGAAGCCGAACGGGTCCGGAAGCCGGGGACCGCCAGTGAGAAGCCCAATCGCAGCCCGGCCGCCGCCGCAACCAGAATCGCAAAGATCTCCAGCGTGCCGTGCGGGAGGAGAAACGACCAAAGCGGATAGCTCAAGCCGTAATTCGTGAAATGTCCGGCAAAGCCACCCAGCATCATCGCGTTCATCAGCAGCATGTAGCAGGTCCCAATCCCGGCTGTGATGCCAAGGGCAAAAACGTTGAACGCCACGGAGATGTTGTTGGCCACAATGCCCGCCGCCATCGGCGGGTTTGGCATGCGCCGGAACCGCTCGCTGACATCCTCGCTGGTGACGGCGCCCGGATCGCTGACATCCAGCCCGCGCGGCACGAACAGATAGGCATTCGCGGGCACCAGTCGCGTGGCCACGTAGGCGCCCATAGAGCCGACAAGGAAAATGGTGGTCGCCAGGGTCATATAGGGCCACAGCCGGCGAAACAGCCGAGGGTACTCCCATCGAAAGAACCGCCAGACGATACCCAGCTTGCGGGGGCTGGCGCGCCGGTACAACAACCCGTGTGCGGCAATGGCGAGCTGATTCATCCGTCGCTGGGTGCCGGAGTCCGCCTGGACCAGCCGGGCCCGGGCCACATCGACGGCCGCCGCTGGATAGAGGCGGGTCAGCTCATGCAACTCGGTTTCCGTCAAACTCCGCAGGCCGCCTTTCTGGGCCTTGGCGACCAGCGCCCCGAGTCGGTCCCAGACGGCTCGTCGTGTCTCCGGAAAATGGCCGGCGGTCATGTCTGCTCCTTCTCGATGAAATCAGGGCCCGCGGTATCGCGCGGAGCGGTGCGGGCCTGCCGCAGCAGTTCTTCAACGCGCCGCTCCAGCATCGGCAGCGTGTTCGCTTCCAGCGGCGTTCCGGTGCGTTCCAGGATGGGCCGCAACAGCTTCGGCAGCAGTTGCGCACGGGCCTCGAGGCTGAGCTGGTCCCGCCGGAGCCAGTAGTTGTACAGCAGACGATACTCCTGCGGCTTCAATTGTGCGGCCTCCAAGGCAGCCGGGGCCGGAGGGATTTCGTCCGGGACCGTCGCCTTCGTGTCAGGCTGGGCCGCATAATCCGGGATCTCCTCGGAGACGACCACCGTCCCGGCGGCCAAGTCACCCAGCCGCTGGACCTTGCGGGTCAGGAACATCACCACCCCCGCCACGGCGTACAGGCCCATCATATCCACCGCTCGCAGGAGGTTGCGGATCGCGATAGCGTTGAAGGAAATCGCGCCCCCTTCCTGCTGAACGACGCGGATTCTCATGTACCGCTTGCCCGGCGTCTGACCGTTCAGCCAGGTTTCAAAGAGGACAAAGTAGCCCCAATAGATGAGAAAGAGCAGCACGAAGAATAGAGCGAGCACCCACGCGTCGGCCCGGCGCGCTGCGCCCGCGCCCAAGGTCACGAAGCTGACGCCGAACGCCAGAGCAAGAAGCCCCAAGACCAGCAACGCCGTGACGATCAGTACCGTATCCAGCAGACCCGCCAGAAAACGAGAGCCGATGCCGGCCAACCGCCGCTGCAAGTCGACATTCTCCGGCGTCTCGATAGTGTCGAACTCGTCCATCATCGCTTCAGAGAGTCCAGCCTTTGCGGTATTCGCGCCGGAGGAAGGCGTCCGCCTGGGAGCAGTTCGTCGCCTTGAGGGCCTTGGGGTCCCAAACGAGCTTTCGGCCCGTTCGCAGAGCGACGTTACACAACAGCGCCGCCTCGGTGAGGGCGCCGGAGTAGTCAAAGTTGCAGGTGGTGGCGCCGCCGGTCTTGCAGGCCTGGATCCATTCCTGATGATGGCCAATGGAGTTCGGAATGAAAGGCTCGGGCCGCTGGAAGTCCGCGAACTTCTCCTGCGGCAGCAATTGATGCTTCGTGTAGTCGGCGATCAGCATCCCTTGGGACCCGAGGAACAGGACGGCGCTATTCCACTTGTCGGTGGGGATATTCTTCTCTCTGATAAAGGCCGGATACCCGCCGCCGTTGTACCAGGTGAGCGTCACGGGAGGCAGCTCACCCCGCGCGGGGTACTCCTGCCTGGCGATCGTCCATTTCGCGGTGCTCTCCGGATGGACCGGTCCTTCGGCCTGAACTGTGGTCGGATACCGCAGCTTGAGCGCCCAGAACGCCAGATCGCAATAGTGGCAGAAGAAATCGCCGAGTTGGCCATTGGCGAAATTCCACCAGTAGCGCCACTGGAAGGGTGCGTATTGGGGGCTGTAGGGCCGGTAGGCGGCCGGGCCCAACCACAGGTCCCAATCGAGCGTCGGCGGCACGGGCAGTTGCTCTTTCGGCGCATCGGGCTGCGACATATCAGTTGGCTGGGCCGGGCCTTTGAAGTTGGCGCCCATCCACACGTGGACCTCACCGATCGAGCCGATGGCCCCGCTTTGCACGAGCTCCACGACCCGGCGGTAGTTGTTGTCGGCGTGGATCTGCGTGCCCATCTGCGTGACGAGCTTCTTGTCCCGAGCGACCTCAGCCATAACGCGGGCCTCGTACACCGTGTGAGCGAGCGGTTTCTCGCAATAGCAGTGTTTGCCGAGCTTCATGGCCATGACGGCCGCCGGGGCGTGCGTATGGTCCGGCGTGCCCACCACCACCGCGTCGATCTGGCCGTGCATCTCGTCCAGCATCTTGCGGAAATCCTTGTACCGCTTGGCCGCCGGGAACTTCTCAAATGTCCTGGCCGCGTGGGCGTCATCGACGTCGCACAGAGCCACGAGGTTTTCACTGGCCACGCCTTGGACATCGTCGCCCCCGCGTCCGGCCACGCCGATGGCGGCGATATTCAGCTTCTCATGGGCCGGCACACCACGTACCGACCGTGGGTCTGATAAAATGATGAGACCGGAACCAGTCAAGGCCATCGTGCGAAGAAACGTGCGACGGGTCACGGGTCGAGACATCGGCCACCGCTCCTTTCTGAGTGGCACGGGCATCCGGCTGTACTCCAGCCCGGGCGGGCGAGATGCTCATGCTCCTGGACATTTCTATCGACGGCCCCAAGTTATCCGACGTTTGTTCCGGAGTCAACGTGTCATCGGAAATGGGGCATCGAAAGACAGGATGGTCCCGCCCTCTTGACTTTCAGGCAAAGATAGGATATTATTATAATGTCTGACCGCGAAGGGAAGACTGCACAGCAAGGAGGCGCGGGTGTTTCGTCTTCGCATTTCCCAAGCCCGATGATGCACGGAGCTCATCGGAGACGACCAGGTGACTTGAGCTCAATGACGCCCGTAGAGAGAACATCGACCGCGGCACGATTGCCCTACCCTCCGGAACTGGACGAGCCCCACGTCTTGGCGGACCGGATGATTCCCCAGATGCCGACGGAGCCGGCGACGCTGGCCATGCCCGCGCAACGGGTGGCGAGCATCGATCTGCTGCGGATTGTGGCGGCCGTGGGAATTGTCTGGTTCCACACGGACGGAGCGCCGTATAGCCAGATCGGCTATGCGGGGCTGCCGGTCTTCCTGCTGATCTACTTTTCCCTGATCACGAAGCAAAGCGGGGTACACACCACCCGGGAGTTTCTGCAGCGGCGCTGGGATCGACTGCTCCAGCCGTGGCTGTTCTGGTGGGTCGTCTATGGTCTGGGCAAAGTGGTCAAAGCCGCCTACAGCATGGATTTGAGCCCGGTCGAACGCATGCTCTCGCTGCAGACTCTTTTGGCCGGCACGTGCATTCATCTGTGGTACTTGCCCTATGCGTTCGCCTCGGGATTCTTGCTCTACCAGCTTAATCGCCGGATCGTGAGAGCCAACGACACGCTGGTCATCTTCGTGGCCACGGCTGTCGGCGCGCTCACGCTGGTAGCGTGCACCGTCAGCCTGCAAGCTTTCCGGCTGGCGCCTCCGTGGCCACAGTGGGAGTTTGGGCTGGCCGCTATTCCCCTGGGGTTGGCCGTGGGACGGTCTCTGGCGGCCCCGTCGCGCCGGGCGCAGATGGAGCGTCTGGCCGTGATCTCCGCCGTGACTATAGGAGTCTCTCTGGTTCTGATCTCCCGGGTCCCCACCTCCGCGGCGTTTCCTTACAGTCTGGCCCTCGTGCTGGTATGCCTCGCCTACGGTTGCCCAGTGAGCGGCAATGGTTTCATCGCCGCCGTGGCGCCGCTGACCCTGGGGATTTACCTTCTTCATCCGCTGGTCATTGTCGCCTTGACGCGTTTCCTCCCGGCTTCCGGGAATTACCCCGCCTTCATCCTCCTCGCGGCCCTTATTTCCGCCACCGTCACCTGGGTCCTGATGCAAACACCCCTACGAAGGTTTGTCTGAGAGACTCTGAACCAGGCTTATCACGCCAGAATGGTCAAGCGGCACGTTCGCGCTGCTCGTATCATTCACCCCTGATGTCCCATTGAGGAAAAAATGTGTCACAGGGCTTGCCAGCAGTGACAACCATTGGTACACTATTGACATGATTGCCCCAGGAGGGTCAATCGCTGGAGGTTTGTACCATGCTTTCGGTTCGTGAGGCCGCAGAAGTACTGGGAATTTCCCAGAAGACCGTCTATCGCTGGATTCAAGACGGCCGGTTGCCGTCCCACCGTCTGGGGGGACAGCACTTCCTGGAACGGTCCGAGGTGAACAACCTGGTGATCCGGGAAGGGCTGCGTCCCCTGCCCGACACGGCGGACCAGACGGAGGACAACGAGGACATTTCCCTGCACGACATGCTCGTCAAGGGCGGGGTTTTCTATCGGATTAGTGGCTCGACCAAGAAAGATATCCTGCAAAATGCCCTGAACATGGTCAAGGGGGTGGATGAGAGCGTCTCGGGCCCCCTGTTCCAGATGTTCGTCGCGCGGGAGGAGCTGGCTTCCACGGGTATCGGGGACCACATCGCGATCCCCCACGCCCGGGGGTCGCTGGTCGGCTACATCAGCCAGCCGATTCTCTCGTTGTCATTCCTGGAGACGCCGATCGACTACGGCGCCCTGGATGGCAAGCCCGTATACGCCCTGTTCCTGCTGGTGTCACCCAACGTCCGCACACACCTGCGCATTCTGGCGCAGTTGTCGTTCTGTCTGCACGATCCGGAATTCAAGCAAGCGGTCTTAAGCCAAGCCTCACGGGAGGCGATTCTAAGTACTCTCGCGCAGACGGAAGCCCGTCTGCGCCGAGATTCATGAAAGACCGCGGCATGGAAGTATTCATCCTGGGTTGCCTCATTCCGATTGTGCTGGGCGCCGGCGTTCTTGGCATCGGTCGTTCCAAGGCCGCCCCGTGGATCGCTGCCTTCGGCGTTTGGCTGGGCTGTGGGATCGTGGCGGTCCCAGTCATCGCGGCGTTCGCTGGGAGTGTCCCGGCGCCGCTGCGGGCCGCCTGGAACGTTCCCGGCGGATCGCTCACCTTCGCACTGGACGGGCTTTCGGCTTTCTTCTGCCTGCCGATTCTGGTCGTGTCACCGCTGGCGGCGCTCTACGGCTGCCAATACCTGGCTCACGAGAAGAAGCCTCTGGGGCCGGCGTCGCTCTTTTATAACGTGCTGACAGCCAGCATGCTCCTGCTCCTGGTCGCCCGCAATGGCCTGCTGTTTCTGGTCATTTGGGAGGTCATGGCGATCAGCTCGTTCTTCCTTGTCGTTTTCGACGATGAGCACGCCCACGTGCGTCAGGCGGGCTGGACCTACCTGATCGCCGCTCACGTTGGGACAGGGGCCCTGCTGGTGATGTTCGCTCTCTTGGGCGGGCAGGCGCACTCGCTGGATTTCGATCTGATGGCGAAGGCCGCCTTGTCCCCCACGATGGCCACCATCCTCTTCATCCTGGCCGTGATCGGGTTCGGCACAAAGGCCGGCTTCATCCCGCTGCACGTTTGGCTGCCGGAAGCGCATCCGGCCGCTCCGAGCCATGTCTCGGCGCTGATGTCCGGTGTGATGATCAAAACAGGCATCTATGGCCTGTTACGCATCGTGACGATGCTGGGCCACCCCTCGGCGGCCTGGGGTTGGACGCTGGTAATTATCGGACTGGTCTCGGGCATCCTCGGCGTGGCCTTTGCCCTGGCCCAGCACGACCTCAAGCGGCTCTTAGCCTATCATAGCGTCGAGAACATCGGCATCATTGCCTTGGGCATTGGTGCAGGTCTCCTGGGAATCAGTTGGAACCAGCCTGCGCTGGCGGTGCTCGGCTTCGGAGGCGGCATCCTCCACGTGCTCAATCACGCGGTCTTCAAGAGCCTGCTCTTCCTCGGGGCGGGCGCGGTGGTCCACAGCACCGGCACGCGGGACATCGACCACCTCGGCGGCCTGATCAAGTCGATGCGCTGGACCGCCGTAACGTTCGTCATTGCCTCTGCGGCCATCTCCGGATTGCCCCCGTTCAACGGATTCATCAGCGAGTTCCTCATCTACGTCGCCGCTTTCACCGGCGTGCAGGCCGGAGCCGCCGGGACAGTAATCCTGGCCATCGTGATCGGGGCCGGCCTGGCAATGATCGGCGGTCTGGCCGCGGCCTGCTTCGCCAAAGCGTTCGGCATCGTCTTCCTCGGCGAGCCGCGCAGCTCGCATGCGACCCACGCCGAGGAGGTAGGAGCTGCGATGCGATGGCCCATGGCCGTACTCGCCGCGGCCTGCCTCGGCATTGGCCTGTTCGCCCCGGCCGTGGTGAAGATCGTTCTCCCCGCGGTCCGCGTCGTTTGTAGTGTGCCCCTAAGGGCATTTGAAGAAACGCCTGACGGCGTCACTACGGACGCGCCTGTGGCAACGGCCCTGGGGAGCTTGACCAGTATCGTGCATGTATCTGCTGCGTTGCTCTTGCTGGCGCTTGGGCTCCTGCTCGTCCGCCGCTATCTGCCGCGTGGCAAAGAGGAGACGGCCACGGGAACCTGGGACTGCGGCTACGCCCGGCCGACGCCGCGCATGCAATACACCGCCTCGTCCTTCGCACAACCCCTGACAGATCTGTTCCAGATCTTCCTGGGGACGCGCAAGCACGGCGCTGCCCTGAGCGGCTTCTTTCCGCCGCGGACGACGTTCGAGACCCACACACCGGATGCGGCCCGCGAGTATCTGTTCGCCCCGCTGTTCAAGCTGATCGACCGGGCACTGTCCCCGATCCGCCGGATGCAGCATGGACGCATTCACGAGTACCTGCTCTATATTGCCCTGGTCCTGATACTGCTGCTCATCTGGAAGGCGGGAGGGCGATCATGAACGCGATGCGCTGGGCACTGCCGTTGACCGCCTGGGTTCTCGCGCCCCTGATGCTCGGCGATCATCAACCGGGTGAAGTCGTTCTTCGCCGGCCGCCGTGGCCCTTCCGTGTGGCAGCTCTACTACGATCTCTTCAAGCTGCTGCAAAAGGGCTCAGTCTACAGCCGCTCGACGAGCACCGTGATTCGCCTCGGCCCGTCGGTGGTGCTGGCGTGCATGGTCCTGGGCACAACGATGCTGCCCTGGGGCGAATTGCAGGCTCCTGTGACGTTCCTCGGGGACATCATTCTGTTGGCCTATCTCCTGGGCCTGGCCCGTTTCGTCACCGTGCTGTCGGCCCTCGACACGGGATCGAGCTTCGAGGGCATGGGCGCCAGCCGCGAGGTCCAATTCGCGGCCTTGGCCGAGCCGTCGTTCTTCCTGGGGATGCTGGTCCTGGTGCTCCATTTCGGGTTCTCGGGCCTGTCGAAAATGGTCTCGGAGATCTCGTTCGAGACCTGGCAGACCTCCGGCGTGCTCCTGATTCTGGTCGGCTGCTCCTGGTTCGTCCTGCTGCTGACGGAGAACTCGCGCATCCCGGTTGACGATCCCAACACGCACCTGGAGCTGACGATGATCCACGAGGTCATGGTGCTCGACTACGGCGGGCCGGACCTCGCGTTCATCCTGTACGCCGCATCGTTGAAAATGTGGATCTTCGCCGCCCTGGTCGTGAATCTCGTGGTCCCCATGCACTCCCTGACGCCCTGGCTGCAGCGCCGATCTTCCTGCTGGGCATGGTCTTCGTCATGGCCCTGGTGGGCGTCGTGGAGTCCATCTTGGCCCGGCTGCGACTGAACCAGATTCCGAAAATCCTGATCGGCTCGGCGCTGCTGAGCTTGGTCGCCTTGATCGTTCGTTTGATGGGTTAGCCAACGATGACTGTTATTTCCGTCCTGCTCATCCTCTCGTGTCTATGGCTGCTGGCGTCCAGCCGCCTGCACGTCGCGATCCGCGTGGTGGCGATCCAGGGCGTGCTGCTGGGCGTGCTTCCGATCGTCCGGTCGATGGGGGACATCGGCCTGGGCGTCGGGCTTCTGGGGCTGACCACGATCATCTCCAAGAGCATCCTGCTGCCGTGGCTGATGAATACGTGTTTGCGGCTTTCGGGGCTGCGGCGGGAGATCGAGCCCTTCATCGGTTTTGGCCCTTCGCTGCTCTGCGGCACGGCCCTGCTCGGGCTGGCCGTCTGGATCACCGACCGCCTGCAACTGACCCAGGCCCAGGCCCCGCTCGTCCTGCTGACCAGTTCCTTCTTCGCGATGCTCGTGGGCCTCTTTCTCATGGTCACCCGACGCAAGGCCATCACCCAATCCCTGGCCTACTTGGTCATGGAAAACGGCGTTTACGGCGTCGGCGTCAGCCTGAGCCTGGACTTCCCGTTCATCGTGGAGCTCGGCATCCTGCTGGACGTCTTTGTGGGCGTGTTCCTCATGGGCAACCTCCTGTTCCATCTGGATCGAGAGTTCGAGCATCTCGACACGGATAAGATGACCGAGTTGTCCGATCTCTCGAAGCCGGCCGCGGCGGCACCGCTGGAGGAGAAGGCATGATGCTTCTGCTGCTGACGATCCTGCTGCCGGCAGCCGCAGGGACGGCCTCGTATTTCATTCGCCCCCACCATTGGCGGCGTTTTCTTTGGGGGGCTGTCGCCGCGGCGCATTTCACGCTGGCCGTCACGGCGGCGCTGACGATCACCGCCCCGCCGCTGGACCATTGGATCGGCATGGATGCGCTCAGCGCGATCTTTCTCGTGTTGACGAGTCTGCTTTTCCTGGGGGCCACCGTGTACGGGATCGGCTACGTGGCCCGCGAGCCCGTGGCCGGGCAGACGGACTCCGAAGACGGCAGCCTCTTCAAGAACGAGCCCGAATCCGTCTTCACCGGCGCCCTGCTCCTGCTGCTGGCCGCCATGACGCTGGCCATCCTGAGCCGGCATCTGGCCCTGCAGTGGGTGGCGATCGAAGCCACGACACTGGCCAGCGCCCCGCTGATCTACTATCACCAGAACCGCCGGTCGCTGGAGGCCGCCTGGAAGTACCTGATGCTGTGCTCGGTCGGCATCGCCATCGCCCTGCTGGGGATCTTTTTCCTCCGCATGACGATCCAGGACGGTCCTCACGACCTGACCCTGACCGCCCTGCTGGAGCGGGCCGGCACGCTGAACCACAAGTGGCTCGGCACGGCCTTCATCTGCATGCTGGTCGGCTACGGCACCAAGATGGGCTTGGCCCCGCTGCACACGTGGCTGCCCGACGCCCATAGCGAAGCGCCGTCGCCGGTCTCGGCGCTGCTCTCCGGGGCCCTGCTCAATTGCGCTTTTCTCGGTATCCTTCGCGTGCAACAGGTTTGTGCGGCGGCGGGCATGGCCTCCTTCGGCGGCGACCTGCTGATCCTGTTCGGCCTGCTGTCGATGGGACTGGCCGGCGGCGTTCATCCTCCGCCAAACCGACTACAAACGCATGCTGGCGTACTCCAGCGTGGAGCACATGGGCATTCTGGCGCTGGGTGTCGGCCTGGGCGGGCTGGGGCTCTTCGGCTCGTTCCTGCACGCGGTCAATCATTCCGTCGTCAAGGCGATGCTGTTCTTCACGGCGGGCAACATCCTGTCCCGCTTCCATACCAAGGACACGACGAAGATTCAGGGAGCGTGTGACGCCCTGCCGATTTCCGGGGCCTTGTGGATCGCGGGATTCCTGGCCGTGACGGGATCGCCTCCCTTCGGGACATTCATCAGCGAGTTTACGATCTTGCGGGCGACCCTCGACCAGGGCCGGTGGGTGATCGCCGTGCTTTACGTGCTGTTTCTGCTGCTGGCGTTCGCCGGGATGTCGGGGATCGTGCTGCGGATGGCGCTGGGCAAATCCGAGGTGAACCGGGTCCGCGAGCCGGTCACGGCGGTCCTGCCGCCCATCGTCTTGGCGGTGCTGGCGCTGCTGCTGGGCGTGTATCTGCCCGGCCCGCTGGCGGACCGGCTGCACGAGGCCGCCCAACTGCTGGGAGGGATGGCGAAATGATCACACTGCCGCAACTCCATAACGGCCAGGCCCTGCCTTTGAAGGACATTCCGGAACTCGCCGTGCCGGACTTTCGCGGCCTGATTCTGGAGCGGGTCCGCCGGGGCAGGCGGATTTCGTCGCTCTTCGGCATGCCGGACGGCGACCAGATCATGATTCTGGCGGTGCTGGCCCATGACAGCCAGGGCATGCTGGAACTGTGCCGCACGCGGGTCCGCGACCGGTATCCGGCCCTGACCCCCGATGTCCCCCAGGCCCACTGGTTCGAGCGGGAAATCGCCGAGCAGTGGGGCATCGTGCCGGAGGGACACCCGTGGCTCAAGCCCATCCGGTTCCACACTTCCTATGTCCCGAATCGCGATGCGTGGAGCCGGGACAAGGCGATGCCGATCGAGCCGTGGCGTCACCAACTACTTCCGCGTCGAGGGCGAGGAGATTCACGAGGTCGCGGTCGGTCCCGTGCACGCCGGCATCATCGAGCCGGGCCATTTCCGCTTCCAATGCCACGGCGAGAACGTCCTGCACCTGGAGATCGAGCTCGGCTACCAGCACCGGGGCATCGAGCGGGCCCTGGTCGGCGGCCCCGGCCCGCGCACGATCCACTACATGGAGACGCTGGCCGGCGACACCACGATCGGGCACGCCACGGCCTACGCTTCGATCCTGGAGGCCCTCGGCGATGTGACGCCTTCGCCGCGGGCCCAGGCGATTCGCGCCATCGCGCTGGAACTGGAGCGACTGGCGAACCACACCGGCGATCTGGGCGCTCTTGGCCGGCGACATCGGGTTTCTGCCCACCGCCTCCTACTGCGGCCGGTTGCGGGGCGATTTTCTCAATATCACCGCCCTGCTGTGCGGCAATCGCTTCGGCCGCAACCTCATCCGTCCCGGCGGCGTGCGGTTCGATCCGACGCCGCAAACCGCGGACGATCTCTTGACCCGCCTGCAGACGACCTTCGAGTCCGTGCAGAACGCCGTGGATTTGCTGTGGGAGACGCCGTCGGTCATGTCGCGATTCGACGGGACCGGGACCGTTTCCCGGCAGGATGCCGCCCGGCTCGGCCTCGTCGGACCGGCGGCCCGCGCCGCCGGCGTCGAGCGTGATGTCCGCAGCGACCTGCCCTGGGGCATCTACCAGTCGCACGAGTTGCCCTCGGTCACGCTGCAAACGGGCGATGTCGCCGCCCGGGCGTACGTGCGCTGGTTCGAGATGCAAAAGTCCGTCGAGTTCATCAGCGACGTGACCCGCGCCTTGCCGGCGGGACCCGTTTTGCAGGAGGTCCCCCCGCCGGCGCAAGAGCATCTGGCGGTCGCTCTGGTGGAAGGGTGGCGGGGAGAAATCTGCCACGTTGCCGTGACCAACGAGCACGGCCGGCTGCGGCATTACAAAGTTACGGATCCGTCGTTCCACAACTGGTTCGGATTGGCGCTGGCCCTCCGCCGCCAGCAGATCTCCGATTTCCCGTTGTGCAACAAGAGCTTCAACCTGTCCTATTGTGGACATGATCTGTAGAAAGAATGGAATATTGGAAAGCTGAAAACGTTGGGATGACAGGGCGACCTGCCCAGTATTCCATGATTCCACTATTCCCTTATTACAATTTACCTTAGAGGTTTGCGTCATGTTGAGAATACTGCGGGCCAGGCTCAAACAGGGGTACCGCACGATCCGGTTTCCGGACCAGCCGCCGGTCCTGCCGGAGCAGTACCGGGGCCGGCCCCAGTGGGACGCCGGCAAGTGCACGGGCGACTGCACGGCCTGTGTTCAGGCCTGCCCTACCGGAGCCCTGAGCAAATCGAACGGTGCCGTGACCATCGACTTGGGCCGGTGCCTGTTCTGCACGGATTGCACGGACGCCTGCCCGACCCAGGCCATCCAGTTCACCGCGGAGTATCGTCTGGCGACCCGCACCCGCGAGGCGTTGCTCGTGGACCATCGTCCTTACGCACTGGCCCAGGCCTTGGACGAGAAAGCCCGCAAGCTCTTCGGCCGCTCGCTCAAGCTGCGTCAAGTCAGTGCCGGCGGCTGCAACGCCTGCGAAGCGGACACCAACGTGCTCAACACCGTCGGATTCGATCTGGGCCGCTTCGGCATCCAGTTCGTGGCTTCGCCGCGCCATGCGGACGGTCTCCTCGTAACCGGCCCGGTCCCGAAGAACATGGAGCTGGCCCTCAAAAAGACCTACGATGCCACGCCCGCCCCCCGGCTCGTGATTGTGGTCGGCGCCTGTGCGATTTCGGGCGGCGTCTTCGCCGGCCATCCGGAAGTGAACAACGGGGCCACGTCGATCGTCCCCGTGGACCTCTTCATCCCCGGCTGCCCACCCCACCCCATCACCATCCTCGACGGCCTGCTCCGCCTGCTCGGCCGGATTGAATGGACGTCGCCAACAACCCGCGTTTGTAGCGTAGCCCAGTACATGGGCATGTCAAGAAACGCATGGAACGGACAGTCACTGCAAGACACCTGCGTTTCGAAATGTCATCTTGCTGTGGTCTGCCTCGGTGAATTTGCCGTAATAGAACTCGGCTTTCAGGCCCAGATGAGAAAGAAGGCGATCGAATACCGCCGCGATCCGGTCCATATCTACACCCGGGCGATCTCGGAGCTCCGATGCGGGTCCGTCAGAAAGCCGGGAATCTTCTCCGCGAGCAGCCGGTAGTAGATGCAGTCCTCGTGGTTGATCAGCACGGCCCGCTGACCGAGGGAAAGGCCCGGTGGATCAGCTCGAGCCGGTCCTTCATGAACTTGAATTCCTTGGGCAACCTCTCGGGATAGGCCAGCGCCCCCGCCCCGCCCCCTACGACCGTAGGAATGTACTGCCCCTTGGCCAAGCCCAGCTCGTTCTCGATGAACGGGACGAACGCCGTCTGAAGCCGGGGGTCGCCACAGTAGACCACGGCCGCCTCCGGGTGGACATGCGGCAGCGCCTCGTACACGTTCGTGTTCCCTCCCGACTCGGACATAGCCCGGCCCTTTCAGGAGCCCGTCTGTCTCATCGTCGTTATCTGGGTGGCCGCCAAGCCGGAAGGTCTTGGCGATGGCCTCTGCTTCGTGGCGACGGCGTCGGCCCTTGCGTCGCGAGGCCATCTTGGCCTCGCCTTATCCGCCTGTGGCATGTTTACCGCCCGAACAGCAAGGGCCAGGGTCCCCAAACGCAATCAGTTCGCGTTTGGGAACCCACGATGCCTTCGCCACGAAGGAGCCGTCAGGCTTTCTTGCCGTCAAAAGGAGAGGCGGATTCTTCTTCAACAGGCGGCCGGGGCGACTTCAGTTCCACCGATTTGACTGCCGCCGGCTTGGTCTCGGCGATTTCGTGGTCAGGAGTTGCTCCAGCTCTTCGAGGCTGATCCCCAGCTTGCCCAGTAGCGGCTTGAGGTCGATGCCCTGGACCTTCAGGGCCGACAGGAACTTGAAGACGGTGTTGGGCACGATCGAGCTGAACTGGTCGAGTCCCCGGCCGTTGCCGCCCATGTCGATGATTCGCACCTCGTCGATCTGGCCCAGCGGCGCCGCCACGCTCGAGAAGACCGAAGTCGCGACCTTGCTCATCGCATCGCCGCCGCGATCGAGCAGCAAGGGCAGCCGGTCGAGGATCAGGATCATCTTCGCGTCGGCCGACATCTTGGCCAGCGCCTCGGCGAGTTGCTTGGTGCCCTCGGCCTCCGCCTTGAGGACCATGCCCTTCTTGGCGGCCTCGCCTTCGGCCTGGGCCACCAGGGCCTGCTTGGTCTTGGCCGCTTCGCCTTCCGCCTGGGCGAGCATCACGGCCTTGGTCTTCGAGGCCTCGCCTTCGCCTTCGTAGACGCGGGCTTGTCTCTCGCCTTCCGCCCGGCGGATCGCGGCTTCCTTGGCCGCCTCGGCGTTGGTCACCGCCACCATCTTCGCGGCCTCCGCGTCGATCACTTGCTTGGACCGGTTGGCCTGGGCCAGCTTGACCACCGTGGCATCGAGCTCCTGCTCCTTGCGGGCGGCCTCTTTGCACTGGACCTCGATCTGGGCCTCCTTCTCCGCGGCGTCGCGCTCGGCCTGGCGAACCTTGAGCGTCTTTTCCTGCTCGGCCAGGGCAATGCCAAACGCCTGCTCGGCTTTGGCTCTTTCCGTGTCGGCGATAGCTTTGAACTGAGCCCTTTTCACGTCCCGGTCCCGCTCGGCCTGGGCCACTTGCACCGCGTTGCTGGCGACCTGGATATCCGCCTCGCGCGTGGCGTCGCTGACCTTCTTCTTGGTCTCCGCCTCGGCTTGGGCCGTCTTGATGTTGGCGTCCCGGATGGCCTCGGCGACCGACTGCTTGCCGAGGGCGTCAATGTAGTGAAACTCGTCCGTCACTTCCTGGATCACCAGCGTGATGATCTGGATGCCGAGCCGCCGGAGCTCTTCCGTGGATTCCTCGACCACCTTCTTGTTGAAGGCATCCCGGTCCCGCAGAATCTCACTGATGTTCAGCTTGCCGATGATCGACCGCAAATGGCCCTGGAGGATGTTCCGGACGATCCGCGCCAGCTCGTCCTCGGTCTTGCCGAGGAAGGCGGCGGCCGCATTGTGGAGCGATTCCTGCGTCGTCTCGATCTTGTACGTCGCCACGCCCCGGGCGCTGATCTTCACGTTGTCCTTGTTCGGGATGTCGTGCTCGTCGATCTCGACCTGGGAGACGCCCGTGGACATCGGCTGAAAATGCTCGACGATCGGCCACAGCAGCGCGCCGCCCCCGGCGACGACCCGGAAGCCCCGGTGCTGCATCTTCCCCTCGGCGTCCAGGTACTTGTACTTGCGGCCATAGAAGATGCCCACCTGGTTGGGCGGGATCTTCTTGTAGCGGCTGGCCATCGCCCAGACGACCACGATAAAGGCCACCGCGATCAGAAGGATCATCCCCGCGATCAACACGGAGCCACTCGTTTCGGCTATCAGCGGCAATGCGTTCATGCTTGTCTCTCCTATGCAGATTCTCGTTTATCGTCCCAAGGTGCGCGGCTCGTCTCATTGGTTCGGCGTTCCGCGTTTACGCGGGTCGGACCGGTCTTTCCCGCCTGAAGGCGGAACTCCGAACGAGCGTCGCAACCGCCCTCGCTCCACGATTATTCAGCCTTGGCCGGCATCGACCGTGAGGACCGAGCCCGACACATCGACGATCCGCACGGCATGCCCTTTGCACGCCGTGTTCGGGCCTTGCAGGCGCGCCGGGTACGTGCGGTATTCGCCCCCGACACTGACGCCGATCTCGCCGACGCTGTCCCGATTGATCGGCACGGTCACGGTGCCCGTGCAGCCAAGGAGAGCGTCGGCGGCAATGACGGAGTTGGCCTGTTGCTCGGTGAACAACAGGATAATACCGTACATGAGGGTGGCCAGCACGATGCCGGCCGCCACGCCGATGAGGGAAGCGAGGGGGTAGCCGGTGCCGTAGAACTGCGCGATGGCTCCCGCCGCTCCGAATCCCATGATGAAGGTGAAAATCACCTTCGTCGAGAAAATGCCGACGATCCCATGCGTGTCCGGACCGGCCTCATGGCTGAAGTCGTGGTCGAAATCGCCGCCGAGATCGTGGTCATGGCCGAACAGGAACGCCCCGGCTATCACGATGAACGCCGCCAGTGCTATCGCCACAAAGATAGTCATAGCCGTCTCCTTTCGTAGCACGGGTACGAGATCCCCAGCGCGACCTATCGCGTTTGGGAACTCCATCTTGCCCGTGGTTGAGAATCCATGAGCGAGACGCCCATGCTACTTAGATAGACGCGGACACCGGTCCCGTACTTCATTCGAATTGTCGAGAAATATACCCATTTTCCCGAAGCCTGTCTACCGCCGTCCGGGTCCTTTTTTGTCTCGACTTGTCGCTCCCGACAGGGCACAATTACCATATGATCCGGGAAATCCGGGTAGCTTGGGCAATGAACAGAATCGGAGTGCTGGAATAATGGAATACTGGAACGATGGAATGCTGGGATTCCTGGCTCTTCACCCATTATTCCAAGATTCCAATGTTCCATTATTCCAATTCCTTATCCCCTGCGGAGAGCTTGAGTTATGGCTGTAGTGAAATCGTTGGCCACGCCGATGGTCTGGGTCCTGGTGCTGCTGGTGCTGGGCTTGGTCTTGACGCGCAAGAGTCGCCGCCGGGATCCGCAACCTTGTGGCTCGCGGAGATTAGGGCGACTTCTACTGCTGATTGGCGTCGTGCTGCTGGCCACCCTGAGCTCCAAACCGATCGCCAACGGTCTGACGTACCCGCTGGAATCTCAATACCGACCACCCCCGGCGGAGGCCCTGGACGGGCTCGACGTCGTCGTGGTCCTGGGGGGCGGCCTATATCCCTCGGGGGGATTGCGGCAGGAGGCGGAGTTGGGCCGGCACACGTATCCGCGCTTTTATCATGGCGTGCACATTTTCCGAGATCATCACGCCGGTCTGCTGGCTTTCTGCGGCGGTCCGCCTCGCCCAGGGACCGAGAGCGAGGCCCAAATCATGAAGACCATGGCCGTGCGCCTGGGCATTCCCGAGGACAAAATCCTGGCGGAGACGACGTCGCGGACCACGTTTGAGAACGCGGCCAACCTGGCCCGCTTGCTGCCGGCCGGACAGGGCCGACGCCTTGGTCTGGTCACCTCCGCCACGCACATGTGGCGGTCCTACCGGACCCTCGCCAGCCAATTCCCGCACGACACGATCGTGCCCATCCCGGTCCATTACACCTACGATCCGAATCGGCTGGCGCCCGGACACCTTCGTGCTTTCCGCCGGCAATCTCGAACAAAGCACGCTGGCCCTCCATGAGTGGGTCGGGCTGCTGTGGTACGATTTGCGCCATCGATAGAGTTTTCCGGGAGAATGGAAGAATGTCTTGCGGAGGGTCGAAATGAAATTGATGAACTGTCCAACCGGACTCTCTCGATTCACGGTGCGCCTCGGCGTATTCGCGCTGCTCTGGGCGCTGGCCCCGCTCGCACAGGGCCAGTCGGTCGTGATCAATGAGTTCCTCGCCTCCAACCACCACGGCCTGCTCGACGGCGACGGGAATGCCTCGGACTGGATCGAGCTGTACAATGGCAGTTCGACAACCGTCGCTCTGGAGGGCTGGCACCTGACGGACGACGCGCGTAACCTGCGAAAATGGACCTTCCCGGCCGGCACGTCCCTGCCGACCGGCCATTACTTGGTCGTTTTCGCGTCGGCCCACGTGTCGCCCACCGGCGTCTACGTGGACCCCAAAGGCTATCTCCACACCAACTTCTCTCTCGACAAAGACGGCGAATACCTGGCCCTGGTTGCCCCCGACGGCACGGTCGTGCACGAGTACGCCCCCAGTTTCCCGCCGCAGCAGATGGATGTTTCCTACGGGCTCTGGCAACGTGCGTACCGCTACTTCTCGCCCCCGACGCCGGGACAGCCCAATGGCGCGGGGTTCATCGGCCTCGTGGAGCCGACGACTCACAGCCGCCAGCGCGGATTCTACGATCAGCCCTTTGCGGTGCAGATATCCTGCAGCACACCCGACGTACAGATTCGGTACACCCTGGATGGATCGGAACCGACGGAACAACGCGGCACCCTGTACGCCCCGAGCACGTCGATTCCTATCACGACCACCACGCTCCTGCGGTCCGTCGCTTTCAAGACCGGCTGGAAGACCGCGAGTGTTACGACGCACACCTATGCCTTCGTAAATGACGTCGCCCATCAGCCGGCCAATCCGCCCGGCTGGCCCAGCGACTGGGGCTACGATTCCGAGGTTCATGGCACCGTCCCGGCCGACTACGCCATGGACCCGCGCGTCGTCAACAACACGCTGCCGGGCTACTCCATCCGCACCGCCCTTCTCGATGTTCCCACGGTCTCGATCGCAATGCTGCCCGACGATTTCATCAGCCGGACCACCGGCATCTGGACCAATCCCCTCAGCCGTTGGGACCGCAAATGCTCAGTCGAATACATCCTGCCGGGAACCGGAGGACAGACGACAGAGGACGGAGGACGGACACCGGCTGGCGACGCTGCCCTCAGTTCTCCGTCTTCCGTCATCCAGAATGAGGGCTTCCAGTGCGACTGCCAGATCAAGATCCACGGCAATTCCAGCCGCCGACCCTACCGCATGCAGAAACACTCGTTCGCCCTGACCTTCACCAGCCTCTACGGCCCGGCGAAGCTCCACTACCCCCTGTTTCCCGGCTCGGACGTGGATGAATTCAACGAGCTCATCCTCCGCGGCGGCTTCACCGATTCCTGGGCCCTCGTCTCGTGGGATGTCACGCGCTACCGCCCCAATGACGCCCAGTACATCCGCGACACCTGGATAAAGGAGAGCCTACGCGACATGGGCCAACCTTCCAGCTACGGCTCGTTCGCCCACCTTTATGTCAACGGCCTCTATTTCGGTCTCTACAACCTCACCGAGCGCGTGGACCAGGACTTCGTGGCCAGCCATCTCGGCGGAACACCCGAGGACTGGGAAATCAACGAGGACTTCGCGACCCCCGGCCCCCGCTGGAACACGATGATGGCCCTCGATCCTTCCACCCGCGCCGGCTATACGCAGATGCAGCAGTATCTCGACCTGGAGAATTTCGCCGACTACTTCCTCCTGCACCTCTACGGCGACGCGGAAGACTGGCCCTTCCACAACGGGTACGCCGCCGCCAACGCCAAGAGCGGCGACGGGAAGTTCCGGTTCTTTGCCTGGGACCAGGAGATCGTCCTGGATTATCACGGCCGGGCCGCCCAGCGCATCGACTCCACGGGCGGAGCCGGCGATGTCTTCCTGAAACTGCGGACCAGCGCGGAGTTCCGCCTCCTCTTCGCCGACCGGGTCTACAAGCATTGTTTCAACGACGGCGCCCTGAGCGTCGGCGTGTCGCAGCAGCGCGACCGCGAACGTCGCGAGCTGGATCGACAAGGCCATCGTGGCGGAGTCCGCCCGCTGGGGCGACGTCAAGATGACCACGCCCTACGGCAGCACACTCCAGCAGCCCAACCCGCTCACCGACATCGACAACATCCTCTACCCGCCCGTCCCGCACGGTCCCAACTACTATTTCACGCGGGAAGACTCCTGGGTCGTCGAGCGGGATAACGTCATCAATAACTACATTCCCGCCATCCACAATACGGCCAACTCTTACGCCCTGATCCGGCTCCTGCGCACCAAGAACCTCTATCCGGACCTCGATCCGCCGACGCTGCTGGCCAACGGCGCGCGCAGCACGGGGGGCCGATCGTCGCGGGCGCCGTGTTGACGCTCGCCAATCCCAACGGGCGAGGCATCATCTACTACACCCTCGACGGCAACGACCCGCGTCCCTCCGGGGGCACTGCCGCCCCAGACACGACCAACACGTTCGTCGCCGAGCAGGCGGCCAAACGGGTTCTCGTCCCGACGAGCGACATCGGCTCCGCCTGGAGAAACGTCACCTACAACGACACGCTCTGGACCAGCGGCACCGGCGGCGTCGGGTACGACCAAGGGGTGGGTTATCAACCGTATTTCAGCATGGACGTCGGGTCGCAGATGTACGGCGTCAACGGCAGTTGCTACATTCGTATCCCGTTCACCCTGACCGCCGGCAACCTGCAGAACCTGACCACTTTGATCCTGCGGGTGCGATATGACGACGGCTTCGTCGCTTATCTCAACGGCGTCGAGGTGGCCCGGGACAAGTTCCTCGGAACGCCCCTGTGGAATTCCTTGGCCAATGACAGTCACGCCCGCGAGGAGGCGGTGAGCTTCGTGGATTTCGATATCGCCCCCTTCATCGGTCTGCTCCACGCGGGTAACAATCTCTTGGCGATCCACGGCTTGAACGCTTCCACGACCAGCTCCGATTTCCTGATCTCCGTGGCCCTGGTCAAGTCCGTGAGCGTTCCGAAAAGCGATCCGAGCCTCTCCCCCGACGCGGTCCTCTATACCGGCGCCGTCCCCTTGACCCAGACCACGCGGATCAAGACGCGCATCCTGGACAATGGCCAGTGGAGCGCATTGAACGAGGCGGTGTACGAGGTGTCGGCCCAGAACTGAGAACCGTGCCTGGACATGGTAAAGGGACAGATTGCATGACAAGATGCAGGATCGCATTATTCGTGGGACTCGTTCTAACGGGCGTCCGTCCCGGCGCATCGAAGTCCTTGTCACCGAGCGATTACTTCGCCATCGAGGTGGTGGACGAGCAGACCGGCCGGGGCGTCCCGATGGTAGAGCTGCAGACGACCAGCAGCGTCCGCTACTACACCGACTCGAATGGCTTGATCGCGTTTGACGAGCCGGGACTGATGGACAAGAAAGTCTGGTTCGGCGTCTCCGCCCACGGCTATGAATTCCCGCCGGACGGCTTCGGCATCCGCGGCGTCAGCCTCCAGACCACACCCGGCGCCGGTGCCAAGCTCAAGATCAAACGCCTCAACATCGCCGAGCGGCTCTACCGCATCACGGGCCAGGGAATCTACCGCAACACGGTCCTGCTCGGCCGCAAGCCGCCCATTGCGGAGCCACTCCTCAATGCCCAAGTGACCGGCCAAGACGGCATCTTGACCGCGATCTATCGCGGCAAGCTCTATTGGCTCTATGGCGACACGAACCGACTATCTTATGCCCTGGGCGGTTTCGCCATGACCGGGGCCACGACCGAACTACCCGAGAAGATCGACCCGTCCATCGGGATCGATCTGCGGTACTTCATCGGCCCCGATGGTTTCGCCCGGCCGATGGCTCCCATGAAAGGTGAGGGTGTAGTCTGGTTGGCGGGCCTGGTCGTTCTGCCCGACGAATCGGGCCGGGAGCGCATGCTGGCTTGGTTCCAGAGACGCCAAGGCTTGGGAGCTGTTCTCGAGAACAGCTTCGTCGTCTACAATGACGAGAAGGACATGTTCGAAAAGCTCAAGGTGGTGGACGTGGACCCGCCGCTCGTGCCCACCGGCTACCCTTTCCGTGCTAAGCAGGAGGACGGAGCCGAGTACATCTACTTCACCGCCCCCTATCCGGCGCTCCGCGTCAAGGCCGAATGGAAGTCCTACCTCGACCTCTCCTCGTACGAAGGCTACACCTGCCTGGCCCCGGGCACACGCTACGGCGGCAAGGATAAGGTCCAGCTCGACCGCGACGCCGCCGGCAAGCTCAGGTGGGCGTGGAAGAAGGGCACGCCCCCCCTGAGCGCCAAGGACCAGGAGGAGTTGGTCGACGCCGGCAAGATGGAACACACGGAATCGCCGCTGCGTCTGCAAGACGCCGAGAACGGCAAGAGGATCGTGCTCAGCAACTGCTCCTGCTTCTGGAACGACTATCGCCGGCAGTACATCATGATCGCCTCAGAGGTCCTCGGCGCTACTGTGCTCGGGGAGGTCTGGTACAGCGAAGCCGACCGGCCCGAAGGCCCGTGGGTCCAGGCGCACAAGATCATCACCCACGCCAACAAAAAAGGCGACGCCCACGACTTCTACAACCCGACCCAACACCCTTTCTTCGATCAGGCCCGCGGCCGCGTGATCTACCTCGAAGGCTCTTACGTCAACACCTTTTCCAGCAACCCGCACCCGACCCCCTACTACGAATACAACCAGATCATGTACCGCCTCGACCTCGCCGACCCGCGGCTGAAGTTTGTAGTGACGCCGTAAGGCGTTTCTGCGCAAGTGTCAGATTGGTAGGGTGTGCATCGCACACCAATAAAAGGTCCTGGTAACGAGAGGTGGTGTGCGGTGCACACCCTACCACCTGAAACTCGCTTCTATGCCCATGCAGACACACTGCTTCTCGGGTGGATGACCAAACAGCGGCAGCAAGACCGGTCCTACGCGTTTGTCGCTTTCCGGGTACCAACGGAGAGTTGGCGGGACGTAACCACAAGGACAGACGGGGTGTGGCGGCGCGAGGAACCGGGTGAGGCCCCCACGCACGCCATGTCACAACTGCCCGTCCCTGGCATCCCCTGATTCACTAATTGTTAAGTTGAGGGCGGGCCCTCTGAGTCCCCACCCGTGCCGGGGCCGCCACTTCATTCCCCGTTTGATTCCTTGTCTTGAAACTTCACCATGACAACCGAATGACCATTCACCAAGGTGTCGAAGTGATTCGAATATGTTCCCAGATCCGTATGCAGCCACAGATCACGTGCCGTAACCGACTGTGTCTCCGAAAGCCCGATCTCTGACCAGGTCACTGTCATTGCCAGGGTATCTTCTCCCCGGTTGAGAAATGCGACACAGTGGCTGCCATCCTCCAGCTCCTTCATCCAAATGTCCTTGTCACCATCGAGTTTGAGGCGGTGTCCTTGTTTTCCCAGGGGATCCTGATCGACCGCGATCACTTCCCGGTTAGTCAGAATCTCTTGAATCTCCGGGGACATGTTTCGAAGATCGTTTCCGGCCACTGAGGCGCGGCCAGAATCGCCCACAGGCTGAAGTGGGCCTGGTATTCTTTGATCGTCATGCCGCCGTTTCCCACCTCCAGCATATCCGGATCATTCCAGTGCCCGGGACCCGCATACTTCGCCAGGTCTTCCTGCTTGTCCAGGATCTGCAAAAATCCCAGCCCCATGGAAATAGGTGATGGGCCACCCTGTCCACCTCCAGGCGGAGGACCGCCCGCTCCTCCGGGTGGAGGTCCCTGCGGAGATCCTCCACCCCCCGCCGGCGAGCTCATTCCACCTCCTGCGTTGCTCCAGGCATCGGTAATATCCCCTGTGGTCCGCCAAAGGTTTCCGACATCCTGTGCCCAGGTCCAGGGCTCGGATAATCCCCACTCACAGATACTGAAGACAATGGGTTTTCCCGCCGCTTCCAGGGCGTCCCGCATGACGGTGTAGGATTCCTTGGCGTCCTGGCCCGCGGTGTTGCACCAGTCATATTTCAGGTAATCCACCCCCCATTCGGCGTATTGCAGGGCGTCTTGAACCTCGTAACCTTTGCTGCCGGGGCGACCCTGGCAGGTCTGCGTACCGGCATCGGAATAGAGACCGAACTTCAGACCTCTGGAATGGATATAATCAGCCAGGGCCTTCATTCCTGAGGGAAAACGATCCGGAGCGGCCATAATGCGGCCGTCCGAATCGCGACCCACCTGCCAGCAATCATCGATAACGATGTACTGGTATCCGGCGTCCTTCATGCCCGCATGGACCATGGCGTCGGTCATTTCCATGATCAGCGTCTCGTTGACGTCACAACCAAAACTGTTCCAACTGTTCCATCCCATAGGCGGCGTTCTCGCCAATCCATTTTCCAGGGCGCTGGCCGTGGATATGGTCAGAAGTAGAAGAACGGCCATGACCGTGAATCTGCTGTTTGATATCATCTGATAACTCCTTCTGGTACATGGTCATAGAAATCAACGTTATCTATACTCCGATCGCAGTGAAGACCGTCGTTGGGTTTCCCAACTGCGACGCGCCGTCTTTGGGCACCCTTCTCCCCGTGTCGTGGTTTCATCATGGTCGTTTCCCTTTCAAACTGTTGGGACGATTGCCTTCTGGAGACATTCCAGCATGGCTTTCGTCAGCACATTATGCCCACGACGGGCATTATCGAATAATGTAAAGGGTGGAACCTTAAGACAACGTGAAGGACACTGCCCGGGGGGCTTCGCAGGGCCGGGGGCTTCGCAGAGCCTGCCCTCAAACTGGCAATCAGCGGGAAGTGTTCCCTTGGGAATTCCGGGAGCGCCATACCTATTTCGGGAGTGAGTTTGGTGTCCGTGAATTCACAGTGGCCCGCGAGGGCCGGTCGTGGGAGGCAGGAATTGCGTTGGGGCGGCGGGCGTGGTAGGATAATAGAGGGGTATGGTCGCTGACGGAACCCTGGAATCGACATGATGCGGGATGGTTCTATACGATGGCCTTGGTATCGCTGCAAGAGATCAGTATCGCCTTTGGCGGGCCCCCGCTGCTGGAGAGGGTCAATCTGCAAATCGACAAGCACCAGCGGATCGGTCTGCTGGGCCGCAACGGGACCGGCAAGTCGACGCTGATGAAGATCCTCGCCGGACAGGTCGTCCCGGATGCGGGGACCGTGCAGGCGGAAGCGGGACTGAAGATCGCGTACTTCTCGCAGACGATCCCGCAAGACCTCGAGGGCTCGGTCTTCGAGATCATCGCGCGCGGCCTGGGCCAACGCGGCGAATTGATGGTGCGCTACCATCGCGAGGAAGCGCGGCTGGCGGCGCATCGGGATCCCGACCACCGCCGGCTGCACCAGTTGCACGAACAACTGGACGCCCATCGGGCGTGGTCGGTGCTCGAAGAAATCGCGAGCATCACGACCCGCATGGGCCTGGACCCCGACGGGGATTACCCGGCCCTTTCGGGCGGTCAGAAGCGGCGGGTGCTGCTGGCGGCGGCGCTGGTGTGCGAGCCCGACCTGCTCCTGCTGGATGAGCCGACGAACCACCTGGATATCGACGCGATCGCCTGGCTGGAGAACTATCTGCTCGGGATGGGCAAGACGCTCTTGTTCGTCACGCACGACCGCCTGCTGCTGCGCCGGCTGGCCACGCGGATCATCGAGATCGACCGGGGGCAGTTGTTCGACTGGTCGTGCGACTACGACACGTTCCTCGCACGCAAGCAGGCGACGCTCGAGGCCGAGGAGAAGGAGTGGGAACGCTTCGACAAGAAGCTGGCCCAGGAAGAGGTCTGGATTCGCCAGGGCATCAAGGCCCGGCGCCACCGCAACGAAGGGCGCGTGCTCGCCCTGCAGAAGATGCGCGCCGAGCGTCAGGCCCGGCGCGAAAAGCTGGGGACCGCCCGGTTGAAGCTGGGCGACGCCCAGAGCTCGGGCGCGATGGTGCTGGAGGCCAAGGGCGTCGGCTATAGCTATGACGACCAGCTGCTCATCCGGGATTTCGACGCGCTGGTCACGCGGGGGGACAAGATCGGCATCATCGGACCCAATGGGTGCGGCAAGACCACGCTGGTGCGGCTGCTGCTGGGCGAGCTGACGCCGCAGACGGGCACGGTCCGGCAGGGAACGCAACTGTCGATCACCTACTTCGACCAGTTGCGCCGCAAGCTCGACGAGGATAAGAGCGTCTGGGAGAACGTGCTGCCCAACGGGAGCACCGTGACCATCGACGGCAAGAGCAAGCACATCATCGGCTATCTCCAGGACTTTCTGTTCACGCCGGAGCGGGCCAAGACGCGCGTCCGCTACCTCTCCGGCGGGGAACGCAACCGACTGCTGCTGGCCCAGCTCTTCACCCAACCCGCCAACCTCCTGGTCCTCGACGAGCCGACCAACGATCTGGACAGCGAGACGCTGGAACTGCTCGAAGAGCTGCTGGTCAACTTCCCGGGGACCGTGCTGCTGATCTGCCACGACCGGGCGTTTCTCGACAACGTCGTCACCAGCACCTGGGTCTTCACGGGCGCCGGCGCGATCGCAGAGTACGTCGGCGGCTACCAGGACTGGCGCCGGCAGCAGAGCCAGGAAGCGCCCGCGCCCGAGAAGCCCCAGGTTGACAAGAAGAAGCTCTACCAGGAAGCCCGCAAGGCCCGCCAAACGCGGAAGCTCTCGTTCAAGGAGTCCCGGGAGTTGGAGTCGTTGCCGGCGCTGATCGAGTCGCTGGAAGGCGAGCTGGCCGTCCTGCACCAACAACTGGCCGACCCGGCGTTCTATCGCCACCCCGACAACGTCATCCTCGCCACGAAGCGCCTGGCCGAGCTCGAAGCCCAACACGCCCAAGCCTTCGCGCGCTGGGAGCACCTCGAATCCATCGCCGCGGCATCCTGAGGACCCCGCGCCAATCCCGGGAAGACCAGGGCTGCACAGAACAGGACTGTCGGAAGCGTTTGGCGCTTTACGGGTGCAAGCGGGGAGAGGAGTGGGGCCCGCCCGGTGGCTCTTGCCGTCTCCAAATGGTAGCCTCGGGGACACCTCGAATATCTTCCTGCATGTGCCTCACCTTAATTTGTATCTTGAGGGCTGACCCTCGAAGTTCCCTCGAAGTTCCCCCTGACCCTCGAAGTTCCCCTTCGTCGCCTGGGGGTATTGAAGTTGTTGGGTTTGACAATCTCGCCGCGTGGTGTCATACTGATGCTTGCGCGGGCCGGTGGCGTAGCCGGTCGTTGGTAAATGGAAAGTGCCGACCAGAGTCGCCGGAGGCACCCGATGCAAACTCAGACGAAGACTCTCATTTCAATCCCACTCGTTATTGCCGGCCTGCTTGTGCTCGCGCACGCTGTTGACAGCCCTTCCTCATCGACTCGTTCTGCCGACCAAAGCCCAGGCAAGGACAGCAATTCTGTTGCTGCGTTCCGCCAACGTATAACTGCCAAAGTCGAGCTGGTGAAGGAGGGTGTGCAAACATGGGCATCCAAGGGGCGCGATCCGTCGGCCATTGTGAAGACGCTTCAAGAGACGATCAAACCTCTGATCGATGCTGGTAAAGCTATCGAAGCTGAGGCTGAGTTGGATCGTCTGCTCGAACAACTAAAGCAGCCCGCGCCAGCTCCGAGTGACGGCCGGCCAGCTCGCGAGAAGTCTCTGGGCAACAAGATCAGAATAGACCCAACCGATCATTTCAGCGTCTGGGTCTCCAAAATGGATGGCAGTGACCGAGGACTGATCCTAAGCGATCCTAAACGGCAGATCACTCACACGCGTGTATCCCCGGATCTGAAATGGATCGTTTTCACAACCTACAACAATCCTGGCAAGGACGGATTGGCAGTAGAAGGCAAGGGCTATGCGAACACCGAGATAGGTCTCTTCCAGCTTGGTGGAACTGAAACCAGAACCATCGCCGGTCCAGTGCCTGGGGAAGTCAATGCCAATGCCAGCTTTTCGTCAGATGGGAAACGTATCATCTTTGCATCCACCCGCTCGGGCAAAGGAGCCCACCTCTATTGGTATGACGTCGAGACCGGATTGACCACCCAGGTTCCCACGCCACCTTCGCTGCATCAACTGTCGGACCCGCACGAAGTAGGGAACAAGATCGTGTTCCCCTCGAATCCAGGACCCCGCGGCGGCTTGCAGGGTATTTGGCTGATGAACCGGGATGGCTCTAACGCCCGCCAAATCACTTTTCCGCAGAAGGCCGCGGACGCTCCATCGGAGAGCATCAGCCAGGGAGACTATGATCCCCGGCTTTCCCCCGATGGCTCCCGCTTCACCATTTTGCGGAATGTAGGCGGGGCCTTTCACGTTGTGTTGGCTGACGCGGCCTCGGGGCAGGAAAAAGACTTGACCGAGCCCCTTTTTCCCGACCGAAAGCAAACCGCGGAAGGAGTGGCCGCCTGGTCAAGTGATGGGAATTTGCTCGTCTTTCGCCATATTGCCCTGCCCCGGGAAGGCCCTCGGGGGGTCGGCATTTACATCATGAAACCAGATGGAAGCGGGCGAAAGAAGATCCCCATCGCGAAAGGAGAATTCCCTCACGTTCAGCCTGAGTTCTTTCCTGAGGGATCGGGTCCCGAGACTCGGGTAATTTATCAAACGGAGAAGAACCCGCTATTTTGAGGTGGGGATACTGGGGGGGCGGGCTTCGCAGGGCCTGCCCTCAAATTAGCAATTAGCGGGGAGTGTTCCTTGGTGGGGACTACGAGGATCAGCCCTCAAATCAGCGCTTAGCAGATCGAGGGGCCAAAGGGGCAGGCGCTGTAGAATCTCTCCTCGCACACTTTCTGCGGCCTTCGCGGGATTTGCTCTTGATCCACACACCTCCATGTGTTATGCTTTGTGTGGAAAGGAGCTGATTATGGCTACGAATCTGGCCCTGGACAATCGCCTGATCGAGGAAGCCCAAGCTGTGGGCGGCCACAAGACCAAGAAGGAAGCCGTCACGGCGGCCCTGAAAGAGTACGTCGCCCGGCGCGAGCAACTCGGCGTGCTGAAGCTCATCGGCAAGATCGAGTTCGATCCCGCCTACTGCTATAAGGACGCCCGGAGATGATGAGGGTCCTCATCGACACCTGCGTCTGGTCGAAGGTGCTGCGGCGCAAGCGCCGGACAAGGACCTCGCGGCCTTGATTGAGGACCTGATCCGGGAGGGGCGTGTCGTGTTGATCGGGCCGATCCGACAGGAGCTTCTCTCCGGCGTGCCCAACGCGGCGCAGTTCGAGATTCTCCGCAAGGTGCTCGATCCCTTCGAGGAGATCTCCCTGAGAACGGAACACTTCACGCGAGCCGCCGAATTCAGCAACCAATGCCGCCGCAAGGGTGTCCAAGGTTCAACCATCGATTTCCTGATCTGTGCCGTGGCCGCCCTCGAAGAACTCCAGATCCTGACCACCGATTCCGACTTCCTCCGCTACGCCAAGCACCTCCCCATCAACCTCTGCGGCATCAGCACCTGATCTCGGGGTAGGAATTCCGCGGCTGTCTGCGGGGTCGTTGCTCAAGGCAACAGCCGTTGCAGCTTCTTATACAGCTCTGCGCCCCACCCAAGCGTGGAGCGGGGCTTCGCAGGGCCTGCCCTCAAATTAGCAATTAACGGGGAGTGTTCCTTGGTGGGGACTACGAGGATCAGCCTCCAAATCAGCAATTAGCAGATCGAGGGGGCAAAGGGGCAGGCGTTGGGCAAAGGGGATTGCCGCCCAGCCTGTCACGGCATCGTCTCCGGTCACCATGCTCCCGCCCCAAGCTTGTCCCCCCGCAGGCGGGGAGCGGTAAACCTCCCCCGCACGACCGCCGGGGGCGTGCCCGGCTTCACCGGATGCCGGCAGCCACAGGCGTTCTTGGGTTCCCAAACGCGATACGTCGCGTTGGGGAGACCCTCTCGTCCCTAGCGTGACTCGCTTCGTTTCCTGCCCCGATTCCCAGCAATGAATTGCTGGGCTATGGCCTGGGTTCCCAAACGCGAAACTCTGCGTTTGGGGTCCCTCTTTCGCCCTCCGGGCTGGACTGGCTTTAGGGATGAGCATTTCTCCCGTATTTTGGGTTTTTGTATAACATACAGACATCGAGAGACGTCTATTATAGAGTGCGGCTGCCGCTGGAGGGGGCCGCGACGATGCGCGGGGTCAGGGACTCCGCGGAGGGGACGGGAGCAAAGAAACGTCCATCGGGGAGAAGTGGCAGGTGGGAAGTTGGAAGTGTCAAGCCAAGAGGGGCTCCGAGGGGAACCCGGTCGGTGGTACAAACAAAGCCAATTGGAAGAGAGTTTCAAGTTGGAGGTGTCAAGTGTCAAGAGGGCAAGGCAGTGGTCCGTGGTCCGAGCTTCAAACTTCACACTCCACACGGCAAACTCGGCCGACGGCCATTCGCGCGAAACGAAGCCAATCGAGCGCCCCGACTCCGCGTTTGGTGGTTCCTCCGTCCGCCAGAAACGCCTGGCGGCGTCACTACGAACGAGGCGACCGTGCCAAACAAAGCCAATTCCCGGCCGGGCCCGCCGTCCGCTTTGGCCGCCCGCCCCTGGGGTCGGGAGTCTGCCGCACACCAAAGATGCGAAACAAAGCCAATTTGCCGCGAGGACGTAATGACGGCCAATCGGGAGATTGGCGGTCCCAGGAAATATGCGAAACGAACCCAATTTCCGGGGGAGGGTGCGGACTGGCCCCGGTCGGCCAAGGCGGGCAGACCCCCGCTGGGGTTGGGCGTGCGAAACAAAGCCAATTCAGGAGGAGTCTCAAGTGGAAAGTGTCGAGTTTGAAGTGCGGCGTTTGAAGCCGGAGGGCTTGCCGGCGGTTCTGCTTGCTTGACCCTTGAAACTCCAAACTTGACACTTCGCGCAAACGTATGGTTCTGCGAACGAGCTTGCCAACCTTGCGTTCCGCCGGTATAGTTCTGCCCACGTGCAGGATGCATTGTGAGCGAACCCAAGCGATCTCTCATCCGGTGGATTGAGATTGCTTCCCCTGCCTTCGCAGGGGCAGGCGTTGCGCGGTCCTCGCAATGACATGCGGGGCGTTTGTCTCGTTGGCTCTGATCCGATGATGGGGATTCTGCGTGAGCAACGGTGCAGAAAAGATCATCTACTCGATGATGCGAGTCAGCAAATCGTACCACACGAAAGTGGTGCTGAAGGATATCTCGCTGTCCTATTTCTACGGGGCCAAGATCGGCGTCCTGGGCCTCAACGGGGCGGGCAAAAGCTCGCTGCTGCGGATCATCGCCGGCGTGGACCAGGAGTTCAGCGGCGAAGTGATGCTCTCGCCCGGGTACACGCTGGGCTTCCTGGAGCAGGAGCCGCAGCTCGATCCGGCCAAGACCGTCAAGGCGGTCGTGGAAGAGGGCCTGCAAGCGGTCGTCAATCTTGTGAAGGAGTACAACGAGATCAGCGACAAGTTCGCCGAGCCGATGTCCGACGACGAGATGAACCAGCTCCTGGAGCGGCAGGGCCAGTTGCAGGAGCAGATCGACCATCTGGACGCCTGGGATATCGAATGCGCGGCTGGAAATGGCGATGGACGCCCTGCGCTGCCCGCCGGGGGATACGCCGATCCGCGTCCTGTCGGGCGGCGAGAAACGACGCGTGGCCTCTGTGCCGGCTCCTGCTGCAGAAGCCGGATATCCTGCTGCTTGGACGAGCCGACCAACCATCTGGACGCCGAGACCGTGGCCTGGCTGGAGCGGCATCTCCAGCAATACGCGGGCACGGTGATTGCCGTCACGCACGACCGCTACTTCCTCGACAACGTCGCCGGCTGGATTCTGGAGCTGGACCACGGCCTGGGCATCCCCTGGAAGGGCAATTACTCCTCCTGGCTCGATCAGAAGCAGAAGCGGCTCCAGCAGCAGGAGAAGGCCCAGTCCGAGCGGCAGAAGACCCTGCAGCGCGAGCTGGAGTGGATTCACATGTCGCCCAAGGGCCGCCAGGCCAAGGGCAAGGCCCGCATCAACGCCTATGAGGCCCTCCTGAGCCAGGACAGCGAGCGGCAGGACAAGGACCTGGAAATCTACGTTCCGCCGGGGCCGCGTCTGGGCACTTCGGTCATCAAGGCGACGAACGTTTCCAAGGCTTACGGCGACCGGCTGCTCTTCGAGAATATGTCGTTCGACCTGCCCGCCGGCGGCATCGTCGGCATCATCGGCCCCAACGGCGCGGGCAAAACGACCTTGTTCAAGATGATCGTCGGCAAGGAAAAGCCGGACTCCGGCACAATCGCGATCGGCGAGACCGTCCGCTTGGCCTACGTGGACCAGGACCGCGACACCCTCGACCCGGCCAAGACCGTCTGGGAAGTGATCTCCGGCGGCATGGACACGATCCGGCTCGGCAAGCTCGACGTGAGCTCGCGGGCCTACGTCGCCCGCTTCAATTTCCTGGGCACGGACCAGCAGAAGAAAGTCACCGCCCTTTCCGGCGGCGAGCGCAACCGCGTCCACTTGGCCTGCCTGCTCAAGGAAGGCGCCAACGTCCTGCTGCTGGACGAGCCCACCAACGATCTGGACGTCAACACGATGCGGGCGCTGGAGGAGGCCCTGGAAGCGTTCGGCGGCTGTGCCGCCGTGGTCAGCCACGACCGGTGGTTCCTCGACCGCATCGCGACCCACATCCTGGCGTTCGAAGGCGACAGCACGGTCCGGTGGTTCGAAGGCAACTATTCCGATTACGAGGCGGACCGCAAGCGCCGGCTCGGCAAAGAGGCCGACGCCCCGCATCGGATCAAGTACCGGCATTTGGTCGCAAGTAGGATGGAGGAAGTCAGGGATGGTTGATTTGTGATTCCAGATTTACAGATCGACACTGCAACCAGCGACACTTCGCACATTATGTAGTCAGCTTAAAGGGGAGAAATCATGTCGATGAAGATTCTACCGCAGCAGTCTCGTTCTTATGGCTCTTTCGTCGGTCCAGGCGCAGGAGCAGAAGACGCCGGCCGCCGATACGGGCGATGCCTCGTACAAGCTCGTCTGGGCGGATGAGTTCAACTACAACGGTGTGCCGGACCCCAATAAATGGACCTACGAGCGCGGTTTCGTGCGTAACCGAGAGCTGCAATGGTATCAGCCGGAGAACGCCCGGTGCGAGAACGGCATGCTCATCATCGAGGCCCGGCGCGAGCGCAAGCCGAATCCCGGACGCCCAGGCCGACGCTGGGAAGCGCCGCGGGAGCCGGGAATCCGCCGAGTACACCTCCGCGAGCGTGACCACGAAGGGTCTGCACAGTTGGCAGTACGGCCGGTTCGAGATGCGGGCGCGGATCGACACGCGGCCCGGTCTGTGGCCCGCCTTCTGGACGGTGGGCGTCGCAGGCCGCTGGCCCCAGGGCGGCGAGATCGACATCATGGAATACTACAGGGGCATCCTCTTGGCCAACGTCGCCTGGGGCTCCAAGCAGCCCGGGACGGCCAAATGGCATCGACAGCAAGAAGCCCCTCACGGAGTTCGGCGATCCTGATTGGTCCAAGAAGTTCCACGTCTGGCGGATGGACTGGGACGAAAAGAGCATCAAGCTCTACGTGGACAACCTGCTGCTCAATTCCACCGACCTCAAGGACACCGTCAACGAGGACGAAGAGGCCAAGAACCCCTTCCACCAGCCCCACTACATCATCCTGAATCTCGCCATCGGCGGCACCTCCGGCGGCGATCCCTCCGCCACCGAGTTCCCCGCCCGGTTCGAAGTGGATTACGTGCGCGATCTATCAGAGGCAGACGCAATAGAGACGGCGTAGGGTGGGGCTTGCCCCACCGACACGGCGAATGCGCAGGAATTCGGTGGGGCAAGCCCCACCCTACATGCGCGTGGTCTGCGTAGCTACCGGCGCGTGGTCGCGGAAGGCGGGTGATCCAATATGGGGCCGATGTCGAGGACGTACATCTGCCGGCCCAGGCCCTCGTGAGTGGCATCGATGGAGACGATCCGGCTATTCCGGCTAAGCCTCGGATGCAGGTCTACTCGGAAGATGCCGTCCGGGGCGGTGGATTTGAGCTTGGCCAGCAGCACGAACCGTTTGCGTCGGCTTGTGGAACAGGAACAGGTACTGGTAGCCCTTGATGGCGTAGGTGTCGGAGATGAGCCAGTCGCCGCCGGGACCGGGGATCGAGCTGGCGTGACCGTTGTACGAGGATTGAAGAGCCGGCCCTGCGCCTTGCCAGTCCCGTCGTCCCGATAGAGATAATAGCCGCGGCCGTCCAGAAGGGTCTGGTCGTCCTGCCACTCGTGATGACTCGGCTGGTCGTACAGGAAGCGAACGTCCGTGCCATCGGCCTTCAGGGAGTAGGCTTTGTCAAAGTTGTTCTGGGGGTCTTTGACGAACGCGATGAAGCGCGACCCGGAGAGGTTCCAGCCCTCGCGGAAGATGTAGAGACAGCCGGAGGAGGGCGGGCCTTGGGGATAGGCGATCCGGGCCATCTTCTCCAGGCTCAGCAGGAGCACGGCGTCGCCCGTATTCAGGTCCATTTTCCAGATGCCCGTTTCCTTGGGAGCGTACTGGTCCGCGTACTTGTCCTTGATCCCGACATAGGGGGTGCCGCCATGCTTCATCCGCTCGAAATCGTGCGTCAGGGCGCAGGTGCCATCGGGCGACAGCGTGTAGATGGGCCGGGGCAAGGTTCGTCTCGCCCCCGTCTTGAAGTTGTACACCCGGCACACGTAGCCGGCGCCATCGTCCGAGCGGTCATTCCACAGGATTTCCTCCGAGCCGGGCCGCCATTGCAGGCGGGCGCCCTGCTGCCAGTTCCACGCCGTCGTCGCGCCGATCTGGGTCCATTTGTACCCGTCTTGCAGATCGATGACGCCGATCTCTGCACAGTCGGTCGGGCGAACGTCGCGGTTCTGACAATGGACTCTCATGCCGAGGATGTACCGGTCCGTCGGATCGAATTGCAGGCACTGATAGAAGAAGAAGCCGGTGTAGATCGGGTTCTCGCTCGTTCCCGGCTCGGAGACGCGGATGAGCTTCGGATACCGGGCATTCTCGCCTGCCATCAACTCCGCGAAGCTGCCGTAGGTCGTGTACGGCGGACCGTCCTGCGCCGCGACCGCCGCCGACACAACCAAAGCCGCCAGCAATACGGGCATCTTCCAGATCTGCGTGCATCTTCATCTTCTCTCTTCGCTACCAGCGGAAGAACCGATACGGATCGTCCCATTCCTGGGGCTGGTCGAGGTAGAGGCCATTCGACCAACGCCTTTCCGGCTTCGCCGTGTCTACGGGCTGGTGGAAGCGGTCCAGCAGCGGCGTCGAGCCCGAGACGCCCAGATTCGCCAGCAGCCGCGAAACCAGGAAGGACACATGCCGGTGCGTCCGGCGGAGGTTGGACGTCGAGCCGTCGAACTGCCAGGGCGCAAGCTGGCAGAACACGACATTCGCTCCTTCCGCCTGGGCGAGGACGCCGTCCCCCACGACTTGGGCCCCCGCCGTGACCAGAGGCAATTGGCGCGGGTCGCGGTTGTGAACATCCGCCGGCCCGACCCCGGCCAGCGGCGAATCCATGCCCGAGGGCTCAAAGTAGGCCGCGATGTGCTCCGCTTTCTTCATGGTGACTTTGAAAGGCAGCCACGCATTCGTGTCCGCTTCGTCCAGTCCGAGGGTCAGGACGCTGCCGCCCGTTTTGATCCAGTCCGCGACCTGGGCCGCCAATTTCGGTCCGCCGCCCGGACCCACGATGAGGACTTGATGGGGCGACAGGCTCCCGCCTTCATAGGAACACAGAGATACGCCGGTGGATTCGAGATAGCTCTTGCCCGCAGGGTCGCCGACGTAGACGGCCTCGCGGCGTGGGGCCGGCTTCCAAGCCGATACGTACCGCAGGAGATTGCGGACCAGTGCATCCGCCGCTGGCTCCGCCTCGGTGCGTCCCGTCACGTCTATCTGGCAGAAGAGCATCATGCCTTTGCCTTCGCGGTACTCCAGGAGCGGGCTGTACTGGAGGGCAAAGCCGCCATCAAGGATCGGCAGGAAGTCGCCGCAGGCGGGCTTTTCGATCAGGACGGAGGCGACGTTGCCTTGGTTTCCGCAGCGCCATACCTGCGTAACCGGAATGTCACACCATTGAATAGTCGGCCCATAGCGTGGCCGCATCTCGTACTTCAGTCGTGGTGGCTGGATCGTCGCCGCGCCGCGCCAATCGTGCAGATGCTGGGCAGCGAGTCCCGCCACCAGAGGATGGTCCGGCACGCGGGCAAAGACCTGCCGCAGCCCATATTGCGCCACGCGGAAGCCGAACCGCTGTTCCAGAACCTCGGGTGTCTGCTCGAACATGATTACTTTCAGGCCGTCGCGCACCCGGCTGGATATCCGGCGCCGGCCCTCTGACCGACAAGGCGGCCTTGCCCACGATCAGAGTATCATAGGTGGACAAATCGGCGTCCGGCTCCACGGATCGAGCCGGGACGCCGAGCTTACTCAGTAATGTGCCGGTCTCCCCTTTGGGGTCGAACAAGGCGATCTTTCCGGCCTGTCGGCACCGCCGCCGTCGGCAGCGGCAGGATATCAATGGGGAGACTGTCTGTCTGGGTCTCGCCGGTGCTGAATTGGAACTGGGCCTGGTAGCACATAGCTCCCGGGCGCCAGCGTGGTCGGCAGCTCGAAGCGCAGCCGAATGCGCTCCGCGTTGGCCGGTGGCGACAACCGCCGTGGCGTTGCCGGCCATCGCTTGTGGGAAGTTGCAGCGACCATTGGTGCAATCTGCACGACAGTCACGTCTCACGAGAGTTGTTGATGACGACAATCTGCTTCTCGACGATGTCGCCGGGGCGGAAGATGTGGTCCTTGCTGGTGAAGCGGGCGGGCTTGCCGGCGATGTAGGCCAACAGCGGCTGGTTGTTGCGGATCAGGGCTTGGGCGGCCTCGGTCGCGATCCAGTCGGAGACGTTGTAGGCCAGGTCCATCCGCTCGTACCGCTGATCGCTGTAGTCCGGACTGAATCCCGGCCGCTGCAAGGCGTCCCAATCCACCTTGAAGTTCCTGGCGGCGCCGGTCCACGCCGGGACGCAGCTTCCAGTAGTGCCCGCACTCCCACGGCGAGATCGCGGACACGCCCCACGTGCGGAAGGCCCGCCAGTTGTCCGTGAGATACTTGGCGAAGACCGGGTAGCGCTCGTCGAACTGCGTGGAGCCCACCTGGACGGGATAGTCCCAGCGGTGCCAGACCCGGCCGGCCTGGAACTGTTTCGCCTCCCAGCGCAGGTCGGTCTTCTCCGCCTCGCTGATCTGGAAGGCCTTGTCGCCGAAGAACTGGGCGTTCCACTCGGCGATGCAGAACTCCCACGGCACGACGGCACTGCCGAACTCGCGCTGGCCCTTGTACCAGCCGCGATACATCGTCCAGTCCCAGGTGAACGGGGCGCCATACTCGCACATGAACGCCGGCTTGACGCCCTACCGTCGCCCAGTGCTCGAACCAGTCGGACAATTCCTGGATCGGGACGAAGTTCGGGTAGAAGTTGATCGGGTGCATCGAGCCGAGATTGCCCGAGGCGTGGTGATAGACGATCCGGCTGGGGTCCATGTGCTTCACGATCGCCTCGGCCCGCAAGGCGAGCTTCACGTTCCGCATGCCCCATTGGTCGCGGTCGTCGTGAATGCCGTCGATCATGTCCGGGTTCATGTCCTCGCTGTAGCCGCGTGGCGTTGTGGCTCATCGCGTACATCACGACGGAAGGATGGTTCTGGGCGGCGCGCACGTAGAATTCCGCATGGCGGGCATAGCCGTTATTGCGGTCGGCGTCGGCGGCTTGCCACTCGTAGTGACTGAAATGCGGCTGCGAGAACGAGACGAGCATCCCTACGTCGTCCGCGGCCCGCAGAATCTCGGCAAAGCCCAGGTGCGAGCCCGGATCGCAGCCGTAGTTGTGGGTGTAGACAAAGTTGATGCCGATGCTCTTGAGACGCTTGAGGCTCTCGCGGGCGGCGTCGTAGGTGGAGAGCGCCGCGCTCACGCCGGCATTATCCACCGGCAGGGCACAAAGGAAGATGCGCGTGCCGTTGAGGTAGAAGTCCCGGCCGTCGATCCACAGCTCGCGGAACCCGAACCGGACCGGTCCAGGTAGTGTCGAGGGCGTCCTTGTGTCGCCGGCGTCCACCAGCGAGACCTCCAGATCGAATTGGTTCTGGGGCGTGTGGATGTCCCAAAGCTGGTCGGGCATCCATTTCTCGGTCGTCGCGATGCGGCCTTCCTTAAGGTCGCTCGCCTGGAACGGCTTTGCTCGTGAATTCCTTGATCGTGCGGCCCGTCCTTCATGATCCGCGCGCGAAAGGCGTACTGTGCATCCGCTGCGAGTCCTTCAACCGCCGCATCGAGCGTGATCTCCTGCTTCCGCACCGAGGTGTCCACCCGCACGTCCGCGATGTGCGGCCCGGAGGGCGTGCTCACCAGGTAGACGTCGCCGCACAGGCCCCGCCGGGCGACGGAGCCCTTCACTTCCCGGGCCGAGGCGCTATCGGTGTAGGAGAGCATGACGCCTTTGAGCGGCAGGGCCACTACGAGCAGACTGAGCCGATAGGTGCCGCCCGGACGGCAGACCGACCGTGAGGTCCACCGCGCCGCCCGGAAACCGGGTTTCGCCCGCCTTGGCGCCGTCGAGGTACACGGCCGCGAAGGAATTCAGGTATTCCATGCTGAGCGCCACGCGACGGCCGGCCCAATCGGCGGGGATCGCGATCTGGCGCTCGTACCAGGCCGCCGTGATGCCGCCGAGCCGGCGGTCCTTCCAGCTCGGATGACGTGTAGAGCGTCTGGCAGTCTTTCTGCATATAGTCGCCGATGCCGGGCCAGCACGCCGGGACCTTGAAATAGCCCCAGTTCGCCGTGGGCGTCTGCTCCGCTTTGGCCTCCGCCGGCTGCCACCGCCAAAGTCCGTTGATGCAGATCCGCTCCCGGGTGGGCGTCGTCTCGTGGTACGCCTTGCCCAGGTCCCAAACCGCCTTCACACCCGCCGGCAAGTCCACCGCGGATGGCGGCGGCGTTTGGGCCTGCAGATTCGCAATTCCCGAGGTGCCGGTCGCCAGCGTGGCGACCACGGCGATGGATCAGCTTCTTCATATTATGGTGCTCCTTAAAGATCGCGACAACAGTATACACTCCCTTCGCGCCTGCCGTAGAGCAAGACGGCGGCAGATATGCGGTATGGCAGGAATGTCGCCCCCTTGCTCCGGCAGACAAGAAAAAGCCTAGCGACACCTTCTCCAGGTTGAATTATCTGACCCTCGGGATATTAACCTCTGGAGCTTTTTTGGTATAATACGTGAAGGGTAAAGGAGTTCCCGGGTTTGCTCTGGGCAAGCCAGAGGGTGGAGGTGTGCCACCAGCGTCACGATCATGAGAATACGGGTGTCGGGTGTCTTTGAGAGGGTCTGATGATGAGCCGATCGATCAAGAGTCTGATGGGCGTTCTCGTCGTACTGCTGGCGGCGCACAGCTGCCCGGGCAGAGCTGAAACTGGTAGCGAATTTCGATGGCATGACGGGCAATCCGGACGGCCAGGCCTGCAACGGCGTCCTGGGCGGTACCTTGGATACCGAGAGCGAAGCCACCGGCAACGCCTCCCTCCCCACGCAGGATGGAAGCGTCACCCTGAGTGTCATTGGTCATAGCTCCGGCACCCTGGCCCGCGCCATCGGGTTCAACGGCATCACCAACCCGATCGATAAGGGCGAGACGGGCATCGGGTTCTTCCGGTTCATGATGCCTACGGGCGGCACGGTGCGTTCCCACATGGGCTTGATCGCCGATGCGACGACCAATCCCATCAACAGCACGAACACCGCGGACCCGAAGACGGTGGCGGCGGGATTCCGTCTTGTGGATAACGGGACTGGGTACGACCTGCTGACCACGGATGGCGCGACCACCCTTACTACCGGTTTGGCCCGCAGCCAATGGTACAACGTCTGGATCGTGGCGGACCATGCGGCCAAGACGTTCGACCTGTATGTCAGCAAGGCGGCGGGACCGGCGGGCGCGCCCACGCTGCCCACTGCGGCGGACCTTGTGAAAGGTGGCATACCGTTCGCAACGGCGGCGACAGGCTCCCTGAACGGCATGATCTTTGCCTGTCCCATCAGTCCCACGGGGTCCGGCCAAGCCACCCGCATCTACGTCGATGAAATCTGGTGGGATGGAGATCAGGGGCTGTCCAAACCGACCACGGCCAAAAATCCCGGTCCCGGCGACAAAACGCAGGACGTGGCCCAGGACGTGGTCTTAAGCTGGACACCAGGACTGACGGGGGCCAAGCATGACGTGTATTTCGGGGCTTCCCTGGACGACGTCAGCAACGCCGACAGAACCAAGCCGCTGGCCGTTTTGGCCGGTCAGGCCCAGGACGCCAACACGTTCGATCCGGCCGGCCTACTCGCGTTCGGCCAGACCTATTACTGGCGCGTCGACGAAGTCAACGCCGCGCCGAGCACCACGATTTTCAAGGGCAACGTCTGGTCCTTCACCGTCGAGCCGTATGCCTATCCGATCCAGAAGGTCACGGCCACCGCGTCGAGCGCCAGCTGATGGAATGGGACCGGAGAAGACCATCGATGGCTCGGGTCTGAACGCCAGCGATCAGCATGCGACGGATCCGACGCAGATGTGGCTCAGCGCCACGGTGCGGCGCAGCCGGCGTGGATTCAGTACCAGTTTGACGCCAGTCTATAAGCTCGATCGACCTGCTGGTCTGGAATTCCAACCAGTTGCTGGAGTCGGTCCTCGGCTTCGGGGCCAAGAGCGTGACGGTGGAGTACTCCACCGATGCCGCCACCTGGACGAAGCTGGGCGATTTTGAGTTTGCCCGGGCCTACAGGTGCCGCGACTTACACAGCCAACACCACGGTGGATTTCGCCGGCGCCAGTCGCCAAGTACGTCCGGCTGACGATCAACAGCAACTGGGGCGGCGTGCTGGCCCAATACGGCTTGAGCGAGGTGCGGTTCTACTATATTCCGGTTCTGCCGCGGGCGCCGCTCCCGGCGGTCGGCCCAGACGGGCGTCGCCCTCGATACCATGCTGAGCTGGCGGCCCGGTCGGGAGGCGGCCTCGCATCAGGTCTACTTCAGCACCGACAAGCAGGCGGTGGCCAATGGCACAGCCCCGCGTCAAGACGGTCAGCAGCGATAGCTTCAATCCCGGCCCGCTGAACCTGGGAACCACCTACTACTGGAAAGTCGCCGAGGTCAACAACGCCAAGACGCCCAACACCTGGACCGGCGACGTCTGGAGCTTCACCACGAAGGAATACCTCGTCGTGGAGGACTTCGAGAGCTATAACGACGATGACAACCGCATCTACGACACCTGGATCGACGGCTACGAGCGACAGGCAGCAGCGGCTCGGCCGTCGGCTACCTGGCGGCCCCGTTCGCCGAGCAGAAGATCGTCCACGGCGGCAAACAGTCGATGCCGTTGGAATACAACAACGTCAAGACGCCCTATCTACAGCGAAGCCAGCACGGACTTCACCCCCGTCCAGAACTGGACCGTGGATGGGGCCGACACGCTCTCGCTGTACGTGCACGGCCAGCCGGTCGGCTTCACGGAGACCTCTGGGGGTCATATGGTGATGAGCGGCACGGGCACGGACATCTACAACACGGCGGACCAGGGCCGGTTCGTCTACAAGCAGCTTACCGGCGACGGCACGATCATCGCCCAGGTCGATAATCTCACCAACACCAACGCCTGGGCCAAAGCCGGCGTCATGATCCGCCAGAGCCTGGACGCGGGCTCGTCCTGGGCCTATTCGCTGGCCAGCACCGGCAACGGCGTGCACTTCCAGGCCCGGCTGCTCGCCGCTGGGGCCGCCACGAGCGACACGACCCTGACGCTGCCGACCTCGCAGACCACCGCTCCCGATCCCGGTGTGGGTCAAGCTCGAACGCAAGGGCAATCAGTTCAACGCCTACTACTCGACCGACGGGACTACTTGGACGCCGAATCCGTGGAACCCGCAGACGATTACGATGGGCGCCAACGTCTACATCGGCTTGGCCGTGACCAGTCACCAGTCCGGAGCGGTGACCGCAGGCGGAGTTCTCCTCCGTCGCCACCACAGGCACCGTCACCGGCGCCTGGCAGTCGGTCTCGCTGGGCATTGCACAGCCCGCCGGCAACACGCCGGATACGCTCTATATCGCCGTACAGGACAGCAGCGGTCACAAGGCCACGGTGACCTATCCCGATTCGTCTATTCTCACGACGGACGATTGGACGCAGTGGAGCATTCCGCTGAGCAAGTTCACCGCGGCGGGCGTCAAGACCAGCAGCATCAAGAAGCTGAGCATCGGTATTGGCGACAAGACGAAATCCGCTCCAGGCGGCGCCGGCCTGATCTTCATCGACGACATCGCCTTCGGCCATCCGGCGGGGCAGTAATACGGACCGTGCTTAGGTCGTGTGCCCCGTTTGTCATCCTGAACGGAGCGTAGCGGAGTGAAGGATCTGGGCATCGAACGGGAGAAACCTCCCCTTCGGTGGCCGGATCCTTCGGCTTCGCCTCAGGATGACAGAGTGGAAAGTGCCGCACGAACTCCTGCGAATCCGTGGGAGAATCTACTGAGCAGGCGCCAGTTCGAGGATTTCCTGGCCGTACACCGACAGCGTCAGTTCCACGCCCGCAGATTGCAGTTGGCGGCCCGTGAACTCACCAAGCCGCCGCTCGCCGAAGCAGGCGGTCACGACGTACCGCCGCTCGGGCCGGACCCACGGAACGTTGATCGCCCGGCGTTCGGCGCCGCCGCTGCCGCGCACCACGACGACCGCGCCGCAGCCGTCGTCGTTCAGCTTGCCCCACCAATGCCAATCGTCGTCGTTCGGGGCGGGCACCCCGCTGAATTGAAAGTGGTGATAGATGTCCCAGGATCGATGCAAGCGGTTGACCAACGCAAAACGCTTCTGATAGTGCGCCAGGTGCTCATCGGAAAGCGTGCTCAGGTCGCCCGAGAAAACCAGCGGGGCGCCGAGCAGCCAACTGACGACCTGCCGATCCTGGACCTCCGGGGTCAGGCTGCCCTGGTGATCCTCCGTGGCCGCCCCGTAGAATTCGAGGCAATACAGCGGCAGGCCACGATGCGAGTAGAAGATCTGCCGGGCCTGGTAGCAGGCGGCGATCAATTCCGCCCGCAGCTTTTTCGGGTCCACGACGGGCGCGGGCTGGCCCGGCCGGGCACGCGGGGCGAGGCCGCGGCAGGCATTGGGCGAGACGTGATAGCGGGCCGCGTGCTTCAACGCAGCCAAGTCGCATGGGGCCCCGGGGGTATCCCAGTAAATCTCGTGGGTCATCTCGTTCATCACGCCGGGCGCGAGGGCCCGGAGACGGTCCTGAGCCTCCAGCAATCCCCGCAAACCGCGCAGAACCGACTCCTTCCTCGTGCGATTGGGATGACCTTCGGCCAGGTCGCCGTAGATGACGTTGCTGAAGTCCTGCTTGAAGTAGACGGCACCGTAACGCTCGTGCAGCCGGGCCAGGTCCTGGGCATAGAACTCGCGCCAGGGCGTGGTGAAGCTCATCGCGACGCCACCCAGCCGGGTGACCACAGGCAGCGAGCGAGCGTCGGGCATGGCTTTGCGGTCGGGCGAATTCGGATCGCGAAAGCAGGAAAGCCACAGCCCCAGCTTGAGACCACGAGAACGAACGTAATCCGCGGTGGCCGCGAAATCCGGAAATCGGGCCGGGTTCGGCTCCGTGCCGAGCCGGTCCCGCTGCCAGCCGTCGTCCATGAGGAATTGCACGAAACCCGGCCCGGGCCGCACGGTCGGCCTGTCGGCGGATCATCTTGTCGTTGAGGTCCGGACCGAACGTGGCCCACGTCAGCCACTGCGGAGCATCACACGACAGCCGCGGGCCGATGATGCCGATGTGCTGCGATAAGAAGTCCTGGAAAGGACCTTCGACGGTGCGGTCCAGGGGCGTCGAGCGGGCCGAGATCGTCTGCTCCACCGGGCCGCTGAAAGCATAGAGGAACACCGGCTCCGAGACGAATCGTTCGCCCGGTCCCAGCACCCACTCGAAGATCGCCGGGTGATAACCCGTGGCCCCGTGCCGGCGATCGTCCGCAGCCCCGAGGGGATCTCGCTGGCCACAATCACACCGAAAGCGCCGTCGGCCGAGGTGCAGCCGACCATGCTCGTCGGAACCCCATAGCCGTCGGGAGTCAGCGGCACGCGTTCGGAAACGCTCGGAGCCAGCGCAAAGTCATCGATCGTCAACTTCTCGATCTTGCGCCAAACACTGCCCTCATTGACAACCTCCACCCACTTGCGCACGACCGGCGCGCCGCGATAGACCTCATAGATGACCGTGAGGCCCAGTCCGTCCAACGCACTCTCTCTTCGAGCACGCGCATGGACGGTCAACCGAGACACATCGGGAGCCGGCGTAGAGACTTCGGGCGTTGCGAGCAGGAAGGTATCCGCCCATTGACTGGCGCCCACGCGCATCGGCTCGACCCAGCGGGTCGTCTGGCCGAGGGCCGTGTCATCGTACGTGGCGGGATCGTTATGGTGGCCCGGATAGGGATTGAAGGTCTTCACACTGTCGATGGTGCCACCTTCACCCGGCTCGAGCCCTTTCGGCTTGCCGTTCGGCTCGGCCCGCGTGACGGTGAAGCTTACTTCGGTGGCCGGCCCCGTCAGCAGATCATGTCCATCGACGTGCAGGTGCGTCGTGCTCAGATTCCCGTTCGTCAGATCGATCATGCGCTCCAGGATTCCCGCCGAGACGCGTACCTGGTGATCGGAAACCTCGATCGGTTGAGCGGCACGGGTTCGAACCGGCAGGCACACCAGCAAAACCGAGACCAGTAAAAACAGCAGGCTCTTCATACAGACCCCTTCGATGACGTTCCTTTGGATGAACACGGACATCGTATGGTCGCGACTTGTTTTGGGCAAGCACTATGGTAGACTGGTGTACGATGTATCGCCCCCGAGGCAAGGGGCAGCACACGGTTTGTGACAGTCTGAGGAGACCTCCAATGAGAGTAAGACGATCCTGCAGTCTCGTGTCGGCGCTGTTGGTCTGCGCGGGGTTCGGTGGGGCAAGCCCTGCCCTGCACGCCCAGACCACCTCCGGCGGCCTCAATCTCGCCGTCGTGGCCAAGCCTTCCTGCTCCTACGTCTCCGGCGACACCACGCCGGCGGCCCTCAATGACGGCTACGATCCGCGCAGCTCGCGCGACAACCGCCGGGGGTCGTACGGCAACTGGCCCCGCAGAGGCACGCAATGGGTGCAGTACGATTGGAGCCAGTCCATCAGCACCAATAAGATCGACGTGTACTGGTGGGACGACCAGCAAGGTGTTCGTCTGCCCAAGGTCTCGCGTCTGCTCTATTGGAACGGCGACGCCTTCGTCCCCGTGACCAACGCCTCCGGGCTCGGCGTGGCGGGTAACCGCTACAACACTACGACCTTTGACGAGGTCCAGACGGCCAAGCTCCGGCTGGAGATCGACGCCAACGATGCCTATTCGACCGGTATCCTCGAATGGAAGGTCTACGATTCCGGCAAGTCGCCCGACTTCCCCCCGATGGTCACGGCCGGCATCGACCGCGACACGGTGCTGGGAGGCAAGACCTATTTGTCCGGGACGATCAAGGCGCTCAAAGGCGACGCCGGAACGGTGACTTGGAGCAAGGCCTCCGGGCCCGGCACAGTCACGTTTGAGGACGCCAAAGCGGCAGTCACGACGGCCACGTTTTCCGAGAAGGGCACGTACGTCCTGCAATTGACAGCAGAGAAGAACTCTGGTGGGGCAAGCGGGACCCCAAACGCGAACGATTCGCGTTTGGGAGCCCGACCCACCCTACGTGCCTCGTCCACGCTGCTCGTTAAAGTGGTCTCTCCGCCGCCGGCGGACCGCCTGGATGTGGTCTACACGAAGGAATACCAGATCGACAGCCCCCTGTGGAATTCACGGGCCAAGGCCCTGATCGTCCACTGGATTCCCCATTGCATCGACCAGATCAACGACCCGAATCTCCGGCAAGGCCAGGGCGGGATCGACAACTTCATCGAAGCGGCCAAGGCCCTCCGCGGCGAGGCCCACGGGCGTCACAAGGGCTATGTCTTCTCCAACGCCTGGGTGCATCAGACGGTGGAGTCGATGTGCCTGGCGCTGATGGTCGATCCGCGCGGCGATCCGGAGATCATCAAGGCCCAGGAGAGGATGAAGGCCACTCTGGAGGACTGGATCCCCAAGATCCTGGCCGCCCAGGAACCCGACGGCTACCTCCAGACGGCATATACGCTCTCCGACCGCAATCGCTGGCCCCAGCGCTGGAACCCGCCGCAGCGAGGCAACCACGAGGGGTACGTCGCCGGCTACTTCATCGAGTCGGCCATCAATCATTACACGCTGACCAACGGCACGGACAAGCGCCTGTACAACGCCGCCAAGAAGCTGGCCGATTGCTGGGTCGCCAACCTCGGCCCGGGCAAGAAAGACTGGTACGACGGTCACCAGGAAATGGAGCAGGCCCTGGTGCGGTTCGGCCGATTCGTCAACGACATGGAAGGCCCGGGCAGCCACGGCGATAGTTACATCAAATTGGCCAAGTTCCTGCTCGACAGCCGCAAGGGCGGCAGCGAATACGACCAGAGCCACGTCCCGGTCCAGCAACAGTACGAGGCCGTCGGGCACGCGGTCCGGGCCTCCTACACCTATTCGGGCATGGCCGACGTGGCTGCCGAGACGCACGATGTCGATTACCAGAGCGCCGTCATGAGCCTCTGGGACAACATGGTCAACAAGAAGTATTACGTCACGGGCGGCATCGGCAGCGGCGAGACCTCCGAAGGCTTCGGCCCCAATTACTCGCTGCGTCAGAGCGCCTACAACGAGTCCTGTTCGACCTGCGGCCTGATCTTCTTCCAATACAAAATGAACCTCGCCTACCACGACGCCAAGTACGCGGACCTGTATGAGGAGTCGCTCTATAACGCCCTGCTCGGCTCGATCGATCTGGAAGGCAAGAACTTCTATTACGACAACCCGCTGGACTCGCGCGGCCCCCGCTATGACTGGCACGTTTGCCCGTGCTGCGTGGGCAACATCCCGCGCACGCTGCTGATGATCCCCACTTGGACCTACGTCAAGGGCAAGGACGGCCTCTACGTCAACCTGTTCATCGGCAGCACGATCAACGTGGAGAAGGTCGCGGGCACCAACGTCCAAATGGTGCAGCAGACCGATTACCCCTGGAGCGGCAAGGTCGCCATTACTGTCAACCCCGAAAACGCCAAGCGGTTCTCGATTTACGTGCGCGTGCCCAACCGCACGACGAGCGAGTTGTACACGCCCGCACCGGCAGAGACGCAGAATCTTGCGTCTCTACAGGTGAACGGCACGCCCCTCACGCCCCAGATCGACAAGGGCTACGCGGTAATCACAAGAGAATGGAAGGCCGGCGATAGGATCGAGCTGGTCCTGCCGATGAAGGTCCAGAGAATCAAAGCCAGCGATAAGATCGCCGCCACGATGGGAAAGGTGGCCCTGCGCTATGGTCCCTTGATCTATAGCGCCGAAGCCGTGGACCAGAGTCTCGACAAGGTCTTGGCCCCCGATTCCGCCTTGACCGCCGAATGGAAGAGCGATCTGCTCGCCGGCGTGATGGTCGTCAAGGGCACCTGGGCCGACGGCTCCGCGTTGACAGCCGTCCCGAACTACGTGCGGGACAATCGCCTGTCGCAGAGCAGTCCGGACACGCCCCGTCGCGGCTTTCGCCCCGTCAGCTCGATTGTCTGGATGAAGGATCGATAAGTCTCGTAGCATGGGCGTCCCGCCCACGAGTCAGAAATGCATTGATTCGGCGGGTGCCATGCCTACGGCTTTGCGTAGGCATGTCCGACCTGCGGAGTCAGGCATGTCTACGCGGCGTGGACATGGCACCCGGCTAAAAGACCGATGAACGATTATGTAGAGTGGGTTCTCAACCCACGCGTTGCCCAATCGACGCAGTCTGACGCGTGGGTTAAGAACCCACCCTACGACTATGATACGCCTGTGAAGATCGTATGAGTGCCGGGTGGCAGCCTCAAGGCCGTTGGCCTTGGGGATGGTGGAGTGATTGGTGCATTATGAAGATGATTTCGCGTGTCTTGTCGTTCATGATCCTCGTTGTGATTGCGCCGGCGAGCGTGAGCCTCGGCCAGTCTGCATATCAGGTCAAGACCCCCCATCCGCGGCTCTTGATCGAGAACGTGCAGGAGGTGGCTCGACGCTGCGATGGGCCGCTGGCCGCGGACTACGCGGTTGTCAAACAACGTGCCGACGAGGCCGTGAAGAGAGGCGGCATCCAGTACATCACCAACGCCTGGGCGATTCCCGAGGACTTGATGGATTGCGGCCTCGCGTATCTCATCGAGCGGCAAAAGGGACACGACGCCCGCCCGTATGCCGAGGTCATCATCAAGCAATGGGGCGACGGCTCCCTCATCGCCAACCGCCAGGGCAGCGCCTTCGGCTATCATGCGCTGGCCTACGATTGGATCTACGATGCGCTCACGCCCGAGCAGCGTGTCCAATTCGGCGATGCCCTGGGCTCCTGGCTGCGGTACTTTACCGACGAGCCGCGCATCCTGCTCAAATGGGGCCATTGGGAATACAACCAGACCTGGGGGCCGATCCACCTGAACATCGGCAACACCCGCGACGCTCTGACACAGAAGCTGCTCATCGCCCTGACCATCACCAGTGCGGGCACGAAATTCGAGGCGGATGCCAAGGCCTTCCTCGACTGG